>CAVPUU010000043.1:0-77468 GCA_963709015.1 uncultured Alphaproteobacteria bacterium | reverse complement strand
GATGACCAATTCCTCCAAACCGGCGCACGATGCCGCGATGATTCGAGTCGCGAAACCACTTGCTGCTCATGATGGTGAATCACAAAAGGGGTGCTACTCAATGGAGGGCTGCTCAACTCCGGCTAAGCATTGGCGAGCGTGACAAGATTTAGTGATGGGGGTTGGAAAAGTGATATTCTGCTCCAGTGAGCCTCCCAAATGGATGAGAGCGATCCTCGCTCGCGTCCTGAATTGTGTGCCTCGCTGACGGCACACGCTCGAACTGGGAACTATTCATTCAATGCGCCCAGCCAGTAGTGGCAGCCGGCGTCATGCGCAGCCTGTCGGCCTGGTCACCCGCGAGCGGGGCGTTAGCCGACGACCTCATTCAGGAGACTTTTCTGAAGTTATGCGAGGCCAATTTTCGAATTCTCCGGAATTTCCGGGCGGCGTCCTACGTCCGCCGGCCGATATTCCGCAGGCCAATAGATCGCCCGGCTGGTTCCGGTAATAGCCGCCTAACGCGGCAGCGTCGTCGAGCCCATCAGGAATTTGTCGACCGCGTGCGCGGCCTGGCGGCCTTCGCGGATCGCCCACACCACCAGCGACTGGCCGCGGCGCATGTCGCCGGCGGCGAAGACTTTGGGTACCGAGGTCAAATAGGCATCGGTGTCGGCGCTGACATTGCCGCGGGCATCGAGCGCTACGTCGAGCGCTTTGAGCATGCCTTCGTGCAGCGGATGCACGAAGCCCATGGCGAGCAGCACCAGATCGGCCTCGATCTCGAATGCGGTACCGGGTACCGGCTGAAACTTCACATCGGCATGCACGCAGTGCAGCTTCTTCACCTGGCCGTTCGCCCCGGTGAATTTCTGCGTCAGCACAGCGAAATCGCGCTTGACGCCCTCCTCGTGGCTTGCCGAGGTACGCAGCTTGAGCGGCCAGTCCGGCCAGGTGAGCATCTTGTTCTCTTGCTCGGGCGGCTGCGGCATGATTTCGAAGTTGGTCACCGACGCCGCGCCCTGGCGGACCGAGGTGCCGATGCAGTCGGAGCCGGTATCGCCGCCGCCGATCACGACGACTTTCTTGCCGGTGGCGAGAATCGGCTCGACATTGCCCTGCGGCTCGCTGCTCAGGCGCCGGTTCTGCTGCGGCAGGAAATCCATGGCGAAATGGATGCCCTTGAGCTCGCGGCCCGGGATGGGCAGGTCGCGCGGCTTCTCGGCGCCGCCCGCCAGCACGACGGCGTCGTGCTCCTTGACCAGTCTCTCGGCCGGCACGTTGACGCCGACATCGGCGTCGTAATGGAACTGCACGCCCTCCGCCAGCATCTGCTCGACGCGGCGCTCGACGTGAATCTTTTCCATCTTGAAGTCGGGAATGCCGTAACGCAGCAGGCCGCCCGCCTTGGCCCAGCGCTCATAGACATGCACCTCGTGACCGGCGCGCGCGAGCTGTTGTGCGCAGGCTAAGCCCGCTGGCCCTGAGCCGATCACCGCCACCTTCTTGCCGGTCTTGCGCGCCGGCAATTCGGGTTTCAGCCCCTGCGCGATGGCGCGGTCGGCGATCTCGCATTCGATCGTTTTGATGGTGACCGGATTCTCATCGATGTTGAGCGTGCAGGAGGCTTCGCACGGCGCTGGACAAATGCGGCCGGTCATTTCCGGAAAATTATTGGTCGAGTGCAAGTTGCGCGCGGCCTCGTCCCAGCGGTTGCGATAGACCAGATCGTTCCAGTCCGGAATCTGGTTGTTGACCGGGCAGCCGGTGGGCGCGCCGGTGAGGCGGCTGGTGCCGTGGCAATAGGGCACGCCGCAGTCCATGCAGCGCGCAGCCTGCTCGCGGATTTCCCCGTCCGCCATCGGCAGCACGAATTCATGCCAGTGCTTGATACGCTCCGCGACCGGTTCGTATTTGCGATCGTGCCGTTCGATTTCGAGAAAGCCGGTGACCTTACCCATACTACTCCGCCGCCTGCATCGTGGCGGCCTTTTCCTTTGCCATTTCGGCGAGCGCGCGGCGGTATTCGACCGGCATCACCTTGCGGAAAAGCGAGCGATAGCGGTCCCAATCGGCGAGAATTTCGGCAGCGCGTTTGGAGCCGGTGTAGCGTGCATGATCGGATATCAGCCTGTGCAGCCGCTCGGCATCCTTGCCGGTCATGTCGGACATCACGTCGACGCGACCGTGCATTTCCAGGTCAACGCCGAATTCCTTCTCGGCGATCTGTTCTTCTTCCGGCACCGGCTCGAGCTCGACCATAGCCATGTTGCAGCGGGTCTTGAAGGTGCCGTCCTCGTCCAGCACATAGGCGATGCCGCCCGACATGCCGGCCGCGAAATTGCGCCCGGTATAGCCGAGCACCACCACCACGCCGCCGGTCATGTATTCGCAGCAATGGTCGCCGGCGCCTTCAGTCACGGCGATGGCGCCGGAATTGCGCACGGCGAAACGTTCGCCGGCGACGCCGCGGAAATAGCATTCGCCTTCGATCGCGCCGTACAGCACAGTATTGCCGACAATGATCGATTCCTCCGGGATGATGCCGCTATCGGCCGCTGGCCGGATGATAATGCGGCCGCCAGAGAGACCCTTGCCGACATAGTCGTTGGCGTCGCCGTCGAGTTCGAAGGTAATGCCGCGCGCGAGCCATGCGCCGAAACTCTGCCCAGCGGTGCCGGTGAGGCGCACGTGGATGGTGCCGTCGGGCAGTCCGGCATGGCCGTAGCGCTTGGCCACCTCGCCGGACAGCATGCTGCCGACGGCGCGGTCGGTGTTGCGGATAACGGTTTGCATCCGTACCGGCGCGCCGCGGTCAAGTGCCGCCTGCGACTCGGCGATCAGCCTACGGTCGAGGATGTCGTGGATCTTATGATCCTGCTTCTCGCAATTGTAGGTGGCAGTGCCGGTTGCGGCCGACGGCTTGGTGAACAACTTGGAGAAGTCGAGGCCCTTGGCCTTCCAGTGCTCCACCAGCTTGCGCCGGTCCAGCATCTGCATCTGACCGATCATCTCGTCGAAACGCCGGTAACCGAGCGCGGCCATCAGCTCGCGCACCTCCTCGGCGACGAAGAAGAAATAATTGATCACGTGTTCGGGCTGGCCCTTGAATTGCTTACGTAAAACCGGGTCTTGCGTCGCGACGCCGACCGGGCAGGTATTGAGGTGGCACACCCGCATCATGATGCAGCCCGCTGCGATTAAAGGTGCGGTGGAGAAGCCAAATTCGTCGGCGCCCAGCAATGCGCCGACGATCACATCGCGCCCGCTGCGGATGCCGCCATCGACCTGTACCGAAATGCGCCCGCGCAGGCGGTTGATGACCAGCGTCTGGTGGGTCTCGGCGAGGCCGATCTCCCACGGACTGCCGGCATGCTTGATCGAGGTCAGTGGCGAGGCGCCGGTGCCGCCCTCGAAACCGGCGATGGTGACGTGATCGGCGCGCGCCTTGGAAACGCCGGCGGCGACGGTACCGACGCCCACTTCGGACACGAGCTTCACCGACACCAAGCCCTCTGGATTGACGTTTTTGAGGTCGAAAATGAGCTGCGCAAGGTCCTCGATCGAATAGATGTCATGGTGCGGCGCCGGCGAGATCAGCCCGACGCCGGGCATGGAATAGCGCACCTTGGCGATAGTCTTGTCGACCTTGTGGCCGGGCAGTTGGCCGCCTTCGCCGGGCTTGGCGCCCTGCGCCATCTTGATCTGCATCATGTCCGAGTTGACGAGATACTCCGCCGTCACGCCAAAGCGGCCCGAGGCCACCTGCTTGATCGCCGAGCGCATGGAATTGCCGTTCGGCAGCGGCTTGAAGCGATCCGCCTCCTCGCCGCCTTCGCCGGTGTTGGACTTGCCGCCGATCCGATTCATGGCGATGGCGAGCGTCGTGTGCGCTTCGCGCGAGATCGAGCCGAACGACATGGCGCCCGTCGAGAAGCGCCGCACGATGTTCTTGGCCGGCTCCACTTCCTCGATCGGGATTGGCTTGCGTCCGTCCTCTTCCGCGGTCTTGATGCGGAACAGGCCGCGGATGGTCAGCAGCCGCTCGTTCTGATCGTTCACGATCTGCGCGAAAGCGCGGTAGTGATCCTGCGAATTGCCGCGCACGGCGTGCTGGAGCCGCGCCACTGTGTCCGCGGTCCAGACATGGTCCTCCCCGCGCACGCGTACGGCGTAATCGCCGCCGACGTCGAGCATCGAGCGATAGACCGGCGAATTGCCGAAGGCGTCGCGATGGCGGCGCACCGCCTCTTCCGCGATCTCGGCAAGGCCGACGCCTTCGATGCGCGTATGGGTGCCGGTGAAATACTTGTCGACGAAATCCTGGCGCAGGCCGACCGCGTCGAAAATCTGCGCGCCGCAATAGGACTGATAGGTCGAGATGCCCATCTTGGACATCACCTTGAGCAGGCCCTTGTCGATCGACTTGATGTAGCGCTTGACGATCTCCTTCTCGTCGAGCTTCTGCGGCAGATCGTCCTTCATGGCGATCAGCGTCTCGAAGGCGAGATAGGGATTGATCGCTTCCGCGCCGTAGCCGGCCAGGCACGCGAAATGATGCACCTCGCGCGGCTCGGCGGTCTCCACCACCAGCCCGACCGAGGTGCGCAGGCCCTTGCGGATGAGATGATGGTGCACCGCCGCGCAGGCGAGCAGCGCCGGAATCGGAATCCGGTCGGCGCCGGCCTTGCGGTCGGACAGAATGATGATGTTGCAGCCGGCGCGCACCTCTTCCTCGGCGCGCTCGCACAAGGCGTCGAGCGCCCAGCCCATACCGTCGGCGCCGTGCTCGGCCGGGAAGGTGATATCGAAGGTGTAAGACTTGAAGTGATCGTCGCTCATCTGCGAAATCGAGCGGATCTTTTCCAGATCCGCATTGGTCAGGATCGGCTGGCGCACTTCCAGGCGCTTTTTGTCGGCCATGCCTTCGAGATCGAAAAGGTTCGGCCGCGGCCCGATGATCGACACCAGGCTCATCACCAGTTCTTCGCGAATTGGATCGATCGGCGGGTTGGTGACCTGCGCGAAGTTCTGCTTGAAATAGGTGAATAACGGCTTCGGCTTGTCCGACAGCGCCGAGATCGGCGCGTCGTTGCCCATGGAGCCGACCGCTTCCTCGCCGGTCGAGGCCATCGGCGTCATCAGGAGCTTCACGTCTTCCTGGGTGTAACCGAAGGACTGCTGGCGATCGAGCAGCGACAGGTTCGAGATCGGCGCCTCGTTGGCGGTCTCCGGCAATTCCTCCAGCACGATCTGGGTGCGCCCGAGCCACTCCTTATAAGGATGGCTCCTCGCCAGCGTTGCCTTCAATTCCTCGTCCGGAATGAGTCGGCCCTCGTCGAGATCGACCAGCAGCATCTTGCCCGGCTGCAGCCGCCACTTCTTGACGATGTCTTTTTCCGGAATCGGCAGCACGCCCATCTCCGACGCCATCACGATGCGGTCGTCGTTGGTGAGCAGATAACGCGCGGGGCGCAGGCCGTTGCGGTCGAGCGTCGCGCCGATCTGGCGGCCGTTAGTGAAGGCGATGGCCGCGGGACCGTCCCACGGCTCCATCAGCGCGGCGTTATATTCGTAGAAGGCGCGCCGTTCCTCGTTCATGAGCGGATTTCCCGCCCAGGCTTCGGGGATCATCATCATCATGGCATGCGCGAGCGAGTAGCCGCCCTGCGTGAGGAATTCGAGCGCGTTGTCGAAACACGCGGTGTCGGATTGGCCCTCGTACGAAATCGGCCACAGCTTGCCGATGTCGGCGCCGAACAGCGGCGAGGACACCGAAGCCTGGCGCGCCGCCATCCAGTTGTTGTTGCCGCGCAGCGTGTTGATCTCGCCGTTATGCGCGATGTAACGGTAGGGATGCGCCAGCGACCAGGTCGGGAAGGTGTTGGTCGAGAAGCGCTGGTGCACGAGCGCGATTGCGCTCTCGAAGTCCGGATCGTGCAGGTCCGGATAATAGGCGCCTAGCTGGTCGGCCAGGAACATGCCCTTGTAGATCACCGTGCGGCAGGAGATCGACACCGGGTAATAGCCGGCCGTACGCCGCGCGCGGCGGCGGTAGATCGCGTCGGAAATCGACTTGCGCAGGATATAGAGCCGGCGCTCGAACTCGTCCTCGCGGAGTTTTTTCTTGCCGCGGCCGATGAACACCTGCAGGTGCACCGGCTCGGTCGGCTTGACCGATTTGCCGAGCGTCGAATTGTCGGTCGGCACCTCGCGCCAGCCGAGCAGCGAAAGCCCTTCGCGCGCGATCACCTCGGCATAGATGTCGCGGATGATCTGCCGCCAGTTCGGATCTTTCGGCATGAACAGATAGCCGACCGCGTATTCGCCCGGCTTCGGCAGCTTGATGCCGAGCGCGGCGGTCTTCTTGGCGAAAAACTTGTGCGGGATCTGCACCAGGATGCCGGCGCCGTCGCCCATGCGCGGGTCGGCCCCGACCGCACCGCGATGCTCAAGATTGCATAGGATGCGCAGCCCGTCCGCGACGGTCTGGTGCGACTTGCGGCCCTTGATATCGGCGATGAAACCGACGCCGCAGGAATCTTTGTCGAGCGCGGGGTCGTAGAGACCTTGCGCCGGCGGTGTGCCGGGATCGGCGTCTGCGGAATGTAACGGCGCGACGTCGCCGGGATGCGCTGCGATCCCGCGTTCGTTCAATCCTGTCTTGCGCCTGTCCTCGTCCATCTCATCCTGCCTCGCCGGCGCTGCATAGCCTCCGGCGCGCTCACCGCGTCCACCGGCACCTTTGGGCGCCGCGGCCAACGCGAAACCGATCTCGAGAAGGGCAGCCTTGTTCGCCGTCGCGCCGTGGCCGCTCCCTTTGGGCGCCGCCCGTGTCAGCCCCGCGTTCAAAGGCCGGCACCGTGGCCCCCAGCTATTAGGACAGCATTACTGTCCTAATAGACCATGCCAAATTTTGCCCCGTCACACAAGGCTGGTCCACGCCGGATTTGGTCGGACCTTGCGCTTTGTTGCGGCGGCGCCTTTCTGCCAAGCAAGAAGAGGACCACGCGCCGCTCGCGGGCGCAATGCCGTTGCGTGGTTCGCGTTTTGGCGAATCGCGCGCCGGTTAACCGTTTAACCGTCGTCACCGGAAAAACTGCGCAACGCAGGCATTTGGCTATGGTTCCGAAAATTGAGCCAATTGACCGGCTTCCGGCAGGGCGGGCGTCTTGAAAATAGCGGTGATAATCGGTCTGGCTGGCATGGTGCTGGCCGCCACTTTGTCGCTGGCCGTCCCGCCCGCGCGCAATCTTATTTCCATGGCCCGCGCATCATCCACGTTCCCGAACGCGAAGCGGTATCGCCGGATGACGGCGTCGCGCCGCCGCGCAATCGCCGCGCCAGGCGCCGTCCGAAGGTCGCGGCGACATGCCGGCGCTGTTCGACGGGCCGACGCCGATCCGCCCGCTGCCGCGCTTCAAGGGCGCCGGCGCCAAGCCGGACGGTCGCTGAGCCCTCCCAAAACGAAAGCGCCCCGGATGTCCGGGGCGCCGCCGTTACCGATTGAAGCTGCGGTGTCAGGCCGCCGCTTTGGCGTCGACCACCTGCGGCTTGGCGCTGCCGTTGCCGATCGGTATCTGGCGCGGCTTCTTCGCCTCGGGGATTTCACGCACGAGATCGACGTGCAGCAATCCGTTCTCGACGGCCGCGCTCTTGACCTGGACGTAGTCCGCAAGCTGGAACACGCGCTCGAAGGCGCGCGCGGCGATGCCCTGATAGAGCACCTCGCCGTTCTGCTCTTCCTTCGTCCGCTTCTCGCCTTTGATCGTCAGCGTGTTCTCCTTTGCCTCGATCGCGAGTTCATTTTCGCCGAAGCCGGCGACCGCGACCGTGATGCGATACTCGTTCTCGCCGGTGCGCTCGATGTTGTAGGGCGGGTAGCCCGGAGCGGATTTAAATCCGTCCAGCATCGAAAACAGCCGGTCGAAGCCGACGGTGGAGCGATAAAGGGGAGCAAGATCAAACGTACGCATGGCATATCCTCCTTGAGTTGAGCGACATGCGGGCGGTCCGCCTTTTGGCCGAACCGAAACCCGAGCGCAGCCGGAATGGCCTGCGCGAAATTGATATGGGAGCGCGTTCTGGGCCTCGCAAGAGGTTGGCGTGCTGCCTTATAAACAATTGAAATATCGATATTTTTGTCCCTAGGCGGAGCGCGGTTGAGCCCGTCCGGCCGCGCCGCTTTTTTCCGGCATGATCCCATGATCTTTAGCCCATGATCTTTGCGGGAAATCGGTTCCCACTTTTCGGGATCATGCCCTATAAGGCGCGCGGGCCACCGCGCACCGGCTCACTTTCGGGCTCATGAAACTGGTCTCCATTCCCGCCAATCCGGTGCCCGACGATGCGGTGACCGGCAGCATCAAGACCCCCGACGGGGTCAATTTGCGCTTTGCGCGCTTTGCGCCACCGGCCGGGCGCAAAGGCACCGTCGTCGTGCTGCAAGGCCGCGCCGAATACATCGAAAAATATTTCGAGACCGTGCGCGATCTGCGCGCGCGCGGCTTCGCGGTGGCGACGTTCGATTGGCGCGGTCAGGGGATGTCGGATCGCGCGCTCTCCGACCGTCTCAAAGGCCATGTGCGGAATTTTTCCGAATATGCCACCGACCTCGACGCCATCATGGACCAGGTGGTGCTGCCGGATTGCCCGCCGCCGATCTTCGCGCTCGGCCATTCCATGGGCGCCGCCATCGGCATCCGCGCCTGCCGCGACGGCAACCGCTGGTTCGAGCGCATGGTGCTCTCGGCGCCGATGATCGCCCTGCGGCCGGGCCGGCTGAACGCGGTGGCCGGTCCGCTGGCGCGCTTCATGCGCATGCTGGGACGCGGCTCCGGCTACGTGCCGACCGGCGACGGCAAGCCGATCGGCGCGGAGGATTTCATCGGCAATGTGCTCACCTCCGATCCGGTGCGCTACGCGCGCAACATGGCGGTGCTGGAAGAGGCGCCTGAGCTCGGCATCGGCGCGCCGACGGTCGCCTGGGCCGACGCCGCGCTGCGCCTGATGAAGCGTTTTGCCGCGCCCGGTTACGCCGGCCATATCCGCCAGCCGATTTTGCTGGTCGCGGCCGGCCGCGACGAGGTGGTCTCGACGCCGGCGATCGAGCGCTTCGGGATGAATTTGCTGGCCGGGCGCCATCTCATTCTGGCCGGCGCCAAGCATGAGATTCTCCAGGAGCAGGACCTCTACCGCGGCCAGTTCTGGGCGGCGTTCGACGCCTTCGTGCCGGGAACGCCGCGGTATTAGCGCCTACCCCGTTCCCCAAGACGTTGTGAGGATACGCCGTTGTCTATCACTCGTTCACGTGCCAACTGGCCTAGCCGCAGCATATCCTCCCCTTCGCGTGGGCATCAGACCGGGGAATTCTAACGCAGCATTTTCCAGCCGAATTGCTTCCACTTGCGTACAAAACCTAGTGGTGTTCTGAGCAGGCCCAAGGCGGCGATCTGCTGCTGGGCCGCTTCTAGTTGCTTGCGGAGCTCCCGCACCGTGGCGGCGATCTCGGCATGGACAAGCCCTTCGCCGGGCGCCAAAAAAGTAGAAGGGGTGCGGAGAGATCGCCGTGCGCCATCCGCGAGCAATTCTTTGTATCTCGACAGAAGCCATTCGGTCCGCGAGGCTAACGAGTATTCGGCAACGACCCTGTTGCGCAGTTGCTCGCAATCATGCGCGCGGATTTTATCGATTTCCTTCTGCACGTGTTCCTTGGTGATCGGGTGTCTGCGCAGGCGGCCAGAGAAATTGACAGCCCGGACATCATCGAGCTTGTCAACGGTCAAGAGCCCGTCGGATCCATGGATATCCGCCATGATGCATGGCACGCCGCACGCCGCCGCCAAAAGAACCGTTCGTCCGATCGAAACGATCAAATCATATTGAGTTAGAAGCTCTCCATTTACGACAACAGAGCTTCGCTGCGTTCCAAAGTAGTCGACTTCGGCGCCGCCAGCGGCTTCGATCGCTGCCAAAGCATCGATCAGTTCCGGCGCAATGTGATTGGAGACAACCGCCACCCGCAATCGCTGGTGAGGCTTATGCGCCCGGGCCGATGCCACCACGGCCTTGTCTTCAAACCAGTTTCGAAAAACGGCCACATCGACTTCCCTGCCGAACTGCGTCTTGTTGATTCGATCGACCACTTCCTCGGACACCGCGAGCGCCAACGAAAAGACGCTCCCGTCGAGCGGGGGCGCCTCAAGAGGCGGAATGACACCCAGCATGGCGTGCACCCGTATGACATCGGGAACGACGGAGCGAAGAAAATGCGCACAAGGAAGATGACACGTTTGAACGATATCCGGCGCAAATCCAGCAATGGCGGTCGTATCGTCCGGGGTGAATATCGGAATGCCATTGGCCTCGATCAATTCGGCGAGCTTGCCCTTGAAAAATGTAAATATCGCAACTTCGTGTCCATGTGCCTGAATGGAATGAGCCAATTCTGCGGTGAATAGTTCTGAACCCCCGCGTATTTCCAATTGGTGAGTTCCAAATAGAACTTTCATCATTGGACCTATAGCACGCGCACTCGATTCCATCGACCCGCCGATGTTCGCGGACTCTATCGAAGCGCGCGATCGCACCCTAGCCTTTGAGAATCTCCAGCGCCGCCGCGTGCACGCGCTTGTCGCCGGCAACGATCACGCGGCCGCCGGCCTGCGCCGGACCGTTCTCCCAGGTGGTGACGATGCCGCCGGCGCCGGTGACGATGGGGATAATCGCGACGATGTCGTAGGGCTTGATCTCGGTCTCGATCACCAGATCGATCAATCCGGCCGCCAGCATGCAATAGGCGTAGCAGTCGCCGCCGTAGCGCGACAGCTTGACCCTTTTTTCCAGCCGGCTAAAGGCGGCGCGGTCGGCTTCGTTCATCAGCAGCGGACTGGTGGTCGACAGGATGGCGTCGCCGAGCGACGCGCAGGCGCGCACGCGCAGCTCGCGGTTGCCCGCCGGTCCCAGGTAGCGCGCCGCGCCGCCGTCGCCGGAAAATTTCTCGCGCGTGAACGGCTGGTTCATCATGCCGAACACCGGTTCGCCGAAACGCGTCAGGCCGATCAAGGTGCCCCAGGCCACCATGCCGGTGATGAAGGACTTTGTGCCGTCGATCGGGTCGAGCACCCAGACATATTCGGCGTCGGTGCGCTCGGCGCCGTATTCCTCGCCGATCACGCCATGGCCGGGAAAGTTCTTGGCGATGAGCGCGCGCATGGCCTGCTCGGCGGCGCGGTCGGCCGCGGTGACCGGATCGAAACCGCCGGTCTTCTTGTTGTCGACTGCCAGTGCCGTGCGAAAAAACGGCAGGACGGTTTCGCCCGACACGCCGGCAAGCTGGTCGACAAAACTGCTGAAATCGACGGCTGTCATCGGCCTTTGCTTATCGCAGGATCGCTAAAAGTGGCACCGGTTTCGGGGGCGCCTTGCTGTTCCCGGTGCAGCACAGCATTTCTTAGTGCCAAGCAATGCAAATATCACGAGGAAGGCTCGTTGATATTGTGATGTTTTTGCCACCTCGGTCGGAAAACTGTTAAATTTGCAGCAGAAATCCGATATTCAGCTATGCATTAAAACATGTGTTTTTTGGCATCGAGCCTTGATTTTTGTGCATCGCGGTGTAAGTTATTGCGATGCGGTAGCGAGAGCTATCGTTGCCCTCCTTGGGCGTTTCCTCCCTAGACTTGGGCCGCTCTCACGTAGAGCGGCCCTTTTTTTGGTTATTCGGCTGCGGCCCGATAGGGGCGCAGTTCTTCCAGCGGAATCTCGCCCAGGCGCCGGGCCAGCGTCTCCAGATCGGCCGCCAGCCGGGCGAAGGTGCCGGAGCGTGCGTAGCGGCGCTCGTCCATGTAAAGCGCGCGGTTAATCTCGAGCTGGATGGCATGCAGGCCGGCGGCCGGGTTGCCATAATGCTCGGTAATGAAGCCGCCGGCATAGGGCTTGTTGCGGCTCACGCTGTAGCCGAGCGTGCGCAGGGTCTTCTCAACGGTTTCGGACACCGCGCCGACGCAGCTCGTTCCGTAGCGGTCGCCGAGCACGAATTCCGGTCGCGCCCGCTCGTCCTTATGGCCGGCGGTGGAGGGCATGGAATGGCAATCGACCAGCACCGCCGCGCCGAAGTCGCGGTGCAGCCGCGAGAACAGCCGCCGTAGCGCGCGGTGATAGGGCTTGTACAGGCTCTCGATCCGGCGCAACGCGTCGTCCACCGGAATGCGCTGGTCGTAGATTTCCTGGGCGTCGCCGACTACCCGCGCCACGGTTCCCAGGCCCCCGGCCACCCGCATGGAGCGGGTATTGGCGAAAGAGGGCAGGCGGCCCTCGAACATGCGCGGATCGAGTTCGTATGGCTCGCGGTTGACGTCCACGAAGCAGCGCGGGAAATGCGCGCGCATCAGCGGATAGCCGTGCTTGACCACGCCAGCGATCAATTCGTCGACGAAGCTGTCCTCGGACCGGCGCAGGGTGGCTACGTCGAGACGCGAGATGGCCAGAAAATCGCGCGGATAGGTTGAGCCGCTGTGCGGCGAGTTGAACAGCACCGGCCCCTTGCCGACGGCCGGGTCCAGCACCTCGAACGGAGGATCAAGCTCGTCGCGGATCTCACTCATGGAACGGTCATGGGGAGGATATTGGCCATTTCGAGCGTAGGTAGCATGGGGCTATTACAGGTCCAAACAGCCCATAATAACGTTCTATTGTCTATGCACCGGGGCGGAAAGCCAAGGCAAGCTTTCGGTTCACCCGTTATTTACCTGGCATAAGTCTTATGGGCGGATCGAAGCCCCGGCAGGGGCGGCTGGGACGGGGCGCTCAGGAATTATGTCGAAAATCCTCCTGGCTGAAGACGACACCGACATGCGGCGCTTTCTGGTCAAGGCGTTGCAGAACGCCGGCTTCGACGTGACCTCCTACGACAACGGGCTGTCGGCCTATCAGCGCCTGCGCGAGGAACCGTTCGAACTTCTGCTCACCGATATCGTGATGCCCGAGATGGACGGCATCGAGCTCGCCCGCCGCGCTTCCGAACTCGACCCCGACATCAAGATCATGTTCATCACCGGCTTCGCCGCGGTCGCGCTCAACGCCGATTTCACCGCGCCCAAGCACGCCAAGGTGCTGTCCAAGCCGATCCATCTGCGCGATCTGGTCAACGAAGTGCAGAAGATGCTGGCGGCCGAGCCGCCGGGGGAGGCCGCTTGCCTCGCCAGTTTGGAGCCGATAAGACCAAATCCATCTAAGGGCGCGTAGCTCAGCGGAAGAGCACTACCTTGACATGGTAGGGGTCACAGGTTCGATCCCTGTCGCGCCCACCATTATTCCCTTGCGGCCTGCAACTTCGATCGGGACACGGCCGATCAGTCCGGTAAGTGGCGCGTCCGCAGAACATGCGCGTCAAGAACAACCGGACAAACAAATGTTCGCCTTGAACAGGGGCCTGTTCTTGCGGTCTCTGCGCCTGATCGTTCGCATTATCGCGTTCGTCCGCCGGGCCACGACCATAGGTCCAGCCGTCTAGTAACACATTGATTTATATCGGCTTGTCGCCCGTTGACAGCGGCGGGAAGGCTGCTATGAACCCCGGCAACCCAAGAACCCAGAGATTGTCATGAAAGTCCGTAACTCCCTGAAATCCCTGCGCGGCCGCCACCGGAACAACCGCATCGTGCGGCGCAAGGGCCGGGTCTACATCATCAACAAAACTAATCGCCGCTTCAAAGCGCGTCAGGGCTGAAGTCCGACTGGCCTCGGCCGGATGCTGGTTTCGTCGCCGCATATTGGCCTTGAGCCGCGGAGATATTAGACTCCGCTCATGCGCGCTCGATTCCTCGCAAGCTTGTTTGCCGCGGCTCTCGCCACGGGCTTTGCCGTGTCCGCCGCCGCGGCGCCGAGCGACTGGGTGCAGCCGCCGAAAAAGCTTCCCCATGTCCAGCACGGCGATCCCGCGCACGATCTCGATTTCCTATTCGGCGCGCTCAAGGTCGCGCCCGACGACGTCACCGCCAAGGCAATCGAGGAGCGCATCTGGGCGTTATGGACCGCCACGCGCAGCGATACCACCACGCTGCTAATGTCACGCGTGCAGACGGCGATCGAGCAGAATGACTTCGATCTCGCGATCAAGCTGCTCGACGCCATCATCAAGATCAGGCCGAAATATCTGGAAGCTTGGAACCGACGCGCCACGATCTACTACATGAAAAAAGACTATGGTCGTTCGCTCGCCGACATTCGCGAGGTGCTGCGCCGCGAGCCGCGCCATTTCGGCGCGCTGTCTGGCCTCGGCCTGATCATGCAGGACATCGGCGATGACAAACAGGCGCTGGAAGTCTATCGGCGCGCGCTCGCGATCTATCCGCGCATCCAGCGCATCCCCGACCTGGTGAAGACGCTGGAGGAAAAGGTCGAAGGCAGGGATATTTAATCCCCCGCCGCCTCCGCCCCCACATAGGCAATGCGCAGCATGTTGGTCGCGCCGGGCGTGCCGAGCGGCACACCGGCGACGATGATGACGCGCTGGCCCGCTTTGGCGAAACCTTCCTTGAACGCGATGCGGCTGGCGCGATTGACCATGTCGTCCTGGTCGTGGGCGTCCTCGGTGACCACGCAATGCACGCCCCACACCACCGCCAGTCGCCGTCCGGTGGCGATGTTGGGCGACAGAGCCACGATCGGCGGTCGCGGCCGCTCGCGTGCGACGCGCAACGCGGTCGAGCCGGACGCCGTCCAGCACACCACGGCCGCGAGATCGAGCGTATCAGCGATGTGGCGGGCGGCGTCGGCGATGGCGTCGGCGCCGGTCGCCTCTGGCACCGCGCGCTGCGCGTCGATGATGCTGCGGTAGATCGGGTCGCCTTCGACCTCCTCGGCGATGCGGTTCATGGTGGCGACCGCCTCCACCGGATATTTGCCCGCGGCCGATTCCGCCGACAGCATAACCGCGTCGGCGCCCTCGAATATCGCGGTGGCGACGTTGGAGACTTCCGCGCGCGTGGGCACCGGCGACGCGATCATCGATTTCAGCATCTGCGTCGCCACCACCACAGGCTTGCCGGTGGTGCGGCCCATGCGCGTCATCTGTTTCTGCACGCCGGGCACTTTCTCCAGCGGCATTTCGACGCCGAGGTCGCCGCGCGCGACCATCAGCGCATCGGCGAGATCCATGATTTCCGACAGGCGGTGCACCGCCTGCGGCTTCTCGATCTTGGCCATGACCGCGGCGCGGCCGCGCGTGATCTTTTTTGCTTCCGCAATGTCCTCCGGCCGCTGGATGAACGACAGCGCCACCCAGTCGATGCCGGCATCGAGCGCGGCTTCCAGATCGGAGCGGTCCTTCTCGGCCAAGGCCGAAAACGGAATGGTCGAATCCGGCAGGCTCACGCCCTTGCGGTCGGATAACTTTCCGGCCACCTCGACGCGCGTGGTCATGCGCTTGGGTTCGGCCCGGGTGACGGTGAGCCGCACCTTGCCGTCGTCGATCAGCAGCGTGCGGCCGGGCTCCACCGCGGCGAAAATTTCTGGGTGCGGCAGATAAGCACGCGTTGCATCTCCGGGAGCCGGATCGCTGTCGAGCACAAAGCTCGCGCCGCTTTCCACCATTGTCGAACCGCCGGCAAAGGTGCCAAGCCGCAGTTTGGGTCCCTGCAAATCGACCAGGATGCCGATCGGCCGCCCGGTGTCGTTCTCGACGCCGCGGATCATCGCGACCAGTTCGCGCATGCGGTCCTGGCTGGTGTGGCTCATGTTGATGCGGAACACGTCGGCGCCGGCGGCGAACAGCTTCGCGATCATGTCGGCATTGGAAGAGGCCGGGCCGAGCGTGGCGACGATCTTGGCGCGGCGCAGACGTTCGATTTCTTGCCGCCTTCCGCTGGCGCGGACGGCATGGCGGACGGCGGGCGCTGCGTCGCGGGCGGCGTGCGCGACGGCAGTGGACGGGCAGGCTTCTGCTCGGCGCTGTCGGTCAACTGCACGGTCCAGGAGCGTTGCTCGCTGGTATCGACCTCGAAAAAGCCGGTGCGGTCATAGCCGCGCGCCAGGCAATTCTCGGTGCCGCGGATGGTGAATTCCTTTTCGCGTGAGCACATGAAAGCGTGACCGGACCATTCGCCGCCGCGGTCATAATCGACCGCGTAGATGTAATAGTAACGCGCAACCAGCGCGCCGCGTAGCAGAGTTTCGCAGGATCGCGCCGACACGTTCCACCAGCCTTCGGTGGTCCAGCCTTCGGCGTCCTTGTAGCCCAACGAGACGCCGACCCGGCTGCCGGTGTTGTTGCACAGCCGGAAATCGGCCTTTGCCGGATGCGCCGACGTCAGCAGCGCGGCTGCGAGCGCAACGGTGCCGATAATCCAGTGCGTGGCGGAATAGCGTGGCAATGCGGTCAAACTGTCGTCGCTTATGATTTGTCGCGGTTGTCGCGTGATCAGTCACGCCCTGTCAACAACGATGGCGCGGAAGTCGTTCACGTTGGTGTAAGTGGGTCCGGGCGTGAGCAAATCCCCAAGGGCGTTGAAAAATCCGGTTGAATTATTGTCGGCAAGAAACGCGGCGGGATCGAGGCCGATCGCCTTGGCCCGCGCCACGGTTTCGCCGTCAAGCAGCGCTCCAGCAGGGTCGCTGGCGTCCCCCGCGCCGCCATCGGTGCCGTCTGTGTCGCCGGCCACCGCCGCGACCGTTGGCAGACCGGCAAGCCCGATCGCCAGTGCCAACGCATATTCCTGATTGGGCCCGCCGGTGCCTCTGCCGCGGATGGTGACCGTGAGTTCGCCGCCCGAGAGGATCACGGCGCGCTTACCCTTCGCGCGCAGTTCGCGCGCCAGCTTCGCGTGCGCTGTCGCCACCTCGCGCGCTTCGCCTTCGACGCTGTCGCCCAAGGATACGCATTCGTAGCCGGCGGCGCGCGCGGCAGCTTCCGCCGCGCACAGCGAATCCGCCGGCCGCGCGGCCAGTGTGAATGAGCCGGCGGCGAAGACCGGATCGCGGGGTTTGGGCGATTCATTTTTCGCGTTGGCCAAAGCCATTGTTACGCTGGGTGGCAAGTCGAGTTTGTATTTGGCGACGATTGCGCGTGCGTCGGCAAGCGTCGTCGGATCGGGCATGGTCGGGCCGGAGCCGATCGCCGAGGGATCGTCGCCCGGCACGTCGGAGATCGCGATCGTCACCAGCTTGGCCGGAAATGCGTGGCGCGCCAGCCGCCCGCCTTTGATGCGGGAGAGGTGTTTGCGCACTGTGTTGATCTCGCCGATCGCCGCACCCGAGCGCAGCAGCGCACGGGTCACTGCCTGCTTGTCGTCAAACGATACGCCGGCCGCCGGCGCGATCCAGTTGGCGGAGGCGCCGCCCGACATCAACACCAGCACCAGATCGTTGATGTCCGCACTGTCGGCCAGCCTGAGCGCCCGCTCGGCCGCCTCCAGGCCGGCCGCGTCGGGAACCGGATGCCCGGCCTCGATCATGGTCACGATCTTCAGCGGCCGTCCGTAGCCGTGGCGCGCCACCGCGATTCCACAGAGGCGTTCCGGGTGAAGCTTCAACCGATTGAGGTAAAAGCCTTCCGCAACCTCGGCCATGGAACCTGCGGCCTTACCGGCGGCGAGCAGAATGAGGCGGCCTTTAGGCGCGGGCGGCAATAGCGGTGGCAGGCAGGTGGCTGGGTGCGCGGCGGCTACCGCAGTGCGGAACAATTCGTTCAGAAAGCCGCGCAGGCTGCTGTCCATTATTCGATCCTAGCTGCCAACTTCCCCGAAACTGCTTATAATTATTACCGATCGACTTGCGCCCGGCGGCGATGGCCGTTCGGGCGCCAACAAGCGCGGAAAGCTCCGCAAATCAAATAACCCTGGGGAGGGTTGAATGACAGCGATTGCATTCACGATCAATGGCAAGCGCGCGGCGGTCGAGGCCGAGCCCGGCACGCCGCTGCTGTGGGTGGTGCGCGAGCACCTGAAACTCACAGGCACCAAATTTGGATGCGGGGCCGGCCTGTGCGGCGCTTGCACCGTTCATATCGACGGCAAGGCGACGCGCTCGTGTCAGACCGCCGTCTCGCAGGTCGCGGGCAAGAAGGTGACGACCATCGAGGGCCTGTCGCAGAACGGGACGCATCCGTTGCAGAAGGCCTGGGTCGAAGAACAAGTGCCGCAATGCGGCTACTGCCAGTCCGGCCAGATCATGCAAGCGGCGGAATTGCTCGCCGGCAACAAGAAGCCGACGCGCGAGCAGATCGTCGCCCACATGGACGGTAACCTCTGCCGTTGCGGCACCTACAGCCGCATCGTCGCAGCCATTCAACGTGCAGCGGGAGCCTGACCATGACGATCCATACACAAGCTCTCTCACGCCGCAGCTTCCTGGTGTCGTCCGGCGCCGCCGGCGTTGCCGTCACCTTCGGCTCGTTCGATGGCGTGCCGCCGGCCGGCGCTGCCACCATCCCCTTCAAGCCGAATGCCTGGGTATTCATCGACGCCGACGGTATCGTCTCCATCATGTCGCCGGCCGTCGAAATGGGGCAAGGCACCATGACCGCGCTGCCGGCCTGTATCGCCGAGGATCTCGATGCCGATTGGAAGAAGGTCAACGTCGTCACTGCGCCCGACGACGAGAAGACCTACGGCAATCCGAAATTCTTCGACCACATGGTGACGGTCGGAAGCCGCGCCGTCCCCGGCTATTACGAGAAGGTGCGCATCGCCGGCGCGCAGGCGCGCAAAATCATTCTGGTCAATGCCGCTGACGCATTGAAGGTCCCGGTCGCGGAGCTCACCACCGACTCCGGCGTGGTCGTTCACGCCAAGTCCGGCCGCAAGTTGAGTTACGGCGCTATTGCCAAGACCGCCAAGCTGCCGGACCCATTGCCGCAGGCGACAAAAGCCGACCTCAAGCCGGCGTCGCAGTTCCGCTACATCGGCAAGGACGTGCCGCGCGTGGATATCCCGCTGAAGGTGAACGGCAAGGCGAAATACGGAATCGACACGCAGATCGACAACATGCTGTTCGCTTCCGTCTTGCATGCGCCGGTGCAGGGCGAGAAGCCCGACAAGATCGACGATGCGGCCGCCAAAGCGGTCAAAGGCATCGTCGCCGTCACGCCCTTGCCGCACGGCGTCGCCGTCGTTGGCGACACGGTCGAAGCCACGATGAAGGCCAAGGCGGCGCTCAAAGTCACTTGGTCGCAAACGTCGCCGGCGCGCCAGCATAGCAGCGAGTTGCTCGCCAGCGACTACACGAAAATCGCCAATGACTGGTCGCATCCGGCGGTCGATATGCTCAAGCAGGGCGATGCCGCGGAGGCGATCGGGAAGGCGGCCAAGGTGCTCTCCGCTGATTACATCGCGGACCACGTCGCGCACTGCTGCATGGAGCCGTTGAACGCCACCGCGGTGGTCGAAGGCGACAAGGTGCACCTGTGGACCTCCAACCAGTCGGTCATTGACATGGAATTGGCCGGTTCGGTCGCGGCCGGAACCACCCCCGACAAGGTGAAAGTGGAGCGCCCCTTCCTCGGCGGCGGCTTCGGCCGGCGCACCGACTGGGACGTAGCGCTCGAAGCCGTCATGCTGGCCAAAGCCATGCCGGGCAAGGCGATCAAGGTGATGTGGAGCCGCGAGGACGATATCCAGCAGGACATGTGGCGCCCGCTGGCGGCCCAGCGCCTCGAGGTCGGTCTCGATGACAAAGGCGACATCGTGGGCTGGCGTCACCGCATCGTCGCCGCGTCTTATCTGGCGCGTGCCATTCCGCCGCTGTTCAAGAAGATCGGCGGCAAGGATGTGGTTTCCGCGTCGGGCGGCGATTTCCGCTATGACGTTCCGGCGCAACAAGTCGATTATGTCCGCGCGCAAAGCGGCTTCGAGGTCGGCGCCTGGCGCGGCGTCGCCTCGGGTTACACAAAGTTCGCGGTCGAAACCATGATGGACGAAGTCGCGGAAGCCAAAGGCGTCGATCCGCTCGACCTGCGCGTTGCCCTGCTGCAAAAGCATTCCCGTTCCGTCGCGGTGCTGCAAGCGGTCGCGGAGATGTCGAACTGGAAGAAGAAGCGGCCGGAGGGTCGGGCCCTCGGGCTCGCCTATTCCGACGCGGTCGAGTCCCACACGGCGGTGGTGGTGGAGGTTTCGCTCGATTCCCAGAGCGGGCACATCCGCGCCCACCAAGTCTGGGCGGCGGTCGATCCCGGCACCGTCGTGCAGCCGAAAAACGTGATGGCGCAGATCGAAGGCGGCATCATCTTCGGTCTCGGCGCCGCGCTCAAGGAGCAGATCAACCTGAAGAACGGCGAACCGCAAGAGTTCAACTTCGACAGCTATAGCATCCTGCGCATGTCCGAGGTTCCGCCGATCGAAGTGAGGGTGATCTCGACCGACAACCCGCCGAGCGGCATCGGCGAGGCCGGCGTGCCCGCTGTGGCCCCGGCGATCGCCAACGCGGTTGCCCGGCTCACCGGCGGCAAGCGACTGCGTCAACTGCCGATGTCGCCGGATCGCGTTAATACGGCGCTGCGCGGCGCCTGAGGCGGCGTATGCTTTTTGTCGGTGGCAATGCCGGTTCCCGGCCACTATCTTCGTGGCACAAGGCAAAGGATTGACGCTATGAACGACAAAACCCGCACCGAACTGGAGGCCGCCGTCTACCGGCGCCTGGTCGAGCACTTACGTAGTCGTACCGATGTGCAGAACATCGACATGATGAATCTCGCCGGCTTCTGCCGCAATTGCCTGTCGAACTGGATGAAGGACGCCGCCGACGCCAAAGGCATCGCCATGAGCAAGGACGAGAGCCGCGAGATCGTCTACGGCATGCCCTATGACAAATGGCGCAAGAAGCACCAGAAAGAAGCCTCGCCCGAGCAGAAGGCGGCATTCGAAAAGTCCAGTCCCCGGCATTAATCGTTGTGCACAGGTGTGAATGTCGGGGGCTTCGCATCGACGCGATGGCCCCCTGCGCGGATTTCTCCGTATGACAGGGTAAGCCGCCTTCGTTCATTCAGGAGAGTTCGATGCCTGCCTCAGCCGCCGCCGAAAACGAGCAACCCGCAACCCGTTTCGCCAAAGACCAGCTCAAGGCGATTGTCGAGCGCATCGAGCGGCTGGAGGAAGAAAAGAAGGCAACCTCCGACGACATCCGCGACGTCTACGCCGAGGCCAAGGGCAACGGCTTCGACGTGAAGGCGTTGCGCACCATCGTCAGCTTGCGCAAGCAGGACACCGACGAGCGCCGCGAGCAGCAGGCGGTGCTGGAGACCTACATGCACGCGCTGGGGATGTTGCAATAATTCTCGTCGTCGGGGGAGCGCGTCGCACGAGACCCACGGTCCCCGAACTATCGAGAGTGCACGGCGAGGATTACCGCAACGCCGCCGTCGCCTGCGTGGTGAACGTGGTGGTGGCGAGGAATACCACCGCATTGCCGGTGAAGCGGTCGGCGACCATGCCGAGATGCGGGTCGGCCGAGAAGGTCATGGTCAGCGACTGCGACGGCTTATGCAGCAGATTGTACTGCCAGCGCGGATCGACCGCGCCCACCCGCGTCGCCGTCATATAATTGCGCACGCTCGGCGTCAGCATCGCGGCGCGCAGCCACGGGCTGTCGGAACGCTCGCTGCCGCCGGTCGCCAAAACGGGCGAGAGCGGCGCTTTCACGACCACACTGGTGTTGGACGAGGTCGGGATCACGCGCGCTTCCACCGGCATGCGGGGCAAGCGCGAGCCCATCGGGCGGGTGTGCGTGGCGAAAGGTTCTGCTGACTCCGTCGCATAGGCCATTGCGTCGCTGCCCGCGCTGCCGGTGCTAGCCGGTTCTGCGGAGGCCGTCTGGTACGGCGTGCCGGCCGCGATCGGCGCCGGCAATGCCGGTCCCGTCTCGATCGCGCCGCGCCAATAGCCGCGATTGTCGAATACGCTGCCCGCCGAGGCTGTGACGGTTGCCGACTGTGCCGGTCTCGGCCGCGGCAGAATGCTTGCGACCGCAACGGTCTTGGGCGTGCTCAGGCTCGCCACTGCCACGGGCGCGCGCGCATGCTTCGGCGCCGGCGGCTCGCTGTGTTCTTCATCCCGGTCCTTGCCGAGGCCAAAAAGCCTGGCCAGCAGGCTGCGCTTGGGCTGTGCGGCGGTGTGCTCCTGGCTGGCCGTGATGACGCCGGCCTCGCGCGCTGTTTTCAGCGAGGTCTCGGAGGGCGTTGCGCCGTGACGTTCGACATCGGCGAGCGCCAGTGCATAACCAGGTAGCGGATGCCCGTCGGCCGGAATATGGACCGTGCGTCCGTCGGGGAAGATCTTGACCAGTTCTTGACGCGGGATGCGCGGCCAGTGACGGATGGTGCCGGTATCCATGTGCACGAACGGCGAGCCCGAGGTCGGATAGAAGCCGACGCCGCCGCGCTGGAGCCGCAGGCCCTCGGCTCTCACGGTCGCGAGCGGTACTCCGGGGATGTAGAAATCGATCGCGTTGCCGTTGATGTGCTGGCTGAACTGCGCGACGCCGCTCGATCGTGCGTGCAGCATGGCGTTGGTCCCGGACGAGCGATAACCGCATATCACCTGGATCGGCTCGGTGGCGCCGACTTCGCGATAGGTCTCCCACAGCAGATCGAATAGGTGGGGATCCATGTGGGTTTCTTGTTCCTTGCGCCAGTCGCGCATGAACCAGTCGAGCTTCTTCAGCGCGGCCTCGTCGTAGCGGCCGTTGCGCTTGAAGGTGATCGTAATGTCTTCACCGGTATGGACGTGATGGAAGGAGAGAGTGCGGGTGTCGCCTTCGGCGGCGGCGTTTTGCAGCGAGTTGCTGGCGCCCAGCAGCAGCAGTCCGGCGACGCCAAGCCGGGCGCCGGCGCGTGCTACGGACAAAACGAGAGTACGCTCGCGCCACGCGCCAACCGACACCGCGATCTTCCGTGAATTACGCTGTCCCAAAGCCGCTCCCCCCGCAGCATTCTGCCGCGGCAGCGAAGATCATGCACTCTTGTCGGGAAGGGTTAACTTGCGCTTAGCGGTCGCCCCCCGACCGTTTCTACCTACTGGCCGAAAATGGCCAAAAATGGCCGAGGCGAGGGCGCCTGTGGGATTTCGGCGCGGAACCCCGGGCGGGCGGCCACCGGCTGTGGACGAATATGGCTCACCGCCCGCTTTGGCTCGCTGCGCAGGGGCTCGGGGGGCAGGTGGTCGAAGAACTCGGACGCGTTCGGCGCCTCGCCGCGCTCAACCCGGTGCAGGATGTCCCGGTTGGCCTGCGCGCTCGGCTGCTCGCGCTTGGCGTCCTGCGGCGGGGCGAGGTCGGCGATCCGCCGCTCGTCGCTGTGCAGGATCGTACGGATGCGCTCGTCGAAGCCGTAGATGTCCTCGCGTAGTTGCAATTTGCCGGAGTCGTCGACGAAGGCGGTCTGATAGGTCAGATGCACCATCGGCCGGTCGGTGAGCTTGAAGGAGTGCTCTTCGCGGCCGAACAACGCGCTGAGTTGCTGCGCGCTCGGCGTCTGGCCGTTCATCGCCAGATGCAGCATGACTTCGCCGAACTTCGTCGGGTTTTCCACCCGCATGCAGCCATGGCTGTAGGCGCGCTTGTCATTGGCAAACAGGCGCTTGTCGGGCGTGTCGTGCAGGTAGACCGAGAACTTGTTGGGGAAATTGAACTTGATGCGGCCGAGCGCGTTGCCGGCGCCCGGCGGCTGCGTCACGCTCAGCGTGCCGTCCGGATGGCGCTTCACCTCAAGGCCCATGCGGGCGAAGATGTTGGGGTCGCGGCCGTAACGCGGCAGCAGCTCGTTCCTGATGATCGACTGCGGCACGTGCCATGACGGGTTGACCAGGACGTTGTCCATTGACGCGGTCAAGAGCGGCGTCGGCGTCTGCGGTTTCCCGGCGACAATCTTGGTGTGCCACTCTTCCCGGTGGTCGTGCACGACCTTGAGCGTGTAGTCGGGGATGTTGACCATCACATAAGTGCGGCCGAGATCGCGCGGCAGCCAGCGCCAGCGCTCCATATTGGCGAGTACGCGCTCGATCTCCTCGCCCGGCTTGGACGGACTGACCGTAACCGAGATTTTCTGTACGTGCGCGTTTTTGCCGGCCGGTTTTTCAGGCGCGTCGGCGACGAAATCACCATTCTTGATGGCGTGGCTGCGCAATTCGGCGAGCCGCGCCTTGAGCGCGTTAATCCGCGATGCGGCGGATTGAAGCTTTCGAGCGCGGCGCCGGCATCGACGGCATCGGCGATCTTGCTCAGGATATCCGCGGGCACCGGCGTGTGATCGCCGTAGTCGACTTCGGTTACCACCCGGCTCGGCGCGATGCGGCCGGTCGCCAGGTGGCGAGCATAAGTGAGCGCCGAATAGCTGAGCGCGATGTCGGCGTCGGCCAGTTCCTCCGGCCCCGTGGCGGCGCCGAAGGCCGGCACCTGATAATCGGCTGGGTCGAGCCCGTCGGCGGCGGCGTTACCCAACCGCGCGATCGCCGCTTTGGCGCGCGCGTCGATCTTGCCGTCGGCGGTCCACAGCGGGGCATAATTGCGCGCGGCGTAGAAGGCTGCCATCGCTTCGCGCTCGGGCGCGCGATCGATGCGTTTGTCGAACTGCCCCGCCGTGATGACGGCGCGCAGCTTGTCTGCAATTTGGGTGTCGATCGTCACCGGCTGCACGGCGCTCGCCGCCGGATGCTCCTCGGGCGTAACCCGGATATCGACGCTGTCCGGGCTGGCTGCGGTCGGCGCGACAATTGTCGGCTGCAGTGCGGGTTCGGTCTGCTCGGTCGCGGCGGTGGCATAGATCGGCGCCGAGATGATCAACGCCAGTGCCGTACCCGAAAACAGATGGCAGAATTGGTATGTGCGCATACTGATGATCCACTTTACTCAACACGCCGCTTTTAGATTATGTGGCTGAACCGGCACCGGGGCGAATGAATTCCGATCGTCGTTTACCTTTACATTCGAACACGGCGAGCGGGCATCCATGAACGGCTAAAGCCGCCGTCTACCGGTTCAAATCGTAGCGTTTTCTTCGTCCTCCGTCTCGCGCGGCGTTTCGTCCAGACCGAGGCTTTCGAGCTTGCGGTAGAGCGTCGATCGTCCGATTTTCAGCCGGCGCGCGACCTCCGACATCTGCCCGCGATAATGCGCGATGGCAAAGCGGATCGCGTCCCGCTCGATCTCCTCGATCGGCCGCACCTCGCCTTGCGCGTCGGTGAGCGGCAGCGACGCAATTGTTGACGCCGCTGCATGGTGGCCGGAGGGTCGACGGATCATGCACATCCGGCCAGGCCGCGGCGATGGCCGGCGATGAATCGATCATCGGATGCGCGGCCACTGCGTCCGGCCCGCCTTGCGTGCCGATTTGGGCGGATATTTGCGGGAATTCATGCACACCAACCCGCTCGCCGTCGGTGAGCACGATCGCCCGGAAGATCGCGTTCTCGAGCTGGCGGACGTTGCCGGGCCAGCGGTAGGCCGCGAGCAGCCGCAGCGCCTCCGGATCGATCGCGCGCACGCGCTTGCCTTCCTCGGCCGCGATGCGCGCCAGGAAATGGCGGGCGAGTTCGGGGATGTCCTCGGGGCGCTGCCGCAGCGGCGGCACCGAAATCGGAAACACATGCAGGCGATAGAACAGATCCTCGCGGAAACGCCCTGTCTTCACGTCGGCGATCAGGTCGCGGTTGGAGGCGGAGATGATGCGGACATCGACCTTGACCTCTTGCGCCCGCCGACCGGCTCGACCTCGCCCTCTTGCAGCGCGCGCAGCAGCTTGACTTGCGCGGCCGGCGGTAATTCGCCGACCTCGTCGAGGAACAGCGTGCCGCCGTCGGCCTCGATGAACTTGCCGGTGTGCTTGTCGGTGGCGCCGGTGAAGGCGCCCTTCTCATGGCCGAACAAAATCGACTCGACCAGGTTCTCCGGCATGGCGCCGCAATTGACCGCGACAAAAGGCTTGGCGCGACGCACGCCGCTGCCGTGAATGGCGCGCGCGATCAACTCCTTGCCGACGCCGGATTTGCCGCCGATCAACACGGGGATGGCGGACGCGGCCGCCTTCTCGGCCGCGCGCAGCACCGGGCGCATGGCGTCCGAGCGGGTAATCACGTCGGAGATGCTGAGCGTGCCGTCGCGGCTGCGCTTGATCCGCCGCAATTCGCCGGCGAGTCGCCGGGTGGCGAGCGCGTTGCGCAGCGAGACTTGCAGGCGCTCGGGGCTCGCCGGCTTGACCACGAAGTCGGTCGCGCCCGCGCGCATCACCGACACCACGTTGTCGATGCCGCCATGGGCGGTCTGCACGATAACGGGAATGTCGAGGCCGGCCTCGCGCATGCGCGCCAGCACGCCGAGCCCGTCGAGGTCGGGCATCACCAGGTCGAGCACCATGCCGTCGACGCGTTGCGGTCCCCTGAGTATCGCCAGGCCGGCATCGCCGCCTTCGGCGACCACAGCCTCATAGCCGAAGCGCAGTACCATGGCTTCGAGCAGGCGACGCTGAACCGGATCGTCGTCGACGATAAGCACTGTTTCGGACATGAAGACCCCGGCGCTCGGCGGCTGTGCCGATTTGGTGCAATGTCGCCGGTCCGGCTTAATGGGCTGTTAAATGCGCCGACGGCGGCCTAAATGATGCCTCAACTGCCCAAGTCCCTTCCCAACAAGCGTCCATCCCATGGTCAAGCGCGCGAAAAAACGGAAAAAAGCCGGCAAGCTCGGCCTGCCGGAGTGGAACCTCAACGACCTCTATCCTGGTATCGAAAGCCCCGAACTCAAATGGGACCTGGAGAACGCCGAAACGCGATCCGCGGCGTTCGAGGCGGACTTCAAGGGCCGGCTGGCGGCGCTGGCCGCCGGGCCGGACGCAGGCAAGGCGCTGGCCGCGGCGGTCAAGCGCTTTGAGGCGCTCGACGACACGCTCGGCCGCGTGAGTTCCTACGCGTCGCTGCTCTATGCCGGCGACAATACCGATCCGGTGCGCGCCAAGTTCTATGGCGACATGCAGGAGCGCGTTACCGCCGCCTCGCTGCACCTGTTGTTCTTTACGCTCGAACTCAATCGCGTCGACGATGCCGCGCTCGACGCGGCCATGGCCGACCCCGTGCTCGGCCACTATCGACCCTGGATCGAGGACGTGCGCAAGGAGAAGCCCTATCAGCTCGAGGATCGGGTCGAGGAGCTGTTCCACGAAAAGTCGGTCACCGGCTATTCCGCGTGGAACCGGCAATATGACGAGAGCATCGCGTCCCTGCGTTTCAGGATCGGCGGCAAGTCGCTTTCGATCGAGCCGGCGCTCAATTTTATGCAGGACGCGGCTGGCGCCAAGCGCAAGGCGGCGGCACGCGCGCTCGCCAAGACCTTCAAAGCAAATTTGCGGCCCTTCACGCTGATTACCAACACGCTCGCCAAGGACAAGGAGATCTCCGACCGTTGGCGCGGCTTCAAGGACGTAGCCGACGCGCGGCATCTGTCCAATCGCGTCGAGCCCGAGGTGGTGGAGGCGCTGGTTTCCGCCGTGCGTGCAGCCTACCCAAAGCTGTCGCACCGTTACTATGCGCTGAAGGCAAAATGGTTTGGCAAAAAGTCGTTGCCTTATTGGGACCGCAACGCGCCGCTGCCCAAGGTCGCCCAACGCGCGATCGCTTGGACCGACGCGCGCGCAACCGTGCTCACCGCCTACGGCGCGTTCTCGCCGAAAATGGCGGAGATCGCCGACCGTTTCTTCGAGAAGCGCTGGATCGACGCCGCCGTGCGTCCTGGCAAGCAGCCGGGCGCTTTCTCGCATCCGACCGTGCCGTCGGCGCATCCTTATGTGCTGCTCAATTATCAAGGCAAGCCGCGCGACGTGATGACGCTCGCGCACGAGCTCGGCCATGGCGTGCACCAGGTGCTGGCGGCGCCCAACGGCGCGCTGATGGCGCCGACGCCGCTGACGCTCGCCGAGACCGCGAGCGTGTTCGGCGAGATGCTCACCTTCAGGAAACTGCTGGCGCAGACCACGGAGAAGAAGCAGCGCAAGGCCATGCTCGCCGCCAAGGTCGAGGACATGATCAACACCGTGGTGCGGCAGATCGCGTTCTACTCGTTCGAGCGCAAGGTGCATCTCGATCGGCGCAACGGCGAGCTTACCGCCGACAAGATTTGCGAATTATGGATGTCGGTGCAGGCCGAGAGCCTCGGCCCGGCGATCGAGCTCAAGGCCGGCTATGAAACATTCTGGAGCTATATCCCGCACTTCATCCATTCGCCGTTCTACGTCTACGCATATGCTTTTGGAGATTGCCTGGTGAACTCGCTCTATGCGGTTTACGAGAAATCGGCCTCAGGATTTGCCGAGCGTTATCTCGAAATGCTCGCGGCCGGCGGTACCAAGCACCACACCGAACTGCTCGCCCCTTTCGGCCTCGATGCCCGCGACCCAAAATTCTGGGACGGCGGCTTGAGCGTGATAGCCAATCTGATCGACGAATTGGAAGCGCTGGAAAGCCGCTAGTCTTCGCCGCAGCCCTTGCGCCCGGCGCGGGTCGAGAGCTGATAGTAGAAGCACTGCATCTTGATATCACGCGGAGGCTCGCCGTCACGCTCATAGCGATAGATACTGCGATAGAGATCCGTATCTTCGTCGCGCCCACAGATCATCCTGTGCTTGTGCGACAGTCGCTTCGACGACACGTGGGTGAAGACGGCCTTCTGTGTCTTCTTGTCGTCGCCGGTGAACGAGAACTGGATCGGCGTTTCGTCGAGGTCGCCGACGCCGTCCGATCCGAACTCGGTGACGCTTTCCTTGGCTTTCTTGAGCGCGTTGATCGTGTCGTCCACGGTGTCCGCCGTGAATTTCTTCCGTTTGCCGGCGAGCATTTTCGCATCGGCAATGTAAAGCCCGTCGCGATTGAACACGATCAGCTGGTCGCCGAGTTTCCCCATGCATCCGAATGACAAGATAGCTGCCGAGGCGCTTCCGCTCGTGGCGAGCAGCATCGCTAGAACCGAGATGGCAGCGAGATTTCGCAGTGTGGCGGGTCGTTTCATCGGCGGCTCCTTCCTATATTGGTAGCAGACCGGTACCCCGAGGTTCATGCCCACCGACCGCGAAAAAAACCGCTTCTCCGCCCGCGCCAAGCGCTACGCCAATGTCGGCACCAGGGTCGGCGGCGTCGCCGCGCGCATCGCCGGGCAGCGCCTCGTTGGTGCAAAGGAGGGCGCGCTGGTAATGCACTGGCGCTCGCCGCGGCGCTCGGCGGGCTGAAAGGCCCGATCATGAAGGTGGCGCAGCTGCTTGCCACCATTCCCGACGCGCTGCCGGCGGAATACGCCAACGAGTTGCATCAAGCTGCAAAGCCAGGCCCCGCCTATGGGCTGGGCTTTCGTCAAGCGCCGCATGAACGCCGAGCTCGGGTCCGGCTGGCAAAGCAAGTTCACCGAATTCGAGCATCATCCGGCGGCTGCCGCCTCGCTCGGCCAGGTGCATCGCGCCGTTGCGCTCGATGGCTCGCGGCTTGCCTGCAAGCTGCAATATCCGGACATGCAGTCGGCGGTCGAAGCCGACTTGGGCCAGCTGCAATTTGCTGATGTCGCATGCGCAGGCGCTTCGACCCGGCGATCGACGCCAGCGAGATCGCGCTCGAGATCGCCGCGCGCCTGCGCGAGGAGCTCGACTACGTGCGCGAGGCCGCCACATCGCGCTCTACCGCGATATGCTCGAGCGGCGACGACATCCCCGCGTCCCCGAGGTCTGGCCGGAACTCTCCACCGGCCGGCTGCTCACGCATGGACTGGCTGACGGGACGCAAGCTGCTCGATCACAAGGACGCCAGCCTCGCCGTGCGCAATCGCATCGCCACCGCCATGTTCACGGCCTGGTGGTTTCCGTTCAGCCGCTTCGGCGTCATCCACGGCGACCCGCATCTCGGCAATTACACGGTGTTCGACGCGCGACGGCGAGCCCGCCGGCATCAATCTGCTCGACTATGGCTGCATCCGCATTTTCCCGCCGAGCTTCGTCGGCGGCGTGGTCGATCTTTATCGCGGCCTGCTCCAACGGCGACGGCGCGCTGGTCGTGCACGCCTACGAGACCTGGGGCTTCAATCTGCTCAACGCGAACTGATCGACGCGCTCAATATCTGGGCGCGGTTCATCTACGGCCCGCTGCTCGACGACCGGGTGCGCACCATCGCCGACGGCGTCAAGCCGTCGCAATACGGCCGCAAGCGAAGCTTTCCGGGTGCACCAGGCGCTGAAGCAGCAAGGGCCCGGTCACCGTGCCGCGCGAATTCGTCTTCATGGACCGCGCGGCCATCGGCCTCGGCGCGGTGTTTTTGCATCTGGCGGCGGAACTCAATTTCCACAATTTGTTCAACGAAGCGATCGAGCGCTTCTCGGTTCGCGCGGTCGCCGCGCGGCAGTCAGATGCGCTCGCCGAAGCCGGACTGAAACCGTCCGCCGCCTGATACGCCCGGCCACAGCATCGATCCCAATCAAATTCGCGCCGGCAAACGGATGCTAAGTAAAGTCCTTGGTCTGAAGGTTTCTTCAACCGCTCCGGGGGCCGCAACCGTTGCCCTAGGCACCCAATTGCGCTACCTCACTGCCTCCCACCACTGCGATCCCTGGAGACATCACACCATGGCCGAGCACGGCACCGTCGAATATGCCACCGCGACCGGAAACGACTATCCCGCGCATGAGGGCACCTACGAGCGTTTCGTCCTGTTTACCTTCGTCGGCATCATCCATGTGGTCAACTTGCTGTTCGGCCTCGCGGTCGGCGGCGTGATGGACCACTGGTTCATGGCGTTGCCGATCTTCGTCATCGCGATCATCGGCGGCGTCTCCGGCCTGCTCAGCGGCTCGAAGACGTCGAGCTATGTCGCCTTCGTGATCTGCTTTTTGATTTTCGCCTTCGCGGGCCTTTCGGCGCCGTGACACGGGCCGGACTTAACGTGGAGGCGTGAATGCGAATTGCCGTAGCACGTGAGTCCGATCCCGCGGAGCCGCGGGTCGCTGCGACACCGGAGACCGTGAAGAAGCTGAAGGCGCTGGGCGCCGAGGTCGCGGTCGCGCCCGGCGCCGGCGTTGCCTCGGGCATCCCGGATGCCGAGTTCGAGGCGGCGGGCGCCACGGTCGGCGAGGACGTCACCAAGGGTGCCGACGTCGTGCTCAAGGTGAGGCGCCCGGGTCCAAGCGAGCTGGCCGTCCTACAAGAAGGGCGCGCTGGTCGTCGCCATCATGGACCCTTACGGCAACGAGGCCGCGCTCAAGCAGATGGCGGAAGCCGGACTTGTCGCCTTTGCTATGGAACTGATGCCGCGCATAACGCGCGCGCAGTCGATGGACGTGCTGTCGAGCCAGGCCAATCTCGCCGGCTATCGCGCGGTGATCGACGCGGCGGAGGAATTCGGCCGCGCCTTCCCGATGATGATGACGGCGGCCGGCACCGTGCCGGCGGCGCAAAGTGTTCATCATGGGGGTCGGTGTCGCGGGATTGCAGGCGATCGCGACCGCGCGCCGCCTCGGCGCCATCGTCACCGCGACCGACGTGCGCCCCGCCACCAAGGAGCAGGTCGAAAGCCTCGGCGCGAAATTCCTCGCGGTCGAAGACGAGGAATTCAAGAACGCGCAGACCGCGGGCGGCTATGCCAAGGAAATGTCCAAGGAATACCAGGCGAAACAAGCCGCGCTCGTCGCCGAGCACGTCAAGAAGCAGGACATCGTCATCACCACGGCGCTGATCCCGGGCCGGCCGGCGCCGCGGTTGATCTCGAAGGAAATGGTGGCCTCGATGCGGCCCGGCTCGGTGATCGTCGATCTCGCGGTCGAGCGCGGCGGCAATGTCGAAGGCGTCAAGCCGGGCGAGGTGGCGCAGGTGGGGCCGGTCAAGATCGTCGGCCATCTCAACGTGGCGGGGCGCCTCGCGGCGTCCGCTTCGGCGCTCTACGCCAAGAACCTGCTCGCCTTCCTCGACACCATGATCGACAAGAAAGAGAAAAAGCTTGCGGTCAACTGGGACGACGAGATCGTCAAAGGCACGCTGCTGACCCGCGACGGCGCGATCGTGCATCCGAGTTTCCAAGGCAAAGCGTGAGATGAGCAATTACGTTGCAATACATTCGGCGTCATCGCCCGGCTTGACCGGGCGATCCAGTAATCGCAAGCGGCCTTTGAATCGTGAGCGCGATGTTTACTGGATGCCCGCTTTCGCGGGCATGACAGGCATTGATCGGGAAAAATAGTGAGGCAACATGGAACACATCGCAAACGCGGTCGATCCCTTCGTCTTCCGGCTGTCGATCTTCGTGCTGGCGGTGTTCGTCGGCTACTACGTGGTGTGGTCGGTGACGCCGGCGCTGCACACGCCGCTGATGTCGGTGACCAACGCGATTTCCTCGGTGATCGTGGTTGGCGCGCTCTTGGCCGTGGGCGTGGCGCTTATTGCCGACGACAACGGCACCATTCTCGCGCGTGCGCTTGGCTTCGTCGCGCTGGTGTTTGCTTCGGTGAATATCTTCGGCGGCTTCCTGGTCACCCAGCGCATGCTGGCGATGTACCAGAAGAAAGAAGTAACGACGATGGGCGAGCGAGAAACTGAACACGTGTCCCGGGCGCAGCGCAGCGCGTCTTCGTGGTGCGCTGCAGAACCGGGACCATTCCAGACTTCGCGGTTGCGAAGGTCCCGGATCTGCGGTGCACCGTTTCACGCTGCACCGCGTCCGGGACACGGAGTAAGCCAATGAGCCCCAACCTCGTCGCGCTGCTCTATCTGGTCGCCGGCGTCCTGTTTATCCAGGCGCTGCGCGGGCTTCGAGCCCCGACACCAGCCGGCGCGGCAACTATCTCGGCATGATCGGCATGACGATTGCCGTGCTGACCACGCTCGGCTCGCATCCGCCGGCCAGTCCGATCGCCTGGGCGCTGGTGGTCGGCGGCATCGCGCTCGGCGGCGGCATAGGCGCACTGATCGCGAGGCGCGTGCCGATGACCTCGATGCCGGAACTGGTCGCCGCTTTCCACTCGCTGGTCGGCATGGCGGCGGTACTGGTGGCGGCGGGCGCGTTCTACGCGCCGGCGGCGTTCGACATTGGCAGCGAAGGCCACATCCATTCGCAGAGCCTCGTGGAGATGTCTTTGGGTGTGGCGATCGGCGCCATCACCTTCACCGGCTCGGTGATCGCGTTCCTGAAATTGTCCGGCCGCATGAGCGGCAAGCCGATCATGTTGCCGGCGCGTCATGCCGTCAATATCGCGCTGGCTTTGGCGCTGATGTTTTTCATCTACGGCTTCTTCGTCTCGCAGAGCCCGATGGATTTCTGGTTGATCGTCGCAATTTCGCTGACGCTTGGCGGGCTGATCATCATCCCGATCGGCGGTGCCGATATGCCGGTAGTGATCTCGATGCTCAATTCCTATTCGGGATGGGCTGCCGCCGGCATCGGCTTCACGCTTGGAAATTCCGCTTTGATCATCACCGGCGCGCTGGTCGGCTCCTCGGGCGCGATCCTGTCCTACATCATGTGCCACGCCATGAACCGTTCGTTCATCTCGGTCATCCTCGGCGGCTTCGGCGGCGAAGTGGCGGGACCGGCGGGCGGTGGCGCCGAGCAGCGGCCGGTCAAGCTCGGCTCGGCCGAGGATGCCGCCTACATCATGAAGAACGCGCAGAAGGTCATCATTGTGCCGGGTTACGGCATGGCGGTGGCGCAGGCGCAACATGCTTTGAGGGAAATGGCCGACCGTCTCAAGAAGGAGGGCGTCGAGGTCAAATACGCCATCCATCCGGTGGCTGGCCGCATGCCCGGCCACATGAACGTGCTGCTGGCCGAGGCCAACGTGCCCTATGACGAAGTGTTCGAACTGGAAGACATCAATTCCGAATTCGCCCAGGCCGACGTTGCCTTCGTCATCGGCGCCAACGATGTGACTAACCCGGCCGCCGAAGAGGACAAAGCCTCGCCGATTTACGGCATGCCGGTATTGCAAGTGTGGAAGGCCGGCACTGTGATGTTCATCAAGCGGTCGTTGGCATCGGGCTATGCCGGCATCGACAACCCGCTGTTCTACCGCGACAATACGATGATGTTGCTCGGCGACGCCAAGAAGATGACCGAGAGCATTGTCAAGGCGATGTAGCGCACCTCCTGCCTACCGCGCCCACGGAAACAGCACCGCCGGAAAATCCGCCGCGTAACGCCGTTGCCCTGGTTCCTGGTGCTGCGTCGGCGGCGCTCCCGCCTCCGGCTCGACCACCTTGCGATAGAGATGCCAGGTCGCATGGCCGAGGATCGGCATGACGATCGGCAGCCCGAGAAACAGCGGCAGCGACCCGGCCAGCAGCAAAATCGCCACGATCAGTCCCCATATCGCCATGATGCGCGGGTTCGCCGCCACCGCGCGGATCGAGGTCAAGAGCGCGACCGCCGCGCCGACGTCGCGGTCGAGCAGCATCGGAAACGACACCACGCTGATCATGAGCACGAGAGCGGCGAACAGAAATCCGACGCCGTTGCCGATGATAATGAGGTTCCAGCCGGCGCGCGTGGTGAACAAATCCTCCGCGAACTTGCGGATCGATGCCGGCGGCGCGTAGCCGAAATCGGCGATGTAGATCGCGTTGGCGATCGCTACCCAGACCAGGAAGATCGCGAACAAAAGAAATCCCAACGCCAGGATCGCGCCGATCGACGACGACTTCACCACGTCGAGCGCATGCGCCGCCGAAACGGGAAGCGCGGCTTCCCTGCGCCGGCTCAATTCGTACAGTCCGAGCGCCGCCACCGGCCCGAGCAGGACAAATCCACTGGCCAGCGGGTAGAGCAGCGGCAGGATCGAATAGCCGAACGCGAGCCGCGCGGCGAACAGGCCGACAACCGGATAGACGATACACAGGAACATGGCGTGCGTCGGCATCGCGTAAAAGTCGGCAACACCTTTGCCGAGCGAGTCCCGCAGATCGTCCAAGCCGATGCGGCGGATCGACGGATGCGCCGGACTCGTGCCGGCGCCGAGCAGAACGTGTGAATAAGCCATGGCCTTGCCTCCCTGAAACGATGCTCAGGCGGCCGGGGCGATCAGCTCGCTGCCTCCGCCGGCATCGGCACCGCGCAGTGTACCCGCACGCCTTCCGGCCGATACTCGATTCTCGTCCTGGCCTGAATTTGGCCGGGCAATACGAATTCCAACAGCCGCGAGCCGAATCCCTGTCGCGCCGGTTCCGTCACCGGCGGGCCGCCGCTTTCCACCCAATCGATGTTGAGCGTGCGGCGCGCGGCGTCGATCACGATCGTCCAGGCGACGTCCACCTTGCCGCCGTAAACAGAGAGCGCGCCGTATTTCGCGGAATTGGTGGTGAGCTCGTGGATCATCATGGCGAGCGACACCGCCAGCCGCGACGGCAAGTCGATGCGCGGACCGCCGAGCCGCACGCGCGCGCCACTGCCGTCGTCGAAAGCGTCGAGTTCGCTGTGCAAGATGTCGGCGAAGGTCGTGCTGTTGCCCTCATCGGCAAGCAGCAGGTGAGTTTTGGCCAGCGAGCCGATGCGGCCGATCATGGCGTTCTTGAATTCCTCGATGGTGCGTGCCGAACGCGCGGTCGAACCCATGATCGCCTGCACGGTAGCGAGCGTGTTCTTCACGCGGTGGTGCAACTCGCGCACCAGCAGCGTCTGCTGCTCTTCCGCGCGCTTGCGCTCGGTGATGTCGACCAGCATGTTGACGGCGCCAATCAGCTTGCCGGATTTGTCGTGCAGCGGCGTCGGATAGGTAAGGGCCGGCACGCGGGTGCCGTCCGGGCGCTCAGCAACGGCTTCGAGGCCTCGCAGCGCGCGGTCTTCCTTCACGGTGATCGCCATCGGGCACTCGCCGTGCGGTAAGGGCGTGCCATCAGTCAAGAACAGCTTCCACGATCCGCACCATTCGGTAACGCCCACCACAGGACGCTGACCCCATAGTTCGGCGGCGGCCTCGTTGAAATAGGTGATCCGCCCGGCGGCATCGGTCGTGTAAACGGCGGCAGGCAGGGCATCGAGCAATTCGTGGAACTGGCGCTCGCGCAGCGCGACCTGCGCGCGCATCGACTCCATCGGCACCACATTCTCAGCGACGACCGCACCGCCGCGCGCGGCCAAAACACGCTCAAATTCGCTTTCCAGGAAGCCTACCGACTTGTCCATTTCCAACCCGAACTCGCGCCCGATCACTCAGCGTTTCACACGAAAAAAGCCCGCCCCCGGCTAAAACCAGACCCTACCGCCCGACTGAAACGCGCAAGTCTCGAAATGGTTGCCTAAAAACGTCGGAAAATCAGCCGGTTCGGCGCGGCATGCTTAACAAATTCAAAAACCGCGATTTGTCGGCTTTGGGTTTCTGCCGCCCTTTAAAGGTCGCGGAACATCACGAGGGCGTCCACATCCCCGAGCCGGGGATGCCGGAAAGCCCCCGGCAGGCGCCCGACGATGGAGAAGCCGCAGGCCTGCCACAGCCGCACCGCGCGCTCATTGGAGGCGATGACGAAATTGAACTGCATGGCGGCAAAGCCGCGCTCGCGTGCCTGCGCCAGCGAATGCGCGCACATCGCCCGCGCCACGCCGCGGCCGGTTGCCGCGGGCGCGACGATGTAGCCGCAATTGGCCACATGCGCCCCGCCGCCTTTGTTGTTGGTGCGCAGGTAGTAAGTGCCGGCGACCTGTCCCGCGTCCTCGGCCACGAACACCGCATGCCCGGGCGTGCGCCAATAGGCCAAAGCATCCGCGCGGCTCACATCGCGCGCAATCGGATAGGTCTCGCCGGCGCGAAAGGTTGGCTCCAGGATGCGCCAGATGGCGTCGTCATCGGCAGACGCGGCCGGCCGGATGGTGGGCGCGGGGGTCATGGCGGCCTAGGTACCATGCGCCCGGCGCGGCATTCCAGGCCGATGCAACCAAGCAAGTTCCCGCGCGTTTTGCCTGACAGGGGGCGAATTTCTTTAAACCCGTGGGATTCAGCCAATATGCTAGCTTCAGTTCGCAGTATTGGGATCGTCGGCCTTGGAAAAATGGGCGCCGATCTCGCCAAAAATGCGCTCGCCAAAGGCTTCGCCGTCGCCGGCACTGACACCCACCCGGCGCCGGACGACTTGACCAAGGCCGGATTGAAAACCGCCAAGGACCTCAAGCAACTTGCCGGACTGCTCGCGCCGCCGCGCTTCGTGATGCTGTACATCCCGGCCGGTCCGCCGGTCGACGCGCTGCTCGCGCAACTCGAAGGTGTGTTGCAGCCCGGCGATATTGTCGCCGACGGTGGCAACTCGTATTGGGGCGATTCCATTCGCCGCCATGCGCGGCTCAAGCAAAAGGGTATCCATTTCATCGACGCCGGCACCTCGGGCGGCCCGGAAGGCGCGCTCGATGGCGCCTGTTTCATGCTCGGCGGCGACGATGACGCCGTCGCAGCGGTTGAGCCGATGCTGCGCAAGCTCGCGGTCGAGGGCGGCTTCGTCCACGCTGGGGGCCCGGGCGCCGGGCATTTCGTCAAGCTGGTCCATAACGGCATCGAATTCGCCATGCTGCAGGCGATCGGGGAGGGCGTCGACCTACTCGAAAACTATCGCGAGCAGCTTCCGATCGCCAACGTGCTGAGCTGCTGGCGGCACGGCTCGGTCATTCGCTCCTGGCTGGTCGACCTGATGGAGACGATGTACCGCAAGCAAGGCGGGCTCGCGAAAGTCCCGGCCTATGTCGAGGACACCGGCGAGGTGAACTGGCTGGTCGACGACGCGCTTCATATGGAAGTTCCGATCCCGGTGATCACCCAATCGGTCGTGCAGCTAGTCGCCTCGCGCGACGGCAGACACGACGCCGCGCGCGCCATCGCCATGATGCGGCATGGTTTCGGCGGCCACCCTTACGGCGAGAACGCCGGCGTCGCGCACGAGCGCCACACCGGCCGCGTCGGCGGCTTCATCGGCAAAAGCGGTAACGGAGCGGCGCCATGACGAAACAAATCGGCCGTTACGCCTGGGCCATCGCCGAAGGCTACATTCCGCCGGCCTCGACCGGTCAAAGCCGCGAGCTCACCAGCCATGAAACCGTGTGCATACTCAATGCTTCCGAGGCCGACGCGAAGGTCGAGATCATGATCTATTTCGCCGACCGGGATCCGACAGGACCTTACGTTTTCAATGTCGCGGCCAGGCGCACGCGCCATTTGCGCTTCAACGAATTCAAGGACCCGGCGCCGATCCCGGTCAACACCGACTTTTCCAGCGTCATCATATCGAGCGCGCCGATCGTCGTGCAGCACACGCGGCTCGACAGCCGTCAAGCCGAATTGGCGCTGCTCAGCACCATGGCATTTCCGGTCGATCTTAAACGTTACTCGGCGGCCTGCTGCGCCGGCGCGGCATCCGCGAGCTTGGGGTTGATCGCGCAGGCTTCTTCCCAGCTCACCACGTTGAGCGACTTCACTAACTTGCCGACGCCGTCGGTTTGCGCGCAGAGCTGGCCGAGCTCGATGATCTCTTCGTCGCTGAAATGCTTTTGCAGGTCCTGATAGACCTCGTCTTTGTCGATGGCGTGCTCGCCCTGTTTGAACAGATTAGCGTAGCGCAGCGCGGCCTTCTCGCGGGGCGAGAAGTGCAGACTGGTTTCGTAGGAAAACAGATCGCCGATCATCTCCTCGGTCAGGCCTTCGGCCTTGGCGACGTTGGAGCGCACGGTCGAGCAATAACCGCATTGGTGTGCGACCGAAATCTGGATGCGGCACATTTCCTTGAGCTTGTGCGGCAGCACGCCTTCGTACAGCACCTTGTTCCACAGCTCGACCCAGGCCGTGCCTACTTTGCTGCGCGTCATGATGCTGACCACGCGCGGATCGGGCGCGCCGGTCCGCTTGGCGGATTCGATCATGGCGCTGATCTGCGGCGTCTTTTCGGTCTCCTCAATGTAGCGCAAGCGCGGCATGGCGTTTCTCCTCGTTGGCCTGTTGCGGCCAAGCTACGGCGATGGCGCGGCCCGAGCAATCCCGCGCGCCGTCACGCTTGTGTTATGAGGGGCCATGACCGTGTTGAAATGGTTGCTGATACTCGCTGTGGTCGGCTACGGCGGATTGCTCGCGCTGATGTATGTGTTCCAGCGTGCGCTGCTATATTTCCCGGACACTATCCGCGTCGCACCGGCGCAGGCCGGGCTGCCGCAGGCCGAGGAGGTGATGCTCGCGAGCTCAGACGGCGAAAGGCTGATTGCCTGGTACGTGCCGGCGCGCGACGGCAAGCCGCTTGTGCTCTATTTCCAGGGCAATGCCGAAGGGCTTCCAGCGCGAGTTGGTCGCTTTACCTGGCTCACCGCCGACGGCACCGGTCTGCTGGCGCTCGCCTATCGCGGCTATGGCGGCTCGACCGGCACGCCAAGCGAAGGCGGGCTGGTGCGCGACGCGGCCGCGGCCTACGACTTCGCCCGCACCCGCTACCCGGCCAAGCGCATCGTGCTGTTCGGCGAGTTGCTCGGTACCGGCGTGGCAGTGGCGCTCGCGTCCGGTCACGAAATCGCCGCGCTCATCCTCGATGCGCCGTTCACATCGGCCGCGGCGGTGGGCGCCGCCGCCTATCCCTTCGCGCCGGTGCGCTGGCTGATGAAGGATCCATTTCATTCGGACGAGCGCATCGGGCGCGTGTCGGCGCCGCTCCTGGTGCTACATGGCGAGCGCGACACCATCGTGCCCATCCGTTTCGGCGAAGCCTTGTTCGCGCTGGCGCGCGAGCCCAAGCGCATGGTGCGCTTCCCGCACGGCGGCCACGTCAATCTCGACGACTACGGCGCGGCGAAAGTCGTGAAGGAATTTTTGGCGGAGCAGCCTTAAAAGCAATAGCGTGGGCGTTTGAAGGCCCGCGCCACATCGTGATCGAAACCGAGTCAGTTAAAAGCCCGAGCCGCCGCCGAAACGCGGCGGGCCGCTGCGGCCGCGCCCGCCACCCGGTCCGCCAGCGCCGCCAGCGCCGGGAACGACGCGCGGCTTCATCGGCAGCAGGCCTTCGCGTTGCATCTTTTTGCGCGCCAGCTTGCGGGCGCGGCGGATCGCTTCCGCCTTTTCCCGCGCTTTCTTTTCGGAGGGTTTTTCGTAATGGCCGCGAAGTTTCATCTCGCGGAAAATGCCCTCGCGCTGCATCTTCTTCTTGAGCGCCTTGAGGGCCTGGTCGACGTTGTTGTCGCGAACGAGAACTTGCACGCGTGCTCCTTGGTTGTTTAAGGGCCGGGTTAAAGGGTCGAAACCCCTGCAATACGGGGCTTCTGAGTCGGGCGGCTCTAGCAGAAAGAGGGTTAAGAGTCCACAATTGCCGGACTGTTGGGCTTTTCCGCTGGCCGCCCGCCCGATTTTCGCAAAGGGACGTCGATGGTTGCATCGAATGTCGATCAAGGGCGGCGTGACCTGTTGCGCATGGCGGGCGCCTTTGCCGTATCTACAGCTTTCGCCCCACGACCGGCGGCGGCGCAAAAGTTCACCGCCACCTCGATCAGCCAGGCCGCCCAGGATGCCAGGCGCGACGTCGGCCGGCTGTCGCTGCGCGCCGACAATCTGTTGCGCCTGACCGTGGCCGACGGCCCCGAGCGCGGTGCCAGCGCGGTACACCGGTTCCGCGCCGAGCAGGTCGGCCTGGCGCGCGATCTCGCCGCGATCTTCAACAGCGGCGTCAGCGAAGACGACTGGCTGCTGATCGCGCCGACCCGCGAGCTCGGGCTTGCGCTCGCCATGCAGCCGCTCGCCATCAGGCTTGCGCCGACCGCGGCCGAGGTGGAGGCCGCGGTCAAGCAGCCGCTACCGCAGATCGAACCGCTCGCCGGCGACACCGCCGAGGACGTGCTGCTCACCATCGTGCTCGGCGCCCTCGGCGTCGAGCGGCGTGTGGCGCTGTTCGAGCAGCTCAGGAATGATCGCACGTTGGCGGCGGCAACCGAGGGTGCGGCCGGAGCGCTCAAGTCGGAGCGCTACGGCCTCGCCGCGCTGGAGCTCGAACGCCTGATGCGGGCGATGGTATCGCCCGGCACCGTCGCGGCGATTGCCGAGAACCTTGGCAAGGAGTCCACGCGTGCGCTCTACAAATCGCTGGTCGTACGCTTCGTGCCCTTCCTCGGCTGGACCTATTTCGACACGCTGCTGCTGGCGACCATCTATTACAACCGCGACACCACCGCGCCGGTCCTGCGCTAGGCTCGGCCCGCGTCCGTGGAAAAGCCGCAGATTAGTCTCTTCACACGCCGGAGTTTGGTATAAACCTTGTCGTTTCCATTGAGCCCCATAATCGGATTGGGAACCTGCCGTGAACGTCCAGATGTCAGACCGCCTCACCACGAAACATACGCTTGGCCCCCTCGTCACCGAGGGCAAGACCAAAAAAGTGTTCCAGATCAAAGGCGATGCCGGCCTGGCCGCCGTGATTTCCAAGGACGACATCACCGCCGGCGACGGCGCCAAGCACGACATCATCCCCGACAAAGGGCGGCTCGCCAACGCCACCACGTCCAACGTCTTTCGCCTGCTCAAGGCCTGCGGCCTGCCGGTCGCCTTCGTCGAACAAGACAGCGCGCTGTCATTCGTCGCGCCAAGGTGCGACATGTTGCCCTATGAGGTGGTGGTCCGGCGCGAGGCGCACGGCTCTTATTTGAAGCGCAATCCGCACCTCGCCAAAGGTCAGCTGTTTCCGCATGCGCTCGTCGAGTTCTACCTCAAGACCAAGGACAAGAACTGGAAGGGCAAACCGCTCATCGCGGACGATCCGTTCATGCAGGTCGCCGACGACGCCAAGCAGATCAAGCTGTTCAATCCGGCGAAACCGCTGCAAGGGCAGGAGCCGTTCCTCGTGCTTCCGGCGTCGGAGGTATTTTCCCGCGCCGATGAGGCGAAGGTCTTCCCCGAGATGCGGCGCATCGCGCGGCAGGCGTTTCTGGCGCTGGAGAAGGCCTGGCAGCTCGAAGGCGGAACGCTGGTCGACCTCAAGGTCGAGTTCGGCTACGACACCAAGGGCAGCCTGTTGCTCGCCGACGTCATCGACAACGATTCCTGGCGCGTGCTCGAAGGCGGCTCCTATATCGACAAGCAGGTCTATCGCGACGGCGGCGCGCTCGACGACGTGGCCGCGAAATACCGGCGCGTGGCGGAGATCACCGGCCAGTTCCGCGTACCGCGCCAGCGCATTATTCTCTGGCGCGGTTCGGAGAAGGATAATCCGGAAGCTTTCACCAAGGCACTCGGCGATCTCGCCGGCATGATGGAAGTGGTGACCTGCTCCATTCACAAGGAGCCGGTCAGGGGTGCCGCGACGCTCTATCGCATGTTGCAGGACGTGCCGGATACGGTGGTGATCGCCTTCATCGGCCGATCGAACGGCGCCGGGCCGGTATTGTCGGCGCTCTCCACGGCGCCCGTTATCACCGTGCCGGCCAGCGTCAGGGATTTCCCCGAGGATATCTGGTCGTCGCTGCGCGCGCCGAGCGCGACCCCGGTGATGACGGTGCTGGAGCCTTCCAACGCGGTGCTGGCCGCGCTGCAAATACTGTCGGGGCGCAATCCCCGGATTTATGCCCACATACGCGGCGAGATTGAAAATCGCACGGTGAATACGATTCCGTTATGAGCGCTGCGCCGTCCACGGGACAGGCGGCTTTGCTGCTGGCCGAAATTGAGCGGTTGAAATCCGACCTCGCGCGAGCGCAGCGTACCATCGCCGAGCTGGAAGCGCGCGCCGACGTCGATCCGCTGCTCGACATCCTCAACCGGCGCGGCTTCGAGCGCGAGCTCAAGCGTTCGCTCGCCTATCTGCAACGCTACCAAGGCGAGGCGGCGCTTTTGTTCATCGATCTCGACGGCTTCAAGGCGGTGAACGACCGTCACGGCCACGCCGCCGGCGACGCTCTACTCAAGGCGGTGGCGCGCGAACTCGTCGGCCATGTGCGCGCTTCCGACGTGGTAGGCCGCCTCGGCGGCGACGAATTCGGCGCGCTCTTGTGGAATTCGGGGCGGCGCAGGCCACGGCCAAGGCGCGCGAGCTGGAAAAACTGATCGAGACGGTCGTCATCGTTCATGACGCGGCGCAGCTTTCGGTCGGCGCCAGCGCCGGACCGGTGGCGCTCGCCGCCTCGGCCACGCCGGCGCAGACGATCGATGCCGCCGACAAGGCGATGTACGCGAGGAAGATGGAAAGAAGGGGTAGGGTTTCGTAAATGGACGGGCCAATTGCTGATTTGGATGCGCTACGCGTGTCCGGCTACCGATTGTAAAACGGACATTGCGCGGACTTGTCGCTGTGTCTGACAATGACCAAAACGGACGTTGACCGAACGCCATCATCGTATGCGGGCATATATGGTGATTCTCGATTTCATTTGATCGGATCAAGAAAGAATAACTTCAACGAGTTCGGCACATAGGTAACGTGCGGCCGGCCTCCTTGCTTGGAAGGGGGATCGATCTTCGCGGTATCTGCTCCGACCAAGAAGAGCCGACCTGTTTTGGCGTCTATCGCCATCGTTCTCGCGCCCGGAACTGTCTTTATCGTGCCGGCAGGAACGAATGTTTGTGCATCCTTCTCCCGGATAACGCTCAGCGTTCCGTCTCCGTTGGAGCTAAAGATCAGTTTGCGGACCGGATCGAAGGCGGCGCCATCGCTGAAGCTCCCAATTGGAACGGACGCGATATTGTCGCCGTTGCTGGCGTCGAGAACGACAAGGACTTTGTTGGCGCATGTGGCAAATAAACGCCGGGTTTCAGGATCGATCGCTAATCCGTGCGGCTTCATGCACGTTGGCATCGGCCAATGCGCTTCGACTTTGTTGGTTCTGGCGTCTATTTTTACAATCTCATGTTTCTCAGCGCCGTTTATAAACAGCGATCCTTTGCCATCCGCGACGCCGGGCTCCAATCCGGCCCCCACACTAATCGTCGCTATCGAAGTATTTGTTTTCGGGTCGATGACGGTGATGGAGCCGCTGTCTCCGTTTATGACGTAGATGTGCCCGGTCAATGGTTCCCGGATGATCGCGTCGGCATCCGGCGCAGCCGGGATTGTTTTTAACGGCTTAAGCGCGTCAAGACTGAATGCAATCGCGCTGCCCGCCTTACCGTCGTCCGTGTAGCCTTGGTTTGTAGCGGTTGAAATTGCAATTCCATGGGTGCCACCTGGAAACGTGCCAATCTGGCCGATAACCTTACCTTCCCGTTCGTCTACGACGGTCACGTGATCTCCGTGGGCGACATAAACACGCTTGCCGGTTGGATCGAAGACCGCGAAATCCCAACGCTCGCCGCCGCCGAGGGCGACTGTTTTCGTTATTCGATAGTCCGCCGCAGTGTCATTCGTTGCGTAAGCAGGCGCGATCAAAAGCGACAGCGGCAAAGCTGCATTCAGCATCGTGCGTCGAATCGTCATTTCGATCTCCGAAACTCTGTGGCAGACGCAAAAGCTTGGATTCCCGCAAAGTATTAGGCCCTCTGAGCCGCGCCCGGATGTCGGCCGGCTCGTTGCGGGAGAATAAGGATGCAGCCGACAATGAAAGCCGCGATGACGGCCGAGGCAAGCGGGCGGCTCAAATTGAGTCCGCCATGATTGACCGGCTTGTCGAGAAAGTCGCCAACGGTCGCGCCAAGCGGCCGCGTGAGGATGAACGCGGCCCAGAACAGGGTTACCCGCGACACATTCGTCCAATAATAGGTGGCGGCGACCACCGCCAGCGCGGCCAGGAACACCAGGGCGCCGCCTTCGTATCCGAGGCCGCCGGTATCGGCCATCCAGTCGCCAAGAGCGGTGCCGAGTGTTTGCGAAAAAGTGATCGTCACCCAATAGAAGATTTCCACTTTCGGCGTTGCAACCGTCTGAACATTTATCGAGCCAAGAGTGAAGTACCAAATCGCAAGCGAGCACATGACGCACGCAAACAAAATCGACGAACCTCCCGTGTAGCCGATGCCCAATGAGCGATCGAATAAATCGGCCATGGCTGTGCCCACTGTCGTAGAGGCCACGATAGCCAGCCAGTAGATCCAGGGGTTGAACTTTTTTTCCAAGATTTGGGCGATTACGGCCGCAACGAACACAACAACAAATATGCCGGTGCCGATCAAATATCCGCCGTTGTGAGGGTGTAGGTCCGCGTGCAGCCAAGTCATCGTTATGGAATCGCCGCCGGTTTCTCCCAAGGTCGTTGCGGCAATTTTGATGATCCAAAAGATGAGCGTGACTTCAGGCACCTTGTTCAGGGCCGCCTTTGCCGTTTCATTCATGCGTCAACCTTCCATACGTCTGGCGCGATGTTTTCTTTCTCGCAAAAATAACCAAAGAAAATGGCCCTTCGGCAGGGCCATTTCGCCAAGGTCCGTCAGGGCGCACTAATCCGGGTGCGGGCCTTCCTTTTTGTTTTCCAGGACTTTCCCGGTCTTTGCGTCGACGCCCACTTCTTGCGTCGCCGATCCGCGCTTAATGTCGAATGAGTAACGCAGTCCGGTGCCACCGCGTTCCTTCTCTAATTCTTGATCGGTAATTTTTCCCGGATGGGCTTTCAAAGCGATGGCGCGAGCTTCGGTCATGCTGACCTTCGCGTGCTTAGCCAATTCTTGACCCGTATAGGCCATGGCGGGCGCTGCCACGAGTGCGAAGCTCAATGCGACGCCGCCGATGAGATGGGATTTCGTGATCTTTGACTTCATGACTTCCACCTTTGATTTTCGGATGATGACCGCCAGTGTGTGCAACAACGTAGGTTGCTCGGATTACGGCCCCATGGAGGCTGCATTAATAATTTTTAACCGCAGTCACGCCAGCGCGGGTCGAATGAGAACGCCAACGATCTGGTGAGACAGTACTTTCCGAAGGGAACCAACGTCTCGGCATACTCGCAGGCTTATCTGAACAAGGTGGCGCGTCAGCTAAACGGGCGGCCCGGGAGACATTGAAATTCGAAACCCCAGCAGAGAGATTTAACGCCTGTGTTGCATCGACCGATTGAGCCGGCAACCCAAGGTGGACATCAGGGCTGCACGACAAAGGCCTGTTGTTCCGCCTGCCACGTTCAGAAAAAGCTCTGGATTTCCAATCTGTTCCTATAGGCGGGTTAGATACTGGCCTGAATTCGCAAGGCCTAAATTTGCTTGACAGACGCTGAATGAGTAATTAAGTCATTCTCCTTATAATGTGCCATCGTCTAACTTGAGGGGTTGCCATGAGAAATAAGGCAAATCTCAGTCGCGGTGAGAGGCTACAGATCATGCTGTCGCCGGACGAGTTAGAGGCCGTCGATGATTTCCGATTTAAGCAGCGAATGCCAAGTCGCGCCGCTGCCGTGCGTGACCTCTTCAAGCGCGGCCTCGACAACGTTAGAGCAAATCCCGCTTCGGCCGGGCAAAAGTCGGCGGACTTCGGTGTGCTTGCAGACAACAAAAACGGAGGCAGTAAGTACCGCTAAAGTCGGGTAGCCACCAAAGTTTGCCATAGTGGCAAACCCCTCTGAAAGCTGCCTTTGCTCTTAGACTACAAGGCGCTGGCCGAAATCCGATTCATTGGCCAAGATCGTTTCATCACCGGCAGAGGCTCCTGCCTACAGGCACCGGTGGCTGAGAGACCAATTGGGCTCCCGCCTGCAATATAGGGAGTTCCCTGATATGCCCACCGACCGTCTGCTAAAAGCCGCGTTTGGACCCGAAGAGGTCGCCACCATCAACACGGCTTTTGAGGGGGCTTGCAGGACCATCGGCTTGACTGAACGCAACGATCCCGTCGTCGAGATGGTTGCCAAGGCCGTGTTGCGTGCCGCCGAATTTGGCACGGGCAGCGCCGATCAAATTCAACAGCGCGCGTTGATGGTTCTACAGTCTTCGGACCGAGGGCCGGAGCCACCGGCGCCTTAGTCGTTCAGTTGTTTCGCGCGATGGCTGAAACGCCTAAGCGCGCTCCAAGAAGCCCAACAAATCCAAAGCGTTGTTAACTATCAACTCGCAGGAACTATCCACGCATGATCACCCCCACCATGACGACTTATCAACCTGCCATGCCACACTCGGATTCGATCAAACGACCTGCCTGTCCGAAATGCGGAACGGCAATGAGGCTTTTCGGGATTGAGGATGAAAAGCCGGGCTATGAGCTGCACTCGTTTGAGTGTCCCGCTTGCCACCACATCGGGACAGACGTTGCAAAAATCCCTTAGCGACGTTGTTCGCTATCGTTAAATTCGAGAGGACGGCTGTAATTCCATGAGTGATCAACCTTCCGACACGCCAAGGTCCTTCCGGCGCAAACGCGCGAGTTCTTCTGTCGACATTGGCGCAATCGCGAAGGCGGCCGGCGCCGGCATCGATTTATTTGAACATGAACATGCTTTCGAATTGCCCGCGCGGCTCTTCGAACAGCTGCCGTTTGCCATTTATGTTTGTGACCGGGATGGTCTGGTCCTTCGATACAACCGCCGCGCGGCCGAACTATGGGGGCGAACACCCAAACTCGGCGATCCGAACGAACGGTTTTGCGGCTCGTATAAAATGTTCCGCCCCGGCGGCAGTCTGCTCCCGCACCATGAATGCCCGATGGCCGATGTGCTACGCACCGGTGTTCCCGTGCGCGAACAGGAAGTCCACATCGAGCGGCCGAACGGGTCGCGCGGCATCGCGCTCGTTGACATCGAGGCAGTCGAGGATAGCGATGGAAACATCATCGGCGCGGTCAACTGCTTTCAGGATATAACCGAACGCAAGCAAGCGGAAGAACGCGAAAAAATGCTCGCACGCGAACTCGACCATCGCGCGAAGAACTTGCTGGCCCTCGTACAGGCAACCGTACAACTCACACGCGCTGACACTGTCGAAGATTTCAGAACGGCAATAGGCGGACGCCTCCGAGCGCTCTCAAACGCCCATACCCTGCTTGCGCAATCACGTTGGACGGGCGCCAGCCTGCACAGTCTGGTCACGGAAGAGCTTGCTCCCTATAACATAAAGGGAATATCGCGCGCGCGTATCGACGGTTCTGAACTCGTTTTGGAACCCAAATCGGCACAAGCGATTGCGATGGTTCTGCACGAGTTGACGACGAACGCAGTAAAGTACGGGGCTCTGTCGGTTCCCTCGGGCCGGCTTCGTGTCGAATGGTCGCGTGGTGAGACGCAGCTTGTGATCCGCTGGTCTGAGGCGGACGACCCGCCCGTTAAGCCGCCCAGCCGCCAAGGTTTCGGCACACGGGTGGTCGGCCAGGTCGTCAAAGCCGAGCTCAAGGGCAAGTTGGTGTTCGAATTGGAAACCTGACGGGCTTGCTTGCGAGATAATTATTCCACTCGACCAACTGGCCGGCGCCCTTGACGATTGAGGATTGCAACTCGTCGCAAAGCGCCGCGCGGCGCCGAAACCCCAATTTCTAGCGACACAAACCTGAGTTGAAGAATTCGTTCACAACCCACGCGCGGGCGGCGGTGGTCTCGTTCCCCGATGGCGTCATCATCCCGGACGAACAGCTATTGGTTTCGCCGTTGGCATAACGCGGACATGCCCCTGTCGCTCGCGAATGCGTGCTTTCGAGGGGGATAACGGACTTGAGCCTAAGCCATGACCGAATAGCCGCCGTCGACCGGGATCGCCGCGCCGGTCACGAAATTCGACGCTTGAGCTGCGAGGAATACCGCGATGCCGGCAAAATCGTCCGGGCTGCCCCAGCGTTGCGCCGGCGTGCGCGTCATGACCTTGTCGTTAAGGCCTGCGACCTGCTCGCGCGCCTTGCGCGTTAAATCGGTATCGACCCAGCCCGGCAAAATGGCGTTGACCTGAATGTTGTCCTTCGCCCACGCAATCGCCATCGAGCGCGTCATCTGGACGATGCCGCCTTTACTGGTCGCATAGGGCGCGGCATAGGACGCGCCGAAGATCGACATCATCGATCCGATATTGATGATCTTGCCGCCGCCCGCTTTGACCATGTGCGGATAAGCCGCCTGCGAACAAAGAAAGGCGCTGGTGAGATTGGTGTTCATCACCAGGTGCCAATCCTCGGCCGTCAGGTCTTGCGGCTGCTTGCGCACGGTGGTGCCGGCGTTGTTGACAAGAATGTCGAGCCGTCCGAACCGCTCGGCCGCGCCCAAATCGCCTGCTTGCAGGATTTCTCCTGCGTGACATCGAGTTCGACAAACTCGGCCTGCGCCCCCGCCGCGTGCAATTCGGATAACGCCGATTGCGCTTTGGTGTTGTTCCGGCCTGCGATGACGACCGATGCCCCGGCCGCGGCGAGGCCTTTGGCCATGCCAAGCCCGATCCCGCCGTTGCCCCCGGTTACAAACGCAACCCGCTTTTGCAGGTCGAAAATCGTCATCTGGTGCTTTCCCGCGTTCAGGCGATCCGATTAGATTAAATCACCTTGGCTTCCCTGACATTTTATTTGCGCATGATCTTATCCGAAAACCGGTTCCCACCATCGGATCAAGTCCGAAGGCATGCTTTTCGGGATCATGCGCTAGGCAATAATATCCGGCGTGATCTGGTCTTCGATCTGGCGGATCTTGTCGCGCAAGACCAGCTTGCGCTTCTTCAGGCGCTGGACCTGGATAACGTCGGAGCCGGGCGACATCGCCAAGGCGGCGATCGCTGCGTCGAGATCGCGGTGTTCCTGCTGCAGGCGCGCCAACTGCTCCCGCAACTCGCGTTCATCGTTTTGCGTCATCGCCACCGCTGGTTTCGCTTCCCGCGGGCCATCCGAGCCCGGCAAAGCTCAATAATTATCGCGTTTTCCACAGCGCTGTTCAAGCGGCGAGAAAATACCGCCCGATCAAAGACTTTGGCTGTATTTGCCGGGCCGCGGAGCCGGGTGTATCGTCGCCCTTGTGATAAGTCTGCGCTACACTTATGTCGTCTTAGCGATCCACTGATTGAGGAGACATGATTGATGTCGATGCAATCGCACCTTGCGGAACTCGAAAAAAAGCATCAGGCGCTCGAACAAGAAATCAACGATTGCCTGACCCACCCCGCGGTCGATGACCTGAAAATCGTGGAACTCAAGCGCAAGAAATTGCAGGTGAAGGACGAGATCGAACGGTTGCGGCACAACGGACACGCCAGCGTCCACTGACCGATCGGTTTCAAAAGTCGTTTTTGAAGGCGCCAGCCCCGGCGAGCCGCCGAGGATGTGGCGCTTTTACGTTTCGGATGGTCCTGTATATCTCCCCATAACGGCGGCCGGTTCGCGGCCCGCATCGGGGGGACATCATGCGCCCGCGTGCATTCTTAAATTTCGTTGTTCGCGCCGTCGCCGCGCTCGCCTGCGTTCTGGCCGCGGCGGGCGGCGCCCATGCCGCCGATTATCCGAACCGCGTCGTCACGCTGGTGGTGCCCTATCCGCCGGGCGGCGGCGTGGACGCCATGGCGCGTGTGGTGGCCGCCAAGCTGTCGGACGCCTTCAAACAGCAGGTAATCGTCGACAACCGCGGCGGCGCCGGCGGCACACTCGGCACCCGCTTTGTCGCCCATACCGCGCCCGACGGCTATACGCTGTTGCTCGGCCATACCGGCACCATCTCGATCAATCCCAGCCTTTACGTGCATGCCGGCTACGATCCGCGCAAAGACTTCGCGCCCATCGGGCTGGTCGCCTCCATGCCGGTGGCGCTGCTTGCCCATCCGTCGTTTCCCGCAAAATCGATCGCCGACTTCATCGCGCTCGCCAAGCAGCAGCCGGGCAAGCTCAATGTCGGCACCTCGGCGCTTGGCACCGGCGGCTATATGTGTGCCGAATTGTTCAAGGCGGAGGCCGGCGTCGACGTCGCCGTCATTCCCTACAAGGGCACCGCGCCGGTGATGACCGATCTGCTCGGCGGCCACGTTCCGGTGGCTTTCGGCGTGCTGCCGCCTGCGCTCGGCAATATCGCGGCCGGCAAGCTGCGCGCCATCGCCGTGGCCAGCGAGAATCGCTTCTCGCTGCTGCCGGACGTGCCGACGTTCGACGAATTCGGGGCTGCCCGGCTTCGAAGCGGTGCTGCATTACGGGCTGCTGGCGCCGGCCGGCACGCCGAAGGAGATCGTCGAGCGGTTGAGCGCCGAATTGCGCAAGCTGGTCGATACCGACGATGTGAAGAAGCTCATCCACTTCGAGGGCGGGGACCCGGTGACCTCGACGCCGGCCGAATACGCCGCCGACATCGACAAGGAAGAAACCAAGTGGAGCGGCCTGGTGCGCAAGCTCAATTTGAAGGTGGAGTGACCGGGCCTTCGCCGCTGGTGTCCGTGGCACCTCGCTCGATCGCCTGCGCGGGGCTTTCCTGCTTGCCGAAGGCGTATTGCTCCTCGCGCACCAGCACGATGAACGTGAGGATCAACGCGCTCACCACCAAGGCGGCGTTGAACAGGACGTCGAAAACGGTGCGGGCGCGCGAGCGCTTGACATCGGCGCGGCGGCGATGCGGCAAAGTCGTTGGCAAGGGCTTCTCCTTCGATTTCCCCGGCATCCAGGACTTGCAACGCGGTGCGCAACGGAACGTTCGGCCCAAGTATGATCGGCGGCTGCTAACGAATCGTGACCGGACCGGCGGTGGCTCCCGGAATCTTCCGATTGGCGCGGCGCCAGGGCGCTAACTGCCGGTACAATAATACGGAATTCTTCCATAACGGGTGCATAGCAAGAAACGCGCCAGCGCAGCCGGCCAAGGCCGGATTGCCTATTTGCCGCCGTCCGGCCATATTGTTCTGGCTGCCTTGCCGCTTCGACCATGGGATGAGGCCGTCATGAAGCACTTGCCGCCGTCTCCGCCGCGCCATCGCCTGGCCATGCTGGCCGCGGCTTTTGGCTTGAGCCTGCTTGCCGCCGGCGCCGCGCACGCCTTCACCATCGACAATCAAAGCAACGCGAACAGCGACGGCAGCGCGCGCTATGCCGACCCCGACGCGCGCTTCTCCGGCAGCAGCGACGGCAAGACGACGATCCGGCAGGGCAATACGACCATCCAATTCGGCGGTCAGGGTGGCACGTTCGACCAGCGCTACGACCCCAACCGGATGTTCAATCCGAACGGCGCGCCGGACCGCTGAGGCGGTTTCAGTTTCATACTCAAGATTGGGCCCTCCGCGGGGCCCTTTCGTTTTCGGCCCGCCCGAACCGGAAATCGGGTGGTTGTGAGGGCGTTCTTGCGCCTTGTCACGCTTCAACAAAGAGCGTCGCCATGGCGAAAAGTTATTACAGCACCCTTTTCGGGCAACCGGCCAACGCGGTCTGGAGCGTGATCCGCGACTTCAACAATTACTCCGTCGATAGCAATCGCGCTTTCGTGGAATGGCGATTGCGAGCCCAACGCGCGCGAGGAGCGGATCGCATTCTTCCGCGACGCGTTTGCCGGAGGGCTCGGATCGCTGCGGCGGCACCTTTGCCGCCTCGCCTGAGCGCGCCAGCGCCGCGTAAAGTCACGCGTTCGTGATTTCCCGAGCGGGCGAGCGAAAGCGAACAATACCGCGGCGATGGAGGAGGAGCCAGGAGGGCGACAATGGCCGATATCCAATGGATGATTCGAGGACGTGAATTTGCGCATTGCAACTGCGCTTATGGGTGTCCCTGTCAGTTCAACGCACTGCCAACACACGGTGACTGCACGGCTGTGGTCGGGATTGAAATCCAAAAAGGCCATCACGGCGCGACTCTTCTCGATGGATTGAAAATCGCCGCAGTGGCATCCTGGCCCGGAGCGATCCATGAAGGCAAAGGCCAGATCGTTCCGATCGTCGACGAACGAGCCAATCCGGCGCAACGCGAGGCGCTGCTGCGTATCATGAGCGGTTTGGACACCGAACCCGGAGCGACGATCTTCCAGGTGTTCTCGACCGTGCTGGAAAAGGTGCACGATCCGGTCTTTGCCAAAATCGACTTCAATGTCGATGTGGCCGGCCGAAAGGCAACTCTAAACGTGCCGGGCTTGATCGAGGCGCGTGGCGAGCCAATTCTCAATCCGGTCAGTAAACAGGAGAGTCGCGCACGCATCGACATCCCGCACGGCTTCGAATACGCGATCGCAGAAGTCGGGCGCGGCTGGGCCAAGACATCCGGTCCGATCAAACTTACACTCGCAGACTCGCATGCGCATTTCGCCGAGTTGCACATGACGCAAAGCGGGGTTGTGCACTGAGCGCGATGGCCGATAGCGCGCTGGACGGCCTGTTACGTCGCGACCGTGCGGTCGTGGCCGCCGCGCTCGCCGTGCAGACGGCATTTGCCTGGGCCTATGTGCTGTGGCTCGCCGACGACATGGCGATGGGCGGCATGGACATGACCGGCTTCCGGATGATTCCGGCGGGTTCGGGTTACATGATGCCGGCCCTCGCGCCATGGACGGCAATCGAGTTCCTCTTCGTCTTCGCGATGTGGGCGGCAATGATGGTCGGCATGATGATGCCGTCAGCGGCGCCGATGATCCTCATCTATGCGCGCGTCGGCCGCAAGGCGGGAAACGAGGGCAAAATTTTGCGGCGACGGGATGGTTCGTTGCCGGTTATCTATTGGTGTGGACCGGTTTCGCGCTGTTTGCCACGACGGTGCAGTGGGCGCTCGAGCGGGCGGCGCTGCTGACGCCGATGATGGCCAGCGCAAGTAATGTCTTCGGCGGCATCGTGCTGATCGCGGCCGGCCTTTATCAATGGGCGCCCCTCAAGAACGCCTGCCTGCGCCAGTGCCAGGCGCCGCTCTTGTTCATCCAGCGTCACGGCGGATTCCGCAGCAGCTTGCAGGGTGCGCTCGCGCTCGGCGGACGACACGGGGCCTATTGCGTGGGTTGCTGCTGGGTCCTGATGGCATTGTTGTTCGTCGGCGGCGTGATGAACGTGCTGTGGATCGCCGCGATCAGCGTGTTCGTTCTGGCGGAGAAGGTCGTGCCGGCCGGGCGGGTAATCTCGCGGATTAGCGGCGCCATATTCATTGCCGGCGGCGTAAGGCTGTTGGTGGGCGCGGGCGGGTGAGCCCCGAGGCTGCCGACGCGGGTTGAATCGGTTCACACAGCCTTCGCCATCTCGCGCAATTTGAATTTCTGGATCTTGCCGGTCGAGGTCTTCGGAATCTCGGCGAATACCACATGGCGCGGGCATTTGTAGCCGGCGAGATGCTTGCGGCACCATGCATCAGCTCGTCGGCAGAAGCCTTCTGCCCGGCTTGAGCTCGACGAAGGCGCAGGGCGTCTCGCCCCATTTGTCGTCCGGCTTGGCCACGACCGCGGCGGCGGCGACCGCCGGATGCTTGTAGAGCGCGTCCTCGACCTCGATGGAGGAAATATTCTCGCCGCCGGAAATGATGATGTCCTTGGAGCGGTCCTTGAGCTGGATGTAGCCGTCGGGATGCATGACGCCGATGTCGCCGGAGTGAAACCAGCCGCCGAGAAACGCCTGTCTCGGTCGAAGCCTTGTTCTTCAGATAGCCCTTCATCACCACGTTGCCGCGCAACATCACTTCGCCCAGTGTCTCGCCGTCGCGCGCCACCAGCTGCCAGTGTCTGCGGATCGCGCACGTCGAGCGCCTCGAGCACGCGGTAGCGCACGCCCTGGCGCGCCTTCTTCGCCGCCTGTTCGGCGAGCGGCAGCGCGTCCCATTCGCCGTGCCAGTCGTTGACGACGGCGGGACCGTACATCTCGGTCAGCCCGTAAACATGCGTGACGTTGAAGCCGGCTTCCTTCATGGCGGCGAGCACCGCTTCCGGCGGCGGCGCGGCGGCGGTGAAAAATTCCACCACATGCGGCAGCGGCTTCTTTTCGCTGTCGGGCGCGTTGAGCAGCGTCGACATCACGATCGGCGCGCCGCACAGGTGCGTCACCTTGTGATTGGCAATCGCATCGTACATCGCGGCCGCGCGCACCGCGCGCAGGCAGACATGCGTGCCGGCGACCACCGAGATCGACCAGGGAAAGCACCAGCCGTTGCAGTGGAACATCGGCAGCGTCCACAGATAGACCGGATGCTTGCGCATGTTGCAGGTGATGATGTTGCCGGCGCCAAGAGGTACGCGCCGCGGTGGTGATAGACCACGCCTTTCGGATCGCCGGTGGTGCCCGATGTGTAATTGAGCGCGATGGCGTCCCACTCGTCGTCCGGCATTTGCCAGGCGAAGTCGGGATCGCCGCTCGCGACGAAAGTCTTCGTACTCGATCTCGCCGATGCGCTCGCCGGCGCCGCTGTATTCCGGATCGTCGTAGTCGATCACCAGCGGGTTCACTTTGCAGAGCGCCAGCGCGTCCTTCATCACCTTGGAAAATTCGCGGTCGACGATCACGACCTTGGCCTCGGCATGATCGAGCGAGAAGGCGATAACGGCTGCGTCGAGCCTTGTGTTGAGCGTGTTGAGCACGCCTTGCGTCATCGGCACGCCGTAGTGGCACTTCCAGCATCGCCGGCGTGTTGGCCAGCATCGCCGACACCGTATCGCCGCGCTTGATGCCGCGCTTACTCAACGCAGAAGCCAGCCGCCGCGACCGTGCATAGAACTCGGCGTAATTCCGCCGCAGCGGCCCATGGATGATTGCGGTGTGGTCCGGGAACACCGCGGCCGCGCGCTCGAGAAAGCCGAGCGGCGTCAGCGGCTGGTAATTGGCCGGATTGCGGTCCAGGTCGATGTCGTAGGGCGTTTTCGCCATTGGTCGTTTCCCCCGTCGCGAGCAGGTTAGCGAAGGAGAAGCCTGGCAAGCAATGCTGCCGGTCATTCCCCGCGAAGCGGGGAATCCAGTGCTAACGCGCCGTGAGTGGTTACTGGATCGTCCGCTTGCGCGGGCGATGACCGCGCAGGGTGTTGCCGGCAAAGCCTTGCCGCCCCGCGTGCGCCGTTCCACAATCGCCAAATCCGTATCCTGAGGTGCGAGCCAACGGGTCCGGCCCGCTTGGGCCGGCCCGATGACAGGCCCCGCGAGCCTCGAAGGATGACGGCCGATCGCCCTTCGAGGCCCGCCTTCGGCGGGCGCCTCAGGGTGACGGCGAGGTGTGGGAGGAAATGCGATATGGACGCCCGTTCGAGCCGCTACTCGGAAGTCTACGCGCGCTGGCAGCGCGATCCGGAAGGCTTCTGGGGCGAGGCGGCGGCGAGCATCGACTGGATCGAAAAGCCGAAGAAAATTTTCGATAAAAGCCTCGGCCTCTACGGCCGCTGGTTTGCCGGCGGCGTGGTCAACACCTGCTACAACGCGCTCGACCGCCACGTCGCCGCCGGCCGCAACGGCCAGCCGCGCTGATCTACGATTCCCCCGTCACCAACACCAAGCAGACCTTCACTTATGGCCGCCTGCTGTCGGAGGTGCAGTTGCTCGGCGCCATTCTGCGCGACTTCGGCGTCAGACAAGGCAACGTCGTCATCCTCTATATGCCGATGATCCCGGAAGCGGTGTTCGGCATGCTGGCCTGCGCGCGCATCGGCGCCATCCATTCGGTGGTGTTCGGCGGATTCGCGCCGAAAGAACTCGCCACCCGCATCGATGACTGCAAGCCGAAGCTGATCCTGTCGGCGAGCTGCGGCATCGAGGCGCAGCGCGTGGTGCCCTACAAGCCTTTGCTGGATGAGGCGATCAGACTGGCGAAGCACAAGCCTGAAAGCTGCTTGATCTTCCAGCGCCCGCAAGCCGCGGCAAGCATGGTCGAGGGCCGCGACCACGACTGGCGCAAAGTCTGGGAGCACGCGGTCAATTACGCCAGAACGTCCGAATGCGTCCCGGTCGCCGCCACCGACCCGCTCTACATCCTCTACACCTCCGGCACGACGGGGATTCCGAAAGGCGTGGTGCGCGACAATGGCGGCCACCTGGTCGCGCTCAAGTGGTCGATGGAAAATCTCTACGGCGTCAAGCCGGGCGAGATCTGGTGGTGCGCCTCCGACATCGGCTGGGTGGTCGGCCACTCCTACATCGTCTATGCGCCGCTGTTTCATGGCGCCACCTCGATCATGTACGAGGGCAAGCCGGTCGGCACGCCCAACGCCGGCGCGTTCTGGCGCGTCGTCTCCGAGCACAAGGCGGTCGCGCTGTTCACCGCGCCGACCGCGTTCCGCGCCATCAAGAAGGAAGACCCCGACGCGAAGTTGATGGCGTCCTACGATCTCAAGAAATTCCGCACGCTGTTTCTGGCCGGCGAGCGCGCCGATCCGCCGACGGTGGCCTGGGCGGAAGAGAAACTGAAAAAGCCGGTGATCGACCACTGGTGGCAGACCGAGACCGGCTGGTGCATCTGCGGCAATCCGGTGGGGCTGGGCGCGCTGCCGGTCAAGCGCGGCTCGGCGGCGGTGCCGATGCCGGGCTACGACATGGCGGTGGTCGACGAAGCTTCCAAGCCCGTGCCGCGCGGCACCGTCGGCTCGCTGGTGGTCAAGCTGCCGCTGCCGCCGGCCGCGTTGCCGACGCTATGGCAGCAGGACGCGCGCTGCATCGAAAGCTATTTCGCCGGAATTTCCCGGCTACTACAAAACCGCCGACGCCGGCTACATCGACGACGACGGCTATGTCTGGGTGATGGGCCGCACTGACGACATCATCAACGTCGCCGGCCACCGGTTGTCGACCGGCGGCATGGAGGAGGTGCTGGCCGGCCACCCGGATGTTGCCGATGCGCCGTGCTCGGCATCAAGGACGAGCTCAAGGGCGAGGTGCCGTGCGGCTTCATCGTGCTCAAGGCCGGCGTCGCCCGCGCCTCCACCGAAATCGAGCAGGAAATCGTGGCGCTGGTGCGCGACAAATCGGCCCGGTGGCGGCGTTCAAGCTGGCGATCACGGTGGCGCGGCTGCCGAAAACGCGCTCCGGCAAGATCCTGCGCGGCACCATCAAGAAGATGGCTGACGGCGAGACGTGGACGATGCCGGCGACGATCGAGGACCCGAGGTGCTCGACGAGATCGGCGTGGCGTTAAAAGAAAAGGGCGTGGGGGCGTGACCATGTACGACATCACGAAGCTAAAATCGGTAGAAGAATGCCGCCGCGTGATGGCAAGAGCTTTGGAACGCAAGCAGCTAGAACGTCTATCAGGACGTTTTTCGTCACATGTGCGCGCTCGCTGGCAATGAAAACGACGATCCGAACGATCCCTTGGTGAGAGAATTTTTCGTTACGCTTGCTGCATACGAGCAGCTGCTTACCGAAAAAAATGAAAAGACGACGGTGGCAGCGCGAACACGACAAAAAATAAAGAATAAGGGTGTGCATCAAAGCTTAATCGAGTGGACGAGGCAAAAAGCTGAAACCAGTGGGTTTCGATGGCTGACTGAAAAAGGAATGCCTGATCATACCGCGGAATACATCGTCATGAAATACGCCAGTCGGTTTCCGGCTGATGTCGTTGCGCTTGCGCGGGCCCGCCTAATTGAAAACAACGTTCCGCTTCCAGGATCAGTGCAATAGTAATCCTGCCGCGTATAGCTTGCGCGGGTGGCTATATCGACGCTAACTTAACAGCCCTTGGGGACACGCAGTCTCCCCGATAGACGGTTCGATCGTCCAAGCACTGCGCAACGCTCGACCGTTCGAGGTGATTGCGCATGGATGCCAAGCGAAAATTCTCCAGCATTTTTCTCCTGTATGCCGCGCGCGCTTTGCGCGGCTTCGGCGACGGCTTTGCCATCATCGTGCTGCCGGCCTATATGGCCGCGATTGGATTTAACGCCGCGCAAATCGGCTTGGTGGCCGCCGCCGCTCTGCTGGGAACGGCGGTGTTCACGCTCGCCATCGGCTTTCTCGCGCCGCGTTACGATTTGCGAAATCTGCTGATCGTCGGCGCCGCCCTGATGACCTGCACCGGTCTGGCGTTTCCGCAAGCCGAGGTCATCGGCTTTCTGATCGCGGTGGCGTTTTTCGGCACCATCAATCCGTCGACCGGCGACATAGGCGTGCTGATTCCGCTCGAACACGCCATGCTGACGGCCGGCGTCGCCGACCATGACCGCACGCGCACCTTCGCGCGCTACAGTCTGATCGGCGCGCTGTCGATGGCGGTCGGCGCGCTTGCCGCGGCCGCGCCGGATTTCCTGCTCAATGCCGGTTTCACGCGGCTCGGCGCGTTCCGGGCGATGTTTTACGCCTATGCCATTCTCGGGCTCGCCAGCGCCGCGATCTACAGTTGTCTGCCACACGCCCATGTCGAACAACGGCCGCCGGCCGCGCCACTCAAGCAATCTCGCGGCGTGGTCTACAAGCTCGCGGCGCTGTTCAGCCTCGACGCCTTCGCCGGCGGATTTTGCGTGCAGTCGTTGATGGCGGTCTGGCTATTCGAGCGCTTTCATATGTCGCTTTCGGCGGCGAGCCTGTTCTTCTTCTGGGCGAGCCTGCTGGCAGCGTTTTCCTATCCGATGGCCGCCTATATCGCTAAGCACATCGGCCTGGTGAACACCATGGTGTTCACGCACATCCCGTCGAGCATCTGTCTTATCCTGGCGGCGCTGTCGTCCGACCTTTCCGTTGTGCTCGGCCTTCTGCTGGTGCGCGCCGCGCTGTCGCAGATGGACGTGCCGACCCGCAGCTCCTACGTCATGGCGGTGGTGACGCCGCCGGAGCGCCCGGCGGCGGCCAGCGTCACGGCGGTGCCGCGCAGTCTTGCGTCCTCGCTCAGCCCGGCGCTCGCCGGCGCGCTGCTGACGACGTCGTTTCTCGGCCTGCCGCTGATTTTGTCCGGCACCTTGAAAATCGTTTACGACATTGCGCTGTTGTTTTCGTTCCGACACATCAAGCCGCCGGAGGAGAACGTGTAATTGCGGCATGGTTTGGGGAACAATCGCGGCCTTCATCGAATTTCAATAGGGCTCTTTGAAAGGCGTCACGATGAAGACGTTCCGGGCCGGACTAACCGTGCTCTGGTTGATCGCGCCGGCGGCTTTCGCGCAATCGCCGTCGCTGCCGCTCTCGATCGATCAACAGAACAAGGTCAGCGAGATTTGTCACCAACAAGACCCCGCAGCCGCTCGGCCATACCAATTTCCAGGTCGCGATCGGTACCGTCGTACCGGCGGATGTGACGCTTCAGCCTTTGCCGCCCGAGGCCGAGGCCTTGGCTCGGCAATTGCGCGGCGCGAGTTATCTCGCCGTCGAGGAGCTGGTCGCCATCGTTGACACCCATTCGCGCAAGATCGTCAGCGTGATGCAACGCATGCGCCGGCAGGAATCGACCGGCGGCGGCCACTGAGCCGTCCACCGATGCGGCCTCAAGGAAGGCGGAACTTATCGCGACCGTCGGTGTTTTGCTGATAAACGGGGAAACGCAGACCTCCCCGTCAGACGGCCAAACCGTCCAAGCGCTGCGCAACACTCGATTTCTTGAGGTGATTGCGCATGGCCGAAACAGGACGCTCCCTTCCTCAATCATCGCAATGGCTTCGACGCTCGCCGCGCTGCGCGGGCGCCGTCGCCGATCATTTCTTGCAATCGAAAATCGACACGGGGCCGGGGACTATCGCCCACACATCGAAACAAGGAGGACTGCCCATGCGCGCTATCAGTATTTTCGTCGCCGCCGCCACAATGATGGTCGGTGCCACGGCCAGAGCCCAGGAAATCGATTGGAAGAAAGTCGATGCCACGCTCGGTAGGACGGCCGCGGTATCGGGTGATGTCCATCGCTATGGATTTCCGCGCGGCGATCTGCACGTCACGCTCGACGGCGTCGCTATCAAGCCGGCGCTGGCGCTCGGCGGCTGGGTGGCGTTCAAGCCGGGACACGGCGGCGTCATGATGATGGGTGATATTGTCTTACTCGAAAGCGAGATCAATCCGGTGATGAAGGCGGCGATCGAGAACGGGCTTGAGATCACCGCCATCCACAATCACATCCTGCGCGCCGATCCTCTGACGTTTTACATGCACCTGAGCGGGCATGGCGACCCCGTGCAGCTCGCGACCGCGCTGCACGCGGCGCTCGCCGCGAGCAAGACGCCGTCGAGCGCACCGACCGCCGCCGCACCCGCGCCGGCCATCGATCTCGACACCGCAAAGCTCGATAGCATCGTGGGCGTCAAGGGCACCGCCGTCGGCGGCGTGTATCAATTCGGCGTCCCGCGGCGCGCTCAAGTGACGCAAAATGGAATGGCGCTTGTTCCTCCCGGCCCGCTCGGCGTCGCCACCGGCATCAACTTCCAGCCGACCGGCAATGGCAAGGCCGCGATCACCGGAGACTTCGTGCTCGCAGCCAGCGAGGTCAATCCGGTCATCCGCGCCTTGCGTGCGAACGGCATCGAGGTCACGGCCCTCCACAGCCACATGCTCGACGAGCAGCCGCGCCTCTTCTTCATGCATTTCTGGGCAAACGACGACGTGCTCAAGCTCGCCAAAGGCATACGCGCTGCGCTCGATAAGACGGCGACAACCGAAGCCGTGGAGGCCGGCGCGCGGCACTAGCGAGCGTCGCGTGGATGAGGGCGCCAAGTGCCGAGCCAACCGCTTAAAAATTAGCCCGCTTCGCTTGGACCACCCTGCAACGTCAGTGAAAACGTCGATGGCCGGGACAAGCCCGGCCATGACGTACAGCAAATCTTCGCCGCGATTTCCGCCGCCTCACATCGGCAACGCCGGGGCCGATCTTTTCGCAATCCGAGGCGAACGCCATGCCGCAAACGATGATCCCGTGCCGCGAGCCCGGTAATGCGCCGCTGGGCGCGGCGCCAACTTGGCTGCGCGAAGCCTGGACGCCGGCCGCACGCGGGTGGATGTGGACCGTGCGGGCAATCGCCACCGTGGCAATCAAGCCTGCCGCAATGACGGCGGCCGAAAGAAATTTTGCTTTGTGCGTTTTCATTTTGGGTCTCCTGATTCCGTCGCTTATCGGCAGGACAAATAGCCAAGATATTGCGGCGCACAAGAGACGCTGCAATCACATTAATTTGTGACTACGTTGTATGTGGTTAAGGGAATATTGCATTGCATCAATCTTGTTCATGGAAAGGATCGATGGCGCTGCTGGCGCGCCCGCAGCGCCGCTGAAGAATACGGGCGGTTTCGCTTGGCCGTTTGATAATCTCATCCCGGAATGACCGGAAAAGGAAACGTTATGTCCTTCTTCATCTGCACCGCCTGCGGCATGCAATACGCGCAAAGCGACAAGCCGCCCGCCCATTGCGTCATCTGCGAGGAGGAGCGGCAATACGTGCCGCCGCGCGGGCAGACATGGACGACATTTGAAGCGTTAAAGCAGAGCCACATGAATGCCTGGCGTGAATACGAGCCCGGCATCGTCGGTGTCGGCTCGCAACCGTCATTCGCCATCGGCCAACGTGCGCTATTCGTGCGCACCGCCGGCGGCAACGTGCTGTGGGATTGCGTCGCCACGCTCGACGCCGCGACGGTAACAACGATCAAGGGCCTCGGCGGCTTGAGCGCGATCGCCATCTCGCATCCGCATTTCTACACCACGATGGTGGAATGGGCGCACGCGTTCGGTTGCCCAATCCATCTGCACGCCGCCGATAAAGCCTGGATCATGCGGCCCGACCCGGCGATCGAATTATGGGACGGCGAAACGCATAAACTCTGGGACGGCGTCACGCTGATCCGCTGCGGCGGTCACTTCGAAGGCGGCACGGTGCTGCATTGGCAAGAGCGTGCGAAAGACGGCGCGCAAGGCCGCGGTGTCGTGTGTGCCGGCGACATCCTCACCGTCGCCACCGACCGCAAGTGGCTTTCCTTCATGCGAAGCTACCCGAATTTCATTCCGCTGTCGGCGCGCGAGGTCGAGCGGATCGCCCGGGCGATGGCGCCGTTTTCCTTCGACGTGCTCTATGGCCACTATTTCGACCGCCTCATCGCCAAGGATGCCAAGCAGGTGCTGGAAAAATCGGTGGCACGCTATCTTGCCAATATCAATGGCACCGCGCGCAAGGCGGGCGAATAACAATGACTTTGCCGGCGCGCATCGAAGGCTACGCCATCGTTTCAGAGGATGGCATGCTGGCGGATTCGCACGGCGCGATGCCGGACGCGCTCAAGTTCGAGGCCGACCAGCGTTACTTCGCGGACGGCCTCGACAAGGTCGACGCGGTCATCCACGGCCGTCATTCGCACGAGCAGCAGCCGCATTCGCCGCGCCGCCACCGTATTACCGTCACCGGACGGATCAAAACCATCGCGCCCGATCCCGGCAACGCAAAAGGGTTATTGTGGAATCCTTCAGGCAGCACGTTCGAAGAGGCCTGGACCGCGCTCGGGCTCGCAAACGCCAGCCTGGGCGTCGTCGGCGCTACCTTCGTGTTTGGCATGTTTCTCGATCGCTACGACGCGTTTCACCTGACGCGCGCGCCGGGCGTGCGGCTTCCCGGCGGCCGGGCGGTGTTCCCCGACGTACCGCGGCTTACGCCGGAACAGGTGCTGGCCCAGCATGGACTCAGGGCCGGCGCGCCCGAAATACTCGATGCTGCCCGGGCTCTTGCGGTTGTCGTTTGGCGCCGGCGCGGATGAAGCGCGGCTATTCTTCCTCTTTGCCGCCGTCGCCTTTGCCGCCGAGCTGCTTGAGCTTGGCGAACACCGCGCTGACGTTGAGATCGCTGCCGCCTGGCTTGTTCTCGGCTTCCGCCGCGGCGGCGGCGACTTCCGCCTCCTTGCGCGCGGTGGTTTCCGCCGCGGGCAGCAAGGTCGCGCCGGTGTCGGCCGGCGCCGGCTTTTCCTTGTTGGCGCGGTTGACCTCGAAATCGAGGTCGGTCTGCGAGCAGAGGCCGAGCGTCACCGGATCCATCGGCGCGAGCGCTGCCGCGTTCCAATGGGTGCGGTCCCGGATCGCGGAAATCGTCGACTTGGTGGTGCCGACGAGCCGCATGATCGCTGAGTCCTTGAGTTCGGGGTGATTGCGCACCAGCCACAAAATGGCGTTCGGCCGGTCCTGCCGGCGCGACACCGGCGTATAACGCGGGCCCTTCTTGCCGCCTCGCTCGGGCTGCGGCACCGTGACCTTCGCCTCGCTCAACGTGAGGTGCAGGTCGTGATTGGCTTCCGCCGCGGTGATCTGCTCGCGCGTGAGCTGGCCGGTCTGGACCGGGTCGAGACCCTTGATCCCCTGCGCGGCGTCGCCGTCGGCGATCGCTTTGACCTCCAGCGGGTGCAGCTTGCAGAACTCGGCGATCTGGTCGAACGACAGCGCGGTATTGTCCAGCAGCCAGACGGCAGTCGCCTTCGGCATCAAGGGTGCTGGTGTGGCCATGGCAAATCTCCCCTACGCTCCGCCCGCCCGCCGGGCGAAGCACCAGATCATCGATGATGATCGGAAAGTGGCCGGAATATAGGGGCTGACCCGCGCCCATGCAACTATGCCGTCTTGACAGGGCGGGGCGGCGCAGCCCATGTCGGGGACATGAAAGTCGCGGAAAATCGGCGCGATTTCAGGACATCGTGATGAACACGTCGCAAAAGCCCGCACTCAAGGTGCTGCTGTGCTCGCCGCGCGGATTCTGCGCCGGCGTGGTGCGCGCCATCGAATTGGTGGAGCGGGCGCTCGCGATCTATGGGCCTCCGGTCTACGTCCGTCACGAAATTGTGCACAACCGGTACGTGGTCGAAAGCCTGCGCGCCAAGGGTGCGATTTTCGTCGACGAACTCGACGAAGTTCCCGATACCGGCGCCCCGGTCATCTTTTCGGCGCATGGCGTGGCGCGCAGCGTTCCCGCGGAGGCCGCGCGACGCAACCTGTTCGCGCTCGACGCCACCTGTCCGCTGGTCACCAAGGTGCACCGCGAGGCGGAAATCCATTACCGCCGCGGGCGCCAGATCCTGTTGATCGGGCATTCCGGCCACCCGGAAGTGATCGGCACGCTGGGCCAACTGCCGAAGGAAGCGGTGGCGCTGATCGAAAGCGTGTCGGATGCGGCGAATTTCATCCCGCGCGACACCAACAACCTCGCTTACGTGACGCAGACGACTCTGTCGGTGCAGGACACCACCGAGATCGTCGACGTACTCAAGACGCGTTTTCCGGCCATCGCCGGGCCGCACAAGGACGACATCTGCTACGCCACCACCAACCGGCAGGAAGCCGTCAAATGCGTGGCGCCGCTGGTCGAAGCCATGATCGTGGTCGGCTCGCCCAACTCGTCCAATTCGCAGCGGCTCACCGAAGTGGCCAAGCGCGCCGGCTGCCGCTACGCGGCGCTGGTACAGCGCGCCGCCGATATCGACTGGAATACTTTGGGCCCCATCGGGCGGCTCGGTATCACCGCCGGCGCCTCGGCGCCGGAAGTGCTGGTCGAGGAGGTGATCGGCGCCTTTGCTGAGCGCTACGCGATCGATGTCGAGACCGTTTCCACCGCGCAGGAGGGCATGTTTTTTCCGCTGCCCCGCCTGCTGCGGGAGAGGCAGGCGGCGGAGTGAGCCTTTCATGGCCGTCTATACCGACGTCACTGCCGACGACCTCACACAATTTCTCGCCGGCTATGAAATCGGCGAACTGCGTTCCTACAAAGGTATCGCGGAGGGCGTAGAGAATTCGAACTTCCTGATGCACACCGGCGCCGGCAGTTTCATTCTCACGCTCTACGAAAAACGCGTCGCCGAGAAAGACTTGCCGTTCTTTCTGGGTCTGATGGAGCACCTGGCGGCGCGCAGCATCACATGCCCGCAGCCGGTGAAGAATTGGCAAGGCGGCGTGCTCGGCAAACTCGCCGGCCGGCCGGCGGCGATCGTCACATTCCTCGACGGCTTGTGGATACGCAGACCCAATGCCGGCCATTGCGCGGCGGTGGGCGAGGCGCTGGCGAGCCTGCATCTTGCAGGCGGGGATTTTCCCAAAGAAGCGCGCGAACGCGCTGGGAATCGAAAGCTGGCGCGCGCTCTACGAGCAGGCTAAATCGCGCGGCGACAGCGTGCGGCCGGGCCTGTGCATGGAAATCGCCAAGGAGCTTGACGCGCTCGACAAATCGTGGCCGCGCGATCTGCCACAAGGCGTGATCCACGCCGATCTGTTTCCGGACAACGTGTTCTTCCTCGGCGATAGATTGTCCGGGCTGATCGATTTTTATTTCGCCTGCACCGACACACTTAGCTTTGACGTCGCGGTCTGTCTCAACGCCTGGTGCTTCGAGCCGGATCATTCCTACAACGTCACTAAGGGCCGCGCGCTGCTCAAGGCCTACGCCAAATTGCGCCCGCTCGCGGCGCCCGAGCGCGCGGCGCTGCCGGTGTTGGCGCGCGGCGCGGCGACGCGCTTCCTACTCACAAGGTTGGTGGACTGGCTGGCGGTGCCGGACGGCGCGTTGGTCAAGCCGAAGGATCCGCTCGAATATTTCCGCAAGCTGCGCTTCCACCAGTCGGTTAAGAGCGTGACAGATTACGGAATCGGCGACATGATCCCGAAAAGCGGGAACCGATTTTCGGATAAGATTATGCGCAAGAGAAAAGAATTGTGAGTGATCGCGTTACCATCCACACCGACGGTGCCTGTTCCGGCAATCCGGGCCCCGGCGGCTGGGGCGCGATCCTGACTTTCGGCGACTACGAAAAAGAATTGAACGGCGGCGAGCCGCACACCACCAATAACCGCATGGAACTGACGGCGGCGATCTCGGCGCTGGAAGCGCTCAAACGGCCCTGTTCGGTCGATCTCTACACCGACAGCGAATATATGCGCGGCGGCATCACCGGCTGGATCAACGGCTGGAAGAAGAACGGCTGGCGCACCGCCGACAAGAAGCCGGTCAAAAATGTCGACCTGTGGAAGCGGCTCGATGTCGCGCTCGCCCATCACGACGTGCGCTGGCATTGGGTGAAGGGTCACGCCGGTCACGCCATGAACGAGCGTGCCGATCAGCTCGCGCGCGACGGTCTGGTCGCCGCGCGCGCCGGTGTAGTCGGAGCGATGAAGTCGAAATAATTTTCGGCGTCATGCCCGCGAAAGTGGGGCATCAGTAATCGCCAAGCTGGGTTTCAAGGGAGAGCGCCAAGTTTACTGGATTGCCCGCCTGCTGTTCAGCCCGACGACGGCAGATTGTCAGAGCTGCGCCAGCAGCGCCTGCCCGCCGGAGATTTCGCATTTGCCGGGCGCGTCCTCGATATTGAGTTTCTTGACCACGCCGTCGTCCACCAGCATCGAGTAGCGCTTGGAGCGCGTTCCCAAGCCATTGCCGGAGCCGTCGAAGGCCATGTCGATGGCTTTGGCGAATTCGCCGTTGCCATCGGCAAGGAAATCGATTTTGCCGGCAGCCCCGGTCGACTTTTTCCAGGCTTCCATGACGAAGACGTCGTTGACGCCGGTCACCGCGACCGCGTGCACGCCTTTCGCCTTGATGGCGTCGACGTTGTTCAGGAAGCTCGGGATGTGCAGGTTGTTGCAGGTCGGCGTAAACGCACCCGGCACCGCGAACAGGGCGACTTTTTTTCCCTTGAAGATGTCGTCGGTGGTTTTCCAGGTAGGGCCTTCCGTGGTCATGACGCGGAATTTGGCATTGGGCAAATGGTCGCCGACCTTGATAGCCATGGGTATCCTCTTGCGTGGTGTTTTGTTAAATGTTCGGACCGCAAACTACCGCGCCTGCGTCCGCTTAGTCGAGATGGGTTTTGACCTCGGTCGCGCTGCTGCCCCGAACGATCGTGAATGTGAGCTCGAACGGACCCTTGGGGTCAACGCCGGGCGGCAGCCCATCGAGTTCGAAAGCGAAATGCGCGCGGCCGGCCGGCGCGCCTTGCGTGGGCTTGGGAATGGGCAAAGCCCATTCTGCCGTCGGTCCCTCGGCTAGCAGTTCGACCGGCTGGCCGGCGGGCGCCGGAAATCGACGAATACCAGCGGCTTGCGCTTGTCATCATTGGCGCGGCGCGCGGTCAACCCGGCCGCGGCGGCGGAAACCGGTTGCGGCACCCTTGTTCGGCCGCCGCCAGCGCGGCATTGTCCGCCTCGCTCGAAGGGGAAATTTCAATTCCACGCGCGCCTCGGCCGGCACGCACAATTTCTCGCACACCGCGTAGTCGATCTTGGCCCGCAACATGACCGGCTTGTCCTTTTGTCGCGGGAACACGCGCAGCGGCAGGATGACGTTGCCTTTGTAGCCGATGATGGTGCTGGCCTCCTCGCTGAAGACGTGCGGCGCCGGATAAAGCACTTTCACGGTGGCGAGATTGTCCGAGCCGGAAAAACTGAAGCGCGGCGGCACACCGGAATCGCCGGGATAGCGCCAATAGGTATGCCAGCCCGGCTGCATCTTGATTTCGATACCCGCGCGCAGGCTGTCGGCGCCGGTTTTGTTGGCGCCTGCGATCAGTCGAATGCCCGAGTAGTTGTCCTCGACCCACGGCGAGGCGTCGGTGGCGCGCGCCGGCGTACCCGATAGCAGGGCGATGCCGCATACCGCCAGGGTCACGCCGATTTGATTATTGAGATTTTTCATGACGCCCGATTTAGTCGGTTAATGCGTGTTTCGCCACTGAATTCATTGTGAGCATTGGGCGACCAAGCCGCAGGCGGGACGGCGATTTCGCCACAATTGCCAGCTTGAATATGACGGTGGGCGATTGAACTTATCCCGGCGAGCGTCGTTTCCAAAAGCGGACCGATTGGGTAACCTTTTAGCATGAAGCTCCCACGTAAATCGGCTGGCAAGACGCGCGCGCGCGGTTATCTCGACGGTCAGATGCTGATCGCGATGCCGGCGATGAGCGACGATCGCTTCTCCCGTGCGGTGATTTATGTCTGCGCGCATTCGAGCGAAGGCGCCATGGGCATCGTCGTCAACCAGCCGGCCGGCAACATCAAATTTCCCGATCTGCTGGTGCAGCTCGAAGTAATTCCGGCGGCCGAGCGCATTGAATTGCCGGTGCGGGCGGAAGACGTCAAGGTTCTCAAGGGTGGCCCGGTGGAAACCGGTCGCGGCTTTGTGCTGCACTCGGCCGATTTTTTCATCGAGAACTCGACGCTGCCGATCGATGAAGGGATCTGCCTCACCGCCACGCTCGACATCCTCAAAGCGATCGCCCGCGGCAACGGGCCGGAGAGCGCCGTCCTCGCGCTCGGCTACGCCGGCTGGGCGCCCGGGCAGTTGGAAAACGAGATCCAGGCGAACGGCTGGCTGCATTGCGCGGCCGATCCCGAATTGATCTTCGGCACCGACATCGACGGAAAATACGAGAAAGCGCTGCGCAAGATCGGTGTCGATCCCGGTATGCTGTCAGCGACTCCGGTCACGCCTAGCGCTGTGCGAAGAATTCTATCGCTTAGTCGCCAGCGCGACCCAAAATGGCTCAGCATCCGAAAACTCACTCCGTCGAAACCGGCCGCGCGCAGCATGTCGGTGATTTGCGCGCGCGTGAACCGCCGCTCCAGACGCGTGCAGAACCGGTCGAAGGCGTCGGTCCGCATCACATAAAGCGAGCGGTGACGATAATATCTGAGCGGCCATGAGCGCAGCCGCAGTCCGAGCTTTTCGAGCAGCGCGGCCATGCGGGCGATCGGCCAATATATCACGTGAGCGATGACGGTTGTCGCGGCGATCTGCACCCGATAGGGCGCGCGCGACAGGACCAGCCGCGCGGCGTTGGAGATTTTCCAGAGCATCCGGTAAGCGGGCGAGCGGTTGTCGAACGCGTAATAGAGATAAACCAGGAACGGCGCGCCATGTTTGAGTTTGGCCGCGATGTCGCGGATCGCCCGCGCGGTGTCGGGAACATGGTGCAACACGCCAAGCGAATAGGCGAAGTCGAGCGTGCCATCATCGAACGGCAACGCCGATACCGATGCGTGATGAAAACTGACATTGTCGAAGGCGGCCAAATTGTCGCGCGCGACCGACAGCGCTTCGGCGCCGGCATCGACCGCGGACAAATGCCCGACGCGGGGCGCGGCGAGCATGGCCCAACGCCCGCTGCCGCACCCGATATCCGCGCCGATGCTTTGCGGCGGCAGCGCGTCCCAGGGGAATATCGAAAAATAGCTCTCGAACATCGCGTGCCGATCGTCGTCGGCGAAATCGGAGGCCGATTGCGTGAAGGTCGTCCATTCACGGTCGAAACCTTCAATTGTCGCCCGATCGGTATTTTTTTGAGCCGATGCCATCGTAGATCTCAGTTAGTGCGCGGGGCTGCACGCGATTCATTTCGTTTCTAGCGCGCGACCTCGAGGCGTTCGCTCGTCAACAGGCCACCGGCGGCCTGCGCGCTCATCGGCTCGCCGAAGGCAAAGCCTTGCGCATATTCGCAGCCCAATTGGTAAAGCTCGACCGCATCGAAGTCAGTCTCCGCACCTTCGGCGACCACGTCCATGGCGAGATCATGGGCGAGCGCAATAATCGACCGCAGGATCACCGGCCGCGTCCCGCGCGCGGTAGTGCGCACGAACGATTGGTCGATCTTGATGGTGTCGAACGGGAAGCGTTGCAGATAGGCAAGCGAGGAATGGCCGGTGCCGAAGTCGTCGAGCGACAGCCCGACGCCGAGCTCTTTGATGCGGTTGAGCATCTGCGCGGCATGCTCGGGGTTTTCCATCACCAGCGATTCGGTGATTTCCAGCTTGAAGGTGCCGCGTGCCAGCGCCGCGCGCGACAGCACACTGCGCATATCCTGGATCAGGTCGTGACGCAGCAATTGCCGCGACGACACGTTGACGCTGGCGAAGATCGGCTCGCGCGCGCGGCTGGCGGCCTGCCAGATTGCGAGCTGGCGCGCGGTGCGTTCGAGCACGAACAGGCCGAGGTCGACGATCAGGCCGATTTCCTCGGCGGTGGCGATGAATTCGGCCGGCGACAGGCGGCCGAGCTTGGGATGATCCCAGCGCGCCAGCGCCTCGAAGCCGGCAACGGCGCGATCCTCCAGCCGCACGATCGGCTGGTAAAGCACCTTGATCTCCTCCCGCTCGATGGCGCGGCGCAGTTCCAATTCCATGGTCAGCCGGTCGGTCTTGCGCGAGCGCATGGCCGGCTTGAAGATTTCGATGCGGTCGCCGCCGATCCGCTTGGCGTGGTACATCGCGAGCTCGGCGTCCTTGAGGACTTCCTCGGTGTTGCGCGGCTGGTTTTCGGCGAGCGCCAGTCCGATCGAGGCAGTGATGAAGATTTCGCGGTCGTTGAAGCCGATCGGCGCGCGCAACGTGCGGCGCATGGTCTCGGCGAAGGCGACGATGCGCGCAGGCTCGCGTTCCGACAGCAGGATCAGGGCGAACTGGTCGCCGGACAGCCTCGCCAGCGTATCCTGCGGCTTGAGCAGGCGGGCGAGCCGGCGCGCGATGGTGAGCAGGACGGAATCGCCGATCGATATGCCGACCGAGTCGTTGACCTGCTTGAAGCGGTCGAGATCGATCACCAGCACCGAGGGCCGGATCTGCGGATCGGAGCGGGCGAAGCCGAAGGCCGCTTCCATGCGGTCGATGAACAGCTCGCGGTTGGGCAGGCCGGTGAGATTATCGTGCACCGCATCGAACAGCAGCCGCTCCTCGGCTTTCTTGAAATCGGTCACGTCGGTGAGTGTGCCGACCAGGCGCACCACTTCGCCGTCGGAGCCGACCACCGGACGCGCTTTCAGCGAAAACGATAGGTAGTGACCGTCCGCCGCGCGTAGGCGGAAATCCTGATTGAGGCGTCCGCGGCGCTGCTCCACCGCGCTGTCGAGCGAGGCGCGGAAGCGGTCGCGGTCGAGCGGATGTAGCACCTCAAGCCAGTCCGCCGCCGGTCCTTCCAGCGTGCCGCGCTTGAGACCGAGCAGCTGTTCGGTTTCGGGGCTGGTGTAGACCTTGTCGGCGGAAACGTCCCAGTCCCAGATCAGATCGCCGGCGCCGGTCAACGCCAGCGCGCGGCGCTCCACGTCGGACACGATGCCGTGGGTGATGCCGCCGGCGAAGGCGTGCTGCATCACCGTGAACCCGATCAGCATCACGATCAGCACCAGGCCGCCAAGCAGAGCCGGGCCGATGATGTCGTTGGTGACGACGCCGGTGACGGCAAGCCCGGCGGCGCCGGTCCACACCACCAGCAGCAGCCAGGTCGGGATCAGCAGCACCGCGCGGTCGTAGCCGTGGGTGGAGAGGTAGATCACCAGCGCCAGCCCGAATACCGCGATGCCGGCGAGCGACATGCGCGCGATGCCGGAGGCGACGGCGGGATCGAACACCGCAACCGCGGTCAGCGCGGTGAGCGCGGCGAGCCAGGCGATGGTGATATGGGCATAGCGCACGTGCCAGCGCGACAAATTGAGATAGGCGAACAGGAACACCAACAGCGTCGCCGACAGGATCGCCTCGCCGCAAGCGCGCCAGACGCGCTCGGCGCCGGCCGACATGTCGAACACCTTGCCCCAGAATCCAAAGTCGATGCCGATATAGATCAAGACCGCCCAGCCGAGCGCGGCGGCGGCCGGGAACATTACCGAGCCCTTCACCACGAACAGGATGGTGAGGAACAGCGCCAGCAGGCCGGCGATGCCGATCACGATGCCGTAATACAGTGTGAAGGAGTTGACTTTGTCCTTGTAGGCGTCCGGCTCCCACAAATAAATCTGCGGCAGCTTGTCGGTGCGCAATTCAGCGACGAAGGTGATGACCGTGCCGGGATCGAGCGTGACGCGGAAAATGTCCGCGGTCGTGTTTTCCTGCCGTACCGGACGATCGCCGGACGACGGCGTGATGCCGGCGACGCGCGAGAGCCCGAGGTCCGGCCAGAACAGGCCGGAGCCGACCATGCGGTAATGCGGCACGACGATCAGCCGGTCGATCTGCTCGTCGGAATTATTGGTGAGCGCGAACACGGCCCAGTTGGTGTTGGCTTCGCGCGCGCGCACCTCGATGCGGCGCACGATGCCGTCCGGGCCGGGCGCGGTAGAAACCTGAATGCGATCGCCGTCGGCCTTTTGCACTTCGGTGGCGTCGGTGAGGTCGATCGCGGAGGCCCCGAGCCGCACATTCACCGCTTCGACGGCATGCGAAGGTTGCGCCGCCAGCAACAAGCCGGCGAGTGCGAGCACGCCGGCCATTGCGCATCGGAGCGAGATCAATCCTGAACCCCCGGCCGCGGCGGTGCCAATCATGCTGCTGATCCGGCCCCGCCGACGGTGAAAATCTGCAAGCAAATTCCCCTCATCGGTTTTGCTTCGACATTGCGCCGATTTCGCGGCCCCGCATTCTCAGGAGTACCGGCTCCGCGCGCAACGGGCAAGAGTTAGACAGCATTTTCAAATGGTTAGCACGATCTTGCCGATATGGGTGCCGGTTTCCATCAGCGCATGGGCGGCGGACGCCTCGTTAAGCGGGAAGGTCTTGTAGAGCACCGGCTTCACCTTGCCGGCAACGATCAGCGGCAACGCATTGTCCTCGACTGCGGCACGGATCGCGCCTTTATCGGCGACCGAGCGCGAACGCAGGGTCGAGCCGGTGTGATGCAGCCGCTTGAGCATGATGCGGCGGAAATCCACCGTCGCTTTCGGTGAGCCCTGGAATGCGATCTGCACGATGCGCCCCTCGACGCTGGCCGCTTCGTAATTGCGCGCGATGTAATCGCCGCCGACCATGTCGAGTATAACGTCGGCGCCCTTGTCGCCGGTGGCCGCCTTGGTGGCGGCGACGAAGTCCTCGGTTTTATAGTTAACGGCGACGTCGGCGCCGAGCTTGCGACAGGCCGCGCATTTTTCCTCCGTGCCGGCGGTCGTGATGACGCGGGCGCCGAGCGCCTTGGCGAGCTGGATCGCGGCGGTGCCGATGCCTGAGCTGCCGCCATGCACCAGAAAGGTCTCGCCGCTTTTGAGCCCGCCGCGTTCCACCATGTTGTGCCAGACGGTGAAAAAGGTCTCCGGGATAGCCGCGCCCTCGATCATCGACAATCCGCTGGATCGGCAATGCGTGGCTTGCGTAAGCGAGGCAATATTCGGCGTAGCCGCCGCCGACCACCAGCGCCATCACGCGGTCGCCGATCTTCCAGCGCTTGACGTCTGGACCGAGCGCGACGACTTCGCCTGCGATATCGAGGCCCGGAATATCCGGCGCGCCGGGCGGCGGGGGATAGAGGCCTTGGCGCTGCATCACGTCCGGCCGGTTGACGCCGGCGGCAGCCACCTTCACCAGGATCTCTCCGGTGCCGGGCATTGGAACCACGCGCTCTTCCGGCACCAACATCTCGGGTCCGCCGGGGACTTTGATGCCAATGGCCGTCATGCGGGTTGGAAGTGTGGTCATGGTCTCCTCGATTTTTCGGGGCAGGGCGCCTGTTTAGGCGGGCAATGGCGGTGTGACAACCCGTCAGGCGGCGGCTAAATTCTGCCCCGTGGAGGCGCGCCATGGCGGCGATCGACGACGACGACAAGCCGAAGAAAAAGATCGTGCACGAGATCGGGCAGGACCTCAGCCTGCTTTCGGTGGAAGAACTGGCCGCGCGCATTCAACTGATGCAGGACGAGATTTCACGTCTGGAAGCCGATATAGCCAGCAAGCGCGCCTCGCGCTCGGCCGCCGACCAGTTTTTCAGGCGGTAACGCGCCGTTCCCGGCCTGAACAAAAATCCAGCATTCGACGTGTTTTGGTAACGGGTCGTTAAGCCTTCTGGATCATTACTGTGGCGTCCATCTTCGTGGACATTGAGTGGCTCCTGTCCACTCTGTTTGACGCCTCCCTGTTATCAACTTCGAGCCGCCGGCAACGGCGGCTCTTTTTTGTCCCATTCCGGGACAGTCGCGGCCGCTATGGTGGCTGTGATCTTAAGCTTGCCCGGCAACTATGTCGCAAAGTTTGCCGGTCTCGGTCTGGACAGGACAGTCCGGGGCGCGCGATGCTGATCCACACACGGGGTGCGGACTAGTCCCGGCAGGGTGAGGCGTAGCGTATGGGTGATAAATCCGTAAACGAGTTGCAGCCGGTGTCGTTCGGCGAGCGGCTGGCCAATTCGCAGGTCTTTGCCGATCTGTTCCGGGACGGCATGGCGCTGGTGGAAGAGACCGCGACCTATCTCGACGGCGTCGGCCGGCAGGAATCCAAAAGGCTCGAGCGCGCCGCCGCGCTCGCTTACGCCACTGAAAGCATGCGGCTGACCACGCGACTGATGCAACTTGCATCCTGGCTGCTGCTGCATCGCGCGGTCAAGGAAGGCGAGATGTCGCTCGCCCAGGCCAACAAGGAGAAGAGCAAGGTCAAGCTCTCCGCCGCCGACTTTCACGAACCGCACAATATGGAATTGCTGCCCGCCGCGTTGTGCGAACTGATCGAACGTTCGCACAAGCTGCAAGCCAAGGTGCGCCGGCTCGATGCCACCATCCACAATCAAAGCGCTCCCGAGCGGGGTGCGGCGGCCAATCCGGTCGAGCGCCAGCTCGGTCTGCTGAAGGCGGCGTTTGGGGCCGAGAGCATCTAATTCTCTTTTTGTCATTCGGGGGCGCGGCCACCCCGGCGCCCTGGAATAAAGAACCCCGGCTCGCCGGGGTTTTTCGTCTCAGCAACCCTACCGCTTACTTTTTCTTGTCGTCGCTCTTCTTGTCGTCCGCTTTCAGGAAGCCGGAGAACTTCTTCTGGAAGCGCGACAGGCGGCCGCCGCGGTCGACCAGCTGCTGCTGGCCGCCGGTCCAGGCCGGGTGCGACTTGGGGTCGATGTCCAAGTGCATGACATCGCCTTCCTTGCCCCAGGTGGAGCGGGTGGTGAATTCGCTGCCGTCGGTCATCACCACCTTGATGGTGTGGTAGCCGGGATGGATATCTTGCTTCATCGGTGCGGTTCCGTGGGCGCCTGCACGCCGAAAAGTGGCTGAATTTGGCGGCTCTATACAGGACTGAAGCGCAAGCGGCAAGCCGCCGCAATTGACCGGGATCAGAGCCCAAGGGCATGGTCCGCGCTGCAACGACGTAGAGAAGGCGGGCGACGCCTCATTCATCTGGTTGGGAATAGATCCGATGGGAAGACAGGAATTCCGCGCCGCCGCCTCGCTCGCGGCCGTCTTCTCGGTCCGGCTGCTCGGCCTGTTCATGATCTATCCGGTGTTTGCCGGCTATGCGCAGCAGCTTTCGGGCTCGACGCCCTATCTGGTTGGGGAGGCGCTCGGCATCTACGGACTGAGCCAAGGGCTGCTGCAAATTCCCTTCGGTCTCTTGTCCGACAAGTTCGGGCGCAAGCCGATGATCGTCGTCGGGCTGATCCTGTTTGCGCTCGGTAGCGCGATCGCGGCGGTCTCCACCTCGATCGGCGGCGTCATCGTCGGCCGCGTGCTGCAGGGCGGGGGCGCCGTCGGCTCCGTGATTCTGGCGCTGGTGGCCGATCTGACAAGCGAGGAAAACCGCACCAAGGCGATGGCCATGGTCGGCATCACCATCGGCGCCTCCTTCATGGTCGCGCTGGTGAGCGGCCCGATCCTCGCGACCTTCATCGGCGTTGCCGGCATCTTCTGGCTGATGGTCGGGCTGGCTCTGGCTCGGCATCGCGATCACCGTGTTCGTCGTGCCGAACCCGCGCTGCGTGAGCGTGCATCGCGATGCGGAGGCGGTGCCGGCGTTGATCGGTTCGGTATTGCGGAACGGCGAACTGTTGCGGCTCGATATCGGCATCTTCACCTTGCATGCCATGCTGACGGCGAGCTTCCTGGCGGTGCCCGGCCTGTTGCGCGGCAGCTCGATCTGCCGGCGCAGAACGATTGGATGATCTATCTGCCTGTGCTTGTGGTCTCGCTGGCCGTGATGGCGCCGGCGATCGTCGTCGCCGAGAACTACCGCCGCATGAAGGGCGTGTTCGTCGGCGCGGTGGCCGCGCTCCTGGTCAGCCAGGTGATGCTCTACTTCGGCGCGCACAATTTCTATGTCCTGCTGGCCGCGCTGGCGATTTTTTTCTCCGGCTTCAACGTGATGGAGGCGAGCCTGCCCTCGCTCATCACCAAGGCGGCGCCGCCCGATGCCAAGGGCACGGCGATGGGTCTTTATTCGAGCTCGCAGTTTCTCGGCATCTTCGTCGGCGGCGTCGTCGGCGGTTGGGCGAACCAGACGGGGGCACGGCTGGGGTTTTTGCGTTGACGGCCGTGCTGGCGCTGCTCTGGCTGCTGGCGGCCGCCACCATGGCGCAGCCGAGCTATCTGACGACTCGGCTGGTTCCGATCGGCGACCGCCGCCGCCGATGCCGCTGGCCTCGCGGCGCGGCTGCGTCAGGTGCCGGGCGTGGCCGAGGCTGTGGTGATCGCCGAGGAAAAGCTCGCCTATCTGAAGGTCGACTCGAGACCTTCGACGCGGCGATGGCGCAATCTCTCGCCGGCGCGCCGTGAACGTAAACTGTCGTCCCCGCGAAAGCGGGGACCCATAGCCACCAGCGTCGCGACTAAAAGAAAAACAGAAAATGCGAGCGACTCTGACTTGGATAGTCGGATACCACACAGCGTATGGGTCCCCGCTTTCGCGGGGACGACTCGGAGAGTTAGCCAACGCTCCGCCGCCCGTATTCTTTGCGGCGCCGGGTACGCCGTCGTCTCGTTCAACGCTCCCATGAGGGGAGCGGAGCGCCGGGAAACGCAGAGCGCGTGGCGCACGCGCTTGGGCGGCCGGCGAGGCCGCCCGACACGCCTAGCGAGGCGCGTCGCCTCCGTGGCGACGGAGGCGCGCCTCTCGGCGCTCCACGGCGGCGTTTTTTGTCCCCGGGGGCCGTACTTCCGGGCGCGGACGGGGCCCTGCTGGGCCCGATCCGGGCGGCTTTCGCCGCCCTTCGTCCGCGCCGCGTCCAGCCATTCAAGGCAGTCCCTCTTA
>CAVPUU010000042.1:0-130081 GCA_963709015.1 uncultured Alphaproteobacteria bacterium | reverse complement strand
AGAGGCGATGGGGCGCCTCGGCGAAGTCATCATCCGCACCTGGCAGACCGCCGACAAGATGAAGAAGCAACGCGGCAGCCTAAAGGGCGAGAAGGGCGATAACGACAATATGCGGGTGAAGCGATATATCGCCAAATACACCATCAATCCGGCCATCGCGCATGGCGTCTCAAAGCACATAGGTTCGATCGAGAAAGGCAAGCTTGCGGACCTGGTCTTGTGGGCGCCAGCCTTCTTTGGCGTAAAGCCGGAAATCGTGATCAAGGGCGGTTCCATTGCCGCGGCGCAGATGGGCGATCCCAACGCCTCGATTTCGACGCCGCAGCCGGTGCATTACCGGCCGATGTTTGGCGCTTTCGGCAAGGCGCTGACGGCGAGTTCGCTGGTGTTCGTGTCGAAAGCGGCGGTTAAAGGCAAGTTGCGCGAGAAACTCGGCGTCGAGAAACAATTTGTCGCTGTCGAGAACGTGCGCGATGGGATCTCAAAAAAGAGCATGGTGCATAATAGCGCGACGCCGGACATTAAAATCGACGCCGAAACTTACGAAGTCCGGGCCGATGGCGAGTTGTTGACCTGCGCGCCGGCGGAGGTCTTGCCGATGGCGCAGCGCTATTTCCTGTTCTAGAGCATGATCTGTTCCATGCTCTAGATTCCTCGGGTCGCGTTTTCTCCGGCGAACCGGTTCCCACTTCGCCGGAAAATGCTCTAGCAATAAGAGCGCGGGATGCGGGCAATTGCCGTCAAGAAGGCTTCAACATGGACGGGCGATCCGGCCGATAGCATTGTGCTCGCCTATGACGATCGCCATCGCAGGCGCGTGGCGATGACCGGCACCCGCGGATCGGAGTTCTTACTCGATTTGCCGGAGGCGGCCGCCTTGCGCAGCGGTGACGCGCTGGTTCTCGAAGATGGCCGGCTTATCGAAATTGTCTCGGCGGCTGAGCCGTTGCTGGAAATCCGATGCACGGATTCGCTGCATCTGGCGCGAATCGCCTGGCACCTGGGTAACCGACATCTGCCGGCGCAACTGTTGCCGAAGGCCATACGCATTCGCCGCGACCACGTGATCGGCGAAATGGTCATGCGTCTTGGCGCGCGCGTCGTGGAGATCGAAGCACCATTCGATCCGGAAGGTGGCGCCTATCGCGATGCGACGGGCCATCACGAACATCATGGTCACGATGGCGAGCATTACGGCCATTCGCATCGTCACGATGACCATTCGCAGGCGCAAGGTCACGATCATGGCCGGTGAGAAGCGGCTTTCGCATCTCGGTGCGCAGACGTCGCGCGGCCCCGAATGCGGGCAACTGTCGCAGGCCGCGCTTTATCGGCTGATGACCTGGTTGTCTCCGGCCTATCCGGTCGGCGCTTTTTCGTACTCCAGCGGGCTCGAATGGGCGGTGGAAGCGGGCGATATCCGCGATGCTGAAACATTGCGCCAATGGCTCGAATCCGTGCTGGCCAATGGCTCAGGTTATTGCGACGGCGTCTTTTTCAACCAAGCGTATCGGGCGGCAAGCGCCGGACACGATTCGCTTCTGTGCGAAATTGCGGAGCTGGCGTCGGCATTTGCGCCGACGCGCGAACGTCATTTCGAAATGACCGCGCAAGGACGCGCATTCATGGATGCGACGCAGGCGGCCTGGCCGTGCGCAGCGCTCTCCAAGCTGTGCAGCATCTGGGACGGTCTGGTGGCCTATCCGGTGGCGGTCGGTGTTGCTTGCGCCGGGCATACCATTCCACGCATCCCTGCGCTCAATGCTTTTCTCGCTGCGATAACGGCGAATTGGGTGTCTGCCGGGGTCCGGTTGATCCCGCTTGGACAAACCAGCAGCCAACGCCTATTGGCGGCGTTGGAACCGGCGATTGCGAACGCCGCCGCCGCCGCTTTGGCCGCGGCACTGGACGACTTGGGAACTGCGACCTTCCGCGCCGATCTCGCCAGCGCGAGGCACGAAACCCAATATACGCGGCTGTTCCGTAGCTAACCGCATGGGAGGACCTTGATGCTCAGCTTGAACGGCCCGCTTCGCGTCGGCATCGGCGGACCCGTTGGTTCTGGAAAGACGGCGCTAATGGACGCGCTTTGTAAAGCAATGCGCGGCACTTATGATATTGCCGCGATCACCAATGACATCTACACCAAGTGGGACGCGGAATTCCTCGTCCGCTCAGGTTCGCTCGATGCCGATCGTATCGTCGGCGTCGAGACCGGCGGTTGCCCACACACGGCGATTCGAGAAGATGCGTCCATCAATCTCGCGGCAGTGGCCGATATGCGCGCGAAATTTCCCTCGCTCGATCTCGTGCTGATCGAATCCGGCGGGGATAATCTTGCCGCGACCTTTTCACCTGAGCTTGCCGACATAACGATTTATGTCATCGATGTCGCGGCCGGCGATAAAATTCCTTCCAAAGGCGGACCGGGAATCACGCGGTCTGATCTGCTGGTCATCAACAAGATCGACCTTGCTCCTTACGTCGGTGCATCGCTTTCGAAAATGAAGAGCGATGCCAAGAAGATGCGCGGGGAACGGCCGTTCATCATGACAAATCTGCTTCAGAAGGAAGGCCTACAGAGCATTGTGGACTTCATTGAGTCCAAGGGCGGCCTGTCCACACGAGCAGGTTGATTTTCGACTGGCGGAGCGGAGGAATTCACTGATCGGCCATTGAAAATTCCCTGTTCTGTCCCAGCGATTCCCTGCTGGTTACATAGGTTTCTCGCGCCGCCACAAAGTCCCTGACATCTGCCGCTTTTTGCGGGGCTGCAGGCTGTGAACCGCGGTCTTTGCAAATATCTAGAGTTGCTTGGAGCCAACTTGGCTTCAGCGACCCACCAAAGTGGAATGCTCGCTTTGACCTTCGGTCAGGCCCCGCGCCTTCATCCAGTCGTACGTCCGGCCGAAGAGCGTCGAGTTGTAGTAGTCGACATGCTTGTAGCGCACGAAGGCCTTAAGCAGCTCATTCGGTTTCAGGGCACCTTTGGTGTGCGCGGCGACGTGGTGAGCGTATTTGTAAAAATCGGCGTTGACGAGATCGACAGCCTCGTTTTCTGCGTCGTAATAGGCTTTGCGTTGCTCGGAGTTGAGATCGGCGGCAATCACTTCGCCGCCGCGATAGAACGACGCCGCGATAATATGCGCCCCGTCCTTGAGGCCGAGGCTGATGAACGGCTCCATCACGGTGACGACGCGAAAGGTTCCGTTCTTGAGGCCCTCGTAGCGCTTCTGCGGCAGGCCGCCGCGCGCGATATTGACGTGCTTGGCGCCGATAGCGCTCTCGAGCATCTGAAGCGTGGTATAGTGCGACCCCGTCAACTCCTGCACCACGACCGGAATATCGGCGAGGTCGCGCGGCACCTGCAGCGTCTCATCGAAGGTAATGATCGCCTGCGCCGCCACCGACGCGCGCAGCGCCGCGATATTGCCGCCGCGCTTGCCTTTCTCCAGCCGGTCGATGCTGGCCCATTCGCAGACATTGTAGCTGTCGGCTGAGCCGCAATCGAACATCTGCTCCTTCATCCGCGCCATGACCGGAAATTCGATGCTGTCCTTTTCGCGGTCCGCATAGGTTCCAGAGAAGCGGACGTCGAGCCCGGCTTTATCGAACAATTTCTCCTCGATGCCGACGATGACGGGAAGATCGAATACCGGGTTGTTCGGCGCGATTCTGACGAGGGGCTTGTCCTGGGGCATCGCTATGGGCTCCTTCATCTCGTTGAGGTGACGGCCATCAGTTGCGAAGATAACAATTTGCCGGCCGAACCGGAAGGCCTAAGGCTGCAACATTAGTGCGCCGAGATCCCCGCGGCTTTGGCAAGTTCCGCATTGATCTCGAGTTGGTCTTTGACGAACTTACCGAACTCCCCGGCATTCATCGACATGGGTTGCACACCGAGCTTGCCGAGCTTTTCGCGTACGGCGGCTGATTGCAGCGCTTTGTTTATCTCCGTGTTCAGCTTATTGACGATGTCGCCCGGGGTTTTGGCGGGGGCAAACACACCGATCCAAAATCTGTACTCGGAATTGGGGTAGCCGGATTCAAGCGTCGTGGGGACATTCGGAAGCGTGGGCGCCCGTGTCGGGCTGCTGACGGCGAGCGGCAGAACCTTGCCGTCCTTGATGAGGGGAAGCGCCGCCAGAACCGGTGCGTAATAGACGTCAACACGGCCGGTCATGACCTCGACCATGGCTTCCGGGGCACCCTTGAACGTGATCGCTTGCGCGTTGAATCCGGCGCTCAAACGAAAACGCTCCATCGTCAGGTGAATCGGGCTGCCGACCCCAATTGATCCGAACGTGATGGGCCGGGTCTTTCCGAGGGCGACGAGCTCTTGCACGGTCTTGATGTTTTTCGACGGTGCGATGACCAGCACGTTGGGCAAATTTCCCAGCGGAGCTATCGCGGCAAAATCCTTGATCGGGTCGTAAGGCAGGTTTGCGACGGTGGAAGGCGCAATGATGTGCGCCGAGGAATGCGCCAGAAGCGTATAGCCGTCGGGATCTGCCATGGCGACGGCGCGCGCGGCGATCGTGCCGCTGGCGCCCGGCTTGTTTTCGACAATGATCGGCTGTCCGAGTTGAGCCGACAACTGTTCAAAGACAATTCTTGGAATGATGTCGGCCGCACTTCCCGGGCTCAACGGTATGATCGCGCGGATAGGCCTGCTAGGCCACTCGTCGGCGCTGCTGCCTGTGATGGAGGCGAGCGCGACAAATGCGATTGCAAAGGCTAGTGCCGCCCGGTTGCGCATGTCGGTCCCCTTAAAAATAGGCTGCTACGCGAATACAATTCATCATACGCTGGGGATGAAGACCGATCTACACTCCTCGTTCCAGCAATGGATGCCGAGAGGCGTTAAATATGGGCCATGAAAGCGACCCGGTGTTGATTGCGGGCGCAGGTCCCGTGGGTTTGCTATGTGCCTGGCAGCTTGGCCGGCGCGGTTTGCGGGTGCGTCTGTTCGACAACAACGCCGCACCGCAGGCCGATCCGCGCGCCGCCACCACCCATCCGGCAACGCTTGAATTGCTCGCGGCCGACGGGCTGGCGGCCGACATGGCGCGGGTCGGACTGGTGGCGCCGATATTTCAGTTCTGGGACCGGCCGAGCGGCGAACTGGTGGCGGAGTTCGACCACGGCCTGCTCAAGAATGACACGCGCTATCCTTATGTTGTGCAGTGCGAGCAGTTTAAGACCGCCAAGTTGATCCTCGATCGCTTGCGGAAATTCCCAAACGTCGAGGTGCTGTTCGGGCATGAGGTCGTTGACGTGACGCAGACCGGCGGTTCGGTCACAATCGAGGTGCGGGGCCCTGCGGGAGTTAAGATGCATGCCGGCAGCTATCTCATTGGCGCCGACGGTGGCCGCAGCGTCGTGCGCAAGCAGAGCGAAATTTCTTTCGAGGGCTTTACCTGGCCCGAACGATTCCTCGTCTTGACGACTCCATACGATTTCGAGGCCGAACGCGACTATTGCTATCGCAGCTATTTTGCCGACTCAGGCGCCTGGTGCAATTGCTTCAAGGTGTCCGCCGACGGTCCGCCCGGCCTGTGGCGCACGGTCTTTCCTGCCGGTTCCGAGCAATCGGAGGCCACCATCATGAGCGATGTGGGGGTGCAGGCGCGCATTCAATCATTTTTCCCGTCGCCGCGGCCGTACCAAATCGTGCATCGCAATCTTTACGTGACGCACCAGCGCGTGGCGCGGACCTTTCGCAAGGGACGGGTGCTGCTGGCCGGCGATGCAGCCCACGTTAACAATCCAATCGGGGGCATGGGCCTCAACGGCGGCATCCAGGACGCGGCCAATATTTCTGAAAAGCTTGCGCAAGTCATTCTCAATGAGGGCCCGGATCAACTGCTTGACCTCTACAGCCGCCAGCGTCGCACCGTCGCAGTCGAGTTTGTGCAGGAGCAATCGATCGCGAACAAGAAGCGCCTGGAGGCGCACGATCCGGAGGCGCGCCGGCGCAATCTCGGCGAATTGCGTGATATCGCGGCCGACCCGGCGCGCGCGCGGCAATTTCTGCTGCGCACGTCGATGCTTGCAAGCCAGGCACGCGCCGCGGCCATGACGCTTGAGAGTGCGTGAGCGTCATGAAACTCGCAGTGCCCGATATGATCTCGAATTCTTATTTCCCGGCTGAGGCCGCGATAGAACTCGGGTTTTTTCGGGATGAGGGCCTCGACGTCGGTCTGGAAATGATCTTCCCGGTCGACAAGGCTTATATGGCGCTGCGCGACGGCACCGTCGATTTTGTCGGCGGCTCGGCCCATTCGGCGCTGGCCGCCTTTCCGCAATGGGACGGGGTGAAGCTCATCTGCGCCCAGGCGCAGGGCATGTACTGGTTCCTGGTCATGCACAAAGATCTTGCCGCCAGGCGGGGTGACATCAATGCGGTCAAAGGCAGGAGCATTGGCGCCGCGCCCTGGGTAGAAATGGGCCTGCGCCGTTTGTTGATTGCAGCCGGTGTCGATCCGCAACGACACAACGTGAAAATTGCACCGGTGCCTGGCGCGGCTGGCGCCGGAGTCAATTTCGGCCTGACCGCGGCAAAGGCGCTGGAGGAACGAAAGATCGACGGATTTTGGGCGAACGGCATGGGCGCGGAAGTGGCGGTTCGCCGCGGTATCGGGACCGTTGTTCTCGACGTACGCCGGGGTGACGGCCCGCAAGGCTGCTTCGACTATACCATGGCGTCGATCGCGACCACGGAGCGCCTAATCGACAAATCGCCGGAGGTCGCGGCCGCTGCGGTACGCGCCATCGTCAAAACGCAAAATGTGCTGAAAAAAAATGTGGCGCGGGCCGCCGAAGTTGGCCGCAAGCTGTTTCCGCCGTCAGAAGCGGAATTGATCGTCGACCTGATCCGTCGAGATCTGCCGTACTATGACGCCTCGATCTCGGAAGGTTTCGTGGCTGGCATGAACAAGTTTGCCCGCGACCTTGGACTCCTCAGTGGGCCTGTATCCTACGAAAAGGTCGTGGCGACCCAATTCAAGCCGCTTTGGGGCGAATGAACGGCTACGAGCCCGTGAAGCGTTCCGCCGGTGGCGCGATTTCGGTTACCAGATCGTGCACCAGTCTCTTGTTGGATAGAGGCGCCAGTGTCATCTCACACGCTTGCAGCCGTGCGGTGCAGGCATAGACCGTTTTTCCGTCAAGCTCGATCATGCACTCTTTGCAGGCATTGGCGTTGATGCAGGAAAAGCGGATCGCCAGCGTCGGATCGCGGTTGATCCGGATCCAACGCAGCCCGTCGAGCACCGATTGGCCCGGCTCGAACGGCACTTCGTGGGTTTCCCACCGCCCCGCGTTGGCCTCGGTACCGCGCCAGATTTTGAGTGTTGCGCGTTCGGTCATGAGACTGCCGCGCCGGCCGGCATAGATGCCTCCGATAGCACGATGCGTCCGTCCTGAAGCCTCACAGTCTGATTGAAGGCCCATTCCGGCGACATATCCGGGAAATCCTCGCGTTGCTGGGCGCCGCGGGTTTCGGTTCGCGCAACCGCCGCCTCTGCCACCACGCGCGCCACCAGCAGCATGTTGCGCAGGTCGAACCACTCCATCCGTTGCATGTCGAAACCGCGGCCGCCGGCGGGTGGAGCGTCGCCGAGGTCTTGGGTTAAGCGATCGATTTTCGCAATGGCACGTTTAAGTCCGGCGTCGCTGCGCAGAGCCCCGACGTCGTCTTGCATCGTGGCCTGAAGCGTTTGCACCATTTCCGCGGTGTTGAGACCGCGCTCCGGCGCACCGGCAGCAATCAAATCGAGTACCGCGCGAGCGTTGTCGTCGCGATCCGGAATGGTGCACGTTCGCTTGGCATATTCGGCGGCGTTGCGGCCGGCTCTGCGGCCGAACACAAAGGCTTCGGTGATGGCATTGCCGGACAGGCGGTTGGCGCCATTGGCGCCGCCGACCGCTTCACCGGCGGCAAACAATCCTGGCAAATCCGTTCGCATTTGCGCGTTAACCGCGATGCCGCCCATGTGATAATGCGCGATCGGTGCAACCTCAACCGGCGTTTTGGTGAGGTCTATATTGTTGGCGGCGAGCCGGTCGATCACCGGACCGAACGATTTGCGCAAAGCCGATGCCGAGCAATGTTGGAAGCTCAGATACACTCCGCCATGCGGCGAGCCGCGGCCCGCCTCGACCTCCTTGAGAATTGCATAACTGCCGACGTCACGCGTGATGACGTATTTGCCGTCCTCGGCCACGCCGTAGCGTTGCGTGAATTCCTCCATGCGGTTGTTAAGCAGTCGCCCGCCGAGCTTGTAGCGGAACGGGTCCCACATGATCGGATCCATCCCGATCAACCGTGGCGCAAGGTGGCCGATCGGAAAGAATTGAACGAACTCCATGTCCACCAGCGAGGCGCCGGCGCGCAAAGCCAGCGCATAGCCGTCGCCGCCCATATTCACCGAGGCGCTGTTGCGTCGATAAAGCCGCGTAAGGCCGCCGGTCGCCAGGATCGTCGCTTTTGCCGACAGAATGACCGGCGTGCTCGTGCCAAGATGTATTGCTACGGCGCCACAAATGTCACCGTCAACTTGAAGTAAATCGATCACGCAAAGGTCGCCCGCCTTGCGGACGCCGCCGGTTTTGTTCACCACCGTCCGCAGCGTCTTCGATACCGCGGGGCCGGTCTTGAGAAAATCCACATACACACAACGCGGACGGTCATGACCGGGGGCCATGACTTGCGTGATGCGCCCATCTTTCCGCGCCCAGCCGACGCCCCATTCGTCCATAGCGCAAATACACGCCGGGCCCTCCTCGCACAGCAATCGCGCCAGCGGCTCATTGCAGAGGCCGCGACCGGCTTTGAGGGTGTCTTGGTAATGATGAGTCCAGTGATCGGGCGTCTCGGAACCGAGTGCGACTGCGACCGTCATCTGCGCCATCACGGTTGCGCCGCCGCGGCCAATCAAACTGCGGTCGGCGAGCAACACCCGGCACCCCGCGGTCGCTGCCTCAAAGGCCGCGTACATGCCGGCAGCACCGGACCCGATCACCAAAACATCAGTTTCGGCTCGCATTGGCTCATTCGGCATGTTTATCTCTTGGCGACGCGCCGGCAGTTCCGCCTCCGCATGTTCTTGTACGCCGGTTTCCGATCGGTACGAGACTGGTCGAAAGATGGCCGACTTTTCCGAGCCGCGTCTGAGAAGAGGGCGTACGAAAAACCTGCGCTGCACATGGCATGACGATAGAACTTTCCATTAACCAATGGCGCTTTAGACTAACGACGGCACGGCGGCTCTTGGATATTTTCCGGTTCTACGTGCCGTTCGAGCCACATCATGGTTTCGCGCGTATCACATCGTCGTTGGTTTTTGCGCGATCTTCCGCAGACAGCGATCGTGCTTGGCTGCGCCGTGTTCATCGTCGGTCTTCTCATCTATGCTATCGATTGGTCCTCGCTTCGGCAGGACACTACGGTAAGACGGCAACCGAATGGCGGCAACGGTGAACAACCTTACACCGGCTCAATAATCCTGCCCATGCGCGGGAAACTCTGCTGGGAAGGGCTGTTCGACAATCGCACCGGGCGGATGATAGATAAAGGCAACGTCAATTGCGACGAAGCTACGCACCATCTTGCTGAGAAAGATCAGCCGGCGGTGACGCACCTGCGCGCGGTCGGTAAAGCATTTCGCCGCCAAAGCGATTGACTGCGCGCCATTCGATATGCCCGTCACAGCGGCCAGTGGATCGCGCGAATTTAATCGCCCACCGCGTTTCCCTTCCTTTGCTGCACCTTCGCCGTCTTGCCAACTTTGCGCTTCGCCTTCGCCGCGGCCTTGCGCGGCGGGATGACCGGCAGGAGAACGAAGTTTTCCCGGCTGCCGCCGAGATGGATCGTAGTCTTGCCGCCATAGATCTCCAGCGGGCGGTCGCGCGGGTCGTCATGCAAGAACGGCCCGCAGCCCGTGAATTCGTTTTTCATATTGGAAAGCTTGCCGCCCGAGCCCCCGGGGTAGACGTAATCACGCCCGCGCACACTCAGCGCGATTCGGTAGCTTTTCGGCACGACGATGCAGGTCGGGATGATCTCGATGTCGAGCTCATAGACCTCGCCCGGCTTGAGCTGCCGCTTTTCGTCGTGGGTGTGATAGGGACGGAAGGGCCGCGACAGCGTCTTGTCGAGCTTGCGGTGCGAGGCGCGCAAGCAGCCTTGTCCGATCGGCGTGTGCGGGTCGAGCGCGCCCTGGAACACGATCTCCTTCATATCCGGCGAGAACACGCGCAATACGACAAAAATGTCGGCATCGGCGGTCGATGAAGAGATGTGCAGCTTGACCGCCACCGGCCCGGTGATCTCGGTTTCCTCCTTCATCGGCTCGGTGAGGTAGGTGACGCCGTCGCCCATGGCATCGAACGTCACCGTACCCGATCCGCCCGGCGGCGAGGTGACGAGCTTTTGTACGTCGCTCGCCAGATGGAATTTGATCCATCGCGTGTCCGGCAGCGGCCGGTCGCTCTCGTCCCGGATGACGAATTTTTCGCCAGGATAACGTAGATTGAGCAGCACACGCGGTTGCTTGTCCCAGCCGTTTCGCTCGCCCTTGAGGAAGTAGCCGAAGAACTTTCTCTGCAATCCGACGCCGTAGTCGGTATAATAATGCGTCCAGTGCTCGATGCCGTGCACCTCCAGCCATTTCTGCTTCGAAGCCGCGCGATAGAAGCCCTCGAAATTTCCGCGCGGGTGCAGCGGTTGCCCGCCCCAGTTCGCGGCCGAGAGCAACGGCACCTTGACCTTCGACCAATCCGGCAACATCGCCTTGTAGAATTCGTCGTCAAATGGATGCGCTAAATAAGTCTTGCCGAGATCGTAGCGGCTAGCACCCATCTCTTCGGTCGTGAGGGTCTCCGGACCCGAGACCCAGTCGCCATTCATGCGGCTGCGATGGCCGTTGATGCCGAGACCGTATTGCACGGTCTTGACCTGCATGTCGTACCAGTTCTGCGCGAAGGTATTGTAGATGCCGCCGTTGTGGGAAAGCTCGCGGTAGAAATCGGCAAAGCCCTCCCACACGCAAATGGCGGCAAGGTGCTTAGGCTGGAGACTCGCGACCTGCCATTGGTTGATAGCGTAGTAGGAAATGCCGCTAAGGCCGACCTTGCCGTTCGACCAGAGCTGCACGCCGGCCCACTCGATGCAATTATAGAAGTCCTTGGTCTCGCGCGGTGACCAGTGCTCGACATAGCCGGGTGAACGGCCGCAGCCGCGCGAATCGACACGCACGCAGACATAGCCGTCCGGCACCCACTTCTCCGGATCGCAAACTTCCCAGCTCTGGTACTTGCTGGTCGAGCCCGCGCTGACGCTCGGATGCTTGAGCAGCATGCGGTCCCACGCGGTTTTATAGCCGTTCTCGAAATGCAGCCACTTGCCGTAAGGGCCATGACTGAGCAGCACCGGATAGCGTCCCTTTTGGATCGGCCGGAACACGTCGCAACGCAGCACCAGCCCGTCGTCCATCGAGATCGGCATGTCCCAGTCGATACGCATGCCGTCGCGGACTTCGCTCACCTCGCGGTAGCTCATGATTTCTCGCTCCTCGGAAATGGCTGGCGCGTTATTTCTTCGGAATAACCGGGAGCAGCACATAAGCCTGCCGGTCGGGCCCGGCGTGCAGTGTCACATTCCCGCCAAAGACCGCCGGCGGCCGGTCGCGTGGATCGTTATGCATGAACGGGCCGACGCCGGTCCACACCTTGCCCAGCGTTTCCAGCCCTGCGCCGGGCTCGCCCGGAAATACATAGTCGGTTCCACGCACCGATAGCGCGAGCCGATAGCCTTTCGGTAGCACGATGCAGGTCGGCCAAATCTCGACATCGACCTCATAGACTTGATCGGGCGTGAGTTTCTGCTCGTCGTCGTGCGTATGGTAGGGCCGATAGGGGAGAGTCAGCTTTGGATCGAGCTTGCGGTGCGAGCAGCGCAACCAGCCTTGCGCGATGGGCGTGTGGGCGTCGAGCGCGCCCTGGAAGGTGACTTCCTTGAGATCGGGCGTGAAGGCGCGCACCACCAGAAACAGATCGGCGTCTTCCGTCGCCGACGATACCCAAAGCTTCGCTGCGATCGGCCCGGTGATCTCGGTGTCTTGCTCGATCGGCTCCGACAGGAAGGTGACACCTTCGCTCATGCCGACGTAAGTGACTGCGCCGGGCGCTGACTGCGCCGTCTTCGACAAGGTCATGCCGTCCGGGTGGACGTAAAATTTTGTCCACTGCGTGCGCGCGAGCGGCCATTCGCTTTCGTGCCGCTCGACGAATTTCTCGCCCGGACGGCGAACCTGGAGCAGCACCTTCGGCTGCTTGTTCCAGCCGGTATCCTCGCCTTTGAGGAAATGACCGAAGAATTTCTTCTGTAGTCCAAGCCCATAATTCGTATAGAAATGCGTCCAATGCTCGATGCCGTGAACTTCGAGCCATTTCTGATCGGAGGCGGCGCGCACGAAGCCTTCGAAGTTTCCACGCGGATGCAGGCCTTGCCCGCCCCAATTAGCGGCGGAGAGCAGGGGCGTCTTGACCTCGGTCCAGTCCGGCATGCGCGATTGCCAATAGGGATCGGTATCGAGCTTGCGCGCGATGCAGTCCTCGTAAAAATCGCGGCGATTCCGGCCGAGTTCTTCTTCCGACAGAGTCTCCGGCCCCGACACCCAGTCGCCGTTCATGCGGCTCTTAAATCCGCGGCGGCCGCGACCGTTCTGCACGGTGTAAACTTGCGCCTTCGACCAGTCCTGTACGAAACCGCGGCAGAAGATGCCGCCGTGGTGGGCCATGTCGCGGTAGAAATCGGCGGCACCCTCCCAAATGCAAATCGCAACGAGATGCCTGGGCTGGAGGGCGGATGTCTGCCATTGGTTTTGGCCGTAATAGGAAATGCCGTTGAGGCCGACCTTGCCGTTCGACCAGGGCTGCACGCCGGCCCAATCGACACAGATAGCGAGATCCTGCGCCTCGCGTAGCGACCAGATGTCGATGACACCAGGCGAACGGCCCGCGCCGCGGCTGTCGACGCGGATGCAGACATAGCCGTCAGGCACCCATTTCTCCGGATCGACCACCTCCCAGCACTGATATTTGTTGGTCGAGTCGGTGGGCACGTCCGGTTGGTCGGCGCACATCCGGTCCCATTGAATTCTTGTAAAGATCCTCGAAATGAAGCCACTTGCCGTAGGGCCCCAAGGTCATGATCACTGGGTATTCGCCCTCGGCGACCGGCCGGTAGATGTCGCAACGGAGCACCAGCCCGTCGTCCATCTTGATCGGCGTGTCCCAGTCGATCCGCATGCCATCGCGGATTTCACTTTTTTCGCGGTATTCCATGGCCTTCCCGACACTCGGTTTGCGGTCGATATTTAACGGGCGCCGGCAATCCGCCGTCCACCGGCGTCGAACAGATGGATACGGCCCCGGTCGAAAGACATCGCGATGCGTTCGCCGGCCTTGATTTCGGCCATGGCAAGGCCTTCGGTGACCGCGACGAAGGCGCGCTCGACGCCGGCGTCGAAATAGAGCAGCGTGTCCTTGCCAAGCGGCTCGACCAGCCGCACCGGCAGCTCGATGTCGCCGCCGCGGCCGCCGAGCGTGACGCCGACGTGCTCGGGCCGGATTCCGAGCGTGACGTCGCCTGGTTTTGCGGCGCTGAAACTTTCAGGCAAAGTGATCTCGAATGACGTCGAGCGAAAACCGGCGCCCGCGTCCGTCTGCACGATCTCGCCGACAACCAGAATTCATCGACGGCGAGCCAAAGAAATCGGCAACGAAATAATTGACTGGATCGGAGTAGATTTCCATCGGCGAGCCGACCTGCACGATCTCGCCGCTGCGCATGACCACGATGCGGTCGGCGAGCGTCATTGCTTCTTCCTGGTCATGGGTTACGAAGATGAAGGTGCGCTTGAGTTCCTGGTGAAGCCGGTCGCACTCCGCGCGAAGCTCGCGGCGCAATTTGGCGTCGAGGCTCGAAAGCGGCTCGTCGAGCAAGAAAGTAGAAGGATTCGTCACCAGTGTGCGGGCGAGCGCGACGCGCTGCAATTCGCCACCGGAACATTGACTGGGCATTTTGTCGAGCAGGTGGCCGATGCGCATCATTTCCGCTACCTGGCGCACGCGCTTGCCGCGTTCGGCGGGCGCCACCTTTTTCATGCGCAGGCCGAATTCGATGTTTTGCGCAACATTCTTATGCGGAAACAGCGCGTGGCTCTGGAAAACCATGCCCAGATTGCGGTCTCGAGGCTCGAGATCGTTGACGACGCGTCCGTCTATTTGAATCTCGCCGGCACTCGGATCTTCGAAACCGGCGATCATGCGCAGCGTCGTGGTCTTGCCGCAGCCGGAAGGCCCGACGAAAACGACGAATTCTTCGTCCTCGATGGTGAAGTTCAGATTCTTCACCGCGTGAACGGCGCCGAACGATTTATTGAGGTTGATAAGCTCGATGCGAGCCACGCCTACCTCCGTACCATGCCGAAACTGAAACCGCGCGCGAGATGCTTGCGGATAATAAGGCCGACGATCATCAGTGGCACGGTGATGCCGACCGCGAGCGCAGCTTGGCGGCCGTAGACGCGGCCTTCGGTGGAGCCTTGGTATTTCGACAGTTCGAGCGGCAGCGTTGAAACTTGCGTCTTGGTAATAATAAATGCGAGCAGGTATTCGCTCCAGGTTAAAATCAGAATGAACAGGAAGGTGGCGACGAGACCGGAGCGGATGAGAGGCAGCACTATCTCGAACACGGTGCGCCAGCGCGAGGCGCCGAGAATTTCAGCCGCCTGTTCGATCTCGCGCGGCACCTCGTCGATGAAGCTTTTGGTCATCCAAACCGCGTAGGGCAGGGTGGTCAGAAAGTAAACGAGGATCAGGCCGGTACGCGTATCGAGCAGGCCAATTGCCGAATAATAGAGCGATAACGGCGCGGCTATCACGATCGGCGGGATCATACGCAGCATCAGCAGTTGAAACATGCGCGCTTCCGACAGGATGCGGTAGCGCGAAACACCGTAGGCGAGGATCGAGCCAAACAGCACCGAGAGAAAGGTCGACGTGGTTGCGATCACCGTCGAATTCCACATCGAGATCAGAGGTTTTTGCGATGAAATGGCGTATTGAGCCTGATCGTATTGCTCGGCGCCGAGCCAGACGTTCAGGTAATTGGACAGCGTTGGCGGATCCGGGAAATAGACCGGCGGCCAGGAAAACCATTGCGTGCTCGGCTTGAACGACGTCGAAACCATCCAATAAATCGGGAAAAAGGCGATCACCGCCCAAATGCTGAGGACCACGTAACGGACAATGGTCGTGGCGCGGCGGCGCCGCGATTTCGTCATCGTCATTCAGGCGTCTCCCGCGTTTCCAGCGGTTCGGTACATCGCGTCAAGCGATCGCTTCTCCCGCCGCAACAAGTGAATGGCAAAAAGCACAATGGCGACCATCATGAGCATCACGACGTAGGACATCGCCGCGCCTTTGGAGATTTCGAAGTATTGCCATGTGGTCATGAAGATGTAGACAGGGAGCGTTTCGGTCGCTGTGCCGGGGCCGCCCTGAAACAGGGCCCAGGTCTTCGGAAATTCAGCCATGGCTTCGAGGAAGCGCAGCACCAGCGCAAGCAAGATGACCGGCCGCAGCAGCGGCACCTGCACTTCCCAGAAGATCTGCCACTTGGAGGCGCCGAGAATCTCGGCGGCTTCGATCGGCTCCTTCGGGATCGCGGCGAGGCCCGCGAGCATGATGATGAAGGTGAATGGCGTCCAGTTCCAAATTTCCAACAAGGCGACTGTTGTCAGCGCGAGATGTGGATTAGTGAGCCAGGAGACTTGGAAATCGAGACCGGTAATGGCCGAAATCAGATCGTTGATCGGCCCGTTGCGGTACAGCATCATTTCCGCCGTATAGGCGACAACCACCGGCACGGTCAGCATTGGCAGAATAAAGATGATGTAATAGATTGCCTGGCCGCGGAATGGACGATACATGAGATAGGCGAGCATGAAACCGAACACGAAGCAGCCGACGGTCGATCCGCCGGCAAAGGCGAGCGAACGCAAGACCGCCCAGCCGAAGCGCGGGTCGGTGAATACGCCTTCGAACATTTCGAGGCCGACATATTCCGCGTCCCACCACGAGCCGAGATAGACCGTCCACTGATGAAACGAAAAATAGAGTTGTAGCAGCAGCACCGGCGTCAACACGCAGAGGAACAGTGCAATCATCGGCGTCATCAGCGCCAGCTTGAAACGCTTGATTGCGCGCTGCCGCGAGACGACGCGTGCCGAAGTTTGCGAGGACGTATCGGCGGCCGAAAGAGCGGCTGCGGTCATTCCTAAATCTCCGAAAGGAAGGCCGGGCGAGCGCGATACCCACCCGACTGATCGCTGGCAGGCGCAGGGCCTGCCGCGAGCGGTTACGCCGGATTGTCGCGGTGGGGCATGACCGCCTTGTAGCTCGCTAAATCCTTCTTGAGCTTGGCGTGCCCGATTCGGCGAATGATTCCGTTCCACTCGTCCTCGGTCTTCTTCAAGACGTCTTTGGCCGGAAGCTGTCCCACGTAGGCCTCCGACAGGTTCTTGCCGAGAGCGTCCTGGAATTCCAGATAGCCAGTCAGATAAATGGGCGGAGCGACCACCTGAAAATTAGTCTCGACTGCCTTGAGGCCTTCGGCGGTGTAAGCTTTTATGACCTCTGGTGCGGTCATGTGCTCCTTGGCCCAGGCATCGTTGAACGCGTTGACCGGATCGGAGACGATCGGAATACTGTTCTTGCCGGAACCCAGCCACAGCGCGAGATAGGCGGCCTGCGCCTTGCGCGGCGAATACTTGTTGATCAGTATCGCGGCGAGCGGCGACGAGATCGAGCGGTGGATCATCTTGCCGGAAAACTTCGAGCCCGGCACGATGCTATAATAAAACTGGCCGACCGTTTTTGACTGCTTCGGATTCGCGATCGTCTTGCATGTGCCGTCCCAGTACTGGCAGCTGACCACATGCCCCTGCGCGATGCGCGGAATCATCTGCGGCGTGCCCCAGTTGGCCGCCTCCGGATGGTTCACTTTCTTGTCTTGCATATACAGATCAACCGCGTATTGGCCGGCCGGGGTGTTCAGCGTGGGCTTCATGTCGTCGTCGAATGGGAAGCCGCCGGCGCTGTAAAAGATCATGTACCACCAGGTTACGCCGTTGGCGCGGTTGCGCAGATTGCCGGAGCCATAGAGGTCTTTCGACGGATCCATGAGAAATTCCTGCAGCCGAAGATTCTCCTCCCATGTCTCGGGTATCTTCAACTCGGCGCCGAACTTGTCGGCGAAGCGTTTCTTGTTGTCGGGGTTGTCGAGCAGATCCTTGCGCGTGTATTGGATGTGCACGTTGCCGTCGGTCGGGATTCCGTATGTTTGACCGCCGTATTTCATGAAGTTGCCGTAATCCGCGACGGCATCGAGGTGGAAGTCTGCCTTTTTAATGTATTCATCGAGCGGCTCGAGAAAACCGGCCGAGACCAGCGACGGGATCATGTTCGAGTCAATATGGATGAAGTCGAACTGGGGCGAATGTGACAGCGCTTCGGCCATCGCTCGCTGCGGCGCGTCGAAGATCGAAATATCCTGGATCGCTCCGATGCCGATGCCGGTCTGTTTCGTGAATTCCGCGATGACCGGCTTCATCGGCACAAGGTAAGGCGACCAGATCATCCCATTGACGTCCGCCTTGCCGACCGTCTTGGCGGCAGCGACGGTGGTCTCTTCCATCGTCGCGGCCTCGGCGAACGGCGTCGTGCCCGGCAGGAAATTTGCAACGGTCAGCCCGAGGCCGCCCTCGACGAATGTGCGCCTTGAGATACTAAACTTAGTCATGACTTCCTCCCTCTCGATTCTTTTTGGCAGTGTTCAAAAGCGCGCGCTTCGATGGACATCGCGCGCCGCCAGTTGTCGCGACATGTCCGGTCGTCGAAGCTGATTGTAAAAAGGCAGATAGCTGCTGCTGTCTGCGGCGCACGGGCGCAGGCAGATTCTCATGATTTTGTTCGCGAGAGCGTAACTCATCAACTCTCCCGAGTCTGACGCTCGACGTAACGCACGCCGCTCAGGGCCAACTGCGCGCCAAAGACCAGATGCAACTCTAACGTTTATGCTTCCAAGCATTGGGGTTAAAACCACGATTGGTTCCATCGTATGGTCATGTGACTCGATCCGCAACTCGGTTTTCAATTGAGCCGGCGAATTGTTCACGATATCGAATATCGGGAATGTACCTGCGACCAAGAGTAGCAATTATCGCTGCCGGACGAGGCGATGGTCGCCGTTTTGGCTTGGCGAAATTCTTCCCGCCGCTGCAAAAGCTCGTCAGGTCAGAAACGGAGAGAAAGGGGAGCGCGGCTCTCGCGGTTTGGGTCATCGGTCCACGCCGCCGCAACGGCATGTATAAGGACCATTGTTTCAATTCTTATCGGCTCGTCATTTCCCCGCGGCCCAAGCGGCCCTGTCGACGCGCAGCCCCACCAGCCGTTCGAGCGTGGCGAAATCGCTTCGCAGCTCGGAGGATGACGCCCGGTGTTCCACCGTGCCACGCTCCAGCACGATGGCCTCCTGCGTCAGTTCCAGCGCGATTTCGGTGTGCTGCTCGACCAGGATAATCGCGATTCTACGGTTGGCCAGCATCAGCCGCATGGCGGCGATCAATTCGTCGACTATCACCGGCGCCAAGCCCTCGAACGGCTCATCCAGCAACAGCAGCGCCGGGTTGGTCATTAGCGCGCGCGCCGTTGCTAGCATCTGCTGCTCGCCGCCCGACAACTGGTTACCCATGTTGCGGCGGCGCTCGGCCAGCCGCGGGAACAGCGTGAACACGGCATCGATATCCCAATCGCCGGGCCGCGCGGCGACGGTAAGGTTCTCGTCAACAGTGAGCGAGGGAAAAATTTCGCGCTCCTGCGCCACCCAGCCGATGCCGTTGCCGGCGCGGCGGTGCGGCGGCGTGCGCGAGTTCCTCGCCGCGCCACAGCGCCTTGCCGCCGCGCAATTGCGTGTAGCCCAAGATGGTGAGCAGCAGCGTCGATTTGCCGACGCCGTTGCGGCCGAGCACCGCCAAGCTGCCGTGCTCGGGCAATTCAAGCGAAATGCCGTGCAGCACCATCGCCGCGCCGTAGCCGGCCGTTACGTTCTCGAGTTTGAGCAGCGGTTCAGCCAAGACAATCATCCATGTGTACGCTTGCCCAAATAGACCTCGCGCACGCCGGGATCGGCGGCGATCTCGGCCGGCGAGCCCTGGGCGAAAATCGCGCCGCCAACCAGCACGATGATGTGGGTGGCGAAACGGAACACCACATGCATGTCGTGCTCGATGAACAGCAGCGTCAGGTCTCCGGACAGGCTTGCCACTACCTCGAAAATGTCGCCGCTTTCGTTCTGCGGCACGCCGGCGGCCGGCTCATCGAGCAGCAGCACTTTTGGCTTGGTGGCGAGCGCCAGCGCGATCTCCAATAGTCGTTGCCGCCCGTAAGGCAGTTCGCGCGTCGGCTGATAGCAGCAACCGTCCAGCCGCAGCTTCGCCAGAATTTCGTAGGCCTCCTCGATCGCCTCGCGATGCACGGCGATGTTCTTCCAGAATGTCCCGGCGATGCCGCGCCGCTCGGCCACCGCCAAAGTCACCGCTTCCAGCGGCTTGAGGCCGGCGAACAGGGTGTTGATCTGGAAGGTGCGCGCCAGGCCGCGCCGTACTCGGTCCTGCGGCGCGAGCGTGGTGATGTCTTCTTCGCCCAACATGATGCGCCCGGTGTTGGGCGTGAGCATGCCGGTCATCAGATTGATCAGCGTGGTCTTGCCGGCGCCGTTCGGTCCGATCAGCGCGTAGCGCGCGCCGGCCGGCAGCGTCAATTCGATATCGCGGGCGACCGACAGCGAGCCGAAAGCCATCGACAGGCCGTGGGTGGTTAAGGCGGGCGCGATCACTGAGGCCTCCAGCGCGCCCAGATTTTGGACAGCCCGCCGAGAATGCCGTTCGGCAGGAAAATCACCACCACCACCAGCAGAATGCCGATCCAGAAATACCAGAACTGCGGCGCAATGCCGGAGAACTGGTCGCGCGCGATCATGAAAATCGTGGCGCCGACCAGCCCGCCATAGAGCCGGCCGGCGCCGCCCAGCACCAGCATCACCAGCACGTCGGCGGAACGCTCGAAGCTCAGGGCCTCCAGCGACACGGTCTGCGTCGTCTGCGCGATCACCGCGCCGGCGATGCCCGCTATGGCCGCGGCGATGGTGTAGATCTTGCGGATATGCGAACGGCTGGGAGCGCCGATCGCCGGCATGCGCACCCAATTCTCGCGGATGCCGCGCAGCGCGAGACCGAAGGTTGAATTGATCAGCCGCCGCGCGAACAGAAAAACCAGAAACAATATGGTCAGCGAATAGGCATAAGCCGTGGTGCCGTAGATATCGAATTTGAAGAAACCGAACAGCGGCCAGATATCCATGCCTTGCAGCCCATCCGAGCCGCCGGTGAGCCAGCCTGCGCTGTTGCCGGCCTCCTGAAGCAACAGCCCGAGGCCGAGCGTGATCATGATCAGCGTGAGATGGCGGAAGCGCGCGATGATGAAGCTCGACGCATAGCCGAGCAAAGCCGCCATGACGGCGGCAATCACCAGCCCGCTCAGCGGTTCGCCCCAGACGAATTTGGAGAACAGTCCGGCGGTATAGGCGCCGACGCCGAAAAACGCCGCGTGGCCGAGCGAAACAATGCCGGCGTAGCCGAGGATGAGATCGAGCGAGAGCGCGAACAGCGCGCCGACCGCAACCTGGCTCGCCAGCGACAGATAATTCGGAAACAGCACGAATGGCAGCAGCGTCGCGAGCCAGAAGGCGATTTCGAACGGATGCCAGCGGCTTAGGCGTTGCAGATATTGCTGCGGTCCGAGGGATGTCTCGATGACGGCCATGCGTTAGCGCCTTCCAAACAGTCCGGCCGGCCGCCACATCAACACGAGGATCATGACCAGATAGATCAGGAACGCGCCGAGCTGCGGCACATAATATTTTCCGGCAATGTCGCTGATGCCGATCAGGCAGGCGGCGGCAAACGAGCCCGCGATCGAGCCCAGTCCCCCGACCGACACGATGATCAGCACATAGACCAGATAAGTGAAGGCGAAATTCGGATCGAGCCCGACGATCTCGATCGCCAGCGCGCCGCCGAGCCCGGCGAGCCCGCTGCCGAGCGCGAAGGTGATCGCGAAGGTGCGCTCGACATTGATGCCAAGCCCGCTCGCCATGCGCTGATTATCGACCGCCGCCCGCACCTGCGCGCCAAAGCGCGTGTATTCTAGCGCGCCGATCAGGATCAGCGTGACCACGACGCCGACACCAACCAGGAATAGCCGGTAGGCGGCGATGTCGAGCCCGAGTACGTTGAACGAGCCGCGCATATAGGCCGGCATATCGATCGGCTGCTGGGTAGTGCCGAAGAAATAGGCCGCGACCGCGACCGATATGAAAGCAAGCCCAATGGTAAGCAGGACCTGGTCGAGATCGCTGGCGCGGTAAAGTCTTCGATAGAGCGTGCGTTCGAAGGCCACGCTGACGACGGCCGCGGCCAGGAACGCGGCCGGCAGCGTGGCAAAAAACGGCCAATGTAGCTCGTGCATCAAGGTGACGGTGACGTAGCCGCCCAGCATGGCGAAGGCGCAGTGTGCGAGATTGACGAAATTCATCAAGCCTAGCGTCACCGACAGGCCGACCGACAGCAGAAAGAGCAGCATCCCGTAGGCAATGCCGTCGAACAGGACACCGAGGACTGGAGGGAGCATGGCCGTCAGCGCTCCTCAGCGGGCGTATAATCCAGATACTCTATTGCCAGCGGTTCATAAAGGAAGGGGCGACCGCGCGGGCCGCCCCTTCCGAACTCAAGCCGAAGCCGGCGACTATTTCTTCATCTTCATCGCTTCGTGCACCGGGTCCTTCACATTGGCGATCTTGGCGATTTCGACGTTGACCAGCTTGCCGCCGACCTTTTCGACCTTTTGGATATAGATGTTCTCGACCGCATCGCGGGTCTCCGGATCGATCATCATCGGTCCGCGCGGGCTGGTCCACTTGGTGCCCTTCATCGCCCCGATCAATTTCTCGGCGTCGGCGTCGCCCTTGGTCTTCTTGAGGCCCTCGTAGATGAGGGTCATGCCGTCATAGCCGCCGGCCGAGAAGAAATTCGGATTGTCGCCGCCGAATTCCTTCTTGTAAGCGGCGACGAATTCCTGATTGAGCTTGCTCTTGAGATTGTGGTCGTAGGGCGAGGCGCTGATGATGCCAAGCGCGGTGTCGCCCATATTCTTGAGCGCGCTGTCGTCGGTCAGCTCCTGCGTGCTCATGACCTTGACTTTTTTTGTGTCGATGCCGCGTTCTGCGAGAGCCTTGCCGATCGCGGCCGGCTGCGCGCCGCCCGGGATGAAAACAAAGATCGCTTCGGGATTGAGATCTTTGGCGCGCTGGACGTAAGCCGAGAAGTCCGGATTGGCGACCGCCATGCGGACCGAACCGATGATCTCGCCGCCGCCCGCCTTGAAGCCGGAGATGAAGCCCTGCTCGAAATCGTGGCCGGGCGCGTAGTCGGACACCATGGTGTAGGCCTTCTTGATGCCGTTTTTGGCCGCCCAGTTGCCGAGCGTCGTCGTGACCATCGAGAGCGTGAACGCGGCGCGGGTGCAATAAGGCGACTTGTCGACGATGATCAACGTCGCCGCATTCATGATGACCGAAACCTTCTTCGCTTCGGCCGACACGCCGCAACCAGCGATCGCGTTCGGCGTCAGCAGCCAGCCGGTAAGGATGTCGACCTTGTCGCGCACGACCAGTTCCTCGGCCAGGCGCTTGGCGACCGGCGGCGCAATTCCGCCGGTGTCCTTACGGATGATTTCGATCTTTTTGCCGGCAATGGTATCGCCGTGCTGCTTCATGTAGAGCTTGATGCCTTCATCGACCTGCTTGGCGCCGTCGGCGAACTGGCCGGAATACGGCAGAACCACGCCGATCTTGATGGTGCCCTGCGCCTGGCCGGTCGCCGGCATCAGGCTCGCCGCCAGCACAGCGGCGCCTACAAGCAATAGGTGTTTCATGGTCGTCCTCCCCTGGATTTCGTTTGTTTTTATTGGGGATAGAATGCCTGAGCTTGTTGCCAAAGAAAAGCGCCGCAAATCCTGCGCGTGATCCCGAAATGTGGGCATCGGTTTTCGGATAAGATCACGCGCCGGAAAGGGTTTGCGGCGCGGCATTTCAGATAGTGGGGCCCCATTCAGTTGTTGGGGCCCGGATTATGGCCCCAACAGGGGATTTGTTAGCCCAAAGACAGCGTCGCCTGTTCGTATCTCCCGCTGCCCATCTTGCCGTCCGGGAAGATGCCGTGGGCAGCGATCCACTCGAAGGATTCCTCATAGACTTCCTTGGTGTAGGGCTCGAACACCAGCCGCTCGCCCGGGCCCCAGCGCCGCGTGTCCATCTTGGCGTGGAAGCGGTCCGGGAATTCCTTCTTGTAATAGTGCGTGTAAAGCTCGGGTCGCAGGTCGATGTCGCGTTGCGCCTTGCGCAGCGCGCGGAAGAACTTGCGCAGGTCTTCCGGATCGGGATCGCCGTGGATCATGGTGCCGATCATGAAGGTTGTGTCGATCACCTTGCGGAAGCCCAATTGCTCGGCGAAGTAATAGGGGCCGCCAAACAGGTGGACCGCCGGCGCTTTGCCGTCGAACAATAGCTCCATGCGCTTGAACAGCATGCCGTCGGCATAGTTCAGGTTGATCTGTTCGGGCGTGAGATACTGCTCCAGCGCCTGCACCGTGGAATAGTGGCTGCCGGACTGGAAGCCGACCGAGACCGGCACGCCGGTGAGATCGGCGGGTTCCTTTATCTTCAAATCGGCCGGCACGAAAACGCCCGCCGGCGCCACCGAATAAACGTCGGTGTACATCTTGCCGTGGCCGTTGGAGGCCGCGACGTTGACGGTCCAGTGGCAGGCGCAGCTCACGTTCGCCTTGCGGCCTTCCTCGAATGACTGATAGGCGCCGTTGCTGCCTTTGTCGTGGATCTTGCCGTCGGTCGCGCGCATCAGCTCGCGGAATTCGTAGTCGAGGCCTTCCTGGCGGAAGTAGTCCTTCTCTTCGGCCACCCATTCCTGCAGGCGGAAATGCGGTTCGATCAAGAACTTCGACATGCGACGCTCTCCCTATTTTATACTGAGCGTTTTAGCAGGAGGGCCGCCCTCTGTGTATCGAAAACTCTATCCGATGATAAACTCGGATTTGGTGGCTGAAATTAGCTATTTCTTTCCGACAATTCCCTGTTCCATCGAGATAAATCCCTGTTAGCAGGGAATTAGGCGGCAGAGGCCGGTTCGGCGACGACTAAGTCCGCCACCAAACGCCTGGTGGTTGGCTTCCCCGGCTTCAACCGCTCGCTCAAGGCAACGGTACCAGCTCGAGCGGAAAGTCCTTCATACCATCGGGTAGTGCGACATGAAGCCCGTCGATCGATATTTGATTATGGACTTCGCCCTTTGTTGCTTCCAGGTCGGCAACCGTCTTGCTCGAAGCAAGAGTGATCCAGAGAATTAGGCCGGCCACGGCTACGATAGAAAATGCTCCTCGCATGTGAGCCTCCTACGCAGGATGCCCCCGTCCGGCCTGATAATCGGCCGGTTCGCGCGAATAGTTTGTGAGCGGGCTCACACACAATTGTTCGTTTGTTTCGCGTGGCCGCATGCACTCTAAGTACCTGAACACGCAGGAATTTAGACGCTGAGGGCGGTTCTGATCGCTCACCGGTCTGTAGAGCGCCGGCTACTGCGCCGGGACTTTGACAATTTGGCCGGTCTTGGCCGATTGCACCGCGGCGTCGAACACCGCCATGCCGTGCAGCACGTCGTCGATACCGACAGGGTAGGGCCGCTTGTCGCGGATGCAGCGGGCGAATTCGACGAGCTCGGCTCTGAGCATGTTGAAACCGCCATACTCGATGGCTTGGTCCGGCGGCGCGACCACCGGGCCATCGGGCGCCTGATTTGAGACTGGCACGAAACGAAAATGCTGCAATGACGCGCCGTGAACCTCGGCCAGGCCCAGCGTGCCATAGGCACAGAAGCTGAAATTCGTGGCGGTCGCGACCGAGCAGAAGATCGCACCGGTGGCGCCGCCGTCAAACCGCATCAGAACGGTCGTGGTGTCGTCGGACGGACCCTCGCCATGCCGTGCGGTCACGCACTGCACGTCGCGCACGCGCCCGGCGAACTCGATCATGTGGTCGAGCGTATGCAGGCCGACCGCGGTCATCGCGCCGGCCGGCGCTTCGTCGGGATCGGCGCGCCAGTTTTCCGGCGGGATGAATGCCGACGTGCTGGTCGTGTGCTGACCCACCATGCCGACGATCTTTCCTAAAGTGCCGTCGCGCAGCCGCTGCCGTAATTCCCCGATCGATGGATGAAAGCGGCGACAAAATCCGACCGCCAGCATGACGCCGGCGTTTCGCGTCGCCTTGACCGCGGCCTGCGCGCTGGCATGGTCGAGCGTGATCGGCTTTTCAACCAGGATTTGTTTGCCCGCGGCCGCCGCGCGCGCGATCTGCTCGGCGTGTTGACTGTGCGGTGTCGCAAGCACGACGGCATCTATCTCACAATCCGATAGGATAGCGTCGAAGCCGTCGACCAGACGCACTCCCTTGGCGCGGCAAAAATCTTCCGCCTTGGCGCGCGTGCGCGTATGGCCGAGCACAAAGCGAATGTCGTCGCCGTTGTCCTGAACCGAGGACACGAGCGAGCGCCCCCAGCGGCCCAATCCAATGATGGCTGCGCGAATCATGTCGGCTTTTGGTGCAGGGCTGGCTTCACGAGGCGGAAATGCTAACGTGATGCGGTGCATTCGACAACTTTTTTGCAGCTTACCCGCCCGGAACGGCGATGTTCATGAACGCCGCCATCATCGGCGTTGGCCAGTCGGCCTATGTGCGGCGTCCGCAATCCGGACAGACGACGCACGCCTTTATTCGCGACGCGATTGTCGCTGCTCTGCAGGACGCGCAAATCGATGCGGGCGAAATCCAAGGCATGGCGGTGACGTCGTTTTCGCTCGCGCCCGATACCGCGGTCGATCTCGCCTGGCGTCTCGGCCTGTCGCTGCGCTGGCTGCTGCAGGACACCAATGGCGGCTCGTCGGCGATGAACATGCTCGGCCACGCGCTGCGCGGGGTCGAGACCGGCGCGGCCTCGCCGATCCTGGTGGTCGCGGGCGATGCGACTGGGCTTGGCGGCTACGCCAAGATCGCCGCGAACTACAATGTCGCGACGCGCGAGCATCTTGCGCCGCTCGGCCACGGCGGTCCCAACGGCGTCTATTCGCTGGTCACCACCAGGCAGATGAACCAGTACGGACTGAGCAAGTCCGACTACGGCCACATCGCCATCGCGCAACGTGCCTGGGCAGCGAAGAACCCGTTCGCCGTCTATCGCGAGCCGCTGACCATGGAGGAATATCTCGCCGCGCCGATGGTGGCCGATCCCCTGAGCCGGTACGACTGCGTGCCCGTCGTCGCCGGCGCGCAGGCGATCGTCATCGCGCATCCCGGCCGCTGTCCGCGCGGGCGCGCGGGCGTGCGCGTGCGCGCGATCCGCAACAGCTTCAACTACGACAACCAGGAAGGCGATGGATTGCAGACCGGCATCAACACTTTTGCCGACGAGCTATGGCAAGCTGCCGGAGCAGGTCCGGACGATATCGATGTCGCCAGCATCTATGACGATTATCCGGCCATGGTCCTGGCGCAGCTCAACGATCTCGGGATGATCCCGGATCACGACCTCGCGGCTTTTGCCCGCCGCGAGATCGGCGAGCGGCGCAAGCCCGTCAATACCTGGGGCGGGATGATGTCGGCCGGCCAGCCCGGTGGGCCGGCCGGCGGACTCAACGGCATCTCCGAAGCGGTGCTGCAGCTTCAGCATCGCGCCGGCGAACGCCAGGTGAAAGGCGCGCGCCGCGCCATCGCCACCGGCTACGGCATGACGCTCTATCGTTATGGCGGCACCGCTGCCGCGGCCATCCTGGAGCGTATGGAATGAACGCGGGCGTCGGCATATGGCGGTGCAGGACCTGCGGCGTCGGCTATTTTCCCGAGCGCCTGCTGTGCCCGCGCTGTCACGGCCACGATTTTGTGCCGGACCGCGTCAGCGAGGGCGTGATCGAGGAGATTACCGTCGTCCGCCACGTGCTTGGTCAGACCGATTGGCAGCCACGCCGCATCGCGAGTGTGCGCACGCCCAACGGCCCGCGCATCAGCGTGGGCTTGCGCGACGAGTCGGAGCCGGGAACGGTGATTGAATTGTTCGAGGAGGGGAGCGCGCCCTTCGGCGCTGCAAAGATCGCGCCGTAACGCGTGTTATTCCGCCGCCTGTGCCGCCGCTTTCGGCCGCGCGGTGCGGGTGACGCCGCTGGCGATGAATTCCGCGATCGTCTCGGCCGAATAGCCGAGCTGACGCAGAATCTCTTCGGAATGTTCGCCCAGCATGGGGGCGCAGCGATCGATCGCGGGGCCGTCGTGGTCGAGCAAGATCGGGTTGCGCACGGCGCGCATCCGGCCGAGGCGGGGATGCTCGACATCGGTCACGATGCCGCGGTCGATCATGTGAGGATCGTCGAACACTTGCTTGAAATTGTTGACGCAGGCGCAAGGCACCCCCGCCGCCATCAAGGCGGCTTCGACCTCTTGCGAATTCCGCGCACATACGGCCGGTTCGACTACGGCCAGAAGCGCGTCTTCGTTGGCCTTGCGGCTGGCATAGGAGATGAAACGCGGATCGCCGATATGCGCATCCAGCCCGAGCACCGTCATGAGGTTTTTGAATAACTGGTCGTTCGGCGTGCCGATCGCGAGATGGCGGCCGTCTTTGCATTCGAATAGCTGGTAGGGCGCGTTGAGCCGATGCCGGTTGCCGAGCGGTTGCGGGACATTGCCTGACTCCAGATAATCGGCGGCCTCCCAGGCCGCGGCCGCGATTGCCGTCTCCACCAGCGACACATCGGCTACATAACCTTCGCCGGTCCGCCCGGCGCCGACCAGGCCGGCCAGGGTTGCGTAAGCGGCAAACAGCGCGCCGAACACATCCGCCGACTGTACGCCCGGGCGCATCGGCATCTTGCCGGGCTCGCCGCTGACCGACAGCACGCCTGAGAACGCCTCTATGATCAGATTAACGCCGGAGCGCCGCCGATAGGGGCCGCTTTGACCGAAGCCGGAAACGGACGTGTAAACGATACGCGGATTGACGGCTTTCACCTGCGCGCTCGCGAGCCCGAGCTTTTCCAAGGCGCCCGGACGATAGGCTTCGACAAAGGCGTCCGACTGCGCAGCAAGCTTGAGCAGGATTTCGGTCGCTTCCGGCCGCTTGAGATCGAGCACGAGGCTGCGCTTGTTGCGGTTGAGTGCGACGAAGCTGACGCTTTCGCCGTTGCGGATCGGCGGCGTCGCGCGGCTCATGTCGCCCTTCGGCGGCTCGACCTTGATGACATCGGCGCCCATGTCGGCAAGCAGCGTTCCGCAAAGCGGGCCGGCGATAAAGTTGGCCAGCTCGATCACTTTAATGCCGGCGAGCGGCTTTGCCATTTGAAGTTTCCGTGCGCGCGCGAACTGAAATTGATGTCGTCACTATATCGGCAAGCAGCGGAGTCGCGCAACGTGTCCGCAATGCGAACACGGCTTGCGCGCGCCTTGCTCGACAGGTGCCGAAGTGTTTCACTCGACGCGCCATCGAGCTCCGGAGAACCGGAGAATTGAAAACGCAGAAGGAGCCGTGCAGGCTTTCCTGCTCAAGCGAAAGCCGGCATAGTCAATGCCCGCGGGAACGACATCATGACGCAATCGACGCGGAGCTATCGCGATCTTCACGAGCATCTGCGGGTCTTGGAAAAGCGCGGGCTGCTGCGCACCATCGACCGGCCGATCGACAAGGATTCCGAGCTGCATCCGCTGGTGCGCTGGCAATTCGTCGGCGGCATGGAGGAGGGCAAGCGCAAGGCATTTTTGTTCACCAACATCACCGACGCGCTCGGCCGCAAATACGATATGCCGGTCGTGGTCGGCGCTATCGCCGCCAATCCGGAAATTTACTGCGTCGGCATGGACGCCAAGCTCGAGGATATCCAGGCCAAATGGGATCACGCGATCGCCAATCCGATCGATCCGCGGCTGGTCAATGAGGCGGTGTGCCACGAGGTCGTGATCGAGGGCAAAGCTTTGCAAGGTAAGGGCCACGGCCTCGACATGTTGCCGATCCCGGTGTCGACGCCAGGCTTCGATAGCGCACCGACGCTGACCGCGACCAATGTGATCACGCGCGATCCCGAAACCGGCGTTCAGAACATGGGCACTTACCGGGCCGCGCTGAAGGCGCCGGACCGGCTGGCGGTGCGGATGGCGACGCGCGTCGGCGGTGCCGGCGGCTACCAGCATTATCTCAAGTACCAGATGCGCGGCGAGCCGATGCCTTGCGCCATCGTGCTCGGCTGCCCGCCCTATGTCGCTTTCATGGGCCCGCAGAAGCTGCCCATTGGCGTCGATGAATTCACCGTCGCCGGCGGGCTTGCCGGCGAGCCGATCAACGTGGTGCGTGCGCGCAGCGTCGATCTGCTGGTGCCCGCCGAATCCGAGCTAGTGATCGAAGGCTTGATCGACACGGTCTGGCTGGAGCCGGAAGCGCCGTTCGGCGAGTTGCACGGCCACGTCGCGCTGGAAGAATTTAACATGCCGATGCAAGTGACCGCGATCACCCATCGCAAGAAGCCGGTCATCCCGTCCTATATCAGCCAGGTAGCGCCGAGCGAATTGAGCGTGATCAAGCGCGTCGCCTACGAGCCGCTGTTTCTCTCCCACCTGCGTAACACGCTCGGCATTCGCGGTGTCAAGAAAGTCGCCTTGCACGAGCCGCTCACCGGCCTGTTGCGCGTTACCGTCGTCACGGTCGAGAAAGGAATGTCGCGCACCGAAATCTGGCGTGCTTTGCGCGGCGCCGCCTTCTTCAAGGCCGATTGCGGAAAAATCTGCATCGCGGTCAATGACGACATCTCCGCCGATAATGCCGACGCTCTACTATGGGCCATGGCCTATCGCATGAACCCGATCGAGGACATTCAAGTGGTGCCGCACCGCGGCCAGGGACACGGCCCTAAGCGCGAGCACGATCAGGAAGAGGACTCGACGCTGCTGATGGACGCGACCATGAAGGGCGACATGCCGCCGCTGGCGCTGCCGAAACAGGAATACATGGAGCGCGCGCAAAAAATCTGGAACGAGCTCGGCTTTGAGCCGCTGCGCCCGCAACCGCCGTGGTTCGGCTACTCTTTGGGGGATTGGCTGCCGCAATGGGACGACGCCGCCAAGCGCGCAGCGCTCGGCCGCTATCTCGAAAACGGCCTGATCAGCGCCAAGCAGAAGCGCAAGGGTCTCAAGCCGGAAACCAAATTCCGGCCCGACCAAGGCGGCAACGGCAAAGCGTAGACATCATGGCCGCCGAAGAACTGTCGTTCACTTACTTTCCGGACAATTACCGCTGGTCGCATGGGCTGCTGATCGGGCTCAATATGGCGCCGTGGGGCGGCGCGGAAATCGGCGAGGTCAACCGCATCGGGCTCCGGCTCAAGAACCATGTCTGCGACGATGACGCCTGGTTTCGCGAGTGGACGCACGAAGCGCGCACCGTCGAGGACCACGGCCGCGAACGGCTCGCCGAAGGTCACGCCACCAGCGGCGCGCAATATCTGCAGCGCGCCAGCGCCTATTATCATGTCGGCGAGCGCTTCCTGCAGCCGAAGAACAAGGAGGGCAACGACGCCTACAAGCGCGGCGTCGATTGTTTTCGCGATGCCGCCAGACACGTCAAACGGCCGCGCCTGGAGCATCTGGAAATTCCTTATGACGGCGCCAGCCTGCCGGCGATCTACGTGCATGCGGAGCCGGCCAATCGCAGCGGCAAAGTGCCGGCGATGGTGTTCTTCGACGGTCTCGACATCACCAAAGAAATTCAATATTTCAAGGGCGTTGCCGATTTGGCCGCGCGTGGCATTGCTTGCCTGATCGTCGATGGCCCCGGCAACGGCGAAAGCATCCGATTTCGCAAATTTTATTTGCGTCCCGACACCGAGCACTATGCCACGCCGATCTTCGATTACCTCGCCGCTCGGCCGGAGGTCGATGCCAAGCGTATCGGCGTCATGGCGATCAGCCTGGGCGGCTATTACGCACCGCGCGCGGCGGCGTTCGATGAGCGCTTTGCCTGCTGCATCGCTTGGGGCGCGCAGTGGGACTACCAGAAAATCTGGCGCGACCGCTTCGAGCGCCTGGCGCGGGCGGATACGCCGTCGCTCTCGGTCGCGCACCAGCACATCGCCTGGGTGCTCAATGCCAGCTCGCAAGAGGATGTGCTCAAGCGCCTGGAGCCGTTCAAGCTTGACGGCGTGGTGCAGAAAATCGCCTGCCCGTTTCTGATGCTGCACGGCGAGGGCGACGAGCAGATACCCTTGCCCGAGGCGCGCAAATGCTTCGACGCCGTGGGCTCGAAGCAAAAGACCTTCAAGCTGTTTACCCGCGCGGAGGGCGGCTACCACCACTGCCAGATCGACAATCAAAGCATCTGCTCGGCCTATATGTGGGATTGGCTCGAACAGGTCTTGCGGCCGGCGCGCTAGCTAAAGCGGGATGGCTTTAAGTTGAACCAGTGCACGTCAACATCAAATTCCGGCCCGCGCTGCGCGCGGGCGCCTCAGGGTGACGGAGATAGAACATGGCGCACTCAACTTAAAGTCATCAGAACTCTAGTGTCGGGTCCCCGTCACTGATCGACGTGGATGTTGTTATCGCGGATCACCTGGCCCCAACGCGCGATCTCGCTCTCAAGAATTTTTCGCCCGGCCTCAGGCGAGCGTTCGTCTTTCGGATAGGCCTCGACGCCGGTGTCGGCCCACGTCTTGAGAATCGCCGGATCGGTAACAATCTCCTCCAACGCCGAATTCAGCTTCTTAATGACCGCGACTGGCGTTCCGGCCGGCGCGAACAACGCCTGCCAGTATTGAACATCAAGCTTGGGTCCGAGCAACTTTACAAGGCTGTCGGCGGTCGGAAACTGCGGAGACTTCTCCTTCGCCGTGATCCCGAAGGCCTTCAATTGGCCGGTGGCAACATGTTGCAAGAACTGTTGCGGCGTGCCGAAGAACAAGTCGACATGGTCACCAAGAAGATCCGTCATGACCGGAGCCCCGCCGCGGTAGGGAATCATGTCGACCTTGATCCCGGCTTGCTCCTCAAGCACCACGGTCGCGAGATGTCCGGTGGCGCCGTATCCCGGAATCGCCGCCTTCAGCCGCTGTTTTTTCATCAATGCCATGAGTTCGGTCAGCGTATTGGCTGCGAGCGTCTTGCGTCCGACCAGCACCAGCGGATTCCGGTTGATGAACATGATCGGTGTCAGTTCTTTTTCGGTGTCAAACGGGATTTTTTTATAAAGCGTAGGGTTCGCGGAAATCTGCAGATTGTGCAGCAGCAGCGTGTAACCGTCCGGTGTCGCTTTGGCGACGCGGTTGGTGGCAATGATCGTTCCGCCACCGCTGACGTCCTCGACGATGACGTTCTGTCCGGACTTTTTCGACAATGCATTGGCAATCACGCGCGCGACCTGGTCGGTCGGCCCGCCGGCCGGGTAGGGCACGATGATGGTGACGGTGCGGCTCGGATAGTCTTGCGCCGGAGCCGGCGCCGCGAAGACAAAGAGGCCGAGAACGGCCAATGCAACGGCAGCAATGCGCCTCATCTTCGAAATCCTCCCAAGTTTAGGCTTTTGGCAGCAAGCTTACGCCTCGGGAATGACCGGCAACAAGAGGTATGGCGCCCGGTCGGCGGCAAAGTGCAACGTATTGCGGCAGGCGAAAACCTTCGGGTTTCGATCGTCGGGATCGATATGGAGGAAGGGGCCGATTCCCTTCATCGGGTAAGGGGCATTGGGAAGCGCCGCGTCGGTCCCGTCCACTTCGTAGTCCTTGCCGCGCACGCTGAGCGCGAGCCGGCAGCCGGGCGGCGCCACGATGCAGGTCGGCCATATCTCGATGTCGAGCTCGACCGGCTCGCCGGGCTTGAGCGGCCATTCCTCGTCGTGCGTGTGCCAGGGCCGGTAGGGCCGCGAGCGGGCGGGGTCGAGCTTGCGATGCGAGGCGCGCAGCCAGCCGAGGCCGACCGGTGTGCGCGGATCATTGGAGCCGATGAAGGTGACATCCTTGCCGGCTGCGTCGATCAGGCGCAGCACAAGAAAGAGGTCGGCATCGGCGGTTTCCGACGACACCCAGAGCTTGGCTGCGACGGGGCCGGTGATCTCGATGCTGTTTGATAATGGCGGCGTGCCGAAGGTGAGGCCGTCACCGGTCGTGTCATAGCTCAGCGCCTTCGCGACCCCGGGTGCGTCGAGGCCGAGCCTTTGGCCATCGGGGTGCAGGAAATATTTTGTCCATTGCGTGCGCGCGAGCGGCCATTCGTTCTCGGCGCGAGCCACGAACTTCTCGCCGGGGTGGCGGATGTTGAGCGACACGCGCGGCTGTTTGCTCCAGCCGGTATCCTCGCCCTTGAGGAAGTGGCCGAAGAAGCGTTTCTGTAGAGCTTCGCCGTAATCGCTGTAGAAGTGCGTGAAGTGCGTGTCGCCGTGCACTTCCAGCCATTTCTGCTTGGAGCCGGCCCGCAGCCAGCCTTCGAAATTGCCGCGCGTGTGCAGGCCCATGCCGCCCCAATTGCCGGCCGACAGCAAGGGGGCTTCGATCTGTTCGAATTCGGCGGTGCGCGCGGCGTAGTAATCGTCGCGCAGCGGGCGGCGATTGGCCTCGCCCGGCGTGTCGGCGCAATTCTTGGCAAGCTCTTCCCGCGACAGAGTTTCGGGTCCGGCGACCGGCTCGCCGGTCACCACGCTTTTTGCGCCGCGCATACCCACGCCGTGCTGCACGCTCGCCACCTGGCGCGGATGCCAGCTATTGAGAAAATCGCAGAGGATCCGCCGTGCCGGCAAAGCTCGCGGTAGTAATCGGACGAACCCTCCCAGATGCACAGCGCGGCCAAATGCGGCGGCTTCAGCGCGCCGACCTGCCACTGGTTCATGGCGTAATAGGAAATGCCGTTGATGCCGACTTTGCCGTTGCTCCAGTTTTGCGTGCCGGCCCATTCGACGCATTCATAGAGGTCCTGCGCCTCGCGCGCCGACCAGACGTCGAGAGTGCCCGGCGAGCGTCCGGCGCCGCGCGAGTCGACGCGCACCAGAACATATCCGTCCGGCACCCATTTCTCCGGGTCGATCAATTCCCAATTCTGGTACTTATTGCTCGAATTCTGGAGAACCTCCGGCGCGGCCTTGATCAGCCTCGCCCAGTTTCCTTTGTAGCCTTCCTGGAACGATAGACCCTTGGCATAGGGACCGTAGCTCAGAATGACCGGAAATTTCCCCTTGCCGGCAGGACGGTAAACGTCCGCGCGCAGCACGACGCCGTCGTCCATTTTGATCGGCACGTCCCAATCGATTTGCATGCCGTCGCGGATCTCACTTTTTGCTTGATCCATAAACGCTTACCTCACGGCGGCAGCGGCCCGCCGTGCGGGCGGTGCCGTTTGACTGCTTCGGGATTGGTGGAATCGGCGCCCATATAGACGCCGCGCTCCCATATGCGTTTGAGCGGGTCGGCGACTTTCAGGCTCATCTTGCCAATGTTCTGGATTTCAATTTCGACCGTCTCTCCATCCTGCAAGGCGCCCAATCCCTCATGATTTGTGCCGCAGGCGATGAGATCGCCGGAGTTCATGGTCATCACTGTTGTCGCGAATTCGATCAGTTCTGGAACGCGATGCTCCATGTCGTCGGTGTTGTAGTGGTGACGCAGTTGTCCGTCGTTCCAGAACCGCACGATCAGATCATTCGGGTCCTCTATTTCATCCGCGGTGGCGATGCAGGGCCCGATCGGCGCGAAAGTGTCGAACGACTTGCCGAGCCAGCTGGTGAGCGGGCTCGCCGGCCAGGTTTTGCGGCCTTGCTCGCGCGCCGACACGTCGATCGTCGCGGTGTAACCGAACACGGCGCGCTTCCAGTCCTTCGCTTTCACCATTTTGACCGGACCCTTGATCACCAGCGCAAGCTCGGCTTCGTGCATGAACATCCATGGCACGGTGAACTCGGGCAGCGTGATGGTGTCGCCCGGCCCGATGACGGCGTCCGGATTCTTCATGAACATGTTGAGCGGCCGCGGGTCGCGCTGAGCATGCTCCCAGTAATTGGCGATGCAGGCGAGAATCTTGCCGGGCCGCGGCAATGGCGGGCGTAGACGCACGCTGTCGAGCAGCACGGCGGTGCCGTCCCGTGTGAGCTTTTCCAATGCCGGGCGCAGGCGCTCGAATTCGTCGATGATGCCCTGCATGGTCAACTGCGGGGTGTAGCTTTTTTTCACCGCCGCCGAGATGTCGACAATGCCGCGGCCGGTAAGCACGCCTGGCGATATTTCGGCGCCCGGCGCGGTCTGGAACAACACAAGCTTCACGAATTCCCCTCCACGAACGCAAGCAACGGGCCCGTTTCGTTAACGATCTCTTTACCATCAGTTAACCGCAAAAAAAGCCGGACAGGGAATACTCTTCGCCGGCCTAGCCGGACAATGGAAATATGTTCAGAATGCTCTTCTCGCTCAGTTTCAGGCGTGCCTCGTCGCTGGTCATGCTGGTCGGACTTTTCGCCTTTGCGGTCGTTTTCGGCGCGCTGACGGTCTTTGCTCCCGGCTGGGCTGCGGCGACCCTCGCCACAATGTCCGCAACGGCGCTCGCCGCGATCGCCGCCGCGGTTGTTGCCCAGCTTGCGATGACCCTGGGCGGCGCCATGCTCACCCGGCAACAAAAGCGGGAAGTCGAGCAGGTGCGCACCGCTATCGACAGCATGGCGCAGGGCCTGTGCATGTTCGACGCATCGGAACGGCTCGTCGTTTGCAACGCGCAATATTACAAAATGTATGAGCTGACATCCGATGACGCACAGCCGGGGGCAACGCTCTCGGAGGTGCTGGAGAAACGGGTCGCCAAAGGCACCTTCTCCCGCGATCCGCAGGAATACAGGAAGGAATTTCTGACCGCGGTCGGCCTGGGCCGCACCATCGTGCACGAGGTCAAATCCAAGGGCGGCCATCTGCTGCTGGTCACCAACCATCCGATGAAAGGCGGCGGCTGGATCGGCACGCACGAGGACATCACCGAGCGGCGGCAGGCCGAGCAACAGCGCACGGCCATGCAACACCAGGAGGAGCGCCGTGCCGTGATCGAAAACGCGATCGCGGCATTCCGCGAACGTGTCGAAAGCCTCCTGCGAACCGTGGCGGACAGCGCCGGCGAGATGCGCACGACGGCTGCGAGCCTGTTCAACGCGTCCGGCCACACGTCGAACCGCGCCGAAGGCGCGGTGCAGAGGTCGAACGAGGCCTCGACCAACGTCGAAACCGCGGCGGTCGCCGCCGACGAGTTGTCAAGTTCAATCGCCGAGATCGGGCGCCGGCTCAACCAGACCACCGAAGTGGTGCGGGTCGCGGTTGGCGAGGCGCAGGTGACCAATCAGGACATCGGCGCGCTGGCGGAAGGCGCGCGCAAGATCGGCGACGTCACCAAGCTCATTCGCAATATCGCCGGGCAAACGAATCTGCTGGCGCTCAACGCCACCATCGAGGCGGCACGCGCCGGCGAGGCAGGCCGCGGCTTTGCGGTGGTCGCCTCCGAGGTCAAGTCGCTCGCCGTGCAGACCGCCAAGGCGACCGAGGATATTTCCAGCCAGATCCTGGAAGTGCAGAACTCGACCGGCAAGGCCGTCGAAGCGATCGGACGGATCGCCCACCGCATGCAGGAGATCGACGCATACACCACCGCAGTCGCTGCTTCGGTGGAGCAGCAGAGCGCCGCGACCGGCGAGATTTCGCAAAACGTGACCAGTGCCGCCGACGGCGCCAAGCTGATCGTCACGGTTTTGAGCGAAGTGGCCGACGCCACCACGGAGACCCAGAAACTTGGCGCAGACCGTGCTCGCCGCGTCGGAATTGGTGGAAAAGGCGGCCGCCAACCTGCGCAGCGAAGTCGAGGGCTTCCTCACCAAGGTGGCGGTCTAGCGGCGTTTATTCATCGGACGCTGCGACAAAAGCCCGCCGGCAGAGTCTCCGCAGGACTGGCAAAAAACTTTACCCCATCTTGACTTTATTCCTAAATGGATTATATTCCCATGCATCCCGTCCCTCGTGACCGAGGGGTGTCTGATCAGCGTCTCCAGACGCGGGGCGGGGAGCGGTGGCCGGGGAATGACTTGCAGCGGAGATGCGCTTGCAAGGCCCGGCGGTCCAAGCCGCACGTGTCCTGGCGCGACAGCCGCGCGCCAAGGCCCTCTGACGGCCGGTAGGCCGGCGGTCTTGTCAGAAGACCACTGGCCGAGCTGCCAGGGCCAAATCGGTGGAGGGTCACGGCCCCACGACGGGGTTGTTAACGTGACGAACGGGTCGACCACCGAGGACCTTCGCGGAGCAAACCTAAGAAACACCGCGCGCGGGACGCCTTGGGACTTGGCGGACTTGCGGTAATACGGACTTCGACAGACCTCGATGTCGCGAGGCGTCGAGGTCCGCGGGTCCTCCAGGACCCTTGGCGTCCCGCGCGCCCTCGGTACTTTTCGGGGGCGGGCGGCTGGAAGTCAGACGACGGCGTACCCGGCGCCGGTAAAGAATACGGGCGATGGCGCACGCCTTGGCGCGTACCGGGCAAGACGGGCGCGCGCGGCGTTCCGCTTGCCGCGCCACTCTCGCGGCCCTCCTCACGATAAGGCTTGCAGCGTCATCTCGCCTTCTTCGCCTTCAGCCGCTGATCGAGCCGGGCCATGTCGACCACCATGCGCTCGTGCGTACCGGTGCCGATTTCCTCGGTCTCGTCGCGCGCCCTCACGTTGAATTCGATACGCCGGCCGTCAACCTTGGTCACCTCGGCCACGGCGGTCACCTGATGGCCGACCGGCGTCGCCGCCAGATGCCGGATGTTGACGACCGTGCCGACGGCGCTTTCGCCCGGGTCGAGATAGCCGCGCACCGCGTTGAGCGCGGCGTTCTCCATGGCGGTGACCATCATCGGCGTGGCGAATACCTGCGGCAGGCTTACGTCCTTGAATTGATTGGCGAGATGCGCCGGCGTCACGCGCAGCGCATATGTGCCTGTCGCTCCAACCGGAATTGGACGCATCGGCTCGTCTCCCCTTGGTTGCGCAGGATCCTGCCCGACCTTCCTTTGCCCGCCGAAGCGGGCTTCGCGAAGGCGGGAAACCGGTTCCCGCTTTTCCGGATCAGGCGCTTGCCGGCCGGACGTGATTGATCGCCGGCGCCAGCGCGATCAGGATGACGCCGCAGATCGCGATCGGCGCAAATGCCATGGCGGCGACGCCGCTCAGATCCCAGACCATGCCGCTGATCACCGGCACGATCACCGCACAGCTGTAGCTGATGGTGAACATGGCGGCGCTGACGCGATGCACGTCGTCCGGCGCGCTCAGCAGTGGCGGCAGCGCCAGGATCAGAATGAGGATTGCCGAGGCGGCAAAGCCCTGGAGCGTGGCCGCCGCCACGATCCATGCGCCGGAACAGAACACGATGCCGCCGGTCGCGATCACGCAAAGAAGCCCGCTGGCGACGTAAGGCCACGCCTTGCGCTCCAGGCGGCCGGCGAGGGCAAGCAACAGGAGCGACGCCGGCATCTGCCCGATATTCAGTCCGGACAGCGCCGCGCTGATCCATTCGCTCTGGCCATTGCTCCTGAGGTAGTCCGGCAAGAAGGCGTTGGTCGCGAAATAGGTGGCGTTGATGGTGCCGAGCATGATGCCGAGCCGCCAGATCAGCGAACTGTTCCAGTCCGGCCACCAGCGGCGGCCGGTGGCGGATGCCGGCCCAGCGGGCGATACCGGCGCCAACGCCAATACGAGGACGGCGATGACGGCAACCGGCACGCTCCAGACCACGAAGCCCCGTTGCCAGCTTCCGCCGGCCAGCGGCAGTACCAGCGGAAGCATCAGCGCCACCGGGAGGATCTCGCCGACCAGCAGGCCGTTCGTGTAAACGGCGGTGGCAAAGCCGATGCGTTCGGGAATCCACGCGCGCACCGCGGGCGGCATGGTCACCTGCATCACGGCGACGCCCGCGCCCATGGCGATGGTCATGGCATAGAGCCACGCGACGTCAGGGATCGCGCCGCGCAATGCGCCGCCGATCGCGGTGACGCCGAGCCCGACCACCAGCGCCGTGCGCACACCCAGGCGCGCGATCAGCAGCGAACCGGGCACGGCGGCGATCGCGAACAGCATCGACGGCAGGCCGGTAAGAATGCCGATCTGGGTGGCGTTGAGCTTGAGGCCGTCATGAATCAGCGGGATGACCGGCGGCACCGCAAGGATGGTGAGCCGCAGGCCGATGCCGGCGAGCCACAGCAGCAGCGTGCTGCGATAGCGAACCTGCAGCCGGGGCTCGCCGGGGCTCTGCATGGGAGGGAGCGGCATTGCGGGGAAATTGCTAACGTGTTGATCTTGTCGCGGGGGGATAACATAGACTGTGGCGCGGTGCACTGACTCATTCCATCGACGGCACGCGGGCATGCGTGAGACATTTAGGCAGGAAACATGCATCTCCAGCGACGTATCCTTGTTACGGGCGGTTCCGGCTTTCTCGGGTCGCATTTGTGCGAGAGCCTGTTGGCGCAAGGCGCCAACGTCATTTGCCTCGACAACTTTTTTACCGGCGCGCGCGCGAATATCGAGCACCTGCTCGACAACAAACACTTCGAGCTTATCCGGCACGACGTGACGTTTCCTATTTATCTTGAGGTCGACCAAATCTACAATCTTGCCTGTCCGGCATCGCCCATCCACTACCAATACGATCCGGTGCAGACGACCAAAACAAGCGTCCATGGCGCCATCAACATGCTGGGTCTCGCCAAGCGCGTGAAGGCAAAAATCTTGCAAGCATCGACGTTGGAGGTTTACGGCGACCCCGACGTACATCCGCAGACCGAAGACTACTGGGGGCGCGTCAACCCGATCGGCCCGCGCTCCTGCTACGATGAAGGCAAGCGCTGCGCCGAGACTTTGTTCTTCGACTATTTGCGTCAGCACAAATTGCGCATCAAGGTGGCGCGCATCTTCAATACCTACGGTCCGCGCATGCATCCGAATGACGGGCGCGTGGTGTCGAATTTCATCGTGCAGGCTTTGCTCGGCAAAGATATTACGATCTATGGCGACGGCTCGCAGACACGCTCCTTCTGCTATGTGGACGACATGATCGACGCTTTTATCCGTTTGATGGCGACCGACGATTTCGTAACCGGGCCAATCAATATCGGCAATCCGGCCGAATTCTCCATCCTTCAACTTGCGTCCTTGGTGATCGAATTGATCGGCGCGCGCTCGAAAATCGTCCGCCGCCCGTTGCCGGAAAACGATCCACGGCAGCGCCAGCCGGATATTGCGCGCGCTCAGGAAATCTTGTCGTGGAAGCCCCGCACGCCGCTCAAGGAAGGGCTCGTTCGGACCATCGCGTATTTCGAGAAGCTGCTGAGCGACGGCAAGACACGCGAAATGCTGACCGGCGCGCGGCCGGCATAAGGGTTGTGGACTCTCTCGTTCTCTATTGTTTGATCGAGAAACAATTATCGCTTGGCGACTGCCGGCGCCGCCGCTAGGCGCTTTGGCGCCCGGCGTTCGGCTCGTTACCTCCCAGAAATCCGATGAAATTTGCGGCTTTCGCACCGCATGAAAACACTGTAAACGGCGAATTCCCTGTATAATTCCCGGCCGACAGGGAAGGGTTGCCCTTGAACGACACCTGCCTCGAATCCATCACCGCGCGACGCCGCACGACCTGGACCACGATATGACACGGCTGGCAAGATTGACGCCGCGCCAGATTCTGATCGTGCTGCACGATCTTGCCGCCACCGCCGCGGCGATCGTGCTGACGTTTTTCGTGCGGTTCGAGGATCAGCAGCTGTATGCGCGGCTGCCCGGTCTCAAGTATCTGCCGGTTTTTCTGCTCTACGCGGCGGCGGTCTATTTCATCTTCGACCTGCACCGCAACAAGTGGCGGTTCACCTCGGTTCCCGATCTCTACAACATTTTCCGCGCTGCCAGCGTCCTTGCGGTGTCGCTGCTCGCGCTCGACTACGTGCTGGTTGCGCCTAACATCTATGGCGGGTTCTTCTTCGGCAAGATCACCATCCTGCTGTACTGGTTGTTGCAGATGTTTTTTCTGGGCGGGTCGCGCGTTGCCTACCGTTATTTTCACTATGCGCGCACGCTTCAACGCGCCAAAATCGCCGATGCGACGCCGACCCTGGTGCTTGGGCGCGCGGCCGACGCCGAAGTTCTCTTGCGCGCGATCGAAAGCGGGGCGGTAAGAAAGATTTGGCCGGTCGGTATCCTGTCGCCGTCCGCGGCTGATCGCGGCCAATCGATCCGCGGCATTCCGGTGCTGGGCGATATCGACGATCTCGAACGCGTGGTCGCCGATTTTTCCGGCCGCGGCACGCAGGTGACACGCGTCGTGTTGACGCCGTCGGCGCTCTCGCCGGAAGCGCGCCCGGAAGCTTTGCTGATACGGGCGCGCAAGCTCGGGCTGGCGATGAACCAGTTGCCCTCTCTCGACGCGGGCGGGCAGGCGGTGCAGCTCGCGCCGGTCGCGGTCGAGGATTTGTTGCTGCGGCCCAGCGTCAAGATCGATTACCGCCGGCTTGAGACATTCGTCAGCGGCAAGGCGATCGTCGTCACCGGAGGCGGTGGTTCGATCGGTTCGGAAATTTGCGAGCGCATGATCGCTTTCGGCGCCGCCCGCCTGCTGGTGATCGAGAACTCCGAGTTCGCGCTGCATTCCGTGCTGGACTCGCTCAAAGCCAAACAATCCAAGGCGGCTATTTCCGGCCGCATCGCCGATACCCGCGACCGGACGAGGATCATGAGTCTGATCGCGCTGTTCAAGCCCGACGTCGTCTTTCACGCTGCCGCGCTCAAGCACGTGCCGTTGCTTGAACTGGATTGGGATGAGGGGATCAAGACCAACGTATTCGGCTCGATCAATGTCGCCGACGCGGCGGCGGCGGCCGGCGCCGCCGCCATGGTCATGATCTCCACCGACAAGGCGATTGAGCCGGTCTCCGTGCTCGGCGCCACCAAACGGCTGGCGGAAATGTATTGCGAGGCGCTCGATAAGGAATTAGGCCGTCATGGTTCAGGCGCCACGCGCATGATTTCGGTGCGTTTCGGCAACGTGCTGGCGTCGAACGGCTCGGTAGTCCCGACTTTCAAGGCGCAGATCGAGGCCGGCGGTCCGGTTACCGTCACGCATGCCGACATGGTGCGCTACTTCATGACCATCCGCGAAGCTTGCGATCTGGTGATCACCGCCGCGAGCCATGCCCTCGGACCGGACCGCGGCGGCGTGTCCGTCTATGTGCTCAACATGGGCCAGCCCGTCAAAATCGTCGATCTCGCCGATCGCATCATCCGGCTCAGCGGGCTCGAGCCCGGACGCGACATCCAGATCGCCTTCACCGGCATTCGTCCCGGGGAGCGGCTGCACGAGATCCTGTTCGCGCGCGATGAGGAAACCACCGACATCGGAATTCCCGGCATAGTGGCGACAAGCCCGGTACAGCCGACGCTGGAGGCGATCCGCGCCTGGGTAACGACGTTGGAGCAGGGCGTATCGCGCAACGAACGCGCGGTCATCTACAATGTGCTGCGCGATGCGGTGCCGGAATTCCGCGGCGAAGCGGCCTAACGCATGGTCTCGAAAAGCAGGCGCCGGATTTCGGATAAGATCATGCGTCGGGAATAAAAGGGATAGAGCGTGGACCTAGCAGTGTTCTTCAAAGCGGAGTTCGCCGAGCACTACGATACCGCGCGGCGTACCGAGGCGGTGTTGTCCGCTGCTTTTGCCGGCCTGGTCGGCGCTTGCGTCAAATCTATCCGCGGTGGCGGCAAGCTGATGCTCTTCGGCAATGGCGGCAGCGCCGGCGACGCGCAGCATCTCGCAACCGAGCTGACCATCCGTTACAAGGCCGACCGTGCCGCGATTGCCGCGATTGCATTGACCACCGATACGTCCGCGCTCACCGCCGCCGGCAACGATCTCGGCTTCGACAAGATCTTTGCGCGCCAGATCGAGGCGCTGGGCCGGCCCGGCGACGTCGCAATCGCGATTTCAACCTCGGGTAAAAGTCCGAACGTCCTCGCGGCGTTGCGGCAGGCCAAGGCCATGAGGTTGGTGACCGCGGCGCTGGGCGGTAAAGGCGGCGGCGATCTGGCCGGGCTCGCCGATCATCTGCTGGTGGTGCCGTCCGAAACCACAGCGCGCATCCAGGAGATGCACATCGCCTTGGGTCAGATGCTTTGCGGCGCCGTGGAAATTGAGCTGGGACTGACCAAACCCTGACACACGCTGCCGTCAGTAATTGTCGCCGCCTCAATGGGCAGGAATTGACTCCATTTTTTCACGGTGCGAAAACGGCGCTGGACCATTCTGAAAATAGCTTGACTCGATGCCGGCAGGTCATTTCCTTTGCATGCAGGGAGAAAACAAATCCATGGACGCCACCATCCTGCCGGGGCCGCGGCCCAAGGCCCGCCCTCCGCGTGCGCGCACGGACGGCGATCGTCACAGCATTCAATCGGTTGACCGCGCGCTGTACCTGCTTGAAACGATCGCGGAGGCGGGCGGTGAAGCCTCGCTCACGGATCTTTCCAACCGCACCGGTCTCAACATCTCCACCTGTCATCATCTGTTGGCGACGCTGATCCAGCGCGGCTTCGCCGCCAAGGTGCCGGGGCGCCGGCTCTATGCGCTGGGCGCCCGCATTCTCTATCTCGGGCACGCGTGCCTGCAGGTCGATCTGCCGCGGCGCGCGCAGCCCTACCTGGAGGCGATCAACCAGGCCACCGGCGAAACCGTGCACCTCGCGGCGCTGCAGGGGGAACTCGGTGGTGACGCTGGCTGTGCGCGAGTCGCGCCATGCGGTGCGCGTTGACACCGGCAAAATCGGACGAATGGAAGCCCCGCACGCGACATCGGTCGGCAAAGCGATCATGGCTTGGCTGCCGGAGGACGAGATTCACCGCATCCTCCACGGTGGCATGAAACGCTTCACCGACAAGACCATCACCGAGTTTCCGGCTCTGCTCGAAATCGCTGCGCGTCGTGCGCCGCACCGGCTATGCAATCGATCGCGAGGAATTCCTGCCCGGCGTCATTTGCGTCGGCGCCGCGATCCGCGATCAGGCGGGCACGGTGATCGGCGCGATCAGTGCGTCGACGCCCACCATGCGCGCGAGCGAACAGCATGTCGCTTTCATCCGCGACGAAGTCAACGCCGCAACGCGCGCGCTGTCTGCCGAGTTCGGCGATCCGACATCGCAGGCCGGCGGCGCGCAGGTGGCGAGCTGAAGTTCGGCATTTAACGGCCTTTACCTCCGCGGCCGCGCGGCCCTGGAACTTTTTTTGACACCGCCGGTTATCTTTTCGAGCGAAAGCGGCCGCCCGCAACGGCGGCCGTTCAGCAATGCGGAGCCGCCTATGATGGAAAAACCGAAGCCCCATGCGGACAACGAACGTCAGCGAATTGAGCACGACGAGGACAATGTCATGATCAATTCCGACGAGAGCTTCCCGGCCAGCGATCCGCCGAGTTGGACGCCGGTGCATGGCGTCGGCTCGAGCGAGAGCAAGAAGCCCAAGAAGAAACCGGCGAACGATCAATAAGGCGTCCGAACAAGCGCCCTAGAACTTCATCTTTAGCAACCTCTCGGCGTTGCTGCAGAAGATTTTTTGTTGCGCGGCCGGCCCCAGGCCCAGCGCCTGAATGGTCTTTATCGTCGGTGCAATGGGCCCGAGCGGCGTGTCGGTGGCGAACACCACCTGATCGGCGCCGAAAAATTCCAACCCGCATCTCGTCGCGGGCACTCCGCCGCCGAACATAGCGGTGTCGGCGTAGAAGTCGTGCAGATAATCCATGTGCGGCCGCTTCAGCGACGGCAGGATTTTCGAATAGTCCTCATCCGAGGTGCGCTGTCCCAAGACTTTGAGCCCGTTCCCGACGCGGCCGTCGAAATACGGGATCATGCCGCCGAGATGATGGGTAATGATCTTGAGCTTGGGGTATCGATCGAGCATCCCGCTGAACACCATGCGCATCATGGCTACCGACGTTTCATAAGGCCAGTGGAAGCACCACCACATTTCGAAGCGCGATTTCTGTTCTGAAGGATAGTCGGGCATCGCCGCGGTGCCGACGGGGTGCAGCCAGATCGGCAGATCGAGTTCGGCCATGGTGGTGAAAATCGGCTCGAATTTTTCCTGATCGAGCGGCTCGCCGGCGACATTGGTATAGAGCAGCACACCGCGGGCGCCGAGATCCTTGATGGCGCGCCGCGCTTCCGCGACCGAGCCTTCGACATCGGTCATGCACAGCGCCGCGGCGAAGCCCGGAAAGCGCTCGGGATATTTGCGGCACAGTTCGGCCATCGAATCGTTGGCGATGCGCGCGAGTTGGAGTCCGACATCCGGTTTGGCGATATCCTCGATCGCCGGATTGGGTAGCGAGATGATCTGCCGGTAATCTCCGAATGCATCCATTTCCTTGAAACGGGCATCGAGGTCGAACAGCTTGGCGACGCCGCGCAGGCGCTGGCCGATATTACTCAGGTTTGGCGCGACCTTGGTCATCTCCTGGAAGAAACGATCCGGATAGATGTGGCAATAAATGTCGATGATGGTGTCGACCATGTGCCGTGCTCAGTCCTTGGCGCGCGCAGCTTTGAGATGATCGAGCAGCTTGCCGCGTAACGCCGCCTGTTCCGCCGGGCTCCATTTCTGAAAACCCTCGCCGGACTTGAAGCCCAGCTTGCCGTCCTTCACCAGTTTATCGAGATAGGGCGAGGCCCGTTGCCGGCGGTCCAGATCGGAAAACAGGAGGTTGTGGATCGCGAGCGCCAGATCGGTGCCGACCAGATCGGCGTTTTCCAGCGGTCCCAGCACGGCGGAGCGCCGCCCGAACGAGGCTTTCACCACATCGTCGACGGTCTTGGCGTCGCAGATTCCGTTTTCGACCAGGTAGATCGCTTCGCGCCACATCGCGTGCTGCAACCGGTTGCCGATGAAACCGCGGCACGTCCTTTTTCACATGCGCGGGTTTTTTGCCGGCGTCGCGGTGCAGCGCCATCGTCCATTCCACGGTCGCGGGCGAGGTCCACTGCGTCTCGATCACCTCGACCAGCGGCACGATATAAGGCGGGTTCCACCAATGGGTGCCAAGCGCGCGCTCACGCTTTTGCAAACCCTGCATGATCGAGGTGATCGGAATAACCGACGTGTTGCTGGCGAGGATCGTATCCGGCCGCACGTGGTTTTCGATTTCGGCAAACAGCTTTTGCTTGAGCGGCAAATCCTCCAATACGGCTTCGACGACATAATCGGCGTCGCGCACCGCGGCTGCCAGATCGGCGACCGGTGTCACCCGCTCGACTGCTTTGGCATCGTCGCCGAGATAATTCAGGTTCGCGAGGATGCGCGCCTTGGCGCTGTCGAGGCTTGCCTTGGACTGATCCGTGATGGCGACATCGTGCCCGGCCAACGCAAAATTCTGCGCGATGCCGTGGCCCATCAGGCCGGCGCCGATCACCGCGATTTTTGTCTTTCTCATTCCGCACTCTCAGTCCATGTCCCCGATGCGGTGCAGCACGAAGTGGTGCACCGCTAAGCCGGGACCGTTCCAAATTCCGAACCCGTAACGGTCCCGGGTCTGCAGCGCATCACTGACGTGCTGCGCTGCGCCCGGGACAAGTAGAACTATCCCGCCGTGTAACCGCCGTCGGCGTAAAGGACGTGGCCGGTGTAGAAATCCGACGCTTTCGACGCCAGAAACAGCAGCGGCCCCGCAAGATCCTCCGGTTCGCCCAGACGGCCTTTCGGCACGCGCGCGAGGAAACCCTTGCGCACGGTCTGCGCGCGCTCGGTGTCCTCGTACATCCAGGCGGTGAGCGGCGAGCGAAACACGGTCGGCCCAAGCGCATTCACGGTGATGCCGGTCTCGCCCCATTCGCAGCCGAGCGCTTTGGTGATGCCGTCGACCGCAGATTTCGAGGCGCAATAGGCGGTGTAGCCGGCCGGGTGCCCAAGTAAGCCGCGCGCCGACGACGTGAGGATCACCTTGCCGCCGCCGCCTTGCTTGAGCATCTGCCTGCCGGCGGCGCGCGCCATCAGCCACGAATGGGTGACATTGGCATCCATCACCTCGAGGAAGTCTTCCGGCTTTTGGTCGACGATCTTCGCCACTTTGTTGAGGCCGGAGGCGCAGATCAGAATGTCGACGCGGCCGAATTTGTCGACCGCGGCCTTGACGATTTTGTCGCAATTTTCCTCCGAGCTTGGCCGCAGCGCTACGACCTCGGCCTTGCCGCCGAGCGTCTCGCATTCGGCCGCGACCTTTTTAATCTCTTCCTGCTTGCTCGCCGCCAGCACCACATTGGCGCCGGCGCCCGCCAAAGTCTTGGCGGCCAGCGCGCCGAAGGCGCCCGACGCGCCGGTGACGATGGCCGTCTTGCCCTTGATCTCGAACAGCGACAACGGGTTTTTCAGGAAGTCGTCGGACATTGTGTTTCCTCTCTTTTCTTTACCTCTCCCCGTTTACGGGGAGAGGTCGGATCGCGAAGCGATCCGGGTGAGGGGCTTCTTTCCAAAAACAATTGCCCCTCACCCCGACCCTCTCCCCGCAAGCGGGGAGAGGGAGATTTACTTCGGCGCCGTCGCCACCGCGACCACGATGGTGCAGACTTCGTTGCCGCGATTGATGATCTCGCGCGTCTCGTTTGGCTCGATCACGCAGCTATCGTTGGCCTTCAGCACGGTTTCCTTGCCGTTGACGATCACCGTCAATTCGCCGCGCAACACGAAATAGACCTTCTCGGGCGGCGAGGCGTCGGGACCCGCACCGCCGCCGGGCAGGAAATGCGAATAGCCGAACACCAGACCCTTGGTGCCGCCGGCCTCGGCGCCGAACAGGCGCAGCGATGTGTAATTGCGATGATTGGGCGCTTCGTAGGGTTTGGCATCTTCGAAACGTTTGACGTGCATTATAATTTCCTCCCGCGCTCGATACGATATTTTCCGTCCGGATCGACGATGGCGACCAGACGCACGATGCAACCATCGCCGCGGTCCCAATTCCACGGGAAGTAGGCGAAGGTGACGCGTTTTCCGGTGACCTTGTCGATGTCGCCGCCGACATTCTCGATGCCCATGATGCCGTTCTTGAACAGGATGCGGTGCACCGGCTCCCAGTCGGGAAAATCGTCCTTCCAGTCGCGGCCGCCCGACCACTCGCGATATTCCTCCGCAAGATGCGGGTGCAGCGGGCCGTTACGATGGGGCCCGATCGCGGTGGCAAGCGGGTGGTCGTTGGCCTGCGTATCGTGGCCCACCACCTTGACCTTTTTCTTGACGAACCAGTCGCCGGCCGACGGCACGAAGCCGGGGGCGCGGCAGAAATAATCCTCGCTGTCTTCGTAGTATTTGTGCCACCCGGTGTTGACGATCACCACGTCGCGCGGCCGGATGATCTTGCCGCAGGCTTTTTCCAGATCGTCGCCGGTGATCGGCTCCCATTTGTCCTTCGGGATCGAGACCACGATGCCGGAGCCGAAGAAATGCGGCAGCGGCACCTCGTCGATGAAGGGCGTGCCCTGGATCACGTGCGCGGGTGCGTCGATATGCGTGGTGTTGTGCATCGAGGTGGTGATGCGCTGTGACAGCACGCCCGACTTCGCCATGTAGTGGATGCGCTCGATCTTGACGTCCTCGAAATACGGCCAGTTCGGCGACTGATAACCGAAACGATGGGACAGGTTGTAGAACTCAAGCCCCATGCTGTTTTTGAGGTTTTCTTCGAACATTACGCCGCGAATTCTTTTGGCCACGGCATCCTCCCTTGCTTCTTGTTGTCCAAACGTTTGCCGCAGCCTAACTCAGGCGGCGGCTGAATTCATATGCATCTCCACGGCGCGCTTGGTGGCCAGCAACCTTTCGGCGATCAGCGCCTGCCGGTTTTGGAAGCGCTGGATCGGCACCGGCACCGAGATGGCGACCGAATTGCCGAGCGGGTCCTGCAGGGCGACGCCGGCGGCGCAGATGCCGAGCGTGTGTTCTTCACGATCGAAAGCCACGCCGTTGCGGCGCGCCGATTTGATATCCGCAAGCAGCGCATCGAGACGCGTGAGCGTCTTCGGCGTGCGCGGCTCGTAAGCGCGCCCGATCAGTGCCTCGATAGCGGAATCGGAAAGCTGTGCCAGATAGGCCTTGCCGTTGGCGGTACAGTAGAGCGGAAAGATTTCGCCGACCGCCGACACCGTGCGCAGGCGCTGCGGGCCGATCACCTGGTCGATGAACACAAGGTGACCCTTGCCTACCGTCGAGAGATCGACGGTCTCGTGCAGTTCCTTGCTCAACCGTTCCAGGAACGGCCGCGCCAGCGCGGTGAAATCGCTGCGCACCGAGGCCGCCAGCCGTAAAATGGTGGGACCGAGCCGCACCCGCCCGTTGGGCGTTGCCGCGATCACCAGCTTTTCGGTTTCCAGCGCCGAGACGATGCGCTGCACGGTCGAGCGCGCCAGATTCACCCGCTGCGCAATTTGTCCGAGGCTGAGACCTGCGTTTTCCGTTTCTAGTGCGCGCAAGATGGTCGCGGCGCGCGCAATTACCTGCACCTGACTCTTGTCGTTGGTGACGTGACGGTCCATCGGCGGCTACTCGATACGCGCGGTACTCAGACCGCCTTGCATCATGGTACACGTTAGCCCAAAGTGCGGTACAGCTAAAAACGAAAAAAGCGCGGCCGTACCGCATCGCGAGACGCCCCAAGGAAACGTCATGGTCAAAAAAATCGCCCTCGAAGAACATTTCCTGGATCCCGCCACCGAGGCCTATTGGCGGCCAACCATGGTGGACGTGGCTCCGGAAAAGACAGCGCAGCTCTATGCGGCCTCACCGATTTCGGCGAGCAACGGCTGCAAATGATGGACAAGGCCGGCATCGCGCGCGCGGTCCTGGCGATCGCGGGTCCTGGCGTGCAGGTCGAGCGCGATACCGCCGCGGCGGTGCGCAATGCGCGCGCCTCGAACGATTTTCTCGCCAAAGAAATTCAAAAGCGCCCCGACCGTTATTCCGGCTTCGCGCCATCTTGCCATGCAGGACCCGAAGGCCGCCGCTGACGAGCTGGAACGCTGCGTGCGCGAACTCAAATTCCACGGCGCCATGATCGATGGCCATACCAACGGCAAATATCTCGACGACCGTTCCTACGATCCGTTCTGGGAACGCGCCGCATGTTGGATGCGCCGATCTATCTGCATCCGGCCGATCCGGTGGCGCCGCTGCCGGTGTTGGCCGGTTACCTTGTGCTGGTGCGGCCGATGTGGGGTTGGGCGGTCGAAACCGGCTCGCACGCGCTGCGCATCATCTGCGGCGGCGTTTTCCATCGCTACCCGAAAGCCAAGCTCATTCTCGGCCATCTCGGCGAGAACCTGCCGTTCCAGCTCTGGCGCTTCGACAGCCGCTCGAAGCCCTACGGCTGGAATTTGCCGAAGCCGCCGTCGCAATACCTCAAGGAAAACGTCTGGGTGACGCTCTCGGGCATGTATGACGGCCCGCCGGTGCGTTGCTCGGTCGACGCGCTCGGGCGCGACCGCGTGATGTTCTCGGCCGACTATCCTTCGACTGGACGGGGCCGGCCAGTTTATGGACACGGCGCCCACTCGAGGAACCCTTGCGCGCCGATATCGCCTACAACAACGCGGCGAAGCTGCTGGGGCTGTAAGCGACAAGGCTTGCTCGCTTTACCCCTCCCCCTGGAGGGGGAGAAAACAACCAGCTTGAGCGTAGCGAAAGCGGTGGGGGTCGGGTCAAAGCTCCAGATAGGCGATCACCCCACCCCGCTCGCTTCGCTCGCGACCCTCCCCCTCCAGGGGGAGGGTGAAGTGAGATCGTGGTGGAGCGCGGCAGACGATTTCGCCTCAATCACCCTTACCGGCTTGCCGTCGAGCCAGGCGCGGATGTCTTCCACGACGCCGCGATAATATTCCCGGTAATTCTCGTCGCTGACATAGCCAAGATGCGGCGTGATCACGATATTGTCAATCTCGCGGAACGGATGGTCGATCGGCAGCGGCTCGATGTCGAACATGTCGAGGCCGGCGCCGGCGATTGATTCTCGAATTGAGCGCCGCGATCAGCGCCTTCTCGTCGACATCGGCCCGCGCGAAGAGTTGACGAGATAGCCGGTCTTCTTCATCAGGCCGAGTTCTTTCGCGCCGACCAGTCCTTGGAGCGGTCGCTCAGCACAACGTGGATGGTGACGATGTCGGCTTTGCTGAACAGATTTTCCTTGGAAACGTACTGGCGCCCGCCTCCTTCGCCCTTTCGGGCGTCAGGTTTTGGCTCCAGGCGATGACCTTCATGCCCAGCGCTTTGGCGACGCCGGCCACGCGCTGGCCGAGCTTGCCCAGGCCAAGGATGCCAAGCGTGAGGCCTTCCAGGTCCTGGGCCGAGGTCGATCTGCCAGGGCGCGCCGGCTTTCAGGCGGGCGTTTTCGAAACCGATGCGGCGGGTCAGTTCCAGCATCAGGCCGATGGCGATGCCGGCGGTCGGGCTGCCGAAGGTGCCGGTGCCGCAGACGGTGACGCCGCGCTCGGCGCAGGCCTTCATGTCGATGGAGGCGTTGCGCGCGCCGGTCGTGATCGACAGTTTCATGTCGGGCAGGGCCTCGATCACCTTGCGGGTGAGGGTGCGTTCGCGCATCATGTTGACGACGGCGAAGTCTTGCAGGGCTTTCGATCACGGTGTCGTCGTCGCCGAGCGGTGTATTGAAGACCTTGACCTTGACGTCCTTGCCGACCGCTGACCAGTCGGCGAGTTTCAAGGCGACATTCTGATAGTCATCAAGGATGGCTGCCTTGCACCATACGCACAAGCTCCTTGAATTGCGTGCCCGGAACGTCCCGAACGGCGTCAATTTAGAGCCGGTTGCTTGAAAAGATAGGGGTCTCAGAGCGGCGGCAGGCCGTGCTTGGCGCGCCATTTGGGGCCGGGCCGCGCATGTAGTGCCGCTCGGGCCTATAGGGGCCGCCCATATCGCGGGTCAACTCATGCCAGAAAGCTGTGAGAGCCGAGCCGAGCAAGCTGAACGGACGCGGCAACGCGCCGGAAATGGCTGAAATCGCTCGACCCATCGCTCAATCCCCACCATGACACGGGCGCTTTGGCCCGCTCATCCCTTGGTCGCTTGCAGAAGCGGCCAGGTTCATGGAGGGCGATCATGGCGCACCAGGGGTTAAAAACGGGTTGGCGCGGGGTCTTGTTGGGGCGGAAAATGGAATCAACCTTTATGAAAATTTACCGCCGGGGCTTCTTCCCTCTCCCCGTCCTTTACGGGGAGAGGGTGGCGAGCGCCGGCATAAGCGCGTTGACGCGCGTCTTCGACGCGCTACGGCGCGAGCCGGGTGAGGGGCATTGCACGGCCCCTCACCCGGTCGCCTTCGCTAACGCTTCGGCGACCGACCTCTCCCCGCATTGCGGGGAGAGGGAAAGCGCGACCGCCTTGCCCTTGTGCCCGATGGTCGTTACATCAGCCCCGAATTTCCCGACAAAATGACCGCCGGTATCGCGTTGTCAGCGCGGATTTGAGGCCGGATTAGCAGGGGTTTCAGAGCTCAATGAACGGTCGCCAATTCATCTATCACATGCAGGGTCTGACCAAGACCTATCCGGCCGGCAAGAAGGTGCTGGAGAACATCCATCTGTCGTTCTACCCGGACGCCAAGATCGGCGTGCTCGGCGTCAACGGCTCGGGCAAGTCGACCCTGCTCAGATCATGGCCGGCATCGACACCGAATTCGCCGGCGAAGGCTTCGTCGCCGAAGGCGCCCGCGTCGGCTACCTGGAGCAGGAGCCGCAGCTCGATCCGAACAAGACCGTGCGCGAGAACGTCATGGAGGGCGTTGCCGCCAAGAAGGCGATCCTCGACCGTTACAACGAGCTGGCCGCCAATTACTCGGACAAGACCGCCGACGAGATGGCCAAGCTCCAGGACGAGATCGACTCCAAGAACCTGTGGGACCTCGATTGCACAGGTCGATCTGGCGATGGACGCGCTGCGCTGCCCGCCCGACGACGCCGAGGTCACCAAGCTGTCCGGCGGCGAGCGCCGCCGCGTCGCGCTGTGCAAGCTGCTGCTCGACCAGCCCGAGCTGCTGCTGCTCGACGAGCCGACCAACCATCTCGATGCCGAGAGCGTGAACTGGCTGGAAGGCCACCTGCGCAATTATCCGGGCGCCATCCTGATCGTCACCCATGACCGCTACTTCCTCGACAATGTCACCGGCTGGATCCTCGAGCTCGACCACGGCCGCGGCATTCCCTACGAGGGCAATTACACCTCTTGGCTCGCGCAAAAACAAAAACGAATGGAGCAGGAAGGCCGCGAGGACGAGTCGCGCCGCCGCACGCTGGAACGCGAGAGCGAATGGATCAAGTCGTCGCCGAAAGCGCGGCAGTCCAAATCCAAGGCGCGCTACGAGCGCTACGAGGAACTGCTCAAGATCGCCAATGCCAAGGTCAACACCACCGCGCAGATCACGATCCCGGTGGCCGAGCGGCTCGGCCAGAACGTGGTCGATTTCGACCGTCTCAACAAAGGCTTCGGCGACAACCTGCTGATCGACGACCTTTCCTTCAAGCTGCCGCCCGGCGGCATTGTCGGCGTGATCGGCCCGAACGGCGCCGGCAAGACCACGCTGTTCCGCATGATCACCGGCCAGGACAAGCCGGACGGCGGCACCATCAAGATCGGCTCCTCGGTCGCTCTCGGCTATGTCGACCAGTCGCGCGATTCGCTCGACGGCAAGAAGACCGTGTGGGACGAGATTTCCAACGGCCAGGACATCATCCTGCTCGGCAAGAAGGAAATGAACTCACGCGCCTACTGCTCGCTGTTTAATTTCAAGGGCGCCGACCAGCAGAAGAAGGTCGGCACGCTGTCGGGCGGTGAGCGCAACCGCGTCCATCTCGCCAAGATGCTGCGCACCGGCGCCAATCTGCTGCTGCTCGACGAGCCGACCAACGATCTCGACGTTGACACGTTGCGCGCGCTGGAAGAGGCGCTGGAGGATTTCGCCGGCTGCGCCGTCATCATCAGTCATGACCGCTGGTTCCTCGACCGCATCGCCACGCATATTCTGGCGTTCGAGGGCGACAGCCACGTCGAATGGTTCGAGGGCAACTTCCAGGACTACGAAGCCGACAAGATGCGCCGGCTCGGGCAGGACTCGATCATCCCGCACCGGCTGAAGTACAAGAAGTTCAAGCGGTAACAGCTGGTTAGCCTTTCGCCGGCCGCGATTTATTAAACCCAAGAATCCCATTAAACCCAGGAATCCCATTCGTGTTCGATCGCTTCTTGCTTGCAGAACGCACGCAGCTCATCGACCGCTTTGTCTCGACCGGCGTATTTTTCCGGAGCAGGGCAAATGCCAGTTTGGGTAGCGCCGAGGCGGGAATGTCGACCCAGAACTCATAATCGCTATCGCCCCATATTTCTTTTACGGCCGTCCCCATGTCTTGGGTGTCTAATTTGATCGAGCCATCGGCATTCACGGACAGGCGAACCGAACTGAAAGTTATCGCCTTCTTGGCGATAGAGTTCGGTTGAATAGGGTTCTGGCATTCTTCGCCTCCCGAAGCTGATTTGAAATTATAAACTCATAAGTCAGGCGCCTGAAATGGTGGGCCTCCCAAGTCATATCGAATCTTCCCGCCGATGCCGGCTATGGGCGCTTGACGGACATTTCGACCGCATCGCCACGCATATTCTGGCGTTCGAGGGCGACAGCCACGTCGAATGGTTCGAGGGCAATTTCCAGGACTACGAAGCCAACAAGATGCGGCGGCGGGGGCACGGACTGTAATCATTCCGCACCGGCTGAAGTACAAGAAATTTAAGCGCTAGTGTCGCGCCCCGCCTAACGCAGCCGGTAGAGCGCGTGCCGCCGGTTGCGCGTGAACGGCCGCACCTCGCCGGGCATCGCCCCGCTTCGACGGCGCGCGCCCATTCGGGGCTCACCAGCACCTCAGGCCCGTCGATCTCATAGAGCGCGCTGTGGCGCGGGCCGTCATGCGCGACGCTCTTTTTTTCGCCGCCGATGCTGATGGCGAACGGCTCGCCCTCCAGGCGCGCGACCGAGTGCACGCCCGGCACCTTCAGCAGATTGGGCACGTGCTCGGTGTCGTAGACCTCGTTGAACAGCGCCTCCTTGGCGGGCTCGACGTCCATGCTGGCGACGAACAGATATCGGGATTTGATCGGCATCGAACCACCTTGCGCTGCGTTGGCCGGCGGCCATCATGGCGAGCGGTGACAAGGCCGGCAAGGTGCGGCGGCGGGGGCAGGGACTTCATCATTCCGCATCGCCGGCTGCGGGTACCGCTACCAGTGGAGGCTCGCCCCATAACGAATTGATCACCTCTAAGCCAAGAAATTCTGCGAGCTGCCCGCTTGGCCTGTACGTCCAATGGCGTTAGCAACCCTGATCGTCCATGAATTTTCTTCTCATCAAGGATTATCGAAATCTCTTCGATCAAGTTCTTGATGTCTGCGTTCTTGCGATCCCAAGTTGCCGCCTGCTGCAACTGTATCGCTTTGTTTCCGTAGTTTGCCGCTTGCGCAGCCAATTTTGCGGCAAATTCTATTGCCAGTTCGTTCCAAGTAACGCCAATACTTGGTCCGTCAGATAAAGATTTTCAAACTCATGGCAAGCAAGTTGGATGAAACGGACATGTTTCTGCGGATTGTCTTGGCTCGGCTGTGGCTTCGCTTTGTCGCCATCGAGCAATGCATAGCCAGAGAGATTTTGACCTTCGCGTAGCGCTGCAAACATGCGTTCCAAACTCTTCTGATATTGCTTAATTTCCTCCCCATGAGAAGGGATAACCGAGAAGCTTACGATGTGATGGCGCGGGACCTGACTCCCAAATTCGATAGTCGTCATCTCCTTCTACCAGTAGCATCGGAACGCCAAAGAGCGGTCCCATTAGAGCGTGCCCGCCAAGACATGCCGCAAGCTCTTTCATAACCCGTGTGAACGGTTCGGCGTTGAACGTATTTTTGATCCGATCAACGTAGAGGACACTTGCGGCTTCGCCGCCAAACTGGCCAATGCCCGCAAGCAATGTGGTGCTATGCGTAGCTAGAACAGCCTGAAGCTTGTATTTCTCGACGACTCTCACCAGAAAATCTGCAAAGCGGGCCTGTAAGTCGGGGTGTATATGCGCATCAGATTCGTCAATCAGCATAATGCGCTTCGTGGTTCCTTGAATTTCCCACATCGCGGCAATGGTTAGAATGTCCAGAGCGACAGTCAGCAGTTGGGCTTCGCCACTGCTGAGTTGATCAATTCCCCCAACCTGAGAATTGTCGGTGGCTCGTACCAGAATGTAAGGCGGATTTCGAACGGCAGTTAGCTGTATTGTGAAATCGGGCAAGAGTTCGAGAGCAACACTTCCAAATCGGCAGGGTTGCCCGACAATTGGCCGCCCCGACTATTTCCCCGAACAGAAAAGTAAGCCTAAATCCTGGCCACTATTTGGCGTCGATACTGCTCCACAAAGTTTCGCGTGGAATTACCCTGTCGTTCGTTGGCGCTCACTTGTTGTTGAAAAAACTGCGCTTGGTAGTCAATTTCGCCGCCACGTTCGGGCACGACGTAATGACAGTTCGCGGGATCGCTATCCCGCCAAGCGCGGAGAAGCAGACTTTTTCCGCTGCCGTTCTTTCCAAACACGACGCTAATTGTCGTGAGATTGGTTAGCGACCATTGATCGCCGCCAAGGTGGGGAGGACGGGGGATGGTAATTTCAGCTAAATGCGGGTCGTGCATGATAATGGACTTTCTGCTCAAAAAGAAACTTAACGTGCAAATCCGACACTAGCAGCCTCGTCTTTTCATCAAAACCCTTTGATGTGTCACTCAAAACCAATGGGCACTTGAGGAGCGAACTTTGTGCTCTTCAATATTTTAAAACCAAAATTTTATGGATTGACATTCTGCGTCACTAGGCTTATATTCCTCTCACCTTCTCCACGAGGGGCGCTCCCAACGGGACGCCTTGAGAGCGGGAGAGGGTGCGGTGCCTGCGGGCGGGGGTCGTGACCCCGCTCCCGGGCGGTTCCGGGGTTTCCGCCCGGGCGGCATCATGACCGCTCTGCGAGAAGCTCGCTGGACTGGGATCGGCAAAGCCGGGTAACGCCCGTTCCGAGCCACGTCCCAGGAAGCGCGGTCCTGGAGCCGGTGTCGCGGGGAAACCCGCGATGCGAAACCGCCAAAACAAGCCCGGTGTCGCGCAAGCGAAGCCGGGTGGAGCGCCGGAAGGCGCGGCGGTCCCGCAAGGGACCGTCCACTCTAAGGATGTTGCGCCTGCCGGCGCTCCATTCCCCTCGTTTCAAAGACGGGGGTGTTGAACCAGCCCCGCGCATTAGGCGCCGGGCACCCTGGCTCCGCTCAAGCGGAGCACCCCCACACTTCGGACGCCCGAAACCCGCGCCGCGAAAAGGAGAACCTATGCCCGAATTACATTCAAATTCCGTTCGTCCCGCGCGAAAGCGGGGACCCAGAGCAAAAAAGAACTGGGTTCCCGCTTACGCGGGAATGAGTGGGCTGAAACCCGCCAAAAGGAGAACCTATGCCTGCACGACGAAAACCTAAAAAACACTTCCGCGCCGATTTCTTCCGCGCGCAAGACGAAGAACGGAAACAGGCGCGCCGAAGCATGTGCTCCTGGCTGATGTTCTGGAAAGCCTGCGGCCGCAAGAAGTGCCTGCGGGCGCGCGCCTGCGTCGTCGATGGCCGCGCGTGTTTCGACCGGCTCTGGCCGCTGGTGCCGGAGGATCTGAAAATCTGCATCCGCGCCGCCATCAAGGCCGGACAGGCCGGGCTGTCGCCGGCCGAAACCGAAGCAGAGATCAGACGCGAACTTGCGCGCTGGCGCGAAACAATGGCGCCCGAGAAGCGTCGCAAGCGGCGGTCGAACCGGCGCCGCAATCGCTGCCGATCGCGCCCGCCGCGCCAAGTCCTTGCGCGCCAAGTCCTTGCGCGCCAAGTCCTTGCGCGCCAAGTCCTCGCGCGCCAGGCCCCCGGCTGCGCGTGCTATGATGACAACCATGCGATACGCCTTGGCGCTTTCGGGATGGCCGGACAAGCCCGGTCATGACAGATTAAGTACGAGACATCAAAGACGAGCCAGGACCGCCTATGAATAGGCCCTTCATGCCGGATAAAGAATTCGTCCTCGAAGAAGCGACGATCGATGAATTGCACGCCGCGATCAAGGCGGGCCAGACTACCTGCGTCGATGTCGTGCGGCATTATCTCGCGCGCGTGCGAGCCTTCAATGGCACGTCCAATCTGCTGGTGACGCAGGACGGCGCGGCGATCCCGGAAGCGAAAGGTTTTCCACGCGGCGGCGCGCCGCTGAAATTTCCCGCCGAGACCGTGAAGGCGTCGGACGTGCTGCCCGACCTCGACAAATATAAAGGTCCGCCGCTCGAATTCGGCCGCATGGAGGCAACCGCTTCGAACCCGGAGATCGCGCAGCAATTCGGCATGACCGTCGGCAAGCCGAACGCGGGCCAGGTGAACGCACTGGCGACGCTCAACATCCGCGGCGAACGCTCGGTTACCTGCCGCGGCGATTACGACCTGCATCCCTCGAAAGGGCCGCTGCCGAAAGGTGCGCCACCGGTGTGCGAATTTTTCCGCCGGCAGCCCGACGCGCTTGAGCGCGCGGCCGAGCTCGACGCCCAATACGGCCGCAATCCAGAATCTCGAGAAGATGCCGATGTATGGCGTCGTGTTCTCGTTCAAGGACCCGTTCGACACGAAGGACATGCGCTCGACCGGCGGCGGCGACGCGCGCTACGACATTGATTTTCCGGCGCGCGATCATGTGCTGGTCGAGCAGTTGCGCGACAAGGGCGCGATCATTTTCGCCAAGGCGGTGAACACCGAATATAACGGCCGGCCCGACGATCCGGGTGAACGTCGCAAGCCCGGCAAGATATTGCCGACGACGCTCGGCTACCAGCGCAGCACCTGGGCCGGCAACGTGTCGAACCCTTACGACACCACGCGCGCGGCCTCCCTCGGCTCAAGCTCCGGCTCCGGCACGTCGGTGTCAACGAACATGGTGATGTGCAGCCTGGGCGAGGAAACACGCGCCTCCTGCCGCGGCCCGGCTAACCACAACGCGGTGGCGCTCATCCTGCCGCACAAGGCGATGCTCGGCTTCGACGGCGGCGCCATCGGTGCGGACATCCACGTCGACCGCTCCGGCATTCTCGCGCGCACGATCGGCGATTGCGCGAAAGTGCTTGATGCGCTGAAGGACCCGAAAGAAGGCTATTACGACCCGCGCGATCCCTTCACCGCCGTGCCGCGCTCGTCGGTGCTTGAGTCGTATGCCACACACGCGAAAACATCCGGCGCCGCCGGCGCGCTCAAAGGCTTGCGCATCGGCGTCATCCGCGAGTCGATGATCGTGCGCCCCGGCTCGCTCACCGAAGTCCCGATCGTCACCGCCGCGGGCGAAGAGATCAAGACAGTGCTCTGCGGCAAACTTGGCGCAGCGCTGGTCGAGTCGTCCGACCCACTTTGGAACAAAGACCCTGACATAGAGCAGATGGCGGTCGATTATCGCGTGGCGCTGGCGCGGCTGGTGCCGGTCTTCATGCCCGATATCCTTTACCGGCTGACCGACGAAGGACAGCCGGTATTCAAGGAGTTCGCCGCCGCCATCGTGCCGACCGAATTCGCGCCCGGAAAGGTTTTCGGCTCCGGCAAGATGAAGCCGATGGACTACATGCTGGAAATGTCGGAACGCCGTATCGCGCCGCCGTCGAAATCTCGACCTCGCTACCGTGCAGAACCAGGCACCGCAGATGGCGTTCCGCTTCCATATCAATCAGTATCTGTCGCGCCGCGCCGCCGATTGGAAGGCCAAGGGTTTCACCGAAACGCTCGCCGATTTCACCGCGCTCAACGCGCGCTCGAAATTCTGGGGCGACGACCAGCGCGCCAGCTTTCGCAACTGGGACGAGGTAGCCGATTTGCGCAATCCGCTGCATGAGCGGCAGGCGACCGCCGAGCGCATCATGCTGCGCGAATTGCTGCGCCGCGCCGACATGATGGTGATGCTGGAAAACCATCTCGACGTGCTGGCGCGGCTGCACACGCCGTGGCCGCCCGGCAAGATCGGCGGCGCGGGGCAGGGCTTCCGCAACAACCTCTCACCGGAATCGCTCAGCGGTCCGAACGCCGGCTTGACTGAAGTTTTAATTCCCGCCGGCTACGTCACGACCGTCTACGATCCGATCTACAAGCTCAGCGATGACGGCATGCGCTATCTGCACGTTCCATCCGATGCGCCGACAAAGCTTGCGGAGCCGGGCCTGCCGTTTTCGCTGGTGTTCCGCGCCGAGCCGGGCAAGGAAGACATCTTGCTGCATGTCGCGTCGGCCTACGAAGCGGCTTCGAAACGCCGCATTCCGCCGCCCGCCTTCGGTCCGCTAAAAATGGAAAGCAGGTTGGCGACATGAAAGTTACTTCGTGATCGTGCACTTGCGACGTGGCCAGACCATCATCCTGAGGCGCGCGACGCCAACGGGTCCGCGCGAAGCGCGGCCCGATGACAGGCTCCGCGCCGCGCCTCGAAGGATGACAGCAGGGGCCGTGCATCCTTCGAGGCTCGCTCGCTACGCTCGCTCGCACCTCAGGATGACGGGGATAGGGTTTTTTCTCATCGCTCTCATTTTCCTATGTGCATCTACCGGGGAGGCCCACGCGGACGCTGCCTTCCAGCAATGGCTGCAATCGACGTGGCCCGACGCTCGCTCACTCGGTGTCTCGCGCTACACCTTCGACAAAGCGACACGCGGGCTGGAACCCGATCTCTCGCTGCCCGATCTCGCTATCCCCGGACGCGCGGAAGCCGCGCCGCAGCAGCCGGAATTCGTGCAGACGCCGGCGCAATATCTGCGCGAGCCGACCTTCGATCGCCTCGCCGCGCAGGGCAAAAAGCTCGCCATGCAATACCGCGACACGCTGGTGCGCATCGAGAAGGAATTCGGCGTACCCGGCAATATGGTGCTGGCGATCTGGGCGCGCGAGACCGACTACGGAGCCGAAAAACAGCCTTACGACGCGATGCGCGTGCTGGCGACGCAGGCGTATGTCGGCAAGCGCAAGGATTTCTTCCGCAACGAATTCCTGCATGCGCTGAAAATGCTGCAGGACGGCGTGCCGCGCGCCGATCTGCGCTCGTCCTGGGGCGGAGCCATGGGGCTGACGCAGTTTCTGCCGTCGGAATTCTACAAATACGCCGTCGATTTCGACGGCGACGGCAAAGCCGACATCTGGCATTCGGTGCCGGACGCGCTGGCCTCGGCGGCCAAGCAGCTCGCCAGCAAAGGCTGGCAGGCGGGCAAGCCGTGGGCGATCGAAGTGCGCGTGCCGGCGGTGGTTGATTGCACCATCGCGGAGCCGAGCCACGTCATGCCCGTGGTCGAATGGCTCAGGCGCGGCTACGTGCCGGCTTACCGGCGCTCGCCGACCGATGTGGAACTTGCGACTGAGGCATCGCTGCTCTTGCCGGAGGGCACGTATGGGCCGGCCTTCCTGACGCCGAAAAACTATTACGTATTGAAGGATTATAACTATTCAGATCTCTACGTGCTGTTTGTCGGTCATCTGAGCGACCGCATCGCGGGCGCGCGGCGATTCCAGACGCCGTGGAGCAAGAACGCACAGCTTAAGACAGCGGATGTTGAATCAATGCAGAAGCGGCTGACCGTGCTCGGTCTTTACAAAGACAAGCTCGACGGCAAAGCCGGCATGCTCACGCGCGCCGCACTCGGGGCCTATCAGAAGAAAAACGGCCTGAAGGTCGATTGCTGGCCGACGGCCGCGGTGCTCGACCACATGCGCCGGTGAACTAATTCATCCGCTCGTCCCCGCGACCCGTCTGCGCAAAGCCGGGAAGCGGGGACCCAGAGCCAAAATTTGAGACGCTGCGATTCTTGCGCTGGATTCCCGCTGGAGCCTGTACTCGGGCCTGCGAAGCTGGACCTGAGTGCGGGAATGAGCGGAATATTTCAGTTAGTCGCACACTTCCATGCGCTGCATGCGATAGCCGTAGCCGTCCCATACTTGACGCCGTTCCATGTGGCAGGCCGGGCCTTCGATATATTCGGGCGGCTCAGCATAATAGTCCGGCGGCGTCGGCGGGCCATAGGCGGGAGCGGGCTCCACATAGCGCGGACCGCTGTTGGCGATGGCGGAGCCGATGATGGCGCCGGCGGCCAGTCCCCCGACCACGCCGGCGGCGACGCCGCAGCCGTCGCAATGCGCCTGCGCGGATGACGGCAACGCCGCGGCCACCAGGGCGGCCGCGGCGAACGCGATAACCGTATGACGTTTCATGGATGTCCCTCGAGCCGATGACGATCGGCGCCGATCATGCACCCATGGCCGTTACGCAGCGATTAACGGCAGAACCAGTGCGGGCGGCTCCAGCCGACGAAATTGCCGTAGCCGTCATACATCCGCCGGCGCGCCCAGTAGCCGTCGCAAGCGACCGGGGCCGGGGCGTCGTATTCATAGCCGTAGTAGCCCGGATGGTTGGCGATCGCCGAGCCGATGATGGCACCGGCTGCCACGCCGCCAAGGATGCCGAGGCCAAGGCCGCAGCCGTGGCAGCGCGCTTCGGCCGGGGTCGGGTTGCCCAAGCTACCTACGGCGATGGCCGTGACGGCCGCGAGAGCAAAGATGGTCTTCTTCATAGGGTTTTCCCTCCAAGGGTCGGGGCCGGCCGGGGCCGACCGCCAAACGGTAGTTTTAAAGCCTGTCCCGGCTCCTGTAAAAGAGGCAGGCTTAATATGTCGGAAATTTGATGCTTTAGGTTCATCCTCTCGCTCGAAAAAGCCCGGAATCTTGGGCAATTCCGGGCTTTTTCGATTTGTTTGCGCGCTAGTGCGGCAAAGCTTTTTTCTAGTAGCAGACCCGCACCGGCCGCCAGCGCCAGCGCCAGCCGTCCCAGAATTGCTGGTGCCTCCAGTAGCACGGCGCACCGCCGTAATAGACCGGTCCGGGGGCGTAGTAATAGCCCGGGCCGTAACCGTAATAGGGGCCGTTGACGGCCGAGCCGATGATGGCGCCGGCGGCCAGGCCACCGATGATGCCGGCGGCGAGAGCGCCGCCGCGCGCCTGTGCCGGTTGCGGGGCGGCCGCGACGGCGATGGTCGCGGCGGCCGCGATAGCTGTCAGGGTTTTGGTCATCGTGATCATGGCGCACTCCTTCGATCGATTCGCTTGGTCGTCGTGCCGATTGAACGACCGATCCAGGGATTACCTGCGATATGCACTCGCAGCGATAACGTCCCTGTTCGCGCCAGAGTTCCATTGTGCGCGTGAACGCCCGCTGAATGAGGCGTTTGGAAATGGCTTTGGGCACGCCTGCGCGCATTAAATTTCGGCAACAGTTGCGGCGGGATTGCGGCGCGAAGTTTTACTGCGGCGCCGCGCTGCTAACGCCGGCGCGCGGCGGTTTTTCGATGCCGTACTTTCGCTCGACGGCGCGCCGGCTTGCGCCGTCGCCGCTTGAGGATGCGGCGTCCGACGTGGCGCAGGAACAGCTTCTCCAGCGGATAGCTCAGCCGGCGCACCGCCGCGGCGAGCGGCAACCACTCGACCGCCACGATGTCCTTCATGACGTTGTGGCTCGGCCGCTCCGCCGCCCTCATGCGCCAGAATTGTACGACCTTCGGCCGGCCACGCGCGCGGTAGGTGATAGCGCCGAGAAACTCGAACACCTTGACGCGATGGCCGGTCTCCTCGATCGCTTCGCGGCGCGCGCCGCGGGCAGGATTTTCGTCGCGCTCGAGCTTGCCGCGCGGCAGCACCCAGGCGTCGTCCTTGCTGCGCTGGACCACGGCAATGCGCGGGCGCGCGCTGCCGCCGCGCACCACGATGCCTCCCGCCGCCTGAATGGTCTTGCGCGCCATTGTCGCCCAGCCCGAAATTTCGACGCATGTCATGTAAGCAAAAATGCGCGGCGCATGAAGCAAAATGCGTGCGGCGTCGGCGCATCTGTGCACAACGTGGGGGCGGCGTCCGCTGTCATAAATGGTAACGGGGTGTCAGAGGGAATTGTCAAGCGGCCTGACCAACGCCCCGCCGCCTCTATCGTCATGGCGAGGAGGGCGGAGCCCGTCTCCTGCGGAAGATCGATTAGCCGCGACCAATGCGTGACGACGCCGTTCGGGGGATCGAGGCGATACTGCGTGAGGTCGAACCAGCTCTGCCCGGCCATAAAATCGCGCACTTCGACCAGACGCATGGCGTCGTCGGTCGAATAACTATTGATGCCGCGCGTCGCGCGGAGCGTGGCGACGGCAACGAGCCAGATCAACAAAGCAGAATCAGATTCTCCGGCCGCGGCGCGCGGGAGACTACAGGGTCTGTCGCGGATAAGGACGCCGGCCGGTCTCTGGATGGACGTTGTTCATGCTAATGTCGCAAGTCTAAAAATCCATGAAGGCCGCCGTTCAACGCGCGGAAAAACCCATGGTTCCTTGGCCGTTGCAGATTTCCTGCGGCCTATGGCTACTGCTGCCGCTGGTGGCCCGCGCATCTGACCCGGGGCTTGCGCCGGGGTCCGTTGTTCGCCGCGCCACTGTTCGTCGTCGCGCTTCAAATGAGCCGCGGCGCGCAGCCCGCGGCATTGGCAACCTTGACCATGCCGCACCCTCTAGCGGGCCGACAAGCCCCGGTTGCGCTCGGCCGCCGGCTATGCGCTAAATTGCGGCAAAGCGTCACAACGGGAGAAACGCCATGGCGAACTTTACCTGGGACCACATCCATCTGCGCACGCCGGAGCCGGAGGCGACCGCGCAATGGTTCGAGCGCATGTTCGGCGCACAAGTGATCCGCTCGACGCAAGCCGGCAAGCCGCGCATCGACATCAAGCTTGGCGGCGCCAACATCTTCACCGCCCCTGTCACCCCCGGCGACGGCGTCAATGGCGCGCCGACGACCCCCTATCAGGGGCTCGACCATTTCGGACTGGCGGTTTCCGGCATCGATGCCGTCGCGGCCGACCTGAAGAAGAAGGGTGTCGAGTTCACCAAGGAGCCGCATTCGCCACGGCCTGGCATCAAGATCTGCTTCCTGCGCGGGCCGCAGGGCATTTCGATCGAATTGTTGGACCGCGATCCGAAATACAACTAAGGGGGACGACGTGAGCGGTATTCGGATATTGGCCTTGCTCGCGCTTGTGCTGACCGGCAGCCATGCCGGGGCGCAGCAGAAGAGTTTGCGCGACCAGATGGTCGGCACCTGGAACTTCGTCGTGGCCGAAGTGGTCGCGCCCGACGGCAAGAAATCGTTTCCCTTCGGCGAGACGCCGAAGGGCGTTTTGATTTTCACCGCCGACGGCCACTTCGCGCAAATTCATGTCGCCAGCGACGTGCCGAAGATCGCCAGCGGCAACCGCCTGACCGGCACGCCAGAAGAATACGCCGCCATCATGCGGCGGAGCATCTCGGTGTTCGGCGACTACAGCGTCGACGAAGCGAAAAAGACGGTCAGCTACAAGATCGTATCGGCCACGTATCCTAACTGGCAGGGCGAGGCGCAGGAACGCAGCATCGACAAGCTGACCGCCGACGAATTCGTCAACACCAACCACAGCGTTGCTGGCGGACGCGGCAGCGCGTCCAATTACTATAAACGGGCGAATTAGGCGGGATGGCGCGCATTTTGCTTTGGACAAACCGGCTCCGGGCGTTGCCTTGTGCGGCGGCGGCATCCTTAATGGCCCCGGCTCACGGGGACGTGGGAAGGCATTGCATGCGGACGTTCGGATGGGCGATCGGCGCGACCTTGCTCGTTACGGCGCAGGCCGTTGCCGCTGAGGACCGGCTCGCGCGTTCCTTGCAGAAGCTCGCGCCGGACGAGCGACTCGAACAGCTTTGCGACTACACCGCGATGGCGCGCATCCGCAAAGAGAGCGGAAGTTTCCGCCCCGACCGCGCGGTGGCGAACGCCACGGCCGAGCCGGCCATTCGCGACAACACCATCGCGGCCGAGGGCGGCGCCTTCCGCAGCCAGGGCAAATGGTACGCGCTATCCTTCACCTGCACGGCGACACCCGATCACATGGCGGTGGTGTCGTTCCGTTACACGGTCGGGCCGGAAATCCCGGAAGCCAAATGGGCCTCCGACGGCCTGTGGCAGTGAACGCGGCGCTCAATCGTCGTCTTCGTCCGCTTGGCGCGCACGCGCTGAAGCGTTGGCGCGCGCGGCGGGGTTCCGCGGGCAATTCGCATAGGCGGCGGCAATCATCGGCGCCGCGCCGGTAACTGCGAATTCGGCGCTGGTGCGCGGTGCAGTGAGCGCGCGGATGCGCAGGTAGAGAATTTCGGAGATCGCTAATTCGCTGGTGAACTGCGCCACTTCCTTGGGATCGTCGATCAGTACAGTCTTATGGTCGTCGACGATCCGCACATGCGGCTCGTGGCCAGGCTTTTCATCGAAACGATAGGCGACCTCAGCATTGCGGGTCGAACCGATTTTGAAGTCGAAGCCGATGAGGACAGCCGGCTGCTCCTTGAAGCAGATGAGTTGCAGGCGTGCCGGCGGCGCAATCAGGATGGCGCCATAGGAAACCTTGCGCGTGACCAGAAACGAGTTCGATACAGGCGCACCGGTGACGCGGTCGGTGTGCTTTTCGGTGCCCCACTCGTCGATTTTGCCGAAAGCACCACTGACGTAAGGATCGCGCCCGGCGCAGGCGGCGAGCAACAAGGCCATGCCGGCCGCGCACCCCAATACATCCGCACGCGCTACATGCAACGCCACCACGCCCGACCCCCACAACCGGCATTCTGCCGCATACACGCTGCACGTGCAATGGGTAACGTGTGCGACGTTTTCGCGGATTCTGACAGTCATGACTTGTCACGACACACAACTCCTGGTAGTATAACAAAGTGTGCGCACGGGACAGCGGACGGCGGCCTCGCGGACGTGCTAGAAGCTCGCCAATGACCCGACACACCACCGATTCGCGGCAAGCGGCCGAAATGGCCTTCAAAGCCGCGACCAGCAAGCCTCCGGAATTGTTGCCGAAAAGCCCGTCGCTGCCCGGCGCGAAGGAGTTCGTGTCCTTGCGCATCGATCATGATGTCTTAGATCACTTCCAGGAAGGCGGCCCGGGCTGGCAAGAGCGCATCAACGCCGCTTTACGAAAAGCCGCCGGCAAATAGGCCCGCGCCATGGGCGCACGCGGCCCGCATTTAGGTCCTAAACATTCCAGCCATGGAGATTGTGAGTGGCAGATAATTCCAACAAGAACGCCGCCAACAGCCAGTTCAGAAAACTGCGGCAGGCCGAAGAAGGCAAGCGCGCGATGCTCGATTATGAGAACTCGGCCGCCGCCATGCGCACCAAGACCGCGCGGCTGCGCGCGCTGCGCCTAGCGCGGGACGCCGAGGAAGCCGCGGCCGCCGCGGCGGCGCCGCCGGTGAAGAAGAAGGCCGCCAAGAAGGAAAAAATATAACGACAATCCGCGCGCGAAGTCCGCTTTGCAGCGCACGCCCCGCGGCAACGGAAAACCGGCCGCCCCCGATGACCGTGTGACGCGGGCATGCAATGATGCCTGTCGCAACGCTTAACAAGATGGGGAGAATCCGGTGGCCACTATTGGACGGCGGAGTTTCATCAAGGCGGCGGGCAGCCTGGCGTTCGCGGGCGGCGTGCTGCCGAAGCTGACGCGGTCTGCGATCGCGCAGGCGAAGTGGCCGGACAAGCCGGTGCGTCTTATCGTGCCGCTGGCGGCGGGCGGCGCCATCGATTTCGTGGCGCGGCAATGCGCGCAGGTGCTGTCGCTGGCTTACGGCCAGCAGTTCTATGTCGAGAACCGCACTGGCGCCGGCGGCACCATCGGCATGGACACGGCGATGAAGAGCACGCCGGACGGCTACACGATCCTCATCACTAACGACAACGCGGCGAGCGCGCCGCACATCCTCAAGCTCAGCTATGACTACACGAACGTGCTGGTGCCGGTGATACTGATCGCCACGCAACCGCAGATATTCGCCGCGCATCCCTCGCTCGGCGTGAGCACGGTGGCGGAATACGTTGCCTATGCGAAGAAAAATCCCGGTCTCGGCTTTGCCTCATCGGGTGTTGGCTCGAACCAGCACGTGGTCGGACTTTGGTTCGCCAAGGAAGCCGGCCTCACGCTCGAGCACGTGCCCTATCGCGGGGCGGGGCAGGCGGTAACCGATCTGCTGGCGGGGCACGTGAAGTCCGCCTTCCTCGGGCCGACCTCGATGATTCCGCATTACAAGGCCGGCAACCTCAAATTCCTGGCGCAGACCTCGGCCAAGCGCGCGCCGACGCTGCCGGAAGTCCCGATCCTGGAAGAATCCGGCTACAAGGGCTTGGTGTTGGAGGCTTGGTATGCCGCCTTCGCGCCCCCGGGCACGTCGCCCGAGTTGGTTAAGACGCTCAACGCCGCCATCGAGAAGTCGATGACCGATACAAACTTGCAGGCGAATTTCGGCAAGGGCTCGCTCAAGTTCGATCGGCGGTACGCCGGACAAACTCGGCGCGCTGGCGAAGGCGGAACTCGGTGAAATACGCGCGGCTGGTGAAGGAATTGAATATCAGCGCTACCTAGTATCGCGATTTCGGAAGTTCGTTTGCGTTCTCAACTTATTCCGAAGCGAACTTCCAAATCAAAGCGACACTAGCAACTCTATGATTCTCGTGTCCCTTTGAACCCGAAGTTCGCAAAAGTGCTTGCCGAGCAATAGTGCGAACTTCGGCTTCGGGACACTAGAGCCTGATCCATCTGAGTTGAAGAGTCTGATCCATCTGAGTTGAAGCACACGGGGAATCAGCGGACAGCGAATACTCTAGCCGCGCTGGCCGATCGCGTTGGCGATCCGTCGGAAGGTTTCTACCGCCGTCAACGGCAAGAGCAAAACGATTTAATCTTTGTCCTTGATATGCGTGCCCGGGCGGTCGCTGCCGCGCGCGGTTTCCGTGTGCCAGCGGCCTTTCTCGTCCTCGAACTCGATTTGTTCGGTGTGACCGGGGACTTTCTGCTCGGCGGCGGCGGCCTGCGCGGCCTTGAGCGCGGCGGCGTGGCTCGGGAACGACTCGGAGAAGACGCCGTCGACTTTGTAGGCCCAGCCGCCATCGTGCTCGACGATCTCGTAAGTGACTTCGGACATGAGGCACCATCCTGCGTTTGGCTAAGCGTTCGAACCGATAACCTATCCCGATGCTGTCTGGTTGCACAGGCCCAAGCGGGTCGGGCGTCGGCCTTCACAGCCCGCGCTCACGCTTGACGCGGTCGATGTAATCGCTGACTTCGGGCGGCAGCGACCGCAAGCCCTGCTGGCCCGCCCGCGACAGCACCGGCCGCCATTGCGATCCCTTCAGGAAGGCCGGCTCGCGGCCCGGCGGGATGATCTTGTCGAAGATGACGACGATCAGCACCGCCAGCAGGCCGACGCGGACGGCGCCAAGCGCGGCGCCGGCCACGCGATCGGGAATACTGGCGTTGGGCCCGACCGTTTCACTGATGGCGAGCCGCAGCAACGCGCTGAGCACGAAGCCGGCCGCGAGAAAGAGGACGACATAAACCAGCCAGGTCTCAGCCGGCGGCATGTGGACCTGGTCGATCAAAAGTTGCGACAGCCGCGGACCGATCGCCACGACGAGGCCCGCCGCCGCCAAATAGCCGAAGATATTCGCCATGCTGCGCAGCAGCCCGGACATGAAGCCCATGACGACGGCCACGAACAGGCAGATGTAGACCGCGGCGTCGAAAGTATTGATCGGCCAGGAGCCCATTGCGATTTGTCCGAACCGGGCTAGGCTTCGCACGTTTGCAGACCGGAGGGAGACGTTACATGGCGTTCACCGTCACCAGCAATAGCTTCAAGGACGGCGACTATCTCGGCAAGGACCACATATTATCGGAGAATTTCGGCTTCGGCTGCGCCGGCGGCAACCAGTCGCCGCATCTTAAATGGGCGGACGCGCCGGCCGGCACCAAGAGCTTCGCCGTGACCTGCTTCGATCCCGACGCGCCCACCGGCTCAGGCTTCTGGCACTGGGTGGTGGTGAACATTCCGGCGAGCGTGACCGAGCTGGCGGCCGGCGCCGGCAGCAAAGGCGGCAAGATGCCGGACGGCAGCCTGATGACACGCACCGAATTGGGCGCCAGCGGCTATCTCGGTCCGTGTCCGCCGGAAGGCGACCACCCGCACCGCTATCTGTTCACGGTGTTCGCGGTCGGCAAAGACAGACTCGACGTGACCGCTGACACCTCGCCGGCGGTGGTCGGCTTCAACTTGCATTTCAACACGGTGGCGAAGGCCGAGATCATGGGGTTGTTCAAGAGATAGACGTCAGCCGTCGGCACTTGGCGCACTTGGACAGGTTGTCATCGCAGGTTTTGTTTCATCAGCGCGGCAAGAGAGGCCGCGACGGCTTTGTTGACCACCGCCTCTTCGCCGGGCAGGAGATAGATGCGCGTGAAGCCCAATGGCTTGTCGGGCAGCTGCGCCGCCGGCATCCTATTGGCGACCACATCTTGGGTCAGGCGCACATAGGAGCGGGTTTCGATGAACATCTTTGCCTTGGCAGGATCGCTGAGCGTTTTGAAATAGCTCAGTTCCTTCGGCGATAGTCCGGCGGGCTTCAGGATTTGCGCTTGGGTCATTTCCAATGCGGCCGCACGCGAGGGGGCTGCATGGTCCGGGCTCTGTTGGGCAACAACATATTCGGCCAGCGCTCGGTTTATGACATTGGCTTCCCCGGGCAAAAGATATTTCACGGTGAAGTCCGCTGGCTTCTCCGGCAGGTGCAATGCCGGCAGCTTACGATCGAGCACCTGTTGACAGAGCCTTACATAAGAGCGCGTCGCGATGAAGCTCTTGGCGGCGGCGGCGTCGAGCTTTTGATAATAATCTCGTTCCGTCGGGGTGAAGTCGGCCGGCTTTACCGTTTGCGCGGACGTCAACTGCGATCCACCCGCCTGTGCCAAAGCCGGTTGGACGAGGAGTGGGAAGCAAAGGCTTGCGACGGAGAGAAATCTCGCAAGGATATTCATCGGCATCGGAAACGCTCTCTCAATTTATGCTCGCACCGTTTCTAGTGGATTGTAGCGCGCAAGGTAAGTTGGGGGAAATGAAGCCTATGATTTTGGCGGGCGGGCGCGTCGGGGGATGGAAACTTTGCCCGATTCGGCGTATTGTCGCTCTGCGATAACCCCCGGGCTTTCAGCATCTGCTTGAAAATTCAACACTGCCGAGCAGCGCGCGCCAAAGCCTCCAGCCCCAAGGGCTTCCAGGAGACCTCCATCATGCGAATGCCTCACCTATTCCGTGCGGGCCTTATTGCGCTGACCGTCGTGGCCGGCGCCGGCGTCTCGTCCGCGGTCTATGCCGACAGCGGCAGCGTCAGCATCCGCATCGTCAAGGCCGGTTTTGTCATTGGCGGTTCGGCCGGCAGCGGCACGCTGACGTTCCACGGCCGGCGCTACCCGCTGTCGATCGGCGGCCTGAGCTATGGCTTTACCTTCGGCGCTTCCGAGACGAGATTCCACGGCACGGTCACCAACATCCGCCGTCCGTCGGACGTCGCGGGCGTTTATGGCCAGGCCGGCGCTGGCGCTGCCGCCATCCGCGGTGCGCAGGGCGTTGTCCTGACCAACCAGAACGGCGCGGTGCTCACGCTGGCCGGCGTGCAGAGCGGCCTCATCGTCAGCGCCGATCTCAGCGGGCTTGTGCTGTCCTTGAGGTAGCACGGGGCCGTAAATCATCGGACAAAGGCGGGTTAGCCGGTGGCTGCCCGCTTTTTTATTGGGCGGCGGCCGCACTCAAACCGTCCGGTAGCCGCCGTCCGCCATCACGATGGTGCCGGTCACATAGGCCGACAGATCGGAGGCGAGGAAGATCGCCGGGCCGACGATGTCCTCCGGCTTGCCGTTACGGCCGAGCGGGGTGTGATCGAGAAAGATCTTGATCAGCTCCGGATTGTTGGCGCGCACCTTTTCGTTCAGCGGCGTCTCGATCAGCCCGGGGCCGATGGCGTTGACGCGCACGCCGTCCTTGCCGAGCTCGGCGGCGAGCGCCTTGGTGAAGCCGAGCACGCCGTGCTTGCTAGCGGTGTAGGCGGCCGAGTTCGGCGTGCGCACATGCACGAAGGACTGGATCGAGCCGATATTGACGATGCGGCCTTTGTTGGCGCGCAGTTGCGTCAGAAACGCGTGCGTGACGTTGAATACGCCGTTCAGGTTGATCGCCATAATGTCCTGCCAGTCCTTGAGCACGGCGTCGGGATCGGCGGTGAAAGCGTTGCGGCGGTTGATGCCGGCATTGTTGACCAGGATCGAGACAGGGCCGACCTCGGCTTCGACTTTCTTCGCCACCGCGATGCAGGCGTCGCGTTTGGTCACGTCGAGCGTAAGAGCATGAGCCTGGCCGCCGGCGGCTTTGATTTGCCGGGCGGTCTCAGTTGCCGCCTCGGTATTGATATCGAGCACCGCGACGCTCGCGCCCTCGCGCGCATAGCCGAGCGCGATGGCGCGGCCGATGCCGGAGCCCGCGCCGGTGACGGCGGCGACATGGTTTTGCAGAAGGTTGGGCATGGCCAGGCGCTATTTCTTCTTCGCCGCGGTGCCGCGCTTCTTGAGCAGCGCGTCGCGCGCCTTGATGAGCTTTTCCAGCTCGTCGTTCTGCTGCGCGATGCGCTCGGCGTTGCGGTCTTCATCGCCGGCGCCGGACATCGCCGCCGCCTGTTCGGTGAGCTGTCGGATATTATCGCGCGCGATGGCGATGCGGTCCTCGAGTTCGGAAAGTGAAAGCGTGCTGCCGTTGCTCATGTGCAGGTTCCTCTAAGAGACATTCTCCGCCTGGCCGGAATCGGAGCAGAATTTCGTTTCAAATGTCAAACCGCGCAAAAGGCGTGTTCCATCGCCCGTATTCTTTAATGGCGCCGGGTACGCCAGCCTATTTCTCTTTTCCCTCGCAAAATCGAGGGGATGGAGCGCCAAGCGGCGCACCAGTCTTTCGTCTTGCCGCGCCCCTCTCGCGAGGAACGCGGGCGCCTCTCGGCGCTCCATCGCGGCTTCGCGCCTCCGGCTTTCGCCGGAGACACAGGCCCTCGGGTCCGCGCTTCCTGGGACGAGGCCCTTACGCCAGTCCCAGTCCAGCGAGCTCCTCGCAGAGGGGTCATAGTGCCCCCCGGTCGGGTTCCCGGGGCCTCCCGGGAGCGGGGGTACGTTCGTCCCCGCCCGCAGGCGCCGCATCTCCTCCCGCCCGCACGACGCCTCATGAGGGCGCCCTCACGCGGAGGAGACGATTGGACTATAATCCTATAGGAATAAATGTCAAGGGGCAATTTACATCCATGGGCTGGGACAGCTCAGCCATGACGCTCATTGAAACGACATGCTAACTTGTTCGTAAGTGCGCTCAGGAACTCAGTAAGAAGTAGCAGCGATGACTGAGTCTCAGATAAATCATCAAGATCTAGGAAAGCATTTCTATCATGAACTTGTGCAGCCCTACCAAAGATTGGTCAGGCGGGCGGCGCGAAACGATTTAATTGGCACAGGAATAAGCGACATTACTGCTGACAGTAATGCGCTCGCGGTTTCGGCTTCTCATTTCATAGAATCGAAAAAACTGCCGCCGGATAGCAATGACGAGCTTAGGGAAAAGCTTAAAGACGTAGGCGATTCGGCGAAGCATGGCCAACTTACCGACGCAGATAGAACAGTCACACTTTCTGCGAGCCTCGCCTATGAGATTGATGATACAAAAGGGACGCGGTTTCTTTGGACAGAAGTTTGGGCTTCCAATAAGCGCTTCGGCGCGTTTGATCTCGTCGAGACCTTGGGTCGCTATATTTCCGAAATAAACGCTCGCTTTCAATTGGAGTTCGAAAACATTAAACCATCAATTGATCTGGATTCGTTCGGTGGTGAGGCTGTGTGAGAATTACTCCAAATACCGCTGACGTTGGATCAATGAATATCCGAACTTACAAGCGAGATACATCAGGCTCATTGACGCTAGCTGATCCCGGCAAGTTCACTTTCGTTGTTGCATAGCTCGTAGGGCGCAATAGCGAAACGTATTGCACCGGCTCGGTGAAGAATGGCGGCTTACGCTTCGCTAATTCGCCCTGTAATAGCCAAACCGATTATCGTCGGCATGTTCCGAAAGGAATGGCCTGCCGCGAACGGCGATCCGCGTCAGGCCCGGTCGATCCGCGCCGCGTAGCAGCCGGGCGCGGCGAAGTGGACGTGTAGATAGTGCGCGCCCGGAGCGGCGAACTGCCGCTCGATCGCGTCTTCCAGCCAAATGCCCTCCACCAGCTCCCAGCCGGTCATCATGCCCGCGGCGTCGAATCCGCGTACTGCGAGCGTGCGCCGGCGCAACTGATCGGGCACGGTATCGACGGCATCGTATGTTTTCTCGCCTGGCCGCACGTAGATCGCAAAGCGCATGCGGTAGGGCGAGGCGACGGCGTGATGCTCGTGGTTGACCAGAATGACCTCGTCGCCCGGCGCGGCGTCGGTCAGGCTGATGCGGCAGGGGTGCGGCCCGTCGGCGGTTTTGCGTATGGCGCCGCGCGCGGCGAGTTCGGCGTCCGGAAGCGCGAACAGGTGCGCGAATTGTCCGGCTTCGAGGCCGCGAATGCGGAAATTCATGGTGTCCTCCTGTTTCTGCGCAGGATATTGGCTTCAGGGCGGCGCCAAGACACCCGATTTCGGCACCCGATTTCAGCGCCCAATTCCCGGCGCCGAGAGAACCCGCCATCCGCCACGACGAGCGTGCCCGCCGTACAAGCCGATAAATCGAAGACGCGGAAGACCGCCGGGCCGGCGCTGCGTCCCGATGAACCGAAAATGAACAATGAACTTCTGGTGAAATAATTGTGACTGATTGCCGCCATCCGGCATCGCATGATTCGCCGGACGGCGGACGTTCAATGCGCAGGGCGACACCGAATGGTTCCGGCGGGAACAATGCCGGGCCAATAACATGGAGGAATGACATGATGCGTAAAACCATCATTGCGCTTGCCGCTTTGGCGGCTATCGGCGTAATTCAAATGCCGGCCGGTGCCTTAGCCGCCCATGTGAATGGCGGCGGGAGCATGGGCGCGTCGCACGCGAGCGGCGGCAGCATGGGTGCCGCGCGCAGCTCGGTAGCAGCCGGCCACGCGAGCGGGTTTCAGGGCCGCGCAGGCACTCAAGGCGCCCGCTTTGGGAACAGCGCCGCGGTCCGGAATAACACTGTCGTGAACAACCGCGCCGGCTTCAACAACCGCGTCCGCTTCGCGGACCACGATCGCTTCAGGCATCACCATCATCGCTTCTTCAGGAACGGCTTCGGGTTCAGCAGCTTCGCCTTCGCCGGCGATGACGGCTGTTACGCACCGCGGCGAGTCTGGACGCCTTGGGGCTGGCGCTGGCGCCGGATCTGGGTGTGCGATTGAACGACCACGCCCGGCGTTCGGCTTTGCCTGACGAAGCATTCTCATCCCCGGTCTCGCTTTGCGGGGCCGGGGATGTTCCCGGCTTGAGCGCGGGTGCGCAATAGGCTTGGCTCGCGTGTCCGTCGTGGACGCGGGGCAGCCGCATGAAAATCTTCATCACCGGCGCGAGCGGCTATATCGGCGGGGCGCTGGCGGCGGCGCTTGTCGCGGCCGGTCATAGCGTGAGCGGGCTTGCCCGCTCGGACGAGACCGCGGCGGCATTGCGCAGGCGCGGCATCACGCCGGTGCGCGGCACGCTTGACGATTTCGACGTTTTGACCGGAGCCGCGCGCGCGGCCGACGCGACGATCAACGCCGCCAATGCCGGGCATCGCGGCGCGGCCGACGCGATGGTCGCCGCGCTTGCCGGCAGCGGCAAGGCGTTCATCCACACCGGCGGCTCCAGCATCGTCGGCACCCGCGCGCGCGGCGAACCGGTCGAGGCCGTGTTCGACGAGGACACGCCGTTCACGCCGACGCCGCAGCGCGCCGCGCGGGTCGCCATCGACACGATGGTGCGCGCCGCCGCCGGCAATGGCGTGCGCACGGCGGTGATCGCGCCGAGCCTGATTTACGGGCACGGCGGCGGCCTCAACCCGCACAGCATCCAGGTGCCGTGGCTGATCGCGCTGGCGAAGAAATCCGGCGTCGCCAGGCACATCGGCTCCGGCGAGAACCGCTGGTCGAACGTGCACATCGACGACATCGTGACGCTTTATCGCGCGGCGATCGACAAGGCGCCGGGAGGCAGCTTCTACTTCGCCGAGAACGGCGAGAACTCGATGCGCGAGACGTGCGAGGCGATCAGCCGCATGCTCGGCTTTGGCGGGCGCACGCAGAGCATGACGGTCGAGGACGCGGCGGCGGAATGGGGCGAGGGCCCGGCAAACGACACCATGGGCTCCAACAGCCGCGTGCGGGCGCGCCGGGCGCGCGCGGAGCTTGGCTGGAAGCCCTCGGGCAGGCCGCTGATTGAGGAGATCGAGCGCGGGTGTTATGCGGAGGAGGCATCGTAGCAAGCGTAGGGTGGGCTGAGCGTAGCGAAGTCCGCGCGAGAAGCGGTCAACACACATGGTGGGCTCGGCGCGTTCCGCGCCTTAGCTACCCCACGCTTGCTAAGCGACAAAAGAAGTTTTAATGCCGGATCGCAGGACCGATTAGCGCAGCGTAATCCACCAATTCGCGAATAGCGGGTTACGCTGGCAGCTAACCAGCCTTTGAACTTCTCGCTCATCTCCGTTTCCCCCGCCACGGCCAGTCGATCACGCGCGTCGAGAACAGCGCCCACCAGGCGATCACCGGCTGCAACGCAAGCCGCGGCGCATGATACCACCAGCTGTCCGGGATCGGCGGCGTGACGATGTGCGCGAAGGCGTGTTTGAAATTCACCGGCCAGACCGCGATAACGTAAGCCGCGAGCGCGACGCCGCTCCACCAGCGCAGGCGCGGGATGAGCAGGCTCAACGCGCCGATCAGCTCCAGCACGCCGGTGGCGTGGACGACTTCGCGCGGGTAGGGCACCCAATCGGGCGTGATGGCGACCAGCGCATCGGTGGCGCGGAAATGCAGCGCAAAACCGGCGGCGAAGAACGCCGCCATGACGACGCGCATGACGGTGCGGGCGGAGAGGGTCATGGTGTCTCGCTGCTCTCCTTCACCGCGATCGGCGGCGGCACCGTTTCGCCGCGCATATGAGCCGCGGTGGGATTACGCACGCGCGAGATGCGTCCGTGGCTGCGCATCTGCGCTTCCGCCGCCGGCCAAGCGGGCGGCGTGTCGCTCCCCTGTTGCCAATGCGTAACAGAGGCTTCGTCGCACCAATCCAGAATTTTCGGCATGACCTTGCGATGTGCGCCGCTCGCCATGAAGGCCCGCATCGATTGCTCGTCGCGCCATAACGTGCGCGTCCAGAACACGAGTTTCATCTCGCGGCGCACATCGGCGAAGATGCAGCCGAGGCTGTTGCGCGCCTGTCGCACGCTGCCAAGCGCACGCCAGAGAAATTCCGGCAGGTAGCGGACGGAACGCACCCGCAGGCGCGTGATCGATGCGAGCGGCATGGCGCGGAGTCTTACCCGCGATTTCTGGCGGGTCTGTGGCGCGTGGGAACCCTTGGGCTGTTGACAGTCAATTATTTGGGGGTACAATAAATAAGCGATGACGATCACGTTCGACCCCGCGAAGCGCGATCTCACGCTCAAGCATCGCGGGCTGGATTTCGCTCGGGCCGGCGAGGTGTTTGCCGGACGCACCATTACGGTCTTAGACAGTCGATTCGATTACGGCGAAGCCCGTTTCATCACCGCGGGCTACCTCGATGACCGCATGGTGGTGATGGCCTGGACGCAACGTGGCGATACGCGCCATGTCATTTCAATGAGGTACTGCCATGCCAAGGAAGAAAAGCTCTGGCTCAGCCAAATGGGTTGATCCCGACGACGCGCCCGAACTGACGAAAGAGTTTTTCGAACGCGGCGAAATCCGCCACGGCGACAGGATCATTCGCCGCGGCCGCCCGCCTTTGCCGAATCCGAAGCAGGCGGTAAAACTGCGCCTCGACGCCGACGTGCTCGCCGCCTACCGCAAGACCGGCGCCGGCTGGCAGACGCGGATCAATGCGGATTTGCGGAAGGCGAGGAAGTTAAATGCGGGGTGAGGGATCGGGGAGGTTAGACCTTCGCGCCGATCGGGACAAAATGACTTTGCATGATTTTTCTGAGACCGCAGCTAAGTTCGCGCCGCTGGCTACCGCCACTATTGCGCTAGCCGCTGCAATCATCGCTTTCTTTGCTATCCGCGCGCAGCGCGATATCGCTCGCCGCCGGGCAGCAATCGATTTCTTTCTTAAGACCGAGATGGATAAAACGATAATTGATCTCTATAACGACTTTAAAAGGATTGCGCCTTCAATCGTTTCACTTCCCTCTGTCCCTGACTTTGCCAAAACAGACGATTGCAGCAAGGTTCGAGCCTTCCTAAATATTTGCGAGTTAATTGCTGTTGGAATTAATGAAGGTGCCTTTTCAGAGCGAGTTTCATATCAATATTGGGGTGACGTTCTACCCAATGCCTATAAAACCGGACTTCCTCTAATCAAATATGTTCGAGAGAGTGGCGATGATGGCAGCGCTGCGACCTACATCGACCTTGAAAAAATCTGCAAAAAATGGACAGGAGTAACCGCGAATCAAACCTCACGACGATCGCAACCACTGAGCATTATTGCTGCTCTACTGTCTGCTGGTTTTGCAATCTGGGGCGCTATGTTGCCGCCATTGGTCATCGGCTCGTACTGGCAGCCAACCGCCGCAGCAATTTGTGCATTAGCCGCAGCGATCTCAGGATTTATAGCCTGGTGGCGAGGCTAATGGCTCAGTGGCCGTAGCCCAATGCGGATTATGGCTTCGCTAATCCTCCCTACGAGTTATGGGCTACTCGCAGTTCGCCTAAATTGAAGTCGAACGGAAGATAGATAAGTGACTATATCGCTGAAAACTCAGAAAATGCTTTGGGGCAGAGCAGCCGGACGCTGCTCTAGATGTCGCACGGATTTGTACGAAGATGAGACCGAAACCGATGATCCAACGCTAGTTGGTGAAAATTGCCATATTGTTGCGGAGAGCGATGACGGTCCTCGTGCAAATCCCACGATTCTCTATCGAACAACGAAATAGCTACGCCAATCTGATCTTACTTTGTCGCAACGATCACAGGATCGTTGATACACAAGTTGGCGAGTACACAGTTCAGCGCCTTCAATACATGAAGGCCGACCACGAAACATGGGTACGTCAGCAGCTCGGATTTGACGAGGCTAAGCAATATGATGATGAGCAGTATGCCGCGATAGTTGATAAGTGGGAAAGGTTGGCGGATCTCGATAGCTGGCAAGCCTGGAGCAGTCACGTTTTGGGCGGCGATCACCCATCAATGCGGATAGAAGTGGATGCTGATTTGTATCTGCTTCGAGATTGGTTACTCACTCGAGTTTGGCCCGGACGTTACCCCGCTCTTGAAGGCGCCTTTCACAATTTTCGTTTCGTATTGCAGGACTTTCAGGAAACCTTTCGCGAAAGAGCCGAGACAATAGGCAACGGCCAGACACTGATGACTCGCAGGTTTTACAAGATTGATGAGTGGAACCCAGAGCGATACGAGCGATTGCTTGAGCAATACGAACATCACGTCGCGTTCGTGAGCGACCTCATGCTTGAGTTGACGCGCGCTGCGAACCTAATTTGCGATCGTGTGCGGCAGAATTTGGTGCGCAGTTATCGACTCCGCGAGGGCCGGCTAGCAGTCGAGAGTGGACCCTACGCAGATTTGTCATTCAGAAAGTGGGTAGTGCAGTATTCCCAAGAAGAACGACGGAAGGATGTTCCGTATCCGGGACTCGCGACTTTCTTGACTGAGAGAGCAACGCGAGACCGCAACTTCGGAGAAGGGCCTATTCCCGGCGCGGTATAAGCACTGCTGTTGTTTCGGCCATCCGCCTACAACAGAACCTCTTACAACGCCTTGTTGCTCTCCTTCACCTTCTTCCGCCTTCGCGTTGCGCGCTACGGCGGACAAGCCGCTCAGAGTGCTTTGTTGCTTTCTTTTACTTTCTCCGCATCGACATAGACCTGCTGGCCCATGGCGTTGAATTTGTCTGACATCGCCGCCATGCCGGCTTCTTTCTCATTCAGCCCCGCCGCGTAATCGCGCACGTCCTGCGTGATCTTCATCGAGCAGAATTTTGGCCCGCACATCGAGCAGAAATGCGCCACCTTGTGCGCCTCCTTGGGCAGCGTCTCGTCGTGGTATTCGCGCGCAGTTTCCGGATCGAGCCCGAGGTTGAACTGGTCCTGCCAGCGGAAGTCGAAGCGCGCCCTTGAAAGAGCGTCGTCGCGCAGTTGCGCCGCCGGGTGGCCCTTGGCCAAGTCGGCTGCGTGCGCCGCGATCTTGTAGGCGATGACGCCGTCCTTGACGTCGTCGCGGTCGGGCAGGCCGAGATGCTCCTTCGGCGTCACGTAGCAGAGCATGGCGCAGCCGAACCAGCCGATCATGGCGGCGCCGATCGCCGAGGTGATGTGGTCGTAGCCGGGCGCGATGTCGGTGGTCAGCGGGCCCAGCGTATAGAACGGCGCCTCGCCGCATTCTTTCAGCTGCTTGTCCATGTTGATCTTGATCTTGTGCATCGGCACGTGGCCGGGGCCTTCGATCATGACTTGGCAGCCTTTTTTCCAGGCGATCTGGGTGAGCTCGCCGAGCGTTTCGAGTTCGGCGAATTGCGCGCGGTCGTTGGCGTCGGCGATCGAGCCGGGCCGCAGGCCGTCGCCCAATGAGAAGCGACACGTCGTATTTGCGCATGATGTCGCAGATTTCGTCGAAGCGCTCGTAGAGGAAGATTTCCTTGTGCCGCGACAGGCACCACTTGGCCATGATCGAGCCGCCGCGCGAGACGATGCCGGTGACTCGGTTGGCCGTCAGCGGCACGTAAGCGAGACGGACGCCGGCGTGGATGGTGAAATAATCGACGCCCTGTTCGCACTGCTCGATCAGCGTGTCCTTGTAGCATTCCCAGTCGAGCTTGACCGGATCGCCGTCGACCTTCTCCAGCGCCTGATAAATAGGCACGGTGCCGATCGGCACCGGCGAATTGCGCAAAATCCATTCGCGCGTGTTGTGGATGTTGCGCCCGGTCGAGAGGTCCATCACCGTGTCGGCGCCCCAGCGGATCGCCCACACCATCTTCTCGACTTCCTCCTCAACGGAAGATGTAACGGCGGAGTTGCCGATATTGGCGTTGATCTTGGTCAGGAAATTGCGGCCGATGATCATCGGCTCGAGTTCGGCGTGGTTGATGTTGGACGGGATGATGGCGCGGCCGCGCGCGATCTCGCTGCGCACGAATTCCGGCGTGACGAAAGCGGGCAGCGCGCCGCCGAATTGCTCGCCGTCGGCGAGCGCGCTTTCCGCGCGTTCGAGCTGCGTCTTGCGGCCGAGATTTTCGCGCGTCGCGCAGTAGATCATTTCCTTGGTGATGATGCCCTTGCGCGCCCATTCGAGCTGGGTGAGGGGGTGCGCTTCCCTTTCCCCTCCCCCTTGTGGGGAGGCACTGACTCTCGCTCCCTTCCCCCTTGTGGGGGAGGGTTGGGGAGGGGGGTAGCTCGCGTTTGCACCAACGCCGACCCCCACCCCTGACCCCTCCCCACGGGGGGAGGGGAAAAGGAAGAAGCGTGGGAGGGATAAGAAGAAACCGCGCGCTACGGCTTCGGCGTGTTGGGGAAATTGCGCGCCAGATATTTGCCGGCGGCATGGCCGTTATCGACCGGCTGGATCGGGCGGCCGTCATATTCCTCGACGCCGCCTCGTTCCTTGACCCATTCGATGCGCGCGCGATCGAGGCCCTTCTCGACGTCGATAGTCACATCTGGATCGGAATAGACGCCGGTGGTGTCGTAGACCGGCAGGTCCGGTTCGTTGGCGGTCGCCTCCAGCATGATCTCGCGCAGCGGCACGCGCAGCTCGGGCGCGGCAGCGGGCCGGGCGTAAATCTTGCGCGAGGCGGGCAGCGAACCGGTCGTGACCTTGGGTGTGACCAGATCGGCGGCGGTGACGGGCTTGTTCATGATCTTGTCTCCAACTTAAGGGGTGCGGCGCTCACGCCATGTAGCCTTTGAAGGTGAGCAGGCCGCCGAGCGCCAGCAACACGATGCCGGCGCCAACGAAAAAATGAGGATTCGCCAAAATCGCGCTGCCGACAAAAGGGACGAATTGCGGCGCGATGATGCGCCACACGCCGGCAACCGTCAGAATCCAGCCGACCGCCGTGACGACGCTGCGCCAGTCGGCCGTCCATTGGCTGTGTGCGTTGAGGATGGCCAGGCCGATGCTCAGCACGAAGATGCCGGAGAGATAGATGATCGCGTAGGTCGAGAGGAACTGCTGGCCGATGACTCGATAGGTGGCGGTGTTGGTCAGCATGCCGACGCCGACGGTCGCAAACAGCGGTCCGACCAGCCTGGCGATGATGATCGAGCTTTGCATTGTCCTGTCCCTTCGCCGGCATGACCCGGATCAGGTTCTAAGGGTTTTTCTCAGCCCCCAATTTTGCGTCGCCTGGGGCACCCCTCGGAACGGAGCTAATGTAGGCGCCGCGGCGGGGCTGTCAATGCAAGCGGTGCATGGCTGCGCGGCGGTTCCTTTCGCACGATGCTAAAAAGTGCGAAGGAATCGCCATGGCGCAGCCATTCGTAGAGCCCTGCGACAGCGGGATCATCGCGGCCGAGCCCGGTCCGCGCGCGCTCGGGCGCGAGATCGCGCCGCATCGCCGGCGCATGGTGCTTGCGGCCTGCGTGCTGGCCTCTTCCATGGCCTTCATCGACGGCTCGGCGCTGACGGTCGCGCTGCCCAAGCTGCGCGCTTCGTTCGGCGCCGATCTCGCCAGCGTGCAATGGGTGCTCAACGGCTACGTGCTGGCCTTGGCCGCGCTCACGCTGATCGGCGGCGCGCTCGCCGACGTCTACGGCAAGGCGCGCATGCTCGGCATCGGCTGCCTCGGCTTCGGTCTCGCGTCGGCGGCCTGCGTGGTGGCGCCATCGATCGAGGCGCTGATCGCGCTGCGTGTGGCGCAGGGCGTCTCGGCGGCGATCCTGACGCCGGCGAGTCTGGCGCTGATCGGCGCGACTTATCCGAAGGCGGAACGCAGCGCCGCCATCGGCGTATGGGCGGCGGCCTCCGCGCTCACCACCGCCGGCGGGCCGGTGCTGGGCGGCTGGCTGACCGAAGAGTTCGGCTGGCCCTGGATCTTCGCGATCAATCCGCCGCTGGCGGTGGCGGTGGTCGCATTGCTGGCGGCCTACGCGCCGCCCGATTGGCGCGAACCGCGCCGCTTCGATCTTTTCGGCGCGGCGGTGCTGGCCGTGGCGCTCGGCTTGATCGCCTGGGCGCTGAGCCAGGTCGGGTCCGAGACGGGTCCGGCGAACGGATTTATGATAACCGGCGCCGCGATGCTCGGCGTCGCGGCGCTCGCCGGTTACGCCTTGTGGGAGCGGGCGAGCCCGCATCCAATGACACCGCCGCGGCTCACCGCCAACCGCGCCTTCGTCGCGCTCAACCTCGCGACGCTGCTGATTTATGCCGGCCTCTCCATTATGTTCTTTTTGTTGCCGTTCGACCTGATCGACCGGCGCGCGCTGCTGCCGACGCAAGCGGGCCTCGTGTTCCTGCCGCTGACGCTAGGCATCGGCCTGCTGTCGCGTCTGTTCGGCGGCATCGCGGACAGGATCGGCGCGCGCACGATGCTGATCGCCGGGCCGCTCGGTGCGGCGCTCGCCCTTCTTTGGCTGGCGCGCGGCAAAGATGCCTCGCTGGTGCCCGGTGTGCTGGCGCCGATGACATTGCTCGGCGTCGCCTTCGCGGTGCTGGTGGCGCCGCTTACCGCGGCGGTGATGTCGAGCGTCGCCGACACCGACGAGGGCCTCGCCTCCGGCATCAATAATGCGATGAGCCGGATCGCCCAATTGGCCGGCGTTGCGCTGGCCGCCGGGCTGGCATCATATTCCGCCGGCTATAGGGCGGGTCTGTCCGCCGCCGCCGGACTGTGCGCCGCCGGCGCGGCCGTCATGGCAGCGATGCTGCCGCCAGCCGCCGGCAAGCAGGAGAGGGCGCGATGAGCAGGACCTGCCCGCATATGGACGATATCCGCCGCGTGACGCCGAGCGCCGTCGGCTGCGAGGAGTGCCTCAAGACCGGCTCGCCCTGGGTGCATTTGCGGCTGTGCCGGACCTGCGGCCATGTCGGCTGCTGCGACTCCTCGCCGAACAAGCACGCCACCAAGCACTTCCACGCCACCGGCCATCCGATCATCGAGGGCTACGATCCGCCGGAAGGCTGGGGCTGGTGCTATGTGGAGGAAACCTTCGTCGATCTCCCCGACCGCACGCCGCAGCGCGGGCCGATCCCGCGTTTTGTCTAAGATGGGCGCGACGGCAGCGGGATCGGCGTCAGCGCCTGCGGCTGATAATGCGCGAGCGTCTGCATCGCGCCGGCGTCGAGGAATTCAACCACGCGCTCGGTGTCGGCGATCAGCTTTTCGGCGCGCAGCTGCTGCATCATACGGTTGAGATGCGGCACGCTTAAGCCCAGCACATCGGCGATCACTTCCTGCGAGAACGGCAGCGTGAAACGCGCCGGCTCGGCGCGTCCGACCGCGTTGAGGCGGGCATGCAGCTCGAGCAGGAAGTGCGACAGCCGCTCGATTGGCGTGCGCCGACCGATGTCGATGATGTGCTCGGCATAGGTGGTTGCCTCCTGCACGGCGAGCCAGGCCAGCGCCAGACCGTATTGCGGGTGCCGGTAGCAAAGCTGCACGTAAGCGTCGAGCGGGCAGACGTTCATGCAAAGGTCGGTGATGGCGGTGACCGAATAGACCGCGCGCTCGTAGAAGCTGCCGGGCAAGCCGACGATGTCGCCGGGCAAAATGACGTTGAGGATTTGCCGCTTGCCGTTGCGCAGCAGCTTGTAGCGCACGGCGTAGCCGTCCTTCACGAAGCAGAGCTTGCGGTATTCGTAGCCGTCGGCGATGAGGTCGCGCCGCCGGCGGATCACCAGTTCGCCGTCGGTGATGTCGTCGAGGCCCTTGAGGTCAGCGGCTTTGAGATCGACAACCTGCAACAGCCGCGCGACGAACGGATGCTGATCCAACGCATTGGGTGAGGCCGGCGCGTCCATTGCTCTAACCGGCATCCAGCGTAACCCGGTTTCATTAATTTAAATCAATAATGTCGCTGAAACGTACTGTCCCGCGGCAGTGCAGTCTCGCATTCGCCGCTCTATTCCCCTCTGGAGAGGGTGGCATTGACCCAACTTTAAACTCATGGCCGCGCCGCTCGCGGGCGGCCATTTTGGCTGCGGGGCAGGGCCTTGAGAGACTTTGCCAAGGAGATGGCGGTCATGGCGATGGACGAAACCACGCAAGATTGGGCCGATCGCGTCGGCAAGCACATCTCGACGGTCGTGATCGCGCTTTTGGCCGCGCTATTCGCTTACGCCTATCTGGTCCCGCTCGTCTTCGGCTAGCGCGTCACTCGGCTGCTTCGGGGACCTTGCGGTCGGTACTCAAATCCATTTCGGTCGGCAGCGCCTTCGGCGCGCGCATGCGCACGTAGACTTGCATGACGATCAGCAGCACGCACAGCCCGATGAACACGGCGCTGATCGGGTGCTTGATGAACACCAGGATATCGCCGCGTGAAATCAGCATGGCGCGGCGGAAATTTTCCTCGAAGCGCGGTCCCAGCACGAAGCCGAGCAGGATCGGCGCCGGGTGGAAATCGAGCAGCAGCAGCAAATAGCCGACGATGCCGATGACGACGACCTCGCCGACCTGGAACATATCGTTGTTGGTGCTGTAGACGCCGATCGCCACGAAGAACATCGCGCTCGGATAGAGATATTTGTAGGGAATTGTCAGCAGCTTCACCCACAGCCCGATCATCGGAACGTTGAGCACCACGAGAATGATATTGCCGATCCAGAAGCTCGCGATCAGGCCCCAGAAGATATCCGGGTGCTCGCTGATCAATTGCGGGCCCGGCACGATGCCCTGAATTATCAGCGCGCCGAGAATGAGCGCCATCACCGCATCGCCCGGTATGCCGAGACTCATGGTCGGGATGAAGTCGCCTTGCACCGAGGAGTGGGTCGAGGCTTCCGGGCAGGCGACGCCTTCGATCATGCCCGTGCCGAACAGCTCGGGCGTCTTCGAAATCTTCTTTTCGGTGGCGTAGGAAATGAACGAGGCGATGGTCGGTCCGGTCCCGGGGATGAGCGCGCACAGGCTGCCGATAATCGTGCCGCGGAACATCGCCGGGACTGCCCGCCGGAATTCCTCGCGGGTTGGCCGCAGATCCTTGAACTTGACGTTTGTGTATTTGGTGTCGATCTCGGAGAGCTGATTGACGCTCTTCATGAACTCGGCGATGCCGAACAGGCCGAGCGCAAGCGCGACGATCTCCACGCCGTCGAATAAATTGGGAATGCCGAAGGTGAAGCGCGGCGTGCCGGTTTCGATGTCGCTGCCGACAATGCCGATCAGCAGGCCGAGCACGGTCATGGCGACGCCCTTGAGCGGCGAGCCGCGCGCCAGCGTCGAACCGGCCAGCAAGCCGAGCAGCATCAACGAACATATCTCGGCGGGGCCGAATTTAAGCGCGACGATCACCAAAATTGGCGCGAGGAAGATCATCTCGGTGATGCCCCACGAGGCGCCGACAAACGACGAGATGACCGTGATGCCGAGCGCGGCGCCGCCGCGGCCTTTTTTTGTGAGCGGGAAGCCGTCGAGACAGGTGACCGCGTGCGGCGGATGGCACGGCAGATTGAGCAGGATCGAGCAGATCGCGCCGCCATATTGCGAGCCGTAAAAAACGCCGGCCAACATCAGGATCGCGCCGACCGGCTTGATGCCGAAGGTGAGCGGCAACAGGATCGAGATGGTCGCGAGCGGGCCCAAGCCCGGCAGCACGCCGACCATGTTGCCGACAAACACGCCGATGAAGCACCACATCACGTTGTGCGGTTCGAGCGCGACGCCGAAGCCGTACCAGAGATCGGTGAGCGCGGTTTCGAACATCAGAAACTCCAACGGAACATGGGAAACGGGATCTTCAGGACGTAGACGAACAACAGCACGCCGAAGAAGGTGACGCCGGCTGCGAGGATCAACGAGGCCTTCAGCGTCGCAGTACGGTCGCCGAGTGCGGGCACCAGCACACAGGCGAAGGTCGCCGGTACCAGGCCGAAAAATTCACCGAGGATGATGAACAGGATCGGTCCGGCCAGGATGCAGCCCCACGCGTACCACTCCGGCTTTTCGGGCAGGATGCGCTCGTTTTCGCTGAGCGGGGTTAGGATCGCCGCGCCCAGGATCAACACGCCGACAAAAATGAGCGTAACCCCGAGCATCAAGGGGAACATGCCCGGACCCATATGCGTCAGGGTGCCGAGGGCGTAGGTCATAGAGTCGAGCGTCACCGCCGCGCCGAGCAGGGTCATCAGACCGCCGGCGTAGAAGTCCCGCTTTTTCACGAGCGTGCCGAACAACGTTATATCCTCCACGGCCTTCTTTTCTTGTTTGATAAACCCCACCAAACGGCGCGGCTTCCGTCAAATACCTTTAATCTACTGCGGGTCGCTTTTCTATCCCCGTCACGGCCTGCAAATTCCCGCCTGTGCGTCAATCGCGCCGTTCTTGATCGGTTCCTTGGCGCTGATCAAACGTGAGGCACAGCCGGGTCCACCCTTCCGTGCTGTCGGGCAGCGTTTCTGCGGCAAAGCTGCCGGTGTTGCCGGTTTGCTACGGATGGCCGCGGAAGGCGGGGGTTGCTGGGCGCCGGCTCCGCTTTACTACCTTCCGGTGCAGCGCTAGGGCGGCGACCCCATGCGGTGCAGCTTGAGCACGGTGTAGACCGTGTCGCTTGCCGGCGTCGGGATTTTGTATTGGCGGCCAAGCTCGCGCACCTTGCCGGCGAGCCAGTCGAGCTCCAGGCGATTGCCACGTTCGAGATCGTGCGCCATCGAGGCCTTCATGCCGGGCTCGACCTTGTTTATCAGGAAGTCCATGCGGCTCTCGAGGTAGGCGGGATCGAGCGCCACGCCTTTGGCCTTGCCGACGGCGAAGGCCTCCTCCATCAGCGCGCGGAAGAAGCCGCGCAGTTCGGGGTCGTCGCGGATCGGGCCGACGGCCGAGCGCAGGCTCGCGGTCGAGCCGGCCATGGCGGTGAGGAAAATGAATTTCTGCCAGCGCTCGCGCTCGATATCGGCGGAGAGATCGATGTCGAGCTTTGCCGCCTTGCCGGCATCGGCGAAGGCTTGCAGCGCGGCGTCGGGCCGCTTGTCGGCGCGGCCGAAGCGCATGGTGGCGAAGCTGCTGGTGTGCTTGATGACGCCGGGCGCGGCGATCACGGTGGCGATATAGGCGGCGCCGCCGATGGCCTGCTCGGCGCCGAGGATCGGCGCGATGCGTTCGACGCTGTCGACGCCATTCTGCAAAGTGACGACGCGCGTTGCCGGGCCAACCAGCGGACGCGTCGCATCGGCGGCGGTTTCGGTGTCCCACAGCTTGACCGCGAACAGCACGATATCCACCGGGCCGACGCTCTTGGGATCGTCGGTGACGTTGACCTTGGGCAAGTGCAGGTCGCCGTGCACGCTTTCGATTTTGAGCCCGTTGTTCTTAATGGCCGCGAGATTGGCGCCGCGCGCGATGAAAAAAACGTCGTGGCTGGCCGCCTGCATGCGGCCGCCGAAATAGCCGCCGACCGCGCCCGCCGCCATTGCCGCAATACGCATCGATTAGCTCCCCGGATGAGTGCACGATGTATAGCCGCGGTGCGGGCAATAACCAACTGACAAAAAAAGCCGGCGTTTGGTCGGGGCAAGTTTAGGGAAGGTTTTCGAGAAACCGCGTGGCGGGTGAATTAGTGGATCGCGGCCACGCGATACACGAGGAGGTCGATCGGTGGAGCAAGGTGATCAAGGCAGCGCACGTCAAACTCGAGCGATGTGAAGTGTGCCTCTAGGCATCGCGGTTGACCCACGCTGGCGCCCCATCAGACTCGCAGGTCGGCTCTGGAATCACACAGTCAATTTCGCACCAAAGGTGTGAATTTTTCCAAATTTGTGTCGTTAGGCGTCGCGGCTTAATCGCGTCGACGTCGACCAGCACGTGCTGAACCCATTGCCGCCGGGCCCCCCTCATCCTGATCGCGGTGATGACCGGGCGCAACCCGGTCCGCTTCCGGTAGGTCTCAAAAATAACATTGAGATGCTTACATTCGTCGGTCCCCAACATCAGATAGCGTTGTTGCTTTTCGTTAAATGATAAAACGAGATGCGGCGGCAATCGATCGTCTGCGGCGCGATAAACGTTTCCCGAATTTATGTTAACGATGAAATATCGTTGTGCGCCACCGCTGCCGGTTTGCACCGTTATAATGCTTGACCAGCCGGGAAGTCGTTGACGTGTAATAAGTACGTCGCATGTCATGGGACGCAGAAAACGAAAATCGAGAGTTCCCGCCGAAAAACGGCGCCGCAGCTGCGACACCAATTCGAGCGCGCGCACGTAATTTCGATTGCCAACGAGCCTGAGAGCAAGCCGTTCAGGCTGGTCTTCCGCAGCGGGCCGAGTCGGGTTCGTTAACGCCGCGCGATTGTCAGATGTCGCCATGTGGCGGGCCTCAATGCCAAGCCGTAATCGAACCTCACTTGATCAGAATTTCGTTCGACCCGGAAACCGCGAACGAAAGCCTTTAAGCCTTCCATGATTTCCAGCCGAGCCAGTTTCGCGCCGCCGCAGGAGCGTGGACCGGTTAAGAACGGTATCAATGCGCGCGGATCATGCGTGTTATCGATAAACTCGGAGCGAAATGAATCGAAGATGTGGGGCTCTTTCCAGAATTCTCGATGGTGGTGGACTCCAACGACCGATAACAGGAGGAGACTCCCTTGTGAAAATCGCCGCTCTCCGATGGCCACGTCGGCGGCAATCTCGCGAATTACAAAAGGAATGGCGGGAAAATAGCGCATGGTTTCGTTTATGAAGCTTTCAAGCAGCGGGTGTGCGTTGTCTTCGGTGCAAAGCTCTCGATAGATTTTGTCCTGGGCGCGTTGGTCGGCGCCAAGCCGATCAATGCCCCACGCCAGCGTGGCGGCGGTCGTCTCAATTCCGGCGAAAAAATTCATCAAAAATTCCTCCAACGCGGAAAAATCGGCAATCTCGACTGATTGACTGTTGATCGTCTTCAATAGTTTCTGCAGTTCGGGAACTTTGCGTATTTCGGCGTCATAGGTCGCGGTCATTTGCCTTACCTCATCCGCCAGAATCGACAGTTCCCTGGCGTCGGGTCTGTTCCATGAAAAATATTGCAACTTCTTCACTATCGGTCGTGCCGATTCAAACAGGCTCAGCATGTGATCCGGACCCGGATCAAATCCAAAGCTCCGATAAAAGATCATGGAGGCTGCGCTCAAAAGTGCGCGTTGAATATCGCTGCCGGAGCAGGCTTGGATCGAGGAGAGTGCTGACTGATAAGTGGAATAGATTGCTTTCCGGTTGTCGGCGCGCGCGGCCCGAACATAGCTCGGCTGCGTCAAATTGCGCCGGTGCCGCCACTCGTCGCCATTTGTGTTGAAATCGGCTTCGGCCGAAGTAGGACAGCAGGGAAAAATTCTTTTGGAAGTATTGCGGCGATTTGAGAACGGCGTCTGCGTCCAGGGGATGATCAATGACGATCAACGCCGGCCCGAAGCCTGGGTCAGTGCCGTTTTGGGCGCGCGCGTATAGGCCGTACACGATCTGGTTGAGAAATGCGTCGAACTCTCACGCAAACGGCCCCCTTCCGCAGTGTTCCATAAAGTCGTTTAGCCTAGCGTATTTGGCCAGCGGACCCTTAAGGTCGAAGAGAAGCTATTTACTGGGATTGTGAAGTCTCCCCAAAACCACAGGTGGGGAGAATTCTCAATTGGGCTTGACCCAAACCACGCCCTAAACTTATGGTCCATCTGTAGAATTTGACGAATTGAGGGGAACTCCGTGAGGCGCAAACAGGTGGGCCGTCATCGTTCTGTGCGCGCCATTGCGGCAGCTGCGGCCGCCGTTGTTGTTCCGGCCGGACACGAGTTCGCGCACGCGCAATCCCCAAACGTCGCATCGAATGACCGCAACGCGACAGTAAGCATCGAGGGCGGATTGCTTTTTTCGGATTTTAGTCCGTCAACGTTGTTTCCGAGCGGCGTTCCCGGTGCCAGCAAAGGCTTGTTTCCGACGACCGAGGGCTCCCTCACGCCGAAAAAGAACATCGGCGGATACGGCGCGATCTCCTTTGGCCAGGACATAAACCAAGATTTTGATTGGCGAATATCTGCTGCGTTCAATGCCTTTAGAACGAACAGCCGATCCGCGACGACAACGAGCACCAGAGAAACACATAGCGTGACGGAATCTGAAACGTTCAAATTTCTCACCATTGATTTTGACATCGGACGCAAGTGGGAAAACGGCAATCTGAAATTCCGAACCTTTGCCGGCCTGCGAGGACTGCGGACCGTCGATGATTTTTCGGATACGGATTTGATAATAGAACTGGGCACGACAACGACATTAACGGGGGGTAATTCCCATTTCACTGGGGTCGGGCCGCGCATCGGGTTGGACTTTTTCTACGGCTCGACATTTGGCATCGTAGGGTCGGCGTCGGCGGCTGCGATTTGGGGCGTGTATGATTCGAGCCTTTTTTTGACAAGCACCAGTACAGGAATCGGAGGCTCAAGCCAAAATCGATCCGGCTGGATTGAAAATGTTTCGGGATCCCTGGGTTTCCAATGGGAATTCGCGCCGAGGTATTATATCGTATTGGGTTACAAAGCCGACATGTGGTGGAATATTCGGGACGATTTCGGGTTCACCGGCATAGATTTCAATCGTGACAAAGACATATTCAGCCATGGCCCGTTCCTGCGCGTTACAGTTCGCGGGTGACATGGATCCGGCGACCAAAGGCCGGAACTTCTTGAATAACAATCTAGTTCACATCGAACGATGGTGACTTCTTGTCATTCGCATTTCGCATACAACGGATCGGTTCGATTGCACTACGTCGTGGCCGGAAGCGGGCCCACGGTCGTTCTTCTCCATGGCATTCCCGATTTCTGGAATGGATGGCGGTATCAAATTCGCCATCTCAGCAATGCGTATCGCGTTGTCGCGGTCGATTTGCGCGGCTTTAACGAGAGCGGACAGCCGCCCGGCGTCGAGGCATACGCACTGCGGGAACTCGTCGGTGATGTCCTCGCCGTCCTGCGACATCTTGGAGAACGCCGCGTTAGCCTGGTGGGCCACGACTGGGGCGGCATCATAGCGTGGTGGACCGCGGTATTTTTCGCCCAGCACGTTGACCGCCTTTTTATTCTCTCCGCGCCGCATCCGCTGTGCTATTTGGCCGCCCTTCGGGACGGTTCGCAAATCGCTCATACCGGATACATCGAGAAGCTGTTGAGTGCGCCCGTGGGGACGCCACTCGACGTTCAGCAATACAGTCGTTGGGTGAAGGACCGGCGCGGCGGAACGAGCTTGAAATTGCGCTTTCCCGATCGAATCCGGAGAGCATTCGAAACTATTATCGCGCAAACTTACCTGATCAACACGTTTCAAGCGTGCCCGCGGATACTTGCGTCCGTCTACCGACGCTGGTGATGTACGGTGACGACGATCCCTATGTGACTCCGCTGGCTTATGCCAGAACCGGCGAATACGTCACCGGGAATTTGCGCACCATAGCTATGCCGGGTTATGGGCATTTTCTGCACCATGAGGCCGCCGATCGTGTCAATGAAGAATTGACGCGCTGGCTGGAAGGCCCGCGATCAAAAGCAATGAAATGAGACCGTTCCCCAAAGCTTCGGCGCTATGAAGGGCATGTCGTGACGCTTGCGTTCACAAGGTTTCCAAATTCGCCCACCTCGTTGGGACTTCTTGGTGAATTCGTTTCGCGATTTTCTCCGTTTGATGATTTTGAGTTTCGGATGATGATTAGCACTCTAATGTACCAACTTGAAACGCAAAACCATGTTGTGGCGGGGCTGGATGATCGCATGGTCGGCTATCTGGGCTGGATTAAAACCACGCGTGAGAAAGCCGAAGCATGGCATAACCAAGACGCGCAATTGCTTCCTGCCCTTGAGGGTTCAGACGCAATAGCCGTCACCATTCTCACGGTCGAGCGACCTGCATACATTCTTCCGCTCATCAAGCACGCTAAGACTTTAAGCCCTGGCTATTCGGTCTATTGGAAACGCCACGCCCCTGACGGGAGGCTGATTGCCAAACGCAGTGTTAAGAAGAAGGCTTGAGAATGGCGTCTTTGACGACCGATCAACTGCTGGTCAATCTCGATAATACCTACGCCACCATGCTCACCCGCGTATGGCCGTCGAAGCCGAGCAAAGGCACGGTATTCTGTATCCATGGTTTTACCGGAAACGGCACGGATTTTGACGTTCTAGCTGAATTTCTTCAGCGCAATCGGTTTACCGTCGTTTGTCCTGACATGATTGGGCGCGGCAAGAGCGCATATCTTGAAGATGCCAAAATGTATACCCCAGAAAATTATCTGACCTGCATTCGGGCGCTTTCGAAATACGCCGGTGAAAGAAATCATTTCATCGGCACTTCGTGGGGCGGTTTTATTGTGATGCTTTTTCTGTATTTGCTCCGCGTAAGAGCGAACAAAGTCATTCTAAACGACGTCTGCTTGAGGTGGTCCGCAACGCTTGACAGGAACCGGAACGATTTGCTGGCCGACGCAGCCGCTGAATTCGAAACATTTGAGGCAGCCGACGCTTACATCAGGAGGACACGTAACTTTTTGGGAAATTTATCCCCCACCGTTTGGTCGCGATACGTTGAAAATAAAGTCATCCAGCGTGGCGGAAAGTACCGTCTGGCTTACGACCCGGCGGCGACGGGAAATTTCGAAAAGATGATGGGTCGTGACTTCGATTTTTATCCATTGCTGCCCAAGCTAAAGGCTGACATCCTTTTGATCTACGGTACCGCAAGTGAATTTTATGACGAGCAGGCGACGACCCAGTTGATGACGCGTCATCCAAATATTTCGCGCATAGCTGGCCTGAACGCGGGACATCCTCCGTCACTGATGACATTGGATCAGGCACATTTAGTGCTTGGATATTTGAATACCGAATGACGCTGACGCGAGCCCGGCGCGACGGCCAAGGTTACGCTCTATGGTAGTCCAGACGCCAGTCGAAACAACCCGGGCGCATGGCATAAGTCGCGCATTGATCATCGGCGGTTCGCTCGGCGGATTGTTCGCCGGCCTGCTGCTGCGCCAGGCCGGCTGGGACGTGACGGTATTCGAGCGCAGCACAGGCGATCTCGCCAGCCGCGGCGTCGGTATCGGCACGCATGTCGAAATGTTCGACATCATGCGGCGGCTCGGCATCGCCGTCGACGAGTCGATCGGCGTCTCGTTCTCCTCGCGTTTTTGCCTCGGCCACGACGGATCGGTGATCGCGCGGCTGCCATTCGATAAAATCCTGACCTCCTGGACGCTGCTGTACCGCGCGCTGCGACGGCAGTTGCCGGATGCCTGCTATCGGGCGGGCATGCAGCTTGAGGATATCGCGCAAACGGCCGGCGGGGCCGCCGCGATCTTCGCCGATGGTACGAGGGTGGAGGGCGATCTCCTGGTCGGTGCCGACGGCCTGCACTCCACCGTGCGGGCGCGCGCCTTCACCGCACCGGCGCCGGACTACGCCGGCTATGTGGGATGGCGCGGCGTCATCGAGGAACGCGCGGTTCCGCAGGCCGTGCGCGCCGATTTGTTCGGGTCCTACGCGTTCTTCCTGCCGCCGCGCGAGATGGTGCTGTCCTATTTGCAGCCGGGCGCGGATGACGATCTCAGTCCGGGGCGGCGGCGTATGAACTGGCTCTGGTATCATCCGGTGAATGCGGCCGCGCTGCACGATATGTGCACCGACGCAAGCGGCCGGCATCACGTTGCCATTCCGCCGCCGCTCATCCGCACGCAAGTGATCGCCGCGTTCCGGGCGGATGCGCGCGCGCTGCTGCCGCCGCAATTCATGGCGCTGATCGAAGCGACGCCGGCGCCGTTCTTCCAGCCGATTTTCGATCTGGAGTCGCCGCGCGTGAGCGCCGGCCGCGTCGCGCTGTTGGGAGATGCCGCCTTCGTCGCGCGGCCGCATGTCGGCGCCGGCGTCACCAAGGCCGCGTTGAACGCGGCCTGGCTGACCGATGCGCTGGCGGCGATGCGGGATATCGACGCGGCGCTTTCCGCCTATGACGCGCAGGCGCGCGCCTTCGGCTCGGCGCTGGTCGCGCGCGCACGCTTTCTCGGCGCTTATCTGGAAGACCCGCCGCGCGTGGGACTCGCACCCGATCCTATACCGATGATGCAGGCGATCGGCGCGCCATTGCGCGATATTCCAGAGTTGGCGGGCACGTTGCAATTTGAATATGCAAGGCACTGACCATCGAGCAATCACGTCAGGCTCTCCGCCGCCGCTTTGCTTCGGGCACGACGTCGTGGTCGTAGAGCCGCTTGCGGAACGCGGCGTGCGCGGCGATCTCGGCGTCGCGCACACCCAGATCGGCGTAGGACGAGTCGTAGCGCATGCCGTTCTCGCGCGCGCCGCGCTGGACCGCCGCGACGCGTTCGCGGCGCAGGCGCTCATAGGCAAGGAGCGCGGCGGGAGCGGTCTCCCGGCTGGCGTGCGCCAGAATCGTCGCCAGCGCCATACCGTCCTCGATCGACTGGTTGGCGCCCTGTCCGAGATGCGGAAGCATCGGGTGCGCGGCGTCGCCGAGCAGCGTCAGCCTTCCCTTGGTCCAGCTCGGCAGCGGCTCGCGGTCATACAGCGCCCAGCGGAAGGTCGCCTGCACCTGGCTCAACAGGGATTCGATGCGCGGATCCCAGCCGGCGAACTCGCGGCGCAGCACCGCCGGGTCGCCGGGCGCCAACCATGATTCCTTCATCGCCTCGTCCGCCGGCACGAAGCCGACATAGTTGATGAGTTGGCCCGCGCGCACCGGGAAACTGAGGAAATGTTTGCCTTTGCCGAGCCACATCAGCCAGCGGTCGGCCGGCCAGTGCGGAACGCGTTCATGCGGGACCGTGCCGCGGTAGGCCACCGAGCCATGGAACACGGGGCGCGAAGGCGGAAACACGTGCGGGCGAAGCTCGGAGTGGATGCCGTCGGCGGCGACGACAATGTCGCCTTCGGCGGCGGCGCCACTGGCGAACGACACGCGGGCGAAGTCATCCTCCTGCGCAAAGCCGCCGCAGCGACGGCCGGTGTGAACGACGCCTTCGGGCAAGGCCTTGGCCAGGAGATCGACGAAGTCGGCGCGGTGCATGCCGAAGGTCGCGTTCCAGCCGGTGGAGTCCGTGACCTGTACCGGAGCGATGGGCGCGCCGTCGTGGCGGAAATAATGCGAGCCGGTGCCGACCCTGGCGCCCCATTTCTCCACCGCCGGTCCGAGACCGACGCGTTGCAACTGGCGCACGCTGTTCGGCGTCAGGAACACACCGGCCCCGACTTCGCCGAGGGCCGGAGCCTGTTCATAAACCGAAACTCGGAAGCCGTGTGCGATCAGCGCATTCGCGGCGAACAGACCGCCGATGCCGCCTCCAACAATCACGACGCTGGGCCGCGACGCCGCCATTTCAAACCTCGTAACGCGATACCGACAACGCGAGTGTTGTATCCTCGGTTCACCTGTAGCAGCTTTGGCGTCGCAAAGGGCGCGCATCAAGCGCCCATGACTGTGGGGAGGGGATTCAATGCGCGCTGCGTTCGCGAGAAAGTGCTTTTTTGCCGGCCGGATTGCAATCGGACTGGCGTTTTGCTTGGCCGTGTCGAAGACCTTCGATATCTCGGCCCACGCCGCCGGCTATCCGGATCGCGCGGTCAAAATTGTCGTGCCGTTCCCTGCCGGTGGATCCGCCGATGCGGTTCCGCGAATTATCGCCGAGTGGCTGTCACGCAAATGGGGCCAGCCGGTGGTCATCGAAAATCATACGGGCGCGGCCGGCAATATCGGCGCCGAACTGGTCTATCGCGCGGCGCCGGATGGCTACACGTTGCTCTCGGCGCCGCCGCCGCCGCTGGTGATCAATCAAAATCTCTATCCGCAGCTCGGGTTCGATCCGGCCAAATTCGAGCCGATTATCGTGATGGCGCATGTGCCGAACGCACTCCTGGTCAACCCTAACAATGTCAAGGCCACGAGCATCCCGAGTTCATCGACTATCTGAAAAAGAATTCCGACAGAGTGACGGCCGCCACGCAAGGCAACGGCACGACCTCGCATCTGACTTCCGAGCTTTTCCAGCTGATGGCGAAGGTGAAGCTGCGCAACGTTCCCTATCGCGGCACGGCGCCGGCACTGCAAGGCCTGCTCGCCGGCAATGTCGATCTGATGTTCGACAATCTCGGCGTTTCGCTGCCGCTGGCAAAAGCCGGCAAGTTGAAGCTGCTTGCCGTCGCTTCGGCGCAGCGGCTGCCTTCGCTTCCCGACGTGCCGACGATCGCCGAAACGCTGCCGGGCTTTGAGTCGGTTGCCTGGTACGCGATCGTTGCCCCGCCGAATACGCCCAAGGTCGTCGTCGACAAGATCAACGCCGACGTGAACGAGGCGCTGCGCCAGCCCGAGATACGCAACCGCCTCAAGGCGTTGTCGGCCGAGGTTTTCGGCGGCTCGGTCGAGAGGACGGCTAAATACCTGCGCGCCGAAGTCGACCGGTGGGACGGCGTAATCAAGGCGGCGAATATCAAGATCCAATGATCCGGCAAAACAAAAAAAGCGCCCGGTGCGAAGACCGGGCTAAGTCTGGGGAAGGCGGGAGGAAGCGGGGGCTAGTAAAGACCGGAGACGCGGCTGACGTTCCAGCTCATGTGCTCGCGCGGTTGCGCCCTCGGCGTCGGAGCGGTCGCTTCGCGCGTCGGCGCGCCGCTCTGCGGCAGCACGATGACCTTGGTGCCGATATTCACGCGGCTGTAAAGATCTTCCACGTCCGCATTGGTAAGGCGGATGCAGCCGCTCGACACGTGCTTGCCGATGGTCGATGGGTCGTTGGTGCCGTGAATGCGATATTCGGTGCCGCCGAGATACATGGCGCGCGCCCCGAGCGGATTGCCGGGGCCGCCCGCGACCATGCGCGGCAGATAAGGCTGACGTGCGATCATTTCCTGCGGCGGATACCAGTCCGGCCACTCGGCCTTGCGCGCGACCTGTTTGACGCCCGCCCAGGTAAAGCCCTGACGGCCGACGCCGATTCCGTAGCGCATCGCCTTGCCGTTGCCGAGCACGTAATAGAGGAAGGTGTGCGGCGTATCGATGATCACGGTGCCGGGCGCCTCGTTGCCGGCATAGTTCACAATCTGCCGCTGCAGGCGCGGATCGAGCTGCGCGTCCTCGTCGGTTGCGTTCTGCTCGACCGGCGCGGTCTGTTCGATGGGCGCGGCTTGCGGCGCCATCTGACCCTGCGCGGCCGGCGATAGGAACGCGAACAGCGGCTCGGCCCGTGCCGCGTTGCACGACAAAGCAACGGCGGCGACCAGTGTGGTCAGCGAACCGTATGATGCGATTTTACGGGACATTTTGCGAGACATGGCACCCTCGTACACTTCCTCAAACCCTTGCCCTCATTCGTCGAAGCAAGCGTCGGGGAGGTTCAAAGGTTCCGCGGGGCGGGGTTCTCAAATGCCCGTAAACGCATGGAACGACTGGGGTTCTGGCGCGTTGCGGGCGGTTTGGCGGCTATTTCCGGCTTTTGTGCCAGCCCACCGCCGCCTCCGGCACGCTGTCGGTGGAGGGGAAGTAGGGCTTGATGTCGAGCAAGGGCGTGCCGTCCAGGCAGTCGAGCCCCACGACCGATAGTTTGTTGCCCTCGATTCCCAGCAGCTTGACCACGCTCAGGGCGATCGGGTTGGGCCGGGCCGGCGAGCGCAGGGCAAAAGTGCCGCGCTGCACGGCGTAATGGCCGGGCACTTGCAGCACCAGATTCCGCGGCGATTTATCCATCCAATAAAGCAGCACCAGATGGCTGCAACTCGCGACGTCTTTCAGGGCATCGCGAAAGCGTTCGTCCAGTTCGACGGTGCAAACGGCGTCGGATTCACGGGCGTTTTTCGGGCATTCCTTGCGTTGTTTCCAGGGTGTGTGGATGCGGCCGATGAAATAGAGCCCGGCGTCGGTTTGCGCCGGTAACTCGATTGTTTTCTCGCCGTCCCAGATGCCGAAGTCTTTGTCGGGCATGGACCCTCCGTGTAGCGGTTGGATTGTATCTTGCGGAAGACTGTTTCAACGTATAAAGATATCTTTATGTAGTGGGAACAGGCCCATGTCATCATGCGTTAGGCCCCGATGAGCGATAATGCCCGGCTCGGTTTCGATGCTCTCAACGCGGCCCTTAAGGCCGCCGGCGAGGAGACGCGCCTGCGCGTGCTGGCGCTATTGGCCGAGGCCGAACTGACCGTTTCCGACCTCACCGACATCCTACGACAGTCGCAGCCACGCATCTCGCGTCATCTCAAGCTCTTGGCCGAGGCCGGGCTGGTCGAACGCTTCCGCGAGGGTACCTGGGCGTTCTTCCGGCTGGCCGAGCGCGGCGGCGGCTCCGATGTGGCGCGTGCGCTGCTCGACCGCCTCGATCCCGCCGACCAGACCATTGCGCGCGACCGCGCCCGGCTGGCCTCGGTGCGTCAGGCCCGCGCCGCCGCCGCGCAGGCTTATTTCCGCTCGCACGCCGCCGAATGGGACCGCATTCGCAAGCTGCACGTCGCCGACGAGGCGGTCGAGGACGCGATCCGCTCAGCGCTTGCCGGCAAGGCGTTCCGCTCGCTGCTCGATCTCGGCACCGGCACTGGGCGCATGCTCGAATTGTTCGGCAAGGACATCGAGCGCGGGCTGGGCCTGGACCTTTCGCTCGACATGTTGCTGCTGGCGCGCGACCGGCTAGAGCGCGCTGGCTTGAAACATTGCAGCGTGCGGCAAGGCGATATCTACGACCTGCCGCTCGCCGACGACAGCTTCGACGCCGTCATCGTGCACCAGGTGCTGCACTTCCTGGACGACGGCGCGCGTGCGGTTCACGAGGCGGCGCGCGTATTGCGGCCGGGCGGGCGGCTGCTGGTGGTGGATTTCGCGCCGCACGAGCAGGAGTTCCTGCGCGAGAAATATGCCCATCGGCGCCTCGGTTTCGCAGCCGAAACCGTGACGCAATGGATGACCGCCTCCGGGCTCGAACCCGTGATGCACAGAGTCTTAGTCCCGAGGCCGACTCCGAGGGCAAAATCGCGGTGTCGCTGTGGCTGGCGCGCGACGCCCGCGCGCTAATGGTGCAGCCGGCGCAGCGGGAGGTGGCGTGATGGATGCCCGCGCCAGCCGATATGAGCGCGGCGATGGCCGCCGCATCGGCGTCTCGCTCGAATTCTTCCCGCCCGCCAGCGAGGAGATGGACAAGATTTTGTGGGACTCGATCGAGCGGCTTAAGCCGCTGGCGCCGAATTTCGTCTCGGTCACCTATGGCGCCGGCGGCTCGACCCGCGAGCGCACCCACGCGACCGTCAAGCGCATTTTGGCGGAGACGCCGTTGACGCCGGCCGCGCATCTCACCTGCGTCGCGGCGACGCGCGCGGAAGTCGACGCCATCGTGCGTGGCTATGCGCAAGCAGGCGTGCGCCACATCGTGGCGCTGCGCGGCGATTCACTGATGGGCGCCGGCACGCCTTTACGCCCCCCATCCGGGCGGTTATGAAAATGCCGCCGATCTGGTCGCCGGCATCAAGCGCATGGGTGATTTCGAGATTTCAGTGTCGGCCTATCCGGAGAAGCATCCCGACATCACCGACGGTGGAAGCCGATATCGACATGCTCAAGGCCAAGGTCGATGCCGGGGCGGGGCGCGCCATCACGCAGTTCTTCTTCGAGAACGATCTTTATTTCCGTTATCTCGATCGCGTGCGCGCGCGCGGCATCGATATCCCGATCGTGCCGGGCATCCTGCCGGTGCAGAACTTCAAGGCCGCGGCCAATTTCGCCGCGCGCGCCGGCGCCTCGGTGCCGGCTTGGCTGGCCGAACGTTTTCACGGGCTCGATAACGATCCGGCGACGCGCAAGCTGATCGCCGCGGCGGTCGCGGCCGAGCAGGTGCTCGATCTGGTCGATCGCGGCGTCACGACGTTTCACTTCTACACTATGAACCGCGCCGACCTGGTCTACGCGATCTGCCACCTGTTGGGCCTAAGGCCGGCGACTGCTTCCCTCTCCCAAGGAGAGAGGGTGCCCCGCTTCGCGGGGGCGGGTGAGAGGTCATGGTGTCTCGCGTACTAATAGCCAGGAAGCTGCGGCAAAATCAGACTGATGCCGAACGCGCGTTGTGGTTTCGCCTGCGCGACCGCCGGCTCAATGGGCTGACGTTTCGCCGACAGATGCCGATTGCGTCTTATGTCGTCGATTTTTGCTGCGAGTCTGCTCGGTTGATCATTGAACTCGATGGCGGCCAACACGACGAACTCAGCAAGGAAGATGCAAAGCGAACGGCCGTGTTCGAAGCCCAAGGCTATTTGGTGCTGCGCTTCTGGAACAATGACGTGCTTCACAACATCGACGGTGTTGTCGAAAGCATCGTCGATACGTTGAGACCTGTCCCCCCTCACACTAACCCTCTCCCCAACGGGGAGAGGGAACGCGCCTGAGCGAGCCGCCCCAGCAATGTCCCAACAGTCCCACACCAGCGCGCGAAACTCGTGTTCCTCGAACTAACTGAGGGAACGCATTTTGGTGCTCGACGGCGCCATGGGCACCATGATCCAGGCGCTCAAGCTGGATGAAGAAGGCTATCGCGGCGCGCGCTTCGATGCGTGGAACCGCGAGGTGCGCGGCAATAACGACCTGCTCAATCTGAGCCGGCCCGATGCTGTGCGCGACATTCACCTGGCGTATTTCCGCGCTGGCGCCGACATCGTTTCCACCAACACGTTCTCCTCCACCAAGATCGCGCAGGCCGATTACGGCATGGAAGGCATCGCCTACGAGCTCAATCAGGCCGGCGCCAGGTTGGCGCGCGACGCGGCGGTGCTGGCGGAGAAGGAAGACGGCCGGCGGCGGTTTGTGGCAGGCGCCTTGGGCCCAACCAACCGCACGGCCTCGATTTCGCCGGACGTCAGCAATCCCGGCTTCCGCGCCATCAGTTTCGATCAGTTGCGCGAGGCCTACGGCGAACAGATCAAGGGCCTGATCGACGGCGGCGCGGATTTGTTGCTGATCGAAACCATCTTCGACACGCTCAACGCCAAGGCGGCGATCTACGCGATTGCCGAAGCCTGCGACGAGCGCGGCGTCGATCTGCCGGTGATGATCTCCGGCACCATCACCGACCGCTCCGGCCGCCTGCTGTCTGGCCAGACGCCGGCGGCGTTCTGGAACGCGGTGCGGCACGCCAATCCGGTTACCGTGGGCCTGAATTGCGCGCTCGGCGCTCAGGAAATGCGCGCGCATATCGCCGAGATCGGCCGCCTCGCCGATACGTTCGTGTGCGCCTATCCGAACGCCGGCCTGCCGAACGAATTCGGCTATTACGACGAAAGCCCAGAATTCATGGCGGAACTGCTGGGCGAATTCGCCGACGCCGGGCTGGTCAACGTGGTCGGCGGCTGCTGCGGCACCACGCCCGAGCATATCGCGGCGATTGCCAAGGCGGTGGCCGGCAAGCCGCCGCGCAAAATTCCTGAGTTACCTCGGCAACTGCGGCTCTCCGGACTGGAGAGCTTCACGCTCACGCCGGAAATTCCATTCGTCAACATCGGCGAGCGCACCAATGTCACTGGCTCGGCAAAGTTCAGGAAGTTGATTACCGCCGGCGATTATGCGGCCGCGCTCTCGATCGCGCGCGAGCAGGTCGAGAACGGCGCGCAGGTGATCGACGTCAATATGGATGAGGGGCTTCTGGACTCGGAAGCCGCGATGGTGACATTCCTCAATCTGATCGCCGCCGAGCCCGATATCGCGCGCGTGCCGGTAATGGTCGACTCGTCGAAATTCTCGGTGATCGAGGCCGGGCTGAAATGCCTGCAAGGCAAGCCGGTGGTCAATTCGATTTCGATGAAGGAGGGCGAGGCGGCCTTCATCGAGCACGCCAGGATCGTGCGGCGTTACGGCGCCGCGGTGGTGGTGATGGCGTTTGACGAAAAGGGCCAGGCCGACACGTTCGAGCGCAAGACCAAAATCTGTCAGCGCGCCTACGACATCCTGACAAGCCAAGTCGGCTTTCCGCCCGAAGACATTATTTTCGATCCCAACATCTTCGCCATCGCCACCGGCATGGAGGAGCACAACAATTACGGCGTCGACTTCATCGAGGCGGCGCGCTGGATCAAGGCGAACCTGCCGTACGTGCATGTGTCGGGCGGCGTGTCGAACCTGTCGTTCTCGTTCCGCGGCAATGAGCGCGTGCGCGAGGCCATGCATTCGGTGTTCCTGTTCCACGCCATCAAGGCCGGCATGGATATGGGAATCATCAATGCCGGACAGATTGCCGTTTATGACGATCTCAATCCGGAACTGCGTGAAGCCTGCGAGGACGTGGTGCTCAACCGCCGCCCCGATGCTTCCGAGCGCTTGTTGGCGCTGGCGGAGAAATTCCGCGGCGCAGGACAAGCGGCCAAGGAAGTCGATCTGGCGTGGCGCGAGCGGCCGGTCGAGAAGCGGCTGAGCCACGCGCTGGCGCACGGCATCACTGACTTTATCGAGACCGACGTAGAGGAAGCGCGCACGCGCGCGACGCGGCCGCTCGACGTGATCGAAGGTCCGCTGATGGACGGCATGAACGTGGTCGGCGACCTGTTCGGCTCGGGAAAAATGTTTTTGCCGCAGGTGGTGAAGTCGGCGCGGGTGATGAAGCAGGCGGTCGCCTATCTGATGCCGTTCATGGAGAAGGAAAAAGAACAGCGCCGGCAGGCTGGCGACGCGGCCGAACGCTCGTCCAACGGCAAGATCGTGATGGCGACGGTGAAAGGCGACGTGCACGACATCGGCAAGAACATCGTCGGCGTCGTGCTCCAGTGTAATAATTACGAGGTGGTCGATCTCGGCGTCATGGTGCCGGCGGCGAAGATTTTGGAAACCGCGCGCGCCGAGAAGGCCGACATCATCGGGTTATCCGGTCTGATCACGCCATCGCTCGACGAGATGTGCCACGTGGCGGCCGAGATGGAGCGGCAGGGCTTCGAGCTGCCGCTGATGATCGGCGGCGCCACCACCAGCCGCGTGCATACGGCGGTCAAGATCCATCCGAACTACCGGCGCGGCCAGGCGGTCTATGTCAACGATGCCAGCCGCGCGGTCGGCGTGGCGCAGGCGCTGATGTCGGCGAACGCGCGCGCGCCTTACGTCGCCGAGCTGCGCGGCGAATACGCCAAGATCGCGTCCGCGCATGCGCGCGCCCAGGACGAAAAGACCCGGCTGCCGCTCACCGCCGCGCGCGGCAACGCGCTCAAGCTCGACTGGTCGGGCGCCTATGTGCCGCCCAAGCCGGGCTTCATCGGCACCAAGACGCTGGCCGATTATCCGATCGCCGAACTGGTGGATTTCATCGACTGGACGCCGTTCTTCCAGACCTGGGAGCTGAATGGAAAATTCCCCGCCATTCTCGACGACGCGAAATTCGGGCCGGCCGCGCGTTCGCTCTACGACGATGCGCACGCCATGCTGGACAAGATCGTGGCCGAGCGCTGGTTCGAGGCGAGCGCGGTGGCCGGTTTTTGGCCGGCGAACAGCGTGGGCGACGATATCCAGGTCTACGCCGACGAGGCGCGCGGCACGCCGGTCGCTGTGTTTCATTCGCTGCGTCAGCAATTGTCCAAGCGCGAGGGCCGCTTCAACGAGGCGCTTTCGGATTTCGTTGCGCCGCGTGACAGCAAGCTTGCCGATTACATCGGCGCTTTCACGGTCACCGCCGGCATCGGCGAGGACGAGGTCGCCGATCGTTTCAAGCGCGCCAATGACGATTACTCCGCCATCATGGTCAAGGCGCTGGCCGACCGGCTGGCCGAGGCCTTTGCCGAGCGGCTGCACCAGCTAGTGCGCAAGGAGTTCTGGGGCTATGCGAGCGACGAGGCGCTGACCCGCGACGACCTGATTGCCGAAAAATATCGCGGCATCAGGCCAGCACCGGGTTATCCGGCGCAGCCCGACCACACTGAGAAAGGCACGTTGTTTAAGTTGCTCGACAGCGAGCGCATCGGCGTCAAACTGACCGAGAACTTCGCCATGTGGCCGGGGGCGGCGGTGTCGGGGCTCTATTTCAGCCATCCGCAGAGCCACTATTTCGGCGTCGGCAAGATCGAGCGCGACCAGGTCGAGGATTACGCCAGGCGCAAGGGCTGGAGCATCGCCGAATGCGAGCGCTGGCTGGCGCCGATCCTCAATTACAACGTGGTCGCGGCGCCCAGCATAGTTGCGGCGTGACGGACACCCTTTTTCACCTCTCCCCGAAGGCGAGAGAGAGTTCGACGGCTTTCGCGGCACTATCTGAATTTCAATTTGCGCAAAATAAAACACCGGAGAATCGCTCTCCGGTGCCTCGACTATTGGCCGGTTTTACACCGGCAATTCTTGGTTTGGCGTCGTCGTCGGCCGCTTGAACTCAGAAGGCTCCCAGCAAGATCGCGCCAACGAAAACAAACACGGCGCATACTGCGAGCGCTTCGAACCTCAAGGTAAGCTCCACGGCAGTGCCTCCCTTGTTGATGTGAGGCAAGCCTAGCAGAAAGCCTGCGCGCTCCGAAATGGCTTGCAAGAAAGCAGAGCAAAAATTTGCGTAACGGTGTCATGCGCAGCCGGAATGCCGGCAGCAAACGTTTGATCATGCGCCATAAAACATCGTCACGCGGACAAATGCGGCAGTGCAACAATTTCCCGCCGCTGTGGATTCGCGAGAATTTCGCGACGAGCGAAGGGAAATTGCCCCCGATTCCGCCGGCTGAATTACCATTCGCGCAAATATGCATGCGTTGCGCATTGCGATTGCGCTGGATAAACATCGTATGCGGCCGTTCACAAATTCGTCATCGGAACCATCACAGGAAAACTCCATGCTCAACTCGCGGCGTTCGATCCTCGCTTCGTTTCTTTGCGGCTTCGCCGCACTGGTATCGACTGCCGCGCCAGCGTCCGCGCAGGCGCCGGGAATCTCGCAGACTTGGCCGCAACGGCCGGTCAGGTTCATCATTCCGCTCGGGCCCGGTTCAGGCGTCGACATCACCGCGCGGCTCCTGGCCGACAAGCTGTCGGCCAAATGGGGCCAGCCGGTGGTGGTGGAGAACCGGCCGGGCGGCGATGCCATTATCGCCATCACGGCGGTCATCGGCGCGCATGACGATCACGTCCTGCTGTTCGCGCCGGCTTCGACCTTCACCGCGCATCCGTTGTTGCACGACAAGCTGCCCTACGACATCAACGATCTGGTGCCGATCGCACGCGTGACCAATACATTGATAGCGCTCGGCGTGCCGACGGGGCTAGGTGTCAGCACCGTCAAGCAATTGGCGGCGAAGATCAAAGCGGCGCCGGGCAAGCTGAATTACGCCTCGGTGACGGGCGCCAACGATTTGCTGTTCGAGGCGTTCCTGAAAACCGAGAAGCTGGAAATGGCCAAGGTTCCCTACAAGGATCCGGTGACGGCCATCAACGATCTTTCCGAAGGGCGCATCCACGCCTTCGTCGGAGCCTATGCGATCATGCGGCCGCGCGTGCAGGCCGGGAAAGTGAAGGTGATCGCGCTGACCAACCGCCAGCACGCCGCGTCGCTGAACGATATTCCGACCGCCGCGGAAGCCGGCTACAAATCGCTGGAATTCGACGGCCTGGTCGGTTTGCTGGGCCCGCGCGACATGCCGCTCGCGGTGCGCGAGCGCATCGCCGCGGATATTCGAAAGGTGCTCGACGATCCGCAGGTGGTGGCGAAACTTACCGCCACCGGGCAGGTAATCAATCCCGGCTCGCCGGCCGATTTCGCCGCCGCGCTCGCCGATCAGCGCGCCGCCGTGGCCGGTATCGGCAAGATTTTGGGGATCAAGCCGGCGCAATAAATGCGCTGGCAACGATTCCTTATCCTTAACGAATTCATGCGCCGGCAGCATTGAAGCCTCGTTAAAGAAACTGCTCGCATTTTCGCGGGTATGAAGTGTCCGAGTCCGTTTCTATCTCGGTGGAGCGGTATTGCTGCTGGCGCTGGCCGGCTGCGGGCGCAGCTTCCTGCAAGGCGAGCGCGCGGCCTGGCGGCACGAAGCCGAGGTCACCTGCCTCAAATCGGGCGCCGTCAAGATCGGCGTCGGCGTCGAGCAGATGCAGCCGATCGAAGGCCCCGGCATGTGCGGCGCCGATTTTCCGCTCAAAGTGGCGCTGCTGGGCGAGAGCACGGCCATGAGTTATGCCGACGACCTGCGCCCGCCCGAAGGCATCCCCAATGCGTCGCCGGCGCAGCCACGCTGGCCTGCGAGCGAGCCGCGTTATGCGCCGCCGGCGCCGGTGCAATCCGCGCCTATCCGGAGCGGCAACATGCGCTGGGTGCCTGGACCGCCCGGAATTGAACGGCCCGAGACTGTCCCGCCGCCCGCGCGCTACGCGCCATCGAACGAGCCGCCGGCTCCGGCCGGCCAGCCGCTATCGATTTATGCGCCCGGCGTCGCGCAGCCCGACGATATTCCCGACGACGCCGTGCTGCCGCCCGGCCGCAGCCGCGCTCCCGCCGCGCCGCCGATGCAGCCGGCTTATAACGCGCCGGTCTATCAGCCGCCGCCGCAGCGTGCGCCGCCCGCGCTCGGGCCGATGCGCGGCCCGAATGCGACGGCCGCCGTCGTCCCCGCGGCGGTCTCGCCGCCTGCGACGCTCGCTTGCCCGATAGTCTCTGCGCTCGACCGCTGGGTGAGCGAAGGCGTGCAGCCGGCGGCGCTGCGCTGGTTCGGCAACCAGGTCACCGAGATCAAGCAGATCGGTTCTTATTCCTGCCGCGAGATGGTCGGCTCGGGAACCTCGAGCATGTCCGAGCACGCATTCGGCAATGCGCTCGACATTGCCGGCTTCACGCTCGCTGACGGGCGCAAGATCACGGTGAAGAACGGTTGGCACGGCACGCCGGAAGAGCAGGGCTTCCTGCATGACGTGCAGCTCTATGCCTGCGAGACCTTCACCACGGTGCTGGCGCCCGGCTACAATGTCTATCACTACGACCACATCCACGTGGATCTGATGCGCCGCCGCGCCGGCTACCGTCCTTGCCGGCCGGATGCGATCCCGGGCGAAGTGGCGGCGGCCAAGGCGCGCTCGCTTTATGCCAGCAAGCATGGCGTGCCGGCTTACACCGGCTCGGTGGCGGCGCGGGCGGGCAAGCTGCCGGTCGCGGTGCCCGGCCAGGATGGCTATGTCGTCGGCGACGAGAGCGACGCCATGGTGACCGGATCGATCGCGCGCAAGCCCGCGATGGCCGATGCGGACGACGAATCCGACGCCGCTCCCGTGCAGGCCGCCCCACGCGGCCGTGCATCGGCCGGCGATGCCGTCATTCGCGCCGAGGAACGCAACTCCGCGTTCCACTAGCGTTTTGAGCGCGCCGCCATTCGTTCATTAAGCGGCGATCGAATTATATTTTTATTCAAAGCCAGCTCTATCGATTTTGATTAATCCGCTCGCTACCCATTCAAAAGTTCCAAATGAATCACCCATAAGCAATGGGTGCGCAAATACCTACTCTCAGGGAGCACCATCATGGATTCGCGGGGGTCACAGTCGGGCGGCAACAGCATTTTGCCGTTTCCACATAGCGGATGGAAAAACAACGAACGATTGTTGAGTACGATTTTAGACAATATGTCGCACGGCGTCGCGCTGTTCGATTTGGATTCGCGGCTGCTTATTTGCAACAACCGCTACATCAACATGTACGGCTTCCCGCAAGACGCGTCCAAGGCCGGACTGACGCTGCGCAATCTGCTCGATCACTGCGCGCAAGCCGGCACCTTTATGGGGGACTCGGCGGACTATATCGCCCGGGTCATGGACAGCATCGAGGAAGGCAAGTCCTTCAGCGACACGGTCAAACTGAGCGACGGCCGCATTATTTCGGTCGCCAAGAAGCCGATTGCCGACGGCGGCTGGCTGGCGATCCACGAGGACATTACCGAGCGCCAGCGCGCCGATGAGCAGATCGCGCGCATGGCGCGCCACGATGCGCTGACCGATCTGCCCAACCGCATGATGCTGCGCGAGCGGTTGCAGCACGAGATCAAACGGGTCAAACGCGGCGAATGCCTCGCCGTGCTGTGCCTGGACCTCGACCAGTTCAAAGGCGTCAACGACACGCTCGGCCATCCCATCGGGGATGAATTGTTGAAATTGGTTGCCGACCGGTTACGCAGCTGCACCCGCGAACCGGACACGATTGCGCGGCTGGGCGGCGACGAGTTCGCGATCATCATGACCCAGATGGAGGAACCGACCGACGCCGCCAATCTTGCGCGCCGCGTCCGCGACTCGATCGTCCGGCCGTATCAGGTTGACGGTCATCAGATCGTCACCGACATCAGCATCGGCATTTCCATCGCGCCGGTCGACGGCACAGATCCGAGACTCTGTTGAAGAACGCCGATATGGCGCTGTACGGCGCCAAGGCCGACGGACGGGGGACCTACCGGTTCTTCGAGCCGGAGATGAATACGCGCATGAAAGCGCGGCGCGATCTGGAAATGGACCTGCGCAAGGCGCTGCATCACAAAGAGTTCGAACTGTACTACCAGCCGCTGGTGACGTTGCAGACCAATGAAATCAGCGCCTTTGAAGCGCTGTTGCGCTGGAACCATCCGCAGCGCGGCATGATCTCGCCCGTTGAGTTTATCCCGATTGCCGAAGAAACCGGACTTATCATCCCGCTCGGCGAATGGGTGCTGAAAACCGCCTGTCGGGAAACCGCCAACTGGCCCGATCACGTCAAGGTCGCGGTCAACCTCTCGCCGTCCCAGCTCATCAACCAACCTGGTGAGGCGGTGATGCGGGCGCTCGCCGCGTCGGGGCTGCCGGCCGCGCCGGCTGGAGTTCGAGATCACCGAGATCGGTGCTGATGCAGAACACCACGGTCGACGCTTGGCGACGCTGCATCGGCTGCGCGCGCTCGGCATCCGTTTCTCGATGGACGATTTCGGCACCGGCTACTCGTCGCTGAGCTATCTGCGCAGCTTCCCGTTCGACAAGATCAAGATCGACCGCTCGTTCGTCCAGCGACTCGCGGCCGGAGAAGAGCCGCTCGCCATCGTGCAAGCGCGTCACCGGCCTCGCGGCAAGCCTGAACATGGTCTCGACCGCCGAAGGCGTCGAGACCCAGGAGCAGCTGGATCACGTGCAGCGCGCTCGGCTGCACCGAGATGCAGGGCTTTTTGTTCAGTCAGGCCCGCCCGGCAAAAGATGTGGCACGGTTTTTCAGCCAAGATACTGGTAAGGCGATCGGCGTGGCCTGAGCGTTCCGGCCGCGGCTTGCTCGTGCCGCTTGGCATCTCACGTGCCAGGCGCTTTTTTAAGCTGATGAACCGCAGGGTAAACGCCACGAGCACGTTCAACTGATCCGGGCAAATCGCAAAATAAAACACGAAAACTGGCGATAACAACAGCAACCAGTCACACAGCGATGGCCTCAACGCTCTGCTTGGGTATCGTAATAAGGTTGAAATTAAGCTCCGCTCGTTGTTCCGCTGGTATTTTGATGCGATTGATCGGTGTATCGGCCGGCGAACGCGTTGTCGGCGCCAAAAAACTTCAGGCCGATCCTGATGAGTGGCGCGCTGAACAGCAGTTGGATGAACAGCCGCCGCAGCCAGGGCCGGAGTTCGTTCGACGGCACGAGCATGCCGGCGAAACGAGCGGCGTCTTTCTGCTTCTTGTCGACCGGCGGCTTGAGGAACTCCTGATAGGCGGCGAAAGCCGCGGTGTGATCGGTCTGCCGTGCCAGTTCCTGCGCCAGCACGTAGCCGCCCGCCATCGCCATATGCGACCCTTGCCCGGCCAGCAGCGTGAGGCAGCCGCAGGCGTCGCCGATCAGTGCGACGCGGCCCTTGTGCCATTGCGGCATCACGATCTGCGTTGCGCTATCGAAATAGATCGGCTCGGCACCTTGATAGGCGCGTAGCACGTCCTCCATCACCCAGCCGGCGCCGCGATAGAAGTCACGCGCAAGCCAATTCGTTCGCCGGCGCGGTACCTGCACCTCGTCATGACGGAACACGAAGGTCGCATCCACGCGCTGCGCGCCGAGCGGATAGAGAAACGTCATCCGGTCTGTTTCCAGGTAGAGCTTGACCTTGCGTTCGATCGGCAGATTGCCGCGCGCGAGATGAAAAGCGGCGGCATAGAGGCCGAGGAAGCGGGCGAATTCCCTTTCGCGACCGAAGCTGAGCTCGCGCACGCGCGAATGCACGCCATCGGCGCCGACGACCAGCGCGAAAACGTCCTCGCCGTCACTTTCGAAACGGACATGGACACGCTCGCCGCGGTCCTCGAGCGTGGCGAGCGAGGTGCTGTAGCGGATTCGACGCCGACGTCGCGCGCGCGGTCCGCCAGGATACGCTTCGAGGTCTTGCCGTCGCAGATAGACGTATTTGCTGTCGAGTGCGCCGCGCACGCGCTCGATCGGCGTGTGCGACATAAGCGCTCGCCGGTCGCGTCGACGAATTCCAGCGCATCGATCGGATAGCGGATTGCGCGCAGCTCATCGAGCAAGCCCATGCGGCTCGGCGACGTCCCAGCCGGTGCCGGAGAAATCCATCATGTAGCCTTCGGCGCGCGGGCCGCTTTCGCGCTCGATCACCAGTGGTTCGAAACCGCTTTGCTTGAGCTGATGGCGAGCGTCAGGCCGGCGATGCCGCCGCCGGAAATGAGGATGCGTTTGCGGTCCATGTCATGGCCGTTCCGCTTCGCTTCGCCCCTGCGGTCAACACGTGGCTCCGCTGATCGTTCCGTGGCGCGATGCCGCGTCTAAAAAACAGCCTCCAGCAGCATGGCGCCGAACAAGATCAGCCCGGCGTCGCGGTTCGATTTGAATAGCTTCAGGCAATGCGCGGAGTCGTTGATGTCGAGGCGCATCGACCTGCCAGGCCAGATGCGCGGCGAAAGCGAGCAGCCCGAGCACGAAAATCAGCCCGCCGCCGGCCATCAGCCCGGCGATGCCGATCAGCACCACGGCGCCGGCGTAGAAGCCCGCCAGCATCGGCCGCGTGTTCTCGCCGAACAGCAGCGCGGTCGACTTGATGCCGATCAGCAGATCGTCCTCGCGGTCCTGGTGCGCGTAGATTGTGTCGTAGCCGATCACCCAGGAGATCGATCCGGCATAGAGCACGATCGCCGGCCAATCGAGCCGGCCGAACGCCGCCGGCCAGCCCATCAGCGCGCCCCAGGAGAATGCGAGGCCGAGGAAAATCTGCGGCCAATAAGTGATGCGCTTCATGAACGGATAGATCGCGACCACCAGCAGCGACGCGAGGCCGGTAAACACCGTGAAGCGGTTGAACTGGAGCAGCACCAGCAATCCGATCAGCGCCTGCACCAGCATGAAGGCCGTAGCTTCGGCGACCGTCACCTGGCCGGAAGGGATCGGGCGCGAGCGGGTGCGCTCGACCTTGGCGTCGAGATTGCGGTCGACCAGATCGTTCCAGGTGCAGCCGGCGCCGCGCATGGCGAAGGCGCCGATGAAGAACAACGCGATGTGCCAGATGCTGGGGAAATGCTCTGTGCGCATGCCGGCGAGGCCGACCGACCACCAGCACGGCATCAGCAGCAGCCAGGAGCCGATCGGCCGGTCGAGGCGGGCGAGCCGCAAGTAAGGGCGGGCGAAAGCGCGGCGCGAGACCGTCGACCCAGTTGCCGGTCGCATCGGCGACGCGTCCGGCGTTCTCGCTCATTTGCCGAGCGGGGTGCCGGTCAAGGTGTCGAAGGTGCCGCGGCCGGTCTTGATGTTGCTGGAGTCGGTGACGGGGGCGGTGAGCGCGTCGCTCAGCGTCGGCCCTGCCGGCCGCGGCGGCTGAGCCGCGGCCTTGCATACCCGGGTCCGGATTTCGTTGGTCTTGACGTGGGCCTGTTTAATGCCGGTGAGGACCTGCGCAGGTATGCCGCACCAGACGGCATTGGCCTCGGCATATTTGATCATCTTTGCCTCGGCAGCCGAGAAAGCGTTGAACAGCTGGCAGGCTACGGGCGCCGGCGCCTTGCGTGCGCTCGCCTCGCGGATCGCCGCGGCCTTCTTTCCGGCATCTTCGCGCAGCTTCAGGAATTCCTGCACGCATTGCGGCGCCTGCTGTTGCGGCGGCGGCTGGAATTGCGCGGCTGCGGTCGTGGCGGCGGCCGGCATTAGGCAGGCGGCAAGCAACAATGCCCGGCGCAAGTTCATGAATTCATCCTCTCCGGTATCCCGGATGCATCATAGCAGCTGCACCCGTCCGGCTATACCAACCGGGCGAATGCGTCGGGATCACGGCAATCGACGCATAATCGGCGCCCCTCGCCAAGGGCCCGCCGTGTGGCGTAAACCGGCCCGGCCCTATCGCAGCCGCAATGATTAACGTGATGCCGCATTACGATTTCCGCACCCCGCGCCTTTATCTCGATACCCCGCTCACCACCGGGCAGGCGGTTTCATTCGACCGCGCCCAGGCGAACTACCTGCTGAACGTGTTGCGGTTGAAACAGGGGGATGAACTGCTGCTATTCAACGGCCGCGACGGAGAATGGCAGGCGCAGATCGCCGCTACCGGCAAACGGACGCCGGCCGCCGTTATCGGGGAGCGCAGGCGGGAGCAGCCGCGCCCGTCCGACCTGCATTTTCTGTTCGCCCCGCTCAAGCATGCCCGGCTCGACTATCTGGTGCAGAAAGCCGTGGAGATGGGGGCTTCCCGCCTGCAACCGGTGATCACCCGGCACACTCAGGTGGCGCGTGTCAATCTCGACCGCACGCGCGCCAATGCGATCGAGGCGGCGCAGCAGTGCGGCATTTTGACGTTGCCTGAGGTTGCCGGCCCGGTCGCGTTCAAAACGGCGGTCGGAGAGGCCGATCGTCTGTTGGTGTTCTGCGACGAGGATGCCGAGGTGAAGGACCCGGTGGCGGCGCTGGCGGCGACCGCGTGCGCCGGCCGGCCGCTCGCCGTGCTGATCGGGCCCGAGGGCGGCTTCGCCGCGGACGAACGGGAGGCGTTGCTTAAGCGGCCGAACGTGGTGCACCTCGCGCTCGGCCCACGCATCCTGCGGGCCGACACGGCGGCGGTGGCGGCGCTGACATTGGTGCAGGCGGTGCTGGGCGATTGGCGCGGCGGCAAGACTGGAATATAGTGACGCAGGGCTCAGGGGAGTTTCGATTATGGCTGAGGTGTTTCGTTGCATTCGCTTGCTTGCCGCCGTCGCGTTGATCGGCCTCGGCTCCCTGGCGCCGGCCCGGGCGGCGAATTGGCTGGAAATGAACTTCGGTCTCAGCGGCCCCAATTACAGCGGTCAGTTGCCGCCCTGCGAGGCCGCGCTCGGCAAGATCGCCGCGCGGTTTTCGGAGAAGGAAAGCCAGTACTGGAACTCCAGCCTGCAAATCCTCGACTTCGAGGGGGTGCGCGAAATCGCCTTCCGGCCCTGGGCGGAGGGGACCATTCCGCGCCGCTTTTGTAGCGCGGTCGCAACCGTTAGCGATGGGCTCAAGCACCGGGTGAACTATTGGATCGGCGAAGACACCGGCATGATCGGCATGACCTGGGGCGTCGAATGGTGCGTGGTCGGCCTCGACCGCAACTGGGCCTATAACCCGGCCTGCAAGATGGCGCGGCCCTAATTTCTGCCGGCTGTCCCTGTTTGTTTCATTTTGTTCTTGAATTGTTCTCGCGAATGAGCTACGGTTTCCTGGAACCGTAGCGAATTGTCAATTTCCGGTTTGTTCCGATTTTTGTATGGGGGTGTCCAATGCTTCGTGAGTTGCTGCGTCACCGCATCAGCCGGTCGGCGCAGGCCGCCGCCGCTGCCCTGAGCTTTCTGCTCCTGTTTGCCATCGTCGCCTTGGCGCAAGACCGCCGGCAGAATACGCCCGGCCAGTTCGATTTCTATTTGCTGGTGCTGTCCTGGTCACCGTCGTATTGCGTGGCCGCACACGAACGCGCGCCCGACCGGGCGCCCGATCAGCAATGCGCCGGGCGGCCGTTTTCCTTCGTGGTGCATGGGCTTTGGCCGCAATACGAGAAGGGATTCCCGTCCTTTTGCGAGGTGCCTGCGCCGCGGCTCAACGGCAATATCGTCGGCAGCATGCTCGACCTGATGCCGAGCCCGCGGCTGATCTTCCACGAATGGGATCGCCACGGCACATGCTCGGGGCTTTCGCAGCAGGCTTATTTCGCGGCCGTGCGCAAGGCGCGCGCCACGATCAATATCCCCGCGGAATATACCGACCTAGATAAGCCAATCACGCTCAAGCCCGACGATGTGGCGGAGGCTTTCGTGAAGGCCAATACGGGATTGTCGCGCGCGGATTTTGCGGTTGCCTGCGACAGCGAGCGCTTGGGCGAAGTGCGGATTTGCCTGAACAAGGACTTCTCGTTCCGCGATTGCGCCGAGGTGACGCGCCGCGCCTGCAAACGCGACAGCATCGTGATGCCGGCGGTGCGCGGCGGATGAATTCGGCCGTCGAGTCTGCGATCGCGTTAAGCCGCCACTAACGATGGCTGGAAGCAGTGTGGGGATAAGCCCCGCGGGTCGAGAATTGGCGCAAGATTCTCGTAAGAGAAATCCGCAATCTTTCCGCACGCGATCAGCGCGGGGAGCGCGCGGCCATGAATCGTGTGTGGGACTATATCGGCTTTGCGATCTGGTTCACCGGGCTTGGCTACATCGTGATGTGGCTCGTCGGCTCGCCGGATCATTTGGTGCTGCCGCCGGGTTTGCATGCGATCGGCGTGGCCGCGGCCGCGCTGGTACCGGTGCGTTTGGCCTTGCGCGCCGTTCGCTGGCGGCGCGCCGCCGCCGCCCGGCCCGCAGCACGCCCGCGCACGCTCGCCACCGTCCTGCGGCCGCTGCGGCGCAAGCCGGCCTATCCGGTACGCGCGGTCAAGCCGCGCAGCCATTTCGGACTGCGCGGCACACCGCATTAAGCTTATGGGCATGACGCTTCCAGCATGGCCGGCGCATGGTTTTTTTCAGAAAATCGGGTCCCGCTTTTCGGAATTATGCGCGATAACGGCCGGTGATCGACGGAGCTTCGAGCCGACCCGTGAATTATCGCCACGCTTTCCATGCCGGCAATTTCGCCGACGTGTTCAAACATGCGGTGCTGTGCCGCATCCTGCATTATCTGCGCGACAAGCCCGCCGCGTTCCGCGTCATCGACACCCATGCCGGCGCCGGTCTCTATGATCTCACCGGAGCGGAAGCGAGCCGCGGCGGCGAATGGCATGACGGCATCGACCGGCTGATGGCCGCGCAGCTCGCCGGGCCGGTCGCCGCGCTGCTCGCGCCTTTCCTTGAAGTCGTCGGCGCGCTCAACGAGCGCGGCCGGCTCAAGCTCTATCCCGGTTCGCCGGCGCTTGCGCGCGCCTGGCTGCGCCCGCAAGACCGCCTGATCGCCTGCGAAATCGAGCCGAAGCCCGCGGTCGCGCTGCGGCAAAATCTGCGCGGGGATACCCGCATCAAGACGCTTGAGATCGACGGCTGGACCGCGCTCGGCGCCTATGTGCCGCCGAAGGAGCGCCGCGGCCTGCTGCTGGTCGATCCGCCGTTCGAAGAGGACGGCGACTTTCACCGCCTGTCGCGTGGGCTTGCCGCAGCGCACCGCAAATGGGCGACCGGCGTTTATGCGCTCTGGTATCCGATCAAAGACCGCGGCGAACCCGACGCGCTCGCCAAACCTTGCGCCGGCTCGGCATCGCAAAAATGTTGCGCGCGGAACTGATCGTCGCGCCGCTGAGCGACCCGGCCCGCCTCAACGGCTGCGGCTTGATCCTGGTCAACCCGCCTTGGACGCTCGAAAACGAACTTTCCGTCCTGCTGCCCGCGCTGGCGGGCATTCTGGGACGCCAGGGAAGGGCGGATTTCAGGCTCGATTGGCTCACCCGCGAGGCCGCGCAGCCGCCCGCACCGGGCGACGCCGTGGCCCCTTTCCACCGGAGCCCAGTTGGTGTGTAGTTCCGTCATTGGCAGGTACGTTCCGCCTCCTTGTGGGGGGCCGGCGGAGTGACTGAGGCCGTTTGAGGCCGACGCTTTCCCCGACTGAGAATGTCCGGCCGAGCCGCCGCGCGTGGGGCCGGCGGCGGAGCAGTGCGGGGAGAGGAGCTTTCCCGATGGCGCAAACCGGTGTTGTGAAATTCTTCAACGGCGAACGGGGCTACGGTTTTGTGAAACCGGACGATGGCGGGCGTGATGTGTTCGTGCACATCACCGCCGTGGAAGCCGCCGGACTGAAAGGTCTGAACGAAGGACAGAACATCAGTTTCGACGTCGAACCGGACAAAAAAGGCAAAGGCCCGAAGGCCGTGAACCTGGTTGTCACCGGCTGATCGCTTGACCGCGGCGCCGGCATTGCGCCGGCGCCGATTGCCTTCGATCCTTCATCAGTAGCGGTCTCCCCGCGCCTGCCGCGGAGAATTTTTTTTGATGATCCTGCGTTCCTCGCCCGCCTCGCCCTTCGTGCGCAAAGTGCGCATCGCCGCCAGCCTGCTCGGCCTCACCGACAAGATCGAGGTGCGCGAAACCGATCTCAACGATCCCGCCGACGCGATCCGCAAGCAAAACCCGCTCGGGAAGATTCCGGCGCTGATCCTCGACGACGGCACGGTCTATTACGACTTGCGCGTGATTCTGGAATTTCTCGATCATATGGCCGGCGGCGGCCGCATTATTCCGCGCGACGCCGAAGGCGCGCTTTGCGGCGCTGCGGCTGCAGGCGCTATGCGACGGCATTCTCGATGCCTGCTTGCTGCTGGTCTATGAAGGCCGCTACCGGCCGGCCGACAAGCACGTGCAGGCCTGGATCGATCGCCAGGCGGACAAGGTCGCGCGCGGCCTGGCGGCGCTGGAAGCCGCGCCGCCGATCACGACCCGTGCCCGATGTCGGTCAGATCGCGCTTGCCTGCGTGCTCGGCTATCGCGATCTGCGTTTTGCCGGCGCATGGCGGAAGGATCATCCGCACCTGGTCGCCTGGCACGACAAATTCGCCGCGCCAAGTGCCGGCCTTCGCAGCGACCAAAGTCACCGTCTGATTTCTCACGCAAACGAAAGCCCCGGAGCGAACTCCGGGGCTTTGCTTTCTGCTGCTCGCGGTTGCGGTCAGAACCGGTAGTTTATGCCGGCGCGCACGATTTCGCTGCGGAAGCTCGCGGTTGTGCCGGGCATCGCGGTCGCTGCATCGCCGAGATCGACGTGAAGATATTCGATCTTGGCGGTCCAGGGTCCGGCGATCGCCGCTTCGAGGCCGCCGCCGACGGTCCAGCCGGTCCTGGTCTCGCGGTTATCGAGGCCGCCGACCGAGGTTTTGATGTCGCCGAAGGCGGCGCCGCCGGTGACATAAGGCATGAAGCGATCGAAGGCGTAGCCGAGACGGCCGCGCGCGGTGCTCAGCCAGTTGTTGCGGGTTTCGCAGCTCAGGCCGCCGCAGTTCGTGCTGCCGCGGATGCCGCTCCAGTCGAAGTCGCCTTCGAGGCCGAAGACGAGCTGGCCCATCTGATAATTGTAGCCGATCGTGCCGCCGGCCAGCCCGCCGGAGGTGTCGAACGAGCCGGAGGTAACCGTCGCCGAGAAGTCCGAACGGCCGAAGCCGCCGCCGCCGTTGATACCGACGTAGAAGCCGGTCCAGTTATATGGCGGCGCGATATAGGCCGGCGCTTTGGCCGGCATTTGCCGCTGACGCGGCAGATCGGCGGCCGACGCAGCGACCACGCCAAGCGCCAGCATGCCCGCGCTTGCAAGCAGTAACTTTTTCATGACGCACCTCACTATTCCGTGCGGACGGTCGCGAATGCGCCGTCCCCCGATTGCGCATTCAACGTGCCGCCTGCATAACGGTTCCCTGCCGGCATCGCGGATTCTGCCGTCTGTGGCCGTGCGGCAACAGTTGGCCATGATTGCGCCTCGATCGCCGGAGACGGCCATGCCGGTCTTGCTTATGAAGCGAAAAAGCCCCGGAACTTTGTCCGGGCTTTTTGCCGTTTGTGGTTCCACCCGGTTAGAAGCGGTAGTTGATGCCGCCGCGCACCAGGCTGGTGGGGAAGCTCGTGCTGGTTGACGGTCCACAGGCCGTGTCGCAGTTCGGCTTGCCGAGGTCGGCGTAGAGATACTCGACCTTGGCGGTCCACGGTCCTGCGATCGCCGCCTCAACGCCGCCGCCGCCGGTCCAGCCGGCCCGCGTTGTGGTCTGGCTGCCGATGGTATCCACCGAAGTCTTCACGTCGCCGAAGGCTGCGCCGCCGGTGATGTAGGGCATGAAGCGGCCGAAGGCGTAGCCGAGACGGCCGCGCGCGGTTGCCAGCCAGTTGTTGCGGGTTTCGCACGAGTTGCCGACACAGGCGCCGCCGGCGCCGGTGCTGCCGCGGATATTGCTCCAGTCGCTATCGCCTTCGAGGCCGAACACGGCCTGGCCCATCTGCTAGTTGTAGCCGATGGTGCCGCCGGCGACACCGCCGGAGAGTGTCGAAGCCGGTGGGCCGGAAACATTGCCCATTCCGAAGGGCCCAAGCCGCCGCCGCCGTTGATACCGATATAGAAGCCGGTCCAGTTGTACGGCGCCCATACATCGGCGCTTTTGTCGGCATCGCATGCCGGCGCGGCTATGTCCGCCGCGTTCGCCGCCCATCGTCGTCACGACGGCGAGCGCACCGAGGCCCGCCAAAACCAAACGCTTCATGTCTGATCCTCCGTACATTGTGGACCCCCCACAATCGAACGCGCATAAGTATTCAAAATTAGAGACCGTCTAGTGTGTAAAAGACACACTAGAAATCTAAGTATGGATTGTATAGCCTCAATCATGCCGATGAAATGCCACGTTGTTGCCTCTATCTAAACTGTCTTCGGCTCAACGTACTAATGTATTACTTAAACCTTAGTCCATGATGGAACTTCCGCCCCGCGCGCTTGCAAAAGAAAAACCCGGACCAAGGCCCGGGGCTTTCCGCCACGCGAACGGCATGCGTCGCTCAGAAGTGATAGTTGACTCCGAACCGAAACATGTTGGAGCTGCAGCCGTTGTCCATGCCGGTGATCGCGAAGCCGCGGTCCGCGAGATCCATGTACAGGTATTCGGCTTTCACCGACCAGTTCGGCGCCAGGCCGACTTCACGCCGACACCGCCGGTCCATCCCGCTATGGTCTTGGTTTCGTCGACGCCGGCGAACTCACCGCGCAGGTCGCCATAGGCGAGGCCGAGCGTGCCGTAGAGCAGGATGTTGTTGAAGGCGTAGCCGGCGCGTCCGCGCAAGGTCCCGAACCAGGGATTGGAGAACTTGTAGCCCGCGAATGTGTCGTCGGCGCCGCTGGCCTGGAGGTCGCTTTCGACGCCATACACGAACTGGCCGCTCTGCCAGTTGTACGCCGACTTGGCCGCCGCCGAGGAACCCGCTCGGGTTGGTCCGGTGTTGGTCACCTTGCCCCAGCTCATAGCCGAGGTTGAGGCCGGCATAGACGCCGCTCCAGTTGTAAATGCCGGGCTGATCGGGTTGTAATAGGGCGCAGAGCCGCGCGGGAGATCGGCGGCGACGGCTGCGCCGGCTGCGAGCGAAGCGGCCGCAAGTGCAGCCGCGAAAAGCGTTTTTTTCATCACGTCCTCCACTCCCTCGACCGCGATCAGGCGCTTGGGGCCGCACACGGAGTTCGAGAATTTCGTGGAAGATTTATCGAGCATTTTAAGTTAAGCGGTCATGAATTGGTAAGTAAACAGCGGCCGTTATCCCTAAAGAACTGTTAGAGATGGACGCTCCGCTCCGATTTACCATGTTCGCTCAGCGAACATTTACTATACGGAGCAGTGCAACGGATGTTCCACGCTGGAACAACGGACGGCAGCGGCAAATGCTCTGGCGTATGCCGGTTCCCATGAGCGAGGCGGGATGAGCAGCACACAAACGCCGCGCGCGGCGCTGATCACCGGGGCCGGGCGCCGCATCGGCCGCGCCATCGCGCTTGCGCTCGCGCGGGCTGGCTATGCCGTGATGCTGCACGCCAACCGTTCGCGCGCCGAGGCCGAAAAGCTTGCCGGCGAAATCACGGATAAGGGCGGCAAGGCGCGGGTGGTGCTGGCCGAGCTCGCCGATCCCGACGCGGTCGCCAAGCTTGTGCCCGCGGCGGCGGCATTCGGACCGCTCACACTGCTGGTCAACAATGCCAGCCTGTTCGACGAGGACGAGATCGCCACGCTCGATCGCGCGCGCTTCGAGCGCACCATGGCCGTCAACCTGACCGCGCCGCTGTTTCTTTCGCAGGCTTTCGCCGCGCAGGCGCCCGAGGACGCCGATGCCTCGATCGTCAATGTCGTCGACCAGCGCGTGCTCAAGCCGACGCCGCGTTTCTTCTCCTACACCTTGAGCAAGAGCGCGCTCGCTGCCGCGACCGTCACGCTGGCGCAGGCGCTGGCGCCGAAGCTGCGCGTCAATGCGGTGGCACCCGGCCCGACGCTGCCGAGCCCGCGGCAGTCGGCGGAGCAATTCGCCGTGCAGGCGCAGCCGTTCCGCTCAAGCGCGGCCCGACGCCCGAAGATATCGCGGCGACGGTGGTTTATCTCGCGCAGGCGAGAAGCGTCACCGGCACGGTGATTGCGGTCGACGGCGGCCAGCATCTCGCTTGGCGCACCCCCGACAGTGATGGCGCGGAGTAGCAGGCCGCAGCCGGGTCGAAGCGAGGCCGCGCGCGCCATGCGCCCGTCTTGCGGAAAGCCAGCGAAAAGGCCGAAGACGCAGGCGCCGTAACCGAGCAAAAATCACGGGCGGCTCCGGGAGGTAACATGACTTGTGCGCGCTCGCTCGCGGCGGCGAGTACTCACCGCCTGTCTTTTGGCAACCGGCAGCAACACCAACTGAAACCAGTACAGGACATAGAGCATCGAGCTGCCGGTTGCCAAAAGACAGGCGGTGAGTACCGCCGCCACGAGCGAGCGCGCACAAGTCATGTTACCTCCCGGAGCCGCCCGTGATTTTTGCTCGGTTACGGCGCCTGCATCTTCGGCCTTTTCGCTGGCTTTCCGCAAGACGGGCGCATGGCGCGCGCGGCCTCGCTTCGACCCGGCTGCGGCCTGCTACTCCGCGCCATCACTGTCGGGGGTGCGCCAAGCGAGATGCTGGCCGCCGTCGACCGCAATCACCGTGCCGGTGACGCTTCTCGCCTGCGCGAGATAAACCACCGTCGCCGCGATATCTTCGGGCGTCGGGCCGCGCTTGAGCGGAACGGCTGACGCCTGCACGGCGAATTGCGCCGCCGACTGCCGCGGGCTCGGCAGCGTCGGGCCGGGTGCCACCGCATTGACGCGCAGCTTCGGCGCCAGCGCCTGCGCCAGCGTGACGGTCGCGGCAGCGAGCACGCTCTTGCTCAAGGTGTAGGAGAAGAAACGCGGCGTCGGCTTGAGCACGCGCTGGTCGACGACGTTGACGATCGAGGCATCGGCGTCCTCGGGCGCCTGCGCGGCGAAAGCCTGCGAAAGAAACAGCGGCGCGGTCAGGTTGACGGCCATGGTGCGCTCGAAGCGCGCGCGATCGAGCGTGGCGATCTCGTCCTCGTCGAACAGGCTGGCATTGTTGACCAGCAGTGTGAGCGGTCCGAATGCCGCCGCCGCGGGCACGAGCTTGGCGACCGCGTCGGGATCGGCGAGCTCGGCCAGCACCACCCGCGCCTTGCCGCCCTTATCCGTGATTTCGCCGGCAAGCTTTTCGGCCTCGGCGCGCGAACGGTTGGCGTGCAGCATCACGGCATAGCCAGCCCGCGCGAGCGCAAGCGCGATGGCGCGGCCGATGCGGCGCCCGGCCCCGGTGATCAGCGCCGCGCGCGGCGTTTGTGTGCTGCTCATCCCGCCTCGCTCATGGGAACCGGCATACGCCAGAGCATTTGCCGCTGCCGTCCGTTGTTCCAGCGTGGAGCATCCGTTGCACTGCTCCGTATAGTAAATGTTCGCTGAGCGAACATGGTAAATCGGAGCGAGGAACAGCGCATCTCTAACAGTTCTTTAGGGATAACGGCCGCTGTTTACTTACCGATTCATGACCGCTTAACTTAAAATGCTCGATAAATCTTCCACGAAATTCTCGAACTCTGTGTGCGGCCCCAAGCGCCTGATCGCGGTCGAGAGAAGTGGAGGACGTGATGAAAAAAACGCTTTTCGCGGCTGCACTTGCAGCCGCTTCGCTCGCCGCCGGCGCAGCCGTCGCCGCCGATCTCCCGCGCGGCTCTGCGCCCTATTACAACCCGATACAGCCCAGCATTTACAACTGGAGCGGCGTCTATGCCGGCCTCAACCTCGGCTATGGCTGGGGCAAGGTGACCAACACCGGAGCCAACCCGAGCGGGTTCCTCGGCGGCGGCCAGGTCGGCGTCAACTGGCAGAGCGGCCAGTTCGTCTATGGCGTCGAGGGCGACCTCCAGGCCAGCGGCGCCGACGACACGTTCGCGGGCTACAAGTTCTCCAATCCCTGGTTCGGGACCATACGCGGACGCGCCGGCTACGCGTTCAACAACATCCTCCTCTACGGCACGCTCGGCCTCGCCTATGGCGACCTGCGCGGTGAGTTCGGCGGCGGCGCCGAAACGCACACCATGGCGGGATGGACCGGCGGTGTCGGCGGTGAAGTCGGCCTGACGCCGAACTGGTCGGTGAAAGCCGAATACCTGTACATGGATCTAGCGGATCGCGGCTTCGCGATCACCGGCATGGACAACGGCTACCGCTCCAACATGTTTCGGTTCGGATTTAACTATCACTTCTGAGCGACAGCTTGCCGTTCGCGTGGCGGAAAGCCCCGGGCCTTGGTCCGGGGTTTTTCTTTTGCAAGCGCGCGGGGCGGAAGTTCCATCATGGACTAAGGTCTTAAGTAATACTTTACTACGTTGAGCGCGAAGACAGTTTAGATCGAGGCTACAACGTGGCTTTTCGTCGGCAAGATTGAGGCTATACAATCCATCACTTAGATTTCTAGTGTGTCTTTTACACACTAGACGGTGCGCTAATTTTGAATACTTATGCGCGTTCGATTGTGGGGGGTCCACAATGTACGGAGGATCAGTGATGAAGCGTTTGGTTTTGGCGAGCCTGGGTGCGCTCGCCGTCGTGACGACGATGGGCGGTGCGAACGCGGCGGACATGCCGCGCCGGCATGCGATGCCGGCAAAAGCGCCGATGTATGAGGCGCCGTACAACTGGACCGGCTTCTATATCGGTGTGAACGGCGGCGGCGGCTTCGGCCACTCGGATTGGAGCAATGTTGCCGGAACGAGCGGCTTCGACCTCTCCGGCGGTGTCGCCGGCGGCACCATCGGCTACAACTACCAGATGGGCCAGGCCGTGTTCGGCCTCGAGGGCGATGGCGACTGGAGCAATATCCGCGGCAGCACCGGCGCCGGCGGCGCCTGTGTCGGCAACTCGTGCGAAACGCGCAACAACTGGCTGGCAACCGCGCGCGGCCGTCTCGGCTACTCCTTCGGCCGCTTCATGCCCTACATCACCGGCGGCGCAGCCTTCGGCGACGTGAAGGCTTCGGTGGATACCATCGGCAGCCAGACCACAACGCGGGCCGGCTGGACCGGCGGCGGCGGCGTTGAGGCGGCGATCGCCGGACCGTGGACCGCCAAGGTCGAGTATCTCTACGCCGACCTCGGCAAGCCGAACTGCGACACGGCCTGTGGACCGTCAACCAGCACGAGCTTCACCACCAGCCTGGTGCGCGGCGGCATCAACTACCGCTTCTAACCGGGTGGAAACCACAAACGGCAAAAAGCCCCGGACAAAGTTCCGGGGCTTTTTCGCTTCATAAGCAAGACCGGCATGGCCGCCTCCGGCGATCGAGGCGCAATCATGGCCAACTGTTGCCGCACGGCCACAGACGGCGGAATCCGCGATGCCGAGCAGGGAACCGTTATGGCAGGCGGCACGTTGAGTGCGCAATCGGGGGACGGCGCATCCGCGACCGTCCGCACAAAAATAGTGAGGTGCGTCATGAAAAAGTTACTGCTTGCCAGCGCGGGCATGCTGGCGCTTGGCGTGGTCGCGGCGTCGGCCGCCGATCTGCCGCGTCAGCGGCAAATGCCGGCCAAAGCGCCGGCCTACTTCGCGCCGCCTTATAACTGGACCGGCTTCTATGTCGGTATCAACGGCGGCGGCGGCTTCGGCCGTTCGGATTTCTCGGCGCCTGTTTCCTCTGGCTCGTTCGACACCTCCGGCGGACTGGCCGGCGGCACGATCGGCTACAATTATCAGGCCGGTCAGGTCGTCTTCGGCCTCGAAGGCGACTTCGATTGGAGCGGGATCCGCGGCAGCACGACCTGCGGCGGCGTGAGCTGCGAAACCCGCAACAACTGGCTGAGCACCGCGCGCGGCCGTCTCGGCTACGCGATCGATCGCTTCATGCCGTATGTCACCGGCGGCGCCGCCTTCGGCGACATCAAAACCTCGGTCGGTGGCCTCGATAACCGTGAGACCAGGACCGGTTGGACCGTCGGCGGCGGTCTCGAAGCGGCGATCTCCGGACCTTGGACCGCGAAGGTCGAATACCTCCATGTCGATCTCGGCGATGCCGCAACGGCGGTACCCCCCGCAACCGCGAGCTTCCGCAGCGAAATCGTGCGCGCCGGCATAAACTACCGGTTCTGACCGCAACGCGCAGAGTGGAAAATGCAAAGCCCCGGGGTCGCTCCGGGGCTTTCGTTTTGCGTGTGGCGGCTAGGCTATGACCTTGGTGGCCGCGAAGGCCGGCACTTGGCCGGCGAATTTATCGTGCCAGACGACCAATTTCGGATGATCCTTGCGCCATGCGCCGCCGAAACGCAGATCGCGATAGCCGAGTACGCAAGCGAGCGCGATCTGTCCGACGTCGGGCACCGGGTCGAGAACAGGCGGCGCGGCTTCGAGCACGGCCAGCCCGCGCGCGACCTTGTCGGCCTGGCGATCGACCCAGGCCTGCACCTTCATCTCGGCTGGCCGATAGCGGCCTTCGTAGACCAGCATCAAGCTGGCATCGAGAATGCCGTCGCATAGCGCCTGCAGCCGCAACGCCGAAAAGCGCGCCTTCGGCTCGCGCGGAATAATGCGGCCGCCGGCCAGATGATCGAGATATTCCAAGATCACGCGCGAGTTGTAGTAGACGATGCCATCGTCGAGGATCAGCGCCGGAATTTTCCCCAGCGGATTTTGCACGCGGATCGAGTTGGCGGGATCGTTGAGATCGGTTTCGCGCACGTCGATTTTGTCGGCGAGCCCGAGCAGGTTGGCCGCGATGCGGACTTTGCGGCCGAACGGCGAGGCGGGCGAGGAGCGCAAGATCATCACAAAAAATTCTCCACGGCAGGCGCGGGGAGACCGCTACTGGTGAGGGACCGGATGCAATCGGCGCCGGCGCAATGCCGGCGCCGCGGTTACGCGATCAGCCGGTTACGACCAGGTTCACCGCCTTCGGGCCTTTGCCTTTTTTATCCGGTTCGACGTTGAAGCTGATCTTCTGTCCCTCGTTCAGACCTTTCAGCCCTGCCGCTTCCACGGCGGTGATATGCACGAACACGTCGCGTCCGCCGTCATCCGGCTTCACGAAGCCGTAGCCTCTCTCGCTGTTGAAGAATTTAACAACACCGGTTTGCGCCATCGGGAAAGCTCCTCTCCCCGCACTGCTCCGCCGCGCGAGCCCCACGCTCGACGGCTCGGCCGGACATTCACATTCGGGGAAAGCGTCGGCCCTGAACGGCCTCAGTCACTCCGCCGGCCCCCCACAAGGAGGCGGAACGTACCTGCCAATGACAGAACTACACACCAACTGGGCTCCGGTGGAAAGGGGCCACGGGCTCACCGGGCGGCCGGCGCCCCCTCGCGGATGAGCCAATCGAGCCTGAAAGCGCCGTTCCCGTCGCGCCCAAGGATGCCTGCCAGCGCCGGCAGCAGCACGGAAAGCTCGTTTTCAAGGGTCCAGGGCGGGTTGACGAGGATCAGCCCGCAACCATTGAGACGGCTCGGATCGCCGAGCGGGGCAACCGTCAGTTCCGCCCGCAACATTTTTCCGATGCCCAGCCGGCGTAAGGCTTTGGCGAATGCGTCAGGTTCGCTGCGCCCCTTGATCGGGTACCAGAGCGAATAAATGCCGGTGGCCCATTTGCGGTGCGCAGCCGCGAGCCCGCGCGAAAGGCGGAAGAAGTCGCCGTCTTGCTCGAACGGCGGATCAAGCAGCACCAGGCCGCGGCGCTCCTTCGGCGGCACATAGGCGCCGAGCGCGGTCCAGCCGTCGATTTCAAGCGTCTTGATGCGGACGTTGCCGCGCAGATTTTGCCGCAGAGCGACCGCTGCCTTGGGCTCGATTTCGCAGGCGATCAAGCGGTCCTGCGGGCGCAGCCGGGCGCGCGAAAGCGCCGGCGAGCCGGGGTAGAGCTTGAGCTGACCGCGCTCGTTGAGCGCGCCGACGACTTCAAGGAAAGGCGCGAGCAGCGCGGCTATCGGACCTGCGAGATGCGCGGTCATCAGCCGTTCGATGCCGTCGTGCCATTCGCCGCCGCGGCTCGCTTCCGGGCCGGTGAGATCATAGAGACCGGCGCCGGCGTGGGTGTCGATGACGCGGAACGCTGCGGGCTTGGCGCGCAGATAGTGCAGGATGCGGCAAAGCACCGCGTGTTTGAACACGTCGGCGAAATTCCCGGCATGGAAAGCGTGGCGATAATTCACGGGTCGGCTCGAAGCTCCGTCGATCACCGGCCGTTATCGCGCATAATTCCGAAAAGCGGGACCCGATTTTCTGAAAAAAACCATGCGCCGGCCATGCTGGAAGCGTCATGCCCATAAGCTTAATGCGGTGTGCCGCGCAGTCCGAAATGGCTGCGCGGCTTGACCGCGCGTACCGGATAGGCTGGCTTGCGCCGCAGCGGCCGCAGGACGGTGGCGAGCGTGCGCGGGCGTGCTGCGGGCCGGGCGGCGGCGGCGCGCCGCCAGCGAACGGCGCGCAAGGCCAAACGCACCGGTACCAGCGCGGCCGCGGCCACGCCGATCGCATGCAAACCCGGCGGCAGCACCAAATGATCCGGCGAGCCGACGAGCCACATTACGATGTAGCCAAGCCCGGTGAACCAGATCGCAAAGCCGATATAGTCCCACAGACGATTTATGGCCGCGCGCTCCCCGCGCTGATCGCGTGCGGAAAGATTGCGGATTTCTCTTACGAGAATTTTGCGCCAATTCTCGACCCGCGGGGCTTATCCCCACACTGCTTCCAGCCATCGTTAGTGGCGGCTTAACGCGATCGCAGACTCTACGGCCGAATTCATCCGCCGCGCACCGCCGGCATCACGATGCTGTCGCGTTTGCAGGCGCGGCGCGTCACCTCGGCGCAATCGCGGAACGAGAAGTCCTTGTTCAGGCAAATCCGCACTTCGCCCAAGCGCTCGCTGTCGCAGGCAACCGCAAAATCCGCGCGCGACAATCCCGTATTGGCCTTCACGAAAGCCTCCGCCACATCGTCGGGCTTGAGCGTGATTGGCTTATCTAGGTCGGTATATTCCGCGGGGATATTGATCGTGGCGCGCGCCTTGCGCACGGCCGCGAAATAAGCCTGCTGCGAAAGCCCCGAGCATGTGCCGTGGCGATCCCATTCGTGGAAGATCAGCCGCGGGCTCGGCATCAGGTCGAGCATGCTGCCGACGATATTGCCGTTGAGCCGCGGCGCAGGCACCTCGCAAAAGGACGGGAATCCCTTCTCGTATTGCGGCCAAAGCCCATGCACCACGAAGGAAAACGGCCGCCCGGCGCATTGCTGATCGGGCGCCCGGTCGGGCGCGCGTTCGTGTGCGGCCACGCAATACGACGGTGACCAGGACAGCACCAGCAAATAGAAATCGAACTGGCCGGGCGTATTCTGCCGGCGGTCTTGCGTGAAGGCGACGATGGCAAACAGGAGCAGAAAGCTCAGGGCAGCGGCGGCGGCCTGCGCCGACCGGCTGATGCGGTGACGCAGCAACTCACGAAGCATTGGACACCCCCATACAAAAATCGGAACAAACCGGAAATTGACAATTCGCTACGGTTCCAGGAAACCGTAGCTCATTCGCGAGAACAATTCAAGAACAAAATGAAACAAACAGGGATCAGCCGGCAGAAATTTAGGGCCGCGCCATCTTGCAGGCCGGGTTATAGGCCCAGTTGCGGTCGAGGCCGACCACGCACCATTCGACGCCCCAGGTCATGCCGATCATGCCGGTGTCTTCGCCGATCCAATAGTTCACCCGGTGCTTGAGCCCATCGCTAACGGTTGCGACCGCGCTACAAAAGCGGCGCGGAATGGTCCCCTCCGCCCAGGGCCGGAAGGCGATTTCGCGCACCCCCTCGAAGTCGAGGATTTGCAGGCTGGAGTTCCAGTACTGGCTTTCCTTCTCCGAAAACCGCGCGGCGATCTTGCCGAGCGCGGCCTCGCAGGGCGGCAACTGACCGCTGTAATTGGGGCCGCTGAGACCGAAGTTCAT
>CAVPUU010000041.1:0-68541 GCA_963709015.1 uncultured Alphaproteobacteria bacterium | reverse complement strand
ACGTCGGCTCTATTTTATCACGTGAATTAAATACGAAAATTATTATCGAACATTCTAGAATCTAGCTCTGATTGAATAGTCCATCAAGTCAAGCTACTGTATAGCTGTTTCAAGTGTAGTAGGAACTCGACATTGCCCCTAGCTGATACTTCATTTCTAACCTTAGAATAAAAATTCCGCAATGGCAACTAAGAAGCAGACTAGTTATTACAAATAAAGATTCGTTTAGAGGTGGAGTTTGGGTTCCTGTGGATTTAAACTGATGAGGGGCATTGTTTCTTAGAGTAACAAAGGTAGATTTCTCGATCAGGTTGTGAACAATCAACTGCGCCGATCGGAACGTCCCATCGTGTATCGTCATCGCTGAGCCCTCATCAAGCATGTGTCGCCAGTAGTTCTCACGTAGCTCTGTCGCGCGGCTCTCCTCACGCATTCGCTCTTCGCGCGAAGGGGTCCTGATCCAGCGTGTTGTGACAAGGACAGCATTTGGAAAGTTGGATTTGCCGACGAGATGTTCAAAATCTTCGATATTCTAAGAATAGTCAGACGATTACTTTCAATAAAATGGGTATATCCAACGAACCTTCTTGGCCGCTCCGCCGATTCTTGACGACGAAATATCGTGCAGATAAATGACTCCCTTAAGGAGTTTGTCCCCATTGAACGTTTCCACCAGCTGGTGCTTGATCATGAACATGATCTCAGAGTCGTCCATTCTTGAGTCGTCAAACCCAGGAGTATCTATTAGATAAACCTTCTTGCCGGAAATTGCAGTTTCATACCAAATGAGCCGATCGGTACCTATTTGAGTAGCCTATGTAAGAAGTTCATCTACGAGAAGGAGACACAGCCAACTTACAAGACTCCAAACCATGACCAATTATCGGAGCCGTATGTCCATCTAGACTCATACCACCAAGCGTGTTTATAAACGTACTCTTGCCTACCCCAGTTCTGCCCATTATAGCAATGATAGGAACCGCTGGGTTTATAGAGTCTTTAAAAGAAGGTGTCCGATACCAAGCCCCTTGAGCAACATTCAGTATAAGTAAAAAGCCAAATAGAAACCAAAGCCAAGGTCTGACTTGGTCTGGCGCCCTTCTTATTTCGGATCTCCTACACTTATGAGTGCCCTGAGTTCTTAATTTCGGCAATGCTTGCGCACCTGCATGGCCAAGACTGAGTCAGTATAGAGTTACAGTCTTCAAGAAAGGTTGACAAATAACATTACCGTTGAGACACATAGATTGCGATAACGCTTCAGTGCAATCCCTCAAGTTCTTCTGAATGTTGCGTTTCTCCAAGTACTTTCTTGTCACCCACGAAATTTCCGTTGTTTTGGTGTATTCGTGAAGCCTGATTTCCCCCAGACCTTGTGGAACGTTGAACCGGGTGTACTTCCCGTGTTGCAGCAAGTTCTCGTTTTCTCTCTTAAACAATGCAGTCGTGTTCTCTGTCTCGGTGGCCATCTGCTTAAGGAGCTTCGCAATACCGAATAAATCGGGCCCGAAAGGCAAGTCTTCCCTTATACCTGTGTCATCGATACGATACATCCCATCATGTCATTAAAAGTAGTTCCATCCTCGTGCCATATGTCGAATGCGGAATGCAATACTTCCCGGATAGGGTTATTGCACCCAGTAGCCCCGTCCATTAGTGCGTCGCCATGGGGGCCAACACGTATGGCATCGAAAAAGCTTGGAGCAGCGGAAGTTGCCCTGAATATCAATATTGGGCTTAGTCTTAAAATATACAGGAGAAGGAACCCGACCTTGCAGCTTCCCACACCTTGACGTTTTTAAATGGGGTTGGCGTGTAGTTCTGAAGGCGTACTGTGGTATTATCCTTGCTGTGTTTTGCACAGACGAAACTGAACAGGAGCAATTAGAAACAATGCCAAAATGCGGTAAGCAATTCATACTGACATCTTGCATTCGGGGTCGTCCTCCACCATTAGAAGTGAATCTTCGTCGCCTGTGCATGCGTAAACTACATCCTTTATCGACTTTTCTAGCGCCTCGGAGTCAAATCTTGGACGTAGACGGAGCCGCCAATCCAGCGGCCAACGCCACCAGCTCGGTTGAAAGACCCGACCTGAAAGTTCAAGATATGCCTCGATGCACTCGTCGACGTCCATTTCTAGACGGCCAAGCATGATGGCAATTATGCTAGGTAGTCTCATGTTAAGCAAACGGGCATCTCGACACCCAGTCAATCTCAAAGCTTACCCGCCAGTGCTGGTCCCTCCGATTAGGTGAAAAACTTGACAAGGTCTTGGAGGGTTATCAGGATCGATCATGCTCATCAATCGCTTGAGCATGAGCAGTGATGAAAGACCCCTCACTCCGCCGCCGTCTAGTGATAAGAGGCGAAGGTTCCGAGGTTTAGGGCTGAATCCATCACACGCCGCCGAGTCGAGGACATCGTTCGGCGACTCGACTTTTTTTGTAGCCATAGCTGTTGCGCGTAGGGGGGGCAGCTGGAACTGTGCGACCGAAAAACGCATTAAGCAATAACGAAAACCTGGAATGATGGCAGGACGTCGGCCATGAAGAATAAATGCCTCATCGTAGGCTGCCACTGTAGCCTGTGCCATGAGCGCTCGGTTACAAAGGACCCGTGTCTCAGCCGTGGCGTCGAGGCTTTCAGCTCTCACGACGCCTTGCGTAAGGCAGATAGATTTGTAGACACGACAACTTTTAATGGGCCACAGAACTTCTACCCTCCTACAGTCGCGTTCGAAATCGGCTTCAGTCCTTTTTTTTTTTTTTTTTTTGAAATCCTTACTCTATTTAGCTGCTTATGTCAGCGCTATGCAGAGAACTCTATATACAATTCAAAGCTCATGAACCCTCTAATACTACCCCACTAATGATAATCAAAATAACAAATGAAATTGAACTCAGACTCTAGAAAAACAATTCTTTTATCACCCAATTAGAGATCCACTGCCTATTCTTGTGTGTTATCGTTGCAAACCCTGGCTCGTTACCCTTTCTACCCTGTGGTACCGGGCCCCTCACCCTGGTTGTCTTGTTGCTTCTTGTTGAATAGTCTGTCCTACCCGTCTTATGGCTAAGGGTTGTATTTTGAAGTTGTGAGCTTGAGGTGCTAGCTAGCATCTGCTGAATTGGTCGAGGAGTCCTGTGCTCTTCATGAATGCGATTGCTTTCCTTGCTAGTTTTGAGTCACTGAGCAGGGCTGGCACATTCCAAATAGTTGGTTGGCCAAGGTATGTCCGTCTTTGTGCTCCAAATTGGAAGCAATCACCAAGTATATGAGAGACTGTCTCATTCGATCTCTGACACTGACACACGGCTGTGTCTACCACTTTAATCCTTTTCAAATATCCCCCGAGCCCGATCTTCCCTGATCTTAACTGTACTAGAATTGCCGCTTCTGGTTTAGTGAGTCCTTGATATAACTGAGCCCCCTTCTTCTGTGAAATTATTTCCGACCGGCGGCCCCAGCTTGGGCGCCAAATAGGCATAATACAGCGCATCCAGCATGGCCCACAGCACGCCGCACTTGAATTCGAGCGCGGCCAGCACGGCCTGCTGCTGCTCGGGCGTCCTGGCGTGCTGCTTGACATAATTGAGCGCGAAATCGGCGTCGCGCTCGGCCTGCGGCGGGCGCTTGTCGAAGTAACTCAACGTCTCGCGGGTAACGAACGGATAATTCGCGAGCATCCCGGCCATACGCTCGCTGATAATGACCGGCGAGAACATTTCCGTGAGCGACGAGGCGATCGCCTCCAACAGCGTCTTCTCGCGCACGAAGCGAACGTAAGCGTCGACCGCAAAACGCGTGCCGGGCAGTAGGCCGCGCAGCGAGGCGACGTAATCGCGGTCGAGTCCCAGCCCGTCGGTGAGCTTCAGCCAGCGCGCGATGCCGCCCTCGCCTTCCCGCTCGCCATCATGATCGACCAGCCGCGAGCGCCATTCGCGGCGTGTCGCGGAGTCTTCGCAGCGCGCGATCAGGTTCGCATCCTTGATCGGGATCATGGCCTGATAATAGTAGCGGTTGAGCGCCCAGGCCTGCACTTGGCCCTTGGTGCATTTGCCGCCGTGCAGCAGGGCGTGGAACGGATGCAGCCGGTGATAACGCCGCGCGCCGATGTCGCGCAGCGCCGCTTCCAGTTCGCCGGGCGAGAGGAGTTTCATGGTGTTCATGTCCCGGGCGCAGCGCGGCATGAAATGACGCGCTGCCGACCCGGGACCTTAGCAGCTTCGGAAAGCGCGGCGGTCCCGGATCTGCGGAGCACCGCTCCGCTTCGCTGCGCGCTGCGCCGCGTCCGGGACGCGCGGGTTTTCACAACACGATCTCCATGCCGTCCTCGGCTACCTGCCAACCGGCGGATTCGACTTTGATGCGCTCGGCCGAGCCGTCGACTAGGACCGGATTGGTGTTGTTGACATGGACGAAAATGCGCCGCGCATTTAGCCGGTCGAGCGCTCGCAAGGCGCCGCCCTCGCCGTCGATCGGCATGTGACCCATGCGGCGACCGGTCTTCGTGCCGGTTCCGGTACGCAGCATCTCGTCGTCGGTGAACAGCGTGCCGTCGAACAGCACGGCATCGGCGCGCGCAAAGCGCTCGCGCATCGCCTCCGTCACTGCCGCCGCGCCAGGCACGAAGACGAGCCGCGCGCCGTCGCGCTGCAACTCGATGCCGACATTCGCGGCGCTTTCGATGCCGGTCTTAGGATCGTGCCCCTCGAGATAGAGCGGCAGCTTGCCGGGCACCATGAACAGGTTCGCTTCGATGTTTCCCGCCAGCATGAAGCACTCGCCGGGATTGACCGCGCGCCGCGTCATCGCGTGCATCGCGCCGAACATGGCATTGGCGGCAACCGCGGCATGGCTCGCCGGCGTCGCATAGAGCGTGAACGACGTGCTCTCGCGCAGCGACAGCAGGCCGGCGATCTGATCGATTTCGGCGCCGGTGAGCACCACCGCGTCAATGGGGCTTGAACGCAACGCGCCTTGCGGATGCAGCGCGGGCGTGCCGCGAATTTGTTGGCCCAAATCGGGCGAGGCGTTGATCAGCGTCCAGCGGCCGTCGCCGGCCGAGACCGCGATGCCGGCCTGCGTGCGCGGCCGCACGCGTTTGTCGCCGGCCCATGCCAGCGCGCAGACCGGGCAGCGGCAATTCCATTGCGGAAAAGCGCCTCCGGCCGCCGACCCAAGCACAATGGCGGTGAGGCGCCCCATTTAACGGGGTCGTGCGGAAGTGGCGCGCGAATCAGAACTCGGCCGGCAGATAGCCGTTGATCTCGAGTCCGATGCAGATTTCGACGAGCGTCGGGGTCGTCCAAGCCATGGTATTTCCTTTCAACCGCTCTTTACCGGCGGCAGATATCGAATGTTAGCGCAGCCGCGCGGCCCTGTCAGCAGGCTTGCGGACGGAGGCTGCCGTGATGCGGCATCACGGAGAAGTCATTGGGGGAAAAGTCGCAAAACCGGTGGGGGAACAAGCGGGATGGCCATCTGTTGCTCTAGGTTCAAGGCGGCGGCGCGGCCGGAAAAACCAGCCAAATCCGTGATTAGTGCAAAATAGCCACAGTCGGCCGATGTTCAGCATCGTCACGTTGGGAAATACGTAACTACCGCAGGACTATGAGATAGGATGCCGTTCAAATAAGGGATGCGAGTCCCGGTACGGTCTTTAGGAGATACGCGGTGAAAAGTGTCAGATTCAACAGCCTGTTAGCCTCGACCGCTTTGGGCCTCGTGCTGGTCTTGGGAAGCCACGCCGGCAACTCTCAGGAAGCATTGGCGCGGCAGTCCGAACAGCGGATCGACGCCGCTGTGCCGATGCCGGATACCGACCTGTTGCCGCCGCTGACGGCGAAGGACGTTGCGGGCACTCCAGATACGCCATCGGCCGAAGCCCCCAAGGAAGCGGCCAAGCAGGCGACTGAGCCCAAGCAGGACGCCGCCGCGCCTGCCGCCGAACCGGCAAAAGCCGCGGCAACGCCGGCTGCCCCCGTTTCCGCCACCGCGGACGGCGCGGTCGCCGACCAGTTGCGCGACATGATTACGGGCAAGCTCGACCGCATCGTCGCCCGCAAGGCCGACCGCGAGGGCGTCGAGCAGTTTTACAAGGCGCGCGACTACAAGCCATTGTGGGTCGCCGACGGCGCCGCCGACGAGCGCGCCAAGGCCGCAATCGCCTATCTCGGGCAGGTCGACGCCGACGGTCTCGATCCGCGCGACTATCCGACCCCGAATTTCAAATCGGCGACGACGGCTGAAGCGCTGGCCGAGGATGAGCTCAAGCTCACCGCCTCGGTGCTCACCTACGCGCGCCAGGCGCAGATCGGCCGCATCCACTTCAGCCGCGTCGGCGCCGACATCGACTTCAAGCTGATCGCGCCGGAGCCAGCCGAGGTGCTGGCCAAGCTTGCCGGCGACGGCGACGCGGGCGCAGCGCTTGACAGCTACAATCCGCCGCAGCCGGAATTCAAGGCGCTTAAGGCCAAGCTCGCCGACCTGCGCAAGGGCGCGCTGACGCCGAAGGTCGACCAAGAAAAGAAGCCCGACCTCGTGCGCATCGGTGAAGGCAAGATCCTGCACTCCGGCATGAAGGATGCGCGCGTCGTCGCGCTGCGCAAGCGACTCGACGTCACCGGCGACAAGGATAATCCGCTCTATGACGACGCGGTGCGCGATGCCGTGAAGACGTTCCAGACCGAAGCCGACATCGGCGTCGACGGCAATCTTGGCCCCGCCACCGTGCGCGCGCTCAACGGCGAGAAGCAGGTGACGCACCGGGCCTCCGCCGATCCGATCGACACCATCATCGTCAACATGGAGCGCTGGCGCTGGCTGCCGCGCGACCTCGGCAATCCGCACGTCATCGTCAACGTGCCGGATTACACCTTGACGCTTTATAACAACGGCAAGGTCTACTGGCACAGCAAGATCGTGGCCGGAAAGCCGGGCAAGGCGACGCCGATGGTCAGCGCGGAGATGAAATTCATCACCGTCAATCCGACGTGGAACGTGCCGCCGTCGATCATCGAGAACGAATACCTGCCCGCCCTGCAGGAGGACCCGCAGGCGCTTGACCGCATCGGCCTCAAGGTGACGCAGGACGCCGACGGAACGGTGCACATTTCGCAGCCGCCGGGCGCCGGCAACGCGCTTGGCCGCATCCGCTTCAACTTCCCCAACAAGTTCCTGGTTTACCAGCACGACACGCCGGATAAATATCTGTTCGCCAAGGAAAAGCGCGCCTACAGCCACGGCTGCATGCGCGTGCAGAACCCGCTGATCTATGGCGAAAAGCTTTTGTCGCTGGTTGACCCGCAAGGGCATTACACCGCCGCAAGGCTTGAAAGCATGTTCGGCGGCAGCGAGATCAACATCAACTTCCCGAAGAACATCTGGGTCCACCTGACCTACCAGACCGCCTTCGTAGACGACGAGGGCAAGCTCCAGCTGCGCGAGGATGTCTACGGCCGCGACGCGCGGATGATCGCCATCCTCAAGGGTAGCGAGCGCAAGGTCGCCGATATCGCGATCGAACGGCGACCGGACTCGTCGTCCAAACCGGTGCGCATGCCGGTCGGCATGTATGGCGGCGACCGCGGCTACTCCAACGGCGGCGGCAACTTCTTCGACTTCCTGTTCGGCGGCCCGCATTCGAACCCGCAGCCAACCTATCGGCCGCGCGCGCCGGTCGGCCCGCGCATGGGCAACAACGGGCGCTATTACTTTCGCTAAAGGCTCATCGTTCGCTAACGAAAACGCCGGCGAAACCATCGCCGGCGTTTTCGCGGGGGGCGGCCGGCGCCAGTTGATTTTTCGCAAAGCCCCTGATTGATATCGGCTTGATGGCCCTGCTCCGCCATAGCGGCATCTATCTCTTGGCGCGCATTTTGTCAGGCGTCGCGGGTTTCGCGATCATTGCCGCCTATACGCGCCTGCTGAGCGCGCAGGAATTCGGCGAATTGGCGCTGACGCTCGCTGGCGTCGGGTTCGTTGTGGCGCTGTTCGCCGATAGCCCCACGATGGCCATGCTGCGCTTTCTGCCGGACGATTCACGGGCGGCGCGCGCCACCACGTTATGGGGCCTGATCCTGCCGGTGATCGCCATCTGCTGCGTTGTCCTGCTGGCGAGCCTGTCGATCGCGCCCGACCGCTGGCGCATGCAGCTCGCGCTCGGCGCGGGTCTGGTGTTCGCTACCTTTCTGCACAAGTTTCAGCTTGCGACCGCGCAAGGCGCGTTACTGCCCGGCAAATATGCCTTGCTCGGCAGCCTCGAAAGCGGGCTCGATATGGTGCTCGGCATCGCCCTGGTGTTCTTGGGCTTCGGCGTTCCCGGCGCCCTGCTCGCCACCACACTGGCATGCCTCGCGGCGGCGGCAATCAACTGGCGCGGCTGGTGGATCGGCTGGCGGTTTTTCGATCCGGTGCTGGGGCGAAAAATGCTGCGCTTCGGCTTGCCGCTGGTCGCCAGCACATTGTTCGGCTGGCTGGCGACCTTCGGCGATCGATGGCTGCTGGCGGCTTTTTTCAGCACGGATAAGGCCGGTCTCTATGCCGCGGCCTACGATCTGCAAATGAGCCTGCTGGGCGTGCCGCTGATCGTGATGCAGCTCGCGGGCTATCCGCTGACCATCAGTGCCTTTGCCGAGCGTGGCGTCAAAGCCGCGCGGGTGCAATTGCGTCTGCTCGGCAACTTCATCATCCTGATCGTGCTGCCGGAAGCGGTCGGCATCGTCATGACCGGACCGCTAATCGTGAATATTTTTCTCGGCGCCGAATTCCGGCCGCTGACCTTGTCGCTGCTGCCGATCCTGGTCGGCGCAACATTCCTCAAGGCGCTTTTGATCTACGTGAATTACGGCAATTACCTCGGCGGGCGGACCGAACTCACGCTGCTGTCGATGGCGGGCGCAGCCATCGTCGACCTCGCACTCAATATGATCCTGATCCCCCGCTACGGAGCCTGGGGCGCGGCGATTGCATCGTTGATCGGATTCGGCACCGGCTTTGCCATCACGGCGATAAATCTGCGGCGGGTTTTCCCGTTTCCGCTGCCCGATCCGGCCATTCTCGCCGGCGGGCTGCTCGGTGTCGCCGCAATGGCGGCCTGGCTGTGGCCGTTCCATAACGTGAGCGAGTGGAGCGCGGCGCTCTATGTCATACCGGTTGCCATGCTGATTTATTTCGGCTTGGTTTTCCTGGTCTTGCATCTGTTTGGGCGCCGGCCGATCGAATTGGTTCGTGGCTTGTGGAACGGCGAGGCCGGTATGGGTATGGTCGCACCAAAAATCGGGGAATCGCCATGACCGCCCTCCTCGTCGAATACCCATCGGACGCCGTTGTCGTGTTCCGCCTCAACCGGCCGCAGGTGCGCAATGCCCTCAATCTCGAATTGCGCATGCAGCTTGCCGATGAGGTGACGAAGCACGGCGCGGACGCGAAAATCCGCTGCCTGATCGTGACCGGATCGGACAAGGTATTCGCATCCGGCGCCGACATCGGCGAGATGGCCGAGGCCGGGCCGATCGAGGTGATGACCCGCAACGTGCAGAAGTACTGGCGCATGATCATGGATTGCCCGAAGCCGCTGATCGCCGCGGTCGAAGGCTATGCGCTCGGCGGCGGGCTTGAACTCGCCTTGTGCGCCGACATCATCGTCGCCGGCGAAAGCGCCCGCTTCGGCCTGCCCGAGGTGAAAATCGGCATCCTACCGGGCGGCGGCGGCACGCAGAAGCTGGCGCGGCTGGTCGGGCGCCAGCGCGCCATGTTGCTGCTGATGACCGGCCGCATGTTCAGCGCCGCCGAAGCATTGAGCATGGGCGTGATCGGCGAAATGGTGCCGAGCGGCCAAGCTTTGCCGCGCGCGCTTGAGCTCGCGAACGAAATCGCGGCCTTGCCGCCGATCGGCGTCATGCAGATCAAGGAAATCGTCAACGCCGGCCTGAACGCGCCGCTCGACACCGCGCTGATCCTGGAGCGCAAGGCGCTGCTGTTGCAGTTCGCCACGCGCGACCAGAAGGAAGGCATGCGCGCGTTCCTGGAGAAGCGCAAACCGACCTTCGAAGGAAAATGAGCGTGGCGCGGGATCTCCAGCGGCCGGATCTCGTTGTCGCGGTCATCGGCACCGGCACCATGGGTCGCGGCATCGCGCAGGTTTGCGCGCAAGGCGGCCTGACGGCGCTGCTGTTCGATTCGCGGCCAGACGCCGCGCGTGAGGCCATTGTCGCGACCGATAAGGCGCTCGATGGGCTGGTGGGGAAGGGCCGCATGACGGCGGACGTCAAGCGGGGCGTCATGGGACGCTTGCGCGCGGTCGGCTCGCTCGACGAATTGGCTCCTGCCGGCATCGCGATCGAGGCGATTGTCGAGGAGCTTGCCGCCAAACGCGCGCTGTTTCGCGAACTCGAAAAGCGCCTGGCGCCGGACGCGGTGCTTGCCACCAATACCTCCTCGCTGTCGGTGACCGAGATCGCCGCCGGCTGCGGCAACCCGGCGCGCGTCGGCGGCCTGCATTTTTTCAATCCGCCGCCGCTGATGCGGCTGGTCGAGGTGATCGGCGGATTGCGCGGCGATCCGGCTTTGGCCGCGGCGCTTACCGGCTTCGTCCGCCGCATCGGCAAGCATCCGGTGGTGGCGACCGACACGCCCGGTTTCGTGGTCAATCACGCCGGCCGCGCCTATGCGCCCGAGGCGTTGCGTATCGTCGCGCAAGGCATTGCCAGCCCGCGCGAGGTCGATCTGCTGATGAAGGAAGCCGCCGGCTTTCGCATGGGGCCGTTCGAACTGCTCGACCTGGTCGGCGCCGATGTCGCCCACGCGGTGATGGTGAGCATCCACGAGCAATATTTCGGCGAGCCGATGTATCAGCCGTCGGCGCTGCTGGCGGCGCGCGTGGCCGGTGGATTGCTCGGCCGCAAGACCCAGCAGGGCTTCTACAATTACGACGGGCCGCCGGCCGTGAGCCCGCCGACGGTGCCGGTCGCCGTGCAAGCGGTGCCGCCGGTGGCCTGGATCGCGGACGAGGACGGCGGGCGCACGCTGGCCGACTGGCTCGCGGAGGCCGGCGTTAAAACGCAAGTCGGCGGCGCGGCGGAAGCGGGCGTGCTCTGTTTCGTGACGCCGCTCGGCGAGGATGCCACCAGCGCGGCGGTGCGGCTCAAGCTCGATCCCGCATGCACGGTTGCGGTCGATATGCTGGGCGGCTTCAAGGGCCGCCGCACGGTGATGAAAACGCCGCTCACGACGCCGGAAACCTTGGGCGCCGCGGCCGCCGCGCTGTCGGCGGCGGCTCCAGTGACGGCGATCAACGACAGCGCCGGCTTCGTGGTGCAGCGGCTGCTCGCCATGATCGTCAATATCGGGACGCGCATTGCCGAACTGCGCATCGCGGCGCCGGCCGACATCGACACGGCGGTCGAGCTCGGGCTCAATTATCCGAGGGGACCGCTGGCGCTCGGCGATTCGCTCGGCTCCCCCCGCGTGCTCGCCGTGCTCGACGGCATGCACGCGGTCACGCGCGACCCGAAATACCGCGCGACCGCCTGGCTGCGCCGGCGTGCGCTGCTCGGGGTGTCGTTGCTGACGCCGGATTGATGGTGGAATTGAGCGCATGATCCCGAAAAGTGGGAACCGGTTTTCGGAAAAGATCATGCGCAAACAAAGATGGTACAGGCGGGTGGACTTGAACCACCGACCTCTGGTTCCACAGACCAGCGCTCTAACCAACTGAGCTACGCCTGCACGGGCCCGCCGTCATTGACGCGAGCGGCCGGAACCTAGGTTCAGGGCGGCTGTTTGGCAAGCCGCTAGCCTCGGGGCGCTGCCCAAAGCAAAAACCCGGGCGCGGGGGCCCGGGTTCTGTTTCAGTCGGTTGGTTCGTCTACGCGGCTTTACTAAAGGCGCTGGTGAAGCTTTCCTTGATCGGCTCGGCGGTCTCGGTCGCTACCTTCTGCGCGTGATCCGCAAGGTCCTTGACCTGCGCGGTCACGGTGTCAAATTGCGCGCGCGCATAGGCGGCGTAGAGCTCGACCACCTCGGAATACGACTTCGCGCCCAGCACTTTGCCGAACAGGTCGAAAGCGGCGTTGCTGTTGGCGCGGCCGGTTTCGACCAGCTTGAGGCCGTAGTCGGAGCAACCCTTGGAGGCCTTGGCGTAGGTGCCCTCGAGCATTTCGGTCGCATCTTCAGCAGCGGTCTTCATCTTCTCGTAGTGCTCTTTGGCCTGCGCGACGCCTTTCTCGGCGATCTCGCGGAAGGCGGCGGGGACTTCCATCTTCGGCATTTCGAATTTCGGGATTTCGAACTTCGGCGTAATAGTTTGGGGTTCGGCCATGACAGGTATCCTTGGATCGGAGGGCGGTTTCCGGCGCAAAGCAAGCGGGGCGCCCTCGGTTGAGTTGGCTCGTGCTTGTCTCAGGACTTCGCCTCCGTCAGGGACACCCAAAGGGCGTCTGGGCGAGTGCTATAAAGCCCATATAGCACTGTTTTTGGTGCAATGCAATAAGAAATATTGCGATGCACAAAACGTCATAACTCCCGCCTCCCCGGCTGACGCCGGCGGCAAAACGTCAATGCAATCCCCCCGTCGCGAAGAGGACTCGTCAGGCCTGAGTTTGACCGGTTTGGCTGGCCTGGCTGGCTTGGCTGGCTTGGCCGGCCAATTTGGCCGCCGGCTTGCTCAATTCCTTGGCCTGGTCGGTGAGCGCGGAAATCTGGCTCTTCACGTAATCGGTGTGCAGCGCCGTCAGTTCCTGCGCGTCCTTGGCGTGCACCAGCTTCTCGGCAAATTCAAACGAAGTGTCGATGTTGCGCTTGGTGAAGTTGACCGCCATTTCGCCGACTTCCTTGGCGCCGCTGTGCACATTTGTGGCCTGGTTCTGCGCGGTGTTGACCGCGTGTTGCGCGGCCGAAATGAAACTGTCGAATGCCTGTTTGGCTTGCTCCACGCTTTTCTCGGCGAATACTCGCATCTCCGCCGGAATCTCGAATTTTCCATTGCCTTCCATCGCGATGACCTCCTCTGCCTGGGGCGCCGGCGGCGGGCCGCCGGTTTAACCTCTCATCTAGGGCGAAGGTCGCTGCGCGCTAGTGTGGGAACCCATGTAATTAAGGTTATCTGTGCTTGGCAGGAAATGACCGCCGCCGCGTCGTGGACGGACCATGAAAGCAGCCCTATTAGGAGTCTGTTAGACGTAAACATCCGACGTGGCCGATGATCGGGACCGAGTTCCAATACACCTGTCTGACCGATCAGCGGCTCGCGGCCCATGCCTTGAGCCCGAACCCGGTATGGCTATGGAGCGCGGACGCAACGCGCGTCCGGTGGGCCAATCCGGTCGCAGCCGCGATTTTCGATTGCCCGTCGCCGGGTGCGCTGGCCGCGATCAGCTTCGGACCTGAGCATGCGGCCGCCGCGCAGATCGCACGCCTTTCCGGAACACTGCCGCAGGGCGGCGCGGCGCGTCTCGAACGGCTGCGCGGATTCGGCGCGGGCTACGGCAGCAGCCTGGTTTGTCTCTGCTCGCGCATTACGCTCTCCGATAACAGTCTGGCCGTCTTGGTGGTTTCGACCGAGCGCGCCGGCAAGGGCGTTGCACTGCCCGATCGCGCGCAACGGCTGCTCGCCGATCTCGAACGGCCGGCCGCGGTTTTCAGCGCCGATGGCGAACTGATCGAGGCCACGCCGGCGACGCGCGAGCGCTTCGGCGACAAGCGCGACCTGATCGCGCTCGGCGCCGAGCAGATCGCGCGCGAGGCAACGCTCAACGGTCGCGCCGAGGGCGATATCGCGGCCTGGCCCGCCACCGTGCTTCGGCTCGGCGCCGGCGCGACGGTGACGCTGCTGGTCGCATTCGGCGCGTCCGAGTCCGCGACAGGCGCCGGTGCGGGTGTCACGGAAGCTGCGCCCAGCGTGCCCAATTTGGCGGCACAGGAAGCACACCCGCACCGCTTTCCGTTCCGCTTCGTCTGGCAGATGGACGCCGCGAATTGCTTCACCCTCGGCAGCGACGATTTTGCCAAATTGCTCGGTCCGACGACCGCTGCGGTGATCGGCCGCCCGTGGGCGGAGATCGCCGACGCGCTCAAGCTCGATCAGCACGGCGAAGTGGCGAATGCGCTTGCGGCGCGCGGCACCTGGAGCGGCATCGTCGTGTCGTGGCCGGCCGACGGCTCGGATCGACCTTTGCCGATCAAAATGTCGGGCCTGCCGGTGTTCGACCGCGACCGGCAATTTGCCGGCTATCGCGGGTTCGGCATCTGCCGCGATGTCGATCGTCTGGCCGCGCTGGAGCAGCTCCGCACGCAAGCAGCGCTGGCGCCGCGCGGCGCCGAACCGGAAGTCCCGGCGGAGAATGTGCCGGCATTTCCGCCGCCGGCAGAAGAGCCGCCGGCGCTCAGCCCCGGCGAGCGCAGCGCCTTCGAGGAGCTCGCGCGCGAACTTAGCGCCCGGCTCAAGAGTGCCGCCGGCAAGGGCACGGCTGCGCCGGACGAGCCTATGGTAGCCATGCCGGCGGCCGCCGCGGCGCGGCGGCCTGCCCGCAATGGCGATGCCGCCCGCGACGTCCAGGAGGGACGCGCCATTTTCGACCGCCTGCCGGTCGGCATCCTGGTGTACCGGCTCAACACGCTGCTCTACGCCAACCGCGCCTTCCTCGATTGGACCGGCTATCCCGCGCTCGAGGCGCTGGCGGAGGCCGGCGGTCTCGACAGCCTGTTCATAGACACCAAAAGCGAGCCGCCAGCCGGCGAAACCAGGAACGACGGAAAGACGCTCACCATCACCACCATCAACGGCAAACAGAAACCGGTGGAAGGCCGCCTGTTCAGTGCGGCCTGGAACAACGAAAGCGCGCTGGTGCTGATGATCAGCACGCAGGCGGTGACCGAGGACCGCGGCAAGGCAATGTCGCTGCGCCGGCTGGAAGGCGAAAACGACGAACTCAAGTCGATCCTCGACACCGCCACCGACGGCGTGCTGGTGCTCGACCGCGCGGGCCGCGTGCTCTCGGCCAGCCGCAGCGCCGAGGCGCTGTTCGGCTACGAAGCCGTCGAAATTTCCGAACTGAATTTCGGCGATTTGTTCGCCCCGGAAAGCCGGGGCTCGGTGCTCGACTATCTCGACCGGCTGACGAACGGTATCGCCATGCTCGACACCGGCCGCGAAGCTATCGGCCTGGTGCGTCAGGGCGGCTTGGTGCCGCTCTACTTCACCATGGGGCGGATCGCCGGTGGCGAAAAATTCTGCGCGGTGCTACGCGACATCACGACCTGGAAGCGCACCGAGGAAGAGCTGATCAACGCCAGGCAGCAGGCCGAGAAGGCCTCCACCACCAAGTCGGAATTCCTCGCCCGGATCAGCCACGAGATCCGCACCCCGCTCAACGCCATCATCGGCTTCTCGGAGGTGATGATGGACGGGCGCTTCGGGCCGATCGGCAACGAGCGCTATCGGCAATATCTGCGGGACATCCACACCTCCGGCGGCCATTTGATCTCGCTGCTCAACGACCTGCTTGACCTGTCCAAGATCGAGGCCGGCAAGCTCGAACTCACGTTCGTCAGCGTCAATCTGAACGACCTCGTTCAGCAATGCGTCGCCATCATGCAGCAGCAGGCCAATCGCGAGCACATCATCATCCGCACCTCGCTGCCATTGAACCTGCCACAGATCGTGGCCGACGCGCGCTCGATGCGGCAGATCGCGCTCAATCTTCTGTCGAACTCGATCAAGTTCACCGGCGCCGGCGGGCAGGTGATCGTCGCCACCGCCGTGAACGACGACCACGAGATCGTCCTGCGCGTGCGCGACACCGGCCCCGGCATGAACGAAAAGGAACTGCAGACCGCGCTCGAGCCGTTTCGCCAGATCGCCACCACCAGCCGCGCGGGCGGCAGCGGGCTCGGCCTGCCGATCAGCAAGGCGCTCACCGAGGCCAACCATGCGCGGTTCCGCATCAGCAGCCAGGTCGACGACGGCACGCTGGTTGAGGTGATCTTCCCGACCACCCGCGTGCTGGCGCAATAGGCCTTAAAATCGACTAGAGTTCAGGCTTGTGATCCGCCGTCTGGAGATGGCGGACAGAGGTCGTCATGCGTCACTTGCTTTGCTGCGCCGTTCTCCTTCTACCGGCCATCGTTCCGCCGGTGCATGCGGCCGAGCCGGTCGATTTGCTGCTGGTGCTGGCGGCCGATGTGTCGCGCAGCGTTGACGCGGAGAAATTCAAATTGCAACGTGAGGGCTACGCCGCCGCGATCGCCGATCCGCGCGTGCTCGAAACCATCCGCTCCGGCCGCAACGGCCGTATCGCGGTTTTGTTCGCGGAATGGTCCGGTCTCGGCAACCAGAAGATCGTGATCGACTGGATGGCGATCGACGGGCCGAAGGCGGCGCAGGAATTCGGCACCCGGCTTCTGGAATCGCCGCGCTCCTTCGCCGACCGCACCTCGATCAGCGGCGGCATCGACTTCGCAGTCGCGCAATTTGCGCACGCGCCGTTTTCGTCCGAACGCCGCGCTATCGACGTCTCCGGTGACGGCACCAATAACTCCGGCCGCGACGTTGGTGTTGCGCGCGATGAGGCGCTGGCGCTCGGCCTCACCATCAACGGGCTGGTAATCCTGAGCGAAATCCCGCTGCCGTGGAACCCGGAGCACACCAATCCGCCCGGCGGGCTGGCGAATTATTACCGCAACAACGTCGTCGGCGGGCCCGGTGCCTTCGTGCTCGACGCGAAGGATTTCAATTCGTTCGGGCAGGCGATCATCAAGAAGCTGATCGCCGAAATCGCCGATGCGACGCCGCAACAGTAGCCTAATGTTCGCGGACGGGCTTTCCGGAAGCACGCCCGGCCATGAAAGGGTCACAGAGGCCAAGCACGGTTGGTGGTGGCGCGACCGATGGTATAGTCCGCCGGCAACCGACGCCGAAACGACCGGAAATCCTCCCTTTGACGGCCGCCATTGGCTTAAAACGCCTGGGTCTAGCCTTGCTGGCCGCCGTCACGGCCGGCGCCGGCGCGCTCGTCGCGGCGGGCTACCTGATTTCGGCCGACGCAGTGCGTCAAGAGGTGCTAAGCGAAATCCGCACCGTTACCGGGCTCGACCCGATTCTGCGTGGCGAGGCCAGCGTCTCGCTCTTTCCCACCGGCAGCGTGAGTTTCGCCGATGTGGTGCTCGGCGACGCCAAGCGGCCGGCGCTTACCGCCGAAAAGCTGACCGCGCGCCTGCGTCTGCTCCCACTGCTGATGGGCCGGGTCGAGATTTCCGACGTGGCGCTGGAGCGCCCGACCATCGCGATCGACGTTGAGCCAAATGGCAGTTCCAATTGGTCGGGCCTGATGGAAGCGCTGACGCGCAGCCAGACCAAAGGCGGTCCCCGGCTTGCCGCATTCTCCGAAATGCGCATCGACAACGGCACCGTGGTGCTGCGCAGCGCGGCAAACAAGTTCGACGAGACGCTGACTGCCGTGGAATTTTCGCTGGCCTGGCCATCAATCTCCAAAAGTTTCGGCGCGACCGGCCGCTTCGTCTGGCATGACGAGCCGCTCGACATGACCATGACGCTCGGCGATTTTGCGGCCGCCCTTGCCGGCAACCATACCGGCTTAAAGGTTCGCATCGCGGGCAAACCGATCAAGGCGGCGTTCGAGGGCGCGCTCAGCGTCAAGCCGACGCTCAAGATCGAAGGCACGCTTGCCGCCGATACCGCGTCGCTGCGCAAGGCATTGGTCTGGGCCGGACAGAAGCCGCTGCCCGGCGGCGGGTTCGGCCACTTCGCCATCAAGGCGCAGACCAATGTGATGGGCGGCACCATCGGGCTCAACAACGTCAACGTCGAACTCGACGGCAACACCGCCGAGGGCGTGCTTACCTTCGCCACCGACGGACGCAAGACGCTGCAAGGCACGCTCGCCTCCGACATGCTCGATCTGACACCTTACGTCTCCACCATTCGCCTGCTCACCGCCAACCAGCGCGACTGGAATAACGGGCGCATTACGCTCGACGGCCTTTCCGGCATCGACCTTGACCTGCGGCTGTCGGCCGCGAACGTCGCGGTGTCGAACGCCAAGCTCGGCCGCACCGCGATCGGCGCGAATTTGCGCGGCGGCCATCTGGTGGTCACTGTCGGCGAGGCGCAGGCCTATGGCGGGGTGATCAAGGGCTCGCTGACGCTCGCCAATTTTGACGCCGGCGTGGACGTGAAGTCGCAATTGCAATTCACCGACGTGGATCTGGAAAGCTGCCTCGGCCAATTGTTCGGGATGCACCGGCTCGAAGGCACCGGTAATATTTCCTTCGCGGTCGAAGGCAGCGGCGACAGCGTGCTTGGCGTGACCCGCACGCTCAACGGCACCGCCAGCCTGATCGGCGAGAAGGGGGCGCTCGCCGGCCTTAACGTCGAGCAGTTGCTGCGGCGGCTGGAGCGGCGGCCGCTGTCGGGCGGAAATGAATTCCGCACCGGCCGCACCCCGTTCGATAGGATCGCGGTGGCGCTGAAGATCACCCAGGGCACGGTCACGGTCGAGGACGTGAAAATCGACGGCTCGGCGGTACGGCTCGCTCTCTCCGGCTCCGCCTCGATCCCGACCCGCGAACTCGATCTCAAGGGTATGGCCGGCCTGATATCCTCCAGCACGCCGGAAACCGTCTCCTTCGAACTACCCTTCATCGTGCAGGGATCGTGGGACGACCCGATCATGCTGCCCGATCCGGAGGCCTTGATTCGCCGCTCGGGTGCGGCAGCACCGCTGCTCAACGCGGTGCGCGACCGGCGCGCGCGCGACGCTGCGCGCTCGGTGATCGAGCGGCTCACCGGCACGCCCTCGCCCGCCGTCCCGGCGGCCGAGCAATCCGCCGCCCCGGCCGAAAAGCCCTGACAAAGCCCATTTCTTAGACGTGCCGCCACGCGGCCATTTGACTATCATTGCACCTGAAACGAATCACCCGCCGGTCTGGCGCCGGCGCGACAGGGCGTGGATGCTGCACCCCATCCTGCGGACTCTGGTCAAGGTCGCGGTCGCCTCGCTGGTGGCGGGAGCAATCCTGGCGCATTTCGGAATTACCACCGAGCAACTGATGCACAGGTTCGGCCTCTCGGCGGAACAGCTTGAGGATTATGCAAAGCGGGGCTTCGCCTGGGCCTGGCCGAACGTGCTGCTCGGCTCGCTGGTGATCGTGCCGATTTGGTTTTTGATCTATCTTTTCCGCCCGCCCGGCCGGCGCAGCAGCGACTAGCGAGCATCAGGCCGCCGGCGGCACCTCGGGCGCATCGGCTTCAAGATCCTGCACCGGGAGCCGCGGCAGGGGGCCGTAATATTTGCCGACCTGCACGCTGGCGCGCGGCTTGAGCAGAATCGAGATCAGGCGCTCGAACAGCGCTTTGGCCGACACCGGCTTACACAGAAATTCATTCACCCCAAGCTTGACCGATTCGAGAATACGCCGGTGCTCGCCATGGGCGGTGAGCATGATGATCGGAACGTCCGGCGCCGGGAAAACGCCGGGCGAGCGCACGATCCGCACCAGTTCGGGGCCGTTGAGCAGCGGCATCTCCCAATCGAGGATGACGATGTCGGGGGTTTCCTCGCGGATCTTGTCGAGCGCCGTAATGCCATCGCTCGCTTCGATTAGGCTCTTGACGCCGATATTGTTGAGCAGGCTGCGCACGATGGCGCGCATGAACGAGCTGTCGTCGACCACCAGCACCTTGAGTTGCTGGAACAGAACGTCGGTGTGTTTGGGGCTGATCGGCATGGTACCGGCTTTGGATATGGCAATAATCTCCGCGAAGTCTCACCGGGCCGTTAACGTCCGCCGCACCGCGTCCTGCCAGCCGGAATATTTCCGCGCGCGCTGCGTTGCATCCATGCGCGGCTCAAAACGACGATCGAGCCGCCATTGCGCCGCAAAACCGTCGAGACCGGGGCAAAGGCCGGCCGCCCGCCCGGCGAGATAGGCCGCCCCAAGGGCCGTGGTCTCCATGACCGCCGGACGGTCGACCGGGCTGCCCAGGATATCGGCGAGGAATTGCATGGCGGGCTCGCTCACGGTCATCCCGCCATCGACGCGCAGGACGGTCGTGCTGTCCGCCGCCATCGGCCAATCGGCATGCATGGCCTCAAGCAGATCGCGGGTCTGGTAACCGACCGCTTCGAGCGCCGCGCGGGCCAGCTCCGGGGCTCCGCAATTGCGGGTAAGCCCGAAGATCGCAGCCCGCGCGCCTGCATCCCAATAGGGCGCGCCGAGGCCGACAAAGGCCGGCACCAGATAGACCTGTTCGGCAGGATCGGCGTTTGCGGCCATGCTGTCGGCCTCGGACGCCTTGGCGATGATCTTCAGGCCGTCGCGCAGCCATTGCACCGCGGCGCCGGCGATGAAGATCGCGCCCTCCAGCGCGTAGGTGCGTTTTCCGTCGAACTGATAGGCGATGGTGGTGAGCAGCCGGCTGCGCGAGGCGACGCGCTCCGCCCCGGTGTTGAGCAGCGCAAAACAGCCGGTGCCATAAGTTGATTTCATCATGCCGGGCTTGAAGCAGCCCTGCCCGACGGTCGCCGCCTGCTGGTCGCCTGCCATGCCGAGAATACGGATAGGCGCGCCGAACAATTCGGACGCGGCCGTACCGAACTCGCCCGCGCAGTCCGCCACCCGCGGCAACAATGTTTGCGGCACGCCGAACATGCGGCAGAGACCTTCGTCCCATCGCCCGCGGCCGATGTCGAACAACAACGTGCGCCCGGCATTGGTGGCGTCGGTGGCATGGACGCTGCCGCCGGTAAGCCGCCACAACAAAAAACTGTCGATGGTGCCGAAGGCGAGCCGGCCGGCCTCCGCCAGCGCACGCGCGCCTTCGACGTGATCGAGCAGCCAGGCGATCTTGCCGGCGGAAAAATACGGGTCGAGCAGCAACCCCGTCTTGGCGGCGATCTCCGGCTCATGGCCGGCGCGCCGCAGCGCATCGCAATGGTCGGCCGTGCGCCGGTCCTGCCAGACGATAGCATTATGGATCGGCTTGCCGGTGGCGCGGTCCCAGATGACGGTGGTTTCGCGCTGATTGGCGATGCCGATGCCGGCGACGTCCTTGGCCGCAAGGCCGGCCTTCGCCATGGCGGCGCGCACGGTCGCGACCGTCGCGGACCATATCTCTTCCGGGTCGTGCTCGACCTCACCCGGAGCCGGATAAATCTGGCGCAACTCCTGCTGCGCGCTGGCGAGCGGCCGCAGCGCGGCATCGAACGCGATGGCGCGGGTCGAGGTGGTGCCCTGGTCGATGGCGATGAGAGCGGTCGGCAACGACGAACTCCGCGAAGCGGCGCTAAACGGCATGATCCCGAAATAGGGATCGCTTTCTGGATAAGATCACGCGCGGCCGAGAAAGTCTGAGGAGATTGGGACGTGAACTCATAAACACCCGGTTGCATGGCTGCAAAGTCCGGTGTGCGCCGAAAGCGGCCGAATTATCGTTGCGCAGCGAATGACGCGACGTGCCACATGGAGACATGCCGGTCTTATTGCAGCACCATGTGCGACAACTCGTTTTGGCTTGAGATGCCGAGCTTGGCGTAAGCTCTCCGGCGATGCGTTAGTATTGTATTGATGCTCAGGCCCAGTGAGCTGGCAATTGCCTCTGAACTTAATCCGCGGACGATCTCAGCGCATACTTGAATTTCCCGTTCTGTTAACTGCGGGGCAGTAGCCGCCAAACGACCGCAATATTGCTGATACCGATCTTCGCTGTTGAGAACCGGGCGCATCGTGTCATGCTTGCTTAGAGTCTGAACGAGAACATTTGCAATCTGCGAAACGATATGAAGATCGGCGTCCGTGAAGCGGCCCTGCGCCTTGTTGCGATAGAAGTTCAATCGTACTATCTCATCTGCCTGGCACTTGACTATCGAGACACGATCAACAAGAGAGGCCGATAGATAGCAATCGCGCTGATATAGCGCGTTCTCAACCTCTTGAGACAGCATTCTAATGGTCGCGCCTTGTGCTACTCGTGGTTCGGCGGCGATGAAGCGATTGGCGGGGTCAAGAGCCCAATATTCGCGGACGTATTTAGACGCGATGCGTCGCGCGCTTGGGCTTTTACCCACATTGGCAGCAATGAGAAGCCGCGCCGGCCGGGCGCGTGACTTAGAGAACGCGCTCAGATGCGAACATCGCATCGCATGCTGTGCCAGCGATAACATCGAGTTTTCAAATCTCAGCGTGCCGAGCGCGTCAATCAAGCCGCAAAGCAATTGACTCATTGAGCCATCATATGGCTGCTCGTTCAAGAATCGGACATCCATGGCAGGGAAACTCCGCGAAAATAAGCCGGCGATTTTAGTTCCGAAAGAACGAGCATCCAATATTCAAGGATATAATGGACCAACGGTCGGGATTTCGCTACGCGCATCGCCTAAAGACGATTCTGAACGACGAAATATGGCGGGTTAGAGCCAGGAACGACCCACGCCCTGGATATTCAATGGCCGCGTCGTTCTGCTTCGTCGCTATACCAATTTAACGGTGGTTGCTGCATTGTTCGCCAAGCGATTGTTATTTAATGTATTTTCTGCCGGACCAATGCGCGCAATAACCCCGCCTCAATGATTTTCAAGTTTAAGAGTAACGCTTCGCCGTCGCCATTTCGTTGCATCGACGATGCCACCGGCAAGCCCGATTAAAAGGATGCGGTCGCACCATGCCTGCGACATTCACTTATACGCTTGGCTTATGGGCCGACGTTGTGGCCGTCACGGTCAAGAGACAACCCGCAGGCCGCAAGTTCTCTCAGGAATTTCACTTGAGTCCGGTAGACGCCAGAATTCGGGTCCACTTTTGAATATCTTTCTCGATAAACGCTGAAAATTGCTCAGGGGTGCCGCCCAATACGTCCATCCCTTGCGCGTTCAACGCTTTCTCCGAGTCTTTCGAACGAACCGCCTCGTTTGCGAGCTTGGATAGCGCATCGACAATTTTCGGCGACGTTCCGGCTGGAGCTAACAGCCCGATCCAGATTCCAACATCAAAGCCCGGCATGCCGGCTTCGTCCATTGTCGGCACATCGGGCATTATGCTCGACCGCTTAGGCTGACCTACCGCCAAAGCAGTAAGCTTTCCTTCCTTCACAAACGGCGAGAGCGTCGCTGCAACGTTGAACATAAGATTTATACGGCCGGAGATCAGATCGAGGACAGCCTGATTTGCACCGCCCTGATACGGCACCGTCGTAATCTTTGTTCCAGCCTGTATATTGAACATTTGCGCCGCCATATAGCTGGCGGTCCACTGACCCGACGTGCCGAAACTGAGTGTATCGGGCTTCGATTTTCCTAAGGCAACGAGTTCCTGCACGGTATGAACATTCAATGACGGATGCGCTACCAGCACGTTCGGCACCACCGCCAGCAAAGCGATCGGCTGCAAATCTTTTCCGAGATTAAAGCCCTGCTTCATATGTGCCGGATAAAGGGTATTTGCGACCGTTGACATAAATAGCGTCCGCCCGTCGTTTGCCGCGTGCACCACATATTCGGCGGCAATCATGCTGCTGTTTCCGGGTCGATTCTCGACGATGACGGGATGGCCGACGTGGTCGGAAATGTATCTCGCGACAAGTCTCGCCACCGTATCCGCGGTCGACGAGGCGCCGAAGCCGACGATGATTTTGATTGGACCCGACGGAAGATCGTCAGCCCGTGAAGGCGACGCGCAAAGCAAGGATGCGCAAAGCAGAAAAGATATTAGCCAATAAATGCACTTGCCGGGCCTGCGCATCATCGGCTTCCTCCCCAGATTTGCGCTGATCGCGCTTTTTTCTCATTAAAGGCCCGACTCAAAGCTGCGGACCGCTATCGATGACCGTGTACGAGGGTGCCAGCGACCCTTCCAGCTGTCAGTCACAAGATCATGTGAACGGCACAATCTGGCCAGGGCGATAAGATCACGGATCAGATTTGAGCCTTCAAATGGTGGCCCATGCAATCCGACCGGCACATCCGAGAACGCGGCGCAAAGAAGATCGGTGAAATACTAGGCCAAACAGCGGAGGACGTGGAAAAGTCGCTAGGGGACATCGCGCCGAGCTTGGCCACCTACGTGCTGGAAACAATATACGGCCAGATTTATCAGTCACCTATCCTCGACAACAGAACACGCCAGATTGTGACGGTCGCTTCGCTTGCGACCCTCGGTAATGCTGGACCGCAGCTGCGGACCCATATTGGGGGTGCACTTCGGTGCGGTGTCACGCGCGAAGAATTGGTCGAGATAATGTTGCAACTCGTCCCCTACGCCGGTGTCGCGACCGCCATCAACGGCCTTGTGGCATGTCGCGAGGCCTTCGCTGCTCATGAGCGCGCACGCTGACCATCAGCACCGAGCAAGCAGAAATTACATGACAATTTGCAAGGGCGTTCGCGAAGTCGGAAAGCTCTCCTGCAAAGGAGGCGGACAAATCTTTGTCGATGGCGGAATTGGCTACATCGGGCATATGACCGCACCGAACGGCACCTCGATCGTGGACCTGCGGGATCCTGCCAATCCCAAGCTCATCGCACAATTGAATATTCCGAACGGCCTGCATTCCCACAAAGTGCAAGTTGCGAACGGAATCATGATTGTTAATCGCGAGATTGTTAATGCGACCGTAGCGGCAGAAGCTGGATTGCGCGGAGGTCTCGCAATTTATGACGTCAGCAACCAGCAAACCCCGGTCGAAATCGCACTCTGGACTTGTCAGGGCACCGGCGTCCATCGAATTCACGTTCGACGGCCGCTATGCTTACATTTCGCCAGAGATCGATGGGTATATCGGCAACATCGTGATGATCCTCGATTTGGAAAAGCCAGACCGGCCACAAGAAGTTGGCCGCTGGTGGATGCCGGGACAATGGACCGCGGGGAACGAGACGCCGTCATGGCCGGGGCGTCAGCATCGTTGTCACCACGCGATCAGAAAGAGAAAACCGATTGTACGTTAGCTATTGGCATGGAGGCGGCGTAATCCTGGACATCAACGATCTAAGCCGGCCACAGCTTATTTCAAAATTCGATTGGAGCCCGCCGTTCCCATGGCCGACGCATTCCGTCGTTCCTGTGCCATTTGCCATCAACAAACGCCGCTATCTTATCGTCGCGGACGAGGATGTCGATCCGATGGATTTCGGAAATGGCGCCGGAGCTATCCGCCTTCATTTGGATCGTTGATGCGACCGACAGAATTGCGGCCCATTCCAATCTCAACCTTCCAAGTAGATGGTGTTCATGGCCACCGCAATCCGCAAATGACCGGTTGCCATCAACCGGTCGAAAATATTGTCAGCACCGAGATTCCGATCGCGTGGTTTGCGCAAGGTCTTCGGTTTGTCGATATATCTAACCCGATGTCGCCGAAGGAAACGGCGTATTACATACCCGATCCGACGGATAAGACCGGGCGCGTATCGAGTAACGACGTATTTATGGATGAGGGCGGGCTGGTGTATCTGCTCGACCGCGTCGGCGGACTTTCGATCATTGAGAGGGTTTGAAAGATCAACGTTAAACGCGTGCACGACGATCCTGTCTTGGCGAGGATCGAACATAGAATCTAAGAGACCGTGGAGGCAATCGGTATGATTTGGCATAAAACAATCGGCAACGGCCCGGCCAAGGTCGTGGTCATCCACGGATGGTTCTGGGACCATCGCATTTACACGCCGATGTTCGACGCGCTCGATACGAACCGCCACACCTACGCCTTCGTCGATATCCGCGGCTACGGCCATTCGCGCGATATCGCAGGTCCATACTCCATCGGCGAGGTCGCGGCGGATGCGATCGCGCTCGCCGACGAGCTCGGCTGGAAAGAATTTCACGTTGTCGGCCATTCGATGGGCGGCAAAGCTGCGCAGAAGATTGCGATGGATGCCGCCGGACGTGTCACCTCGGTGGTGGCGCTCACTCCGGTGCCGGCTATCGCGCTGCCGTTTGACGACAATGTATTCGGATTTTTCACCGCAGCCTGCGACAAAGATGAGACGGCACTGGCCATCATGGGCGATTCCACCGGCAACCGGCTATCGAAGGCATGGCTGGAGCTTCTACTCAGACGCACCCGCGAAACCGCAAGCCCGGAAGCGTTCAAAGGCTATATGCGCTCCTTCATCAAGGACGACCTCGCGGCCGATGCCGCCAAGATCAAGGCGCCGATGCTCGTGCTGTATGGCGAGCATGACAACGGCGTCAGCGAGGCAATGGTGAAGGCGGTCTATCCGGCGCTCTATCCGCACGCGCAAATCGAGAAGCTTGAAAATTCAGGTCACTATCCCATGCAGGAGACGCCAATCGCTCTTGCCACCCGGATGGAAGCCTTCATGGCGCAGGTCCAGTAACAATGAAACTCGCATCTTTGAAGAACGGCCAGCGTGACGGCGCTCTTGTGCTCGTCGACCGCAAGCTCGCGATCTGTGTGCGCGTTCCAGAAATTGCGCCAACCCTACAGCAGGCGATCGAAAACTGGAGCACGGCCGCACCGAAACTCAAAGCCGTTTACGACCAGCTCAATGCCGGCAAGCCGGCCGAGGCGGAGCCATTCTCGCCTGAGCGCGCCGAGAGCCCGCTGCCCCGCGCTTTTCAATTCCTCGACGGCTCGGTTTATCTCAGCCACATGCGCAAAGCGCGCAAGGCGCGCGGCGCCGAAATGCCGACGAATTTCGAAACCGAACCACTGATGTATCAAGCGGTATCGGATGGCTTCATAGGCCCGCTCGACGACATGCCGCTGCCGACAGACGATCTTGGCGTCGATATGGAGGCCGAAGTGGCGATCGTCGTCGATGACGTGCCCATGGGCGTGACGGCTGATCAGGCTGGCAAACATATAAAACTGGTCATGCTGCTTAACGACTACACCCTTAGGACGCTGACCAAGACGGAACTGCCGAAGGGCTTCGGATTTATGCAAGCGAAGCCAACAAGCGGCTTCTCCCCGGTCGCAGTGACGCTCGATGACTTGCCGCAATGGGACGGGCAGAAGCTCAATTTGCCGTTGGCCTCATCTGTGAACGGCAAGCGGATCGGCGCGCCGCAGGCTGGCAAGGACATGTACTTCAATTATCCACAATTGATCGCCCACGCCGCGCGCACCCGTAAACTCGGCGCCGGCACGATCGTCGGCGCCGGCACGGTCGCCAACAAGGACGAGACCGCGGGTTCCTCCTGCATCGCGGAAATCCGCGCCAACGAGGAAATCGAGCACGGCAAAGCATCTACGCCGTTCCTCAAGTTCGGCGACCGCGTGCGAATTGAGATGTTTGATGAAGCCGGACAAACTATATTCGGGGCCATCGACCAGAAGGTCGTGAAGGCCTGAAGACGAGCGGAGCGCCGCCATGAACAGCGTCGACAAATTTGAGCCGAGCGAGGTGGTGCGTTCTTCGTCGGGAGAGCGCCGCTACATGACCGGTTTCGAGAACTCGTTTGCGACCGAGGCGCTGCCCAACGCACTGCCGATGGGGCGGAATTCACCGCAGAAGGCGCCATTCGGCCTCTACGCCGAGCAACTGAGTGGCTCGGCTTTCACCGCGCCTCGCCATTCCAACAAGCGGACCTGGTTCTACCGCATTCGCCCATCAGTCAAACATGGCCGCGGCTTCAGGCCGGTCGATCATGGACAGATCCGCACCGCGCCGTGCCGTGACGAAGGCAGACTTCCGCTCGGCCAGATGCGCTGGCGACCGCTCGAAATTCCGGCCGAGCCGTGCGATTTCTTGACCGGCCTTCGCACTATCGCGACCTGCGGCGATGTTTACCTTCAAGCCGGCATGGCCAGCCACGTCTACGTGGCCAACGCCTCGATGGACAGCAAATATTTTTACAATGCCGACGGCGAACTGCTGCTGGTGCCGCAACAAAACATGATCCGCGTGTTCACCGAATGCGGCTTGATCGACGCCGAACCGGGCGAGGTCGTGCTCGTCCCGAAAGGAATGAAGTTCAAGGTCGATCTGCCGAATGGCCCGGCCCGCGGTTATGTCTGCGAGAACTACGGCGCCTATTTCACGCTACCGGAACGCGGCCCAATCGGCGCCAATTGTCTGGCCAATGCGCGTGACTTCCTCACGCCGGTCGCCGCCTTCGAAGACAAGGAAGCGCCGTGCCAGCTTTATGTGAAGTCGCTAGGCAAGTTCTATGTTACCGAGATCGACCAATCGCCGCTCGACGTCGTCGCGTGGCACGGTAATTTTGTCCCGAGCAAATACGACCTGCGCCGTTTCTCGCCGGTCGGATCGGTTCTGTTCGACCATCCCGACCCGTCCATCTATACGGTGCTAACGTCGACTTCCGATACGCCAGGTACCGCCAATGTCGACTTCGTCATTTTTCCGGAACGCTGGGTAGTGATGGAGAACTCATTCCGGCCGCCCTGGTACCACATGAATGTCATGAGTGAGTTTATGGGGCTGATTTACGGAGTGTATGACGCCAAGCCGCAAGGCTTCGTGCCCGGCGGAATGAGCCTGCACAACGCGCTGGTCGCCCACGGCCCGGATGCCGAAGCCTTCGAGCGCGCGTCGAACCGGAAGCTGGAGCCTGAGAAACTGTCGGGCACCATGGCCTTCATGTTCGAGACCCGCTATCCGCTGAGCCCGACCGCTTACGCATCAAATCTTGAGTTGCTGGATGGCGAATATCCTGATGCCTGGGATGGTCTTGAAAAGATCTACTCGCCAAACATGAATTAGACGCTGACATGCATGAAGTCCCGCGCCACCAGTTGAAATTCTATGCCTTGCGGGCGCCTTGGTCGGCGGCGGTGGCCGCCTCGGGTCATTCGCGACCGAGCCAATCAGCGTCAGTTCCGGCCAATGGCCGCTTTGCGCCGATAGCGACCGTCAGTCGCCAAAACGCGAAGCGACGCTAGTGTCGCGATTCGGAAGTCCGCCCGAATTCTCAGCTTGTTTTGAAGCGAACTTCCAAATCAAAGCGACACTGGCGACTCTATTAATTCTCAGGACCGAACTCATTAATACCAAGTCTCATTGATCAGAACCCGTGCGCCCATTGGCGCAGTCCGATGGACATGATGCGCCAGGGTTGGTCGACGAGCTTGTTCCAAGCCTCGCAACAATGATCGACGAGATCGTCGTAGGATTTGAAGATACGGTTGGAGAGCCAGTTGTCGCGCATAAACTGCCAAACGTTCTCGACCGGGTTGAGTTCGGGGCATTTCGGCGGCAGGGCGATAATGGTGATGTTGGACGGCACGACGAGGCGCGTCGATAGGTGCCAGCCAGCCTGATCGACCAAGAGAACGGCGTGGGCACCGGGCGCGACGATCGCGGCGATCTCTGCAAGGTGCAGGTTCATCGCCTCGGTATTGCAGGCCGGCAGGATCAGGGCCGCACCCTTGCCTTCCTTTGGGCAGACGGCGCCGAAGATGTAGGTGGAGGCGGTGCGCTGATCACGAGGAGCGCTGGGGCGGGAGCCGCGCTTTGCCCACCGGCGGGTGATCTTATTCTTCTGACCGATCCGAGCCTCGTCCGCGAACCATATTTCTATCTTGTGGCTGTCGACCGCCTTCTCGCGCGCGATTGCGTCCAGACGCGCGGGGAAGTTTTTTTAAAATCCTCAATCGCACCCGCGGCCTGCGCGTGATGACGTGGCCGAGCCGACAGCTTGCGATAGCCCATGGCGCGCAGTTCCCGGCTCAACGTCTGCTTGGCGATGGTGATACGGAACTCTTCGTATATCCATTGCGCCAGGTCGATCAGCCGCCAGCGCACCACGCCGTGGACCGCCGGGATTGGGCCGCTCTCGATCATCTGGGCGACGGCCTGGCGCTGGCCATCATTGAGCTTGGAGGGTTGGCCTGGCGGCTTTCTGTCCAGCAGCCCGTCAGGGCCCTGCACGTTGAACCGTAACACCCAGTCCCGGATGATCTGTAGACCGACGCCGCCGATCTTGGCTGCCTCGGTGCGGGTTGCGCCATCATAGATTGCGGCAAGGGTCAGAAGCCGACGAGCCTGCGGCCCATCCTTGGTCTTCTTTGCCAATCCGCGCAGCCGAGATGCACTAAAATCCCGCCGCAATGGTATCGGAACCGACATGGCGAACCTCCTTGGTTCGCCACTTTGAATCAGACCGCCGCCGATTTGTGAATCCCCAACGAGTTATGCCTTCAGAGATTTGGTATTAGTTAATCCGGCAAGATCTTAGGGTATAAAAGCAAGTAACTCGGCAATTAACCGCTGTCTGGTCGACCGCGGTAACACTAGGGACCAGACTCATTAAATCCACCATACCAGTGCGGCTACTAGACAGACAGAAGCAAGGTAGTTTCGTGCCAGTCTGTCATATCGCGTTGCAATTCGCCTAAAGTCCTTCAATCTGTTGAATGCGCTCTCGATGCGCCAGCGGAGTTTGTAGAGGCGTTTGCTGAAGCTGAACGGCTGCTTCCTGTTGCTGCGATTGGGAATGACCGGCTTGGTGCCACGCTCGTCCAGTTCCCCGCGCAAGTCGTCGCCATCGTAGGCCGTGTCGCCGAGCAGGTATTTGGAGGGCTTTGCCCTGCGCAAGAGGCGGTGTGCAATCGGATAGTCGTGGGCTTGGCCGCCCGTTAGCAGGATGGCGATGAGGCGGCCTTTAGCATCTGCGAGTGCATGGATCTTCGTGTTACGCCCTCCGCGCGAACGGCCAACAGCCTGCTTCTGCTCCCCCCTTTTCCACCCGCCGCCGAGCGGTGCGCTTTGACATGCGTCGAGTCGATCATTTGCATATCCGCGGATCGACCGTTGCCGGCAAGCTCCCGGAACAGGTTTTCCCATATGCCGCGCCGCGCCCAGCGTACGAAGCGGTTATAGATCGTCGTCGGCGGACCATACTCGGGCGGGCAATCAGACCAGCGGCAGCCGCTCTTGAGCACATGCACTATGCCACTGATGACGCGGCGATCATCTGCCCGCTCGACGCCTCGAACATCCGTCGGTAGGTAAGGTTCGATCCGCTTCCACTGCTTATCGTTCAGCCAAAACAGGTTCTTGCGCACGATCCAAATCCCCCTTCCCAAAGAGAATCAAAATCGTATTGTCAGACTGAAAGAATTAATGAGTTCTGACCCTAGTTTAAAAGAGGAAACGAACATGAGCGAACTACGGTACCCGAACGAAAGCAGAGAGTATCGCGATGCGCGCGACTCATTGCTTAAAGACGAACAAGAGCTGGTCGACAAAATAAAATCTGTGGCGGAAAGGCGCCGCAAGCTCCCTCCCGGCGGGCCGTTGAAAGAGGACTACGTTTTCCAATGGGCCAACGATGGGAAGGTAGAGAAGAGCGTGAAGTTCTCCGAGCTGTTTGCGGACAAAAACACCCTGCTGCTTTACTCGTTTATGTACGGTCCGAACTGGGACAATCCCTGTCCTTCATGTACGTCGCTGGTCGATGGGTTTGATCGCACCTGGTATCAGGTCACTCAAAGCGCCGCGTTTGCCGCGATTGCCAAAGCCCCGGCCGATCGAATCAATGCGTGGGCCAAACGACGCGGCTGGTCGCAGATTGCGCTGGTTTCCGGATCGGGCTCTGCCTATCAAGCCGATTACAAGTGCCAGGGAGACTCTGACGACATGCAATGGCCGGTGATGCATGTATTCAGGAAGCAGGGTGGAAAGATTTTCCATTTCTGGGGAACTGAACTGTCGGGGAATCATGTCGACACGGTGTGGCCGTATTGGAATCTCATGGACTTTACGCCGGAGGGGCGGCCAAACATTCCCACGCCGCCACAAAATTTCAGGTCCGAATTCTTGGAAAAAAACTATCTGAACAAGAAGTAGTTTGGCGCCCAATCGCGCGGACTTGAATAGTGAATGGCGCGCGTCGAGGCGGTGCCCAATCGATGGCGATGAGAGCGGTCGGCAACGACGAACTCCGCGAGGCGGCGCTGGGCGCTTGATCCCGAAAGGGAAACCCGCTTTCCGGATAAGATCACGCGCGGACGAAAAAATCTGCGGAGATTAGCTCGTCAGCGACAGATTGAGGATGGCCTCGTCGTTGTCGGCATGAACGGTAGCCGCCAATTTGCGCGGCACCGGGCCGTAATAGTCACCGCTTTTGACGACCTCGCGCGGCTTGGTCAGCACGGAAACCATGCGATCGTGCAGCGCCTTCACCGACACCGGCTTGAGCAGGAATTCATTGACGCCTATCTTCACCGCCTCGACGACGCGCGAGCGTTCGCCATGGCCGGTCAGCATGATGATCGGCACGTTCGGATACGGGAACGCGCCGGGCGAACGCACCAGGCGCACGAAGGCGGGGCCGTCGAGCCCGGGCATCTGCCAATCGAGGATGACGACATCAGGAGCAATTCTGCGGATCAACTCGAGCCCGGCCTCGCCGTCCGGCGCGTCATGAATCTCACACACGCCGATGCTGAGCAGCATCGCACGCACGACCTTGCGCATGTAATGCTCGTCGTCCACCACCACGACTTTGGCGGCGGCGAAGCGTTCGGCGATCTGTTTGAAGTCGGTCGACATAAGCGGTCCGCTGGCCCCGGAACGAACACTGGACGCCGGCCACTCAAGCACAAAAGGCGTGGCAACATGTTAATGCCGGCTGTTGCAAATTTACCCGCCGCGGCAAGAATTCGTAAACCACGCGGCTGGCGTATGATTCTCGCCGTCACCCTGAGGTGGCCGCGCGCAGCGCGGCCCTCTGACGGACAGAAGTCGTCGATTCTACTCAAACGGATCAACCTCTAAGGCGCCGGCTGCAACGCGGCGATGAACCGCCTGAGCGCGCTCTGCTCTTCGGGCGTGGCTTTGAGGCCGAGCTTGCTGCGCCGCCACAGCACGTCGTCCGCACTCTGCGCCCATTCGTTTGCGACCAGATAGCGCACCTCGGCGCCGGTGAGGTCGCCGGTAAGTCGCGGGCCCAACTCGTCGATGCTTTTTGCGCCCTTGAGAATGCGCTCGACGCGCCGGCCATAGGCGTGCAGCAGGCGCCGCGCATGCGGCGCATCGAGAAACGGCCAGCGCGCGCGCGTCTCCGCCACCAGCGCATCGAAACCGTCGACCGGGAAATCGCCGCCGGGCAGCGTCGAGCCGGCAGTCCACGGCGGCAGCGCGCCGAAGAAAATCCCGATCTTCTCCATCGCGGCTTCCGCCAGCCGGCGATAGGTGGTGATCTTGCCGCCATAGATCGTCAGCAGCGGCGCCTCGCCATCGGCTTCGTCGAGCGCGAGCACATATTCGCGCGTGACGTCCTCGGGCTTATTGGCGCCGTCATCATAGAGCGAGCGCACGCCGGAAAACGACCACGCCAGCTCGTCGGGCGCGATCGGATCGCGGAAAAATTCATTCGCGGTCTTGCACAAATAAATGACCTCGTCGGCGTCGGGCGCCGGCGAATTGAGATCGCCGATGAAATTTTCGTCGGTCGTGCCGATCAAGGTGAAATCCTTGGCGAATGGCAGGGCGAAGACCACGCGCCCATCGGACGCCTGAAACAGATAGCCGTAGTCGTGCTCGAAACGCCGCGGCGCCACGATGTGGCTGCCTTTCACCAGGCGCACCGGCGCCGGCAAGGGGCGCCGGATCACGGTATCGGCCACTTCCCCGATCCAGGGACCAGCGGCATTGACCAGCACGCGCGCGGTCGTGACCTCGCGGCGGCCGCGCGTGTTGAGCACCAATTCCCATTCCGCGCGCCGCTCCGCCCGGATCAAGCGGGTACGGGTGCGGACAACGGCGCCACGTTCGGCCGCGTCGAGCGCGGTGAGCACGACCAGCCGGGCATCGTCGACCTGGCAGTCGGAGAATTCGAAGCCATAACGAAGCGACCGCTTGAGCGGCTGGCCGACCGGATGGTGGGTCAAATCGACGGTGCGCGTGGCGGGCAGCAGCTTGCGGCCGCCCAGCATGTCGTAGATGAACAGCCCGAGCCGCAGCAGCAGCGGCGAACGCCGGCCGGGCACGGCTGGCAGCAGGAAGCGCAGCGGCCGGATCAAATGCGGCGCCATGCGCAGCAGCACCTCGCGCTCGTGCAGCGCCTCGCGCACCAGCCGGAAGGCGCCGTGCTCAAGATAGCGCAAGCCGCCGTGGATCAGCTTGGTGGACGCCGAGGACGTGCCGGAGGCGAGATCGTTCTGCTCGATCAGCAGCACGCGCAAGCGGCGGCCGGCGGCATCCCGGGCCAGCCCCGTTCCGTTAATGCCGCCGCCGATGATAGCGAGGTCGTATTCGGCCATGGCCCGCTGATTCGCCCGATTTCACCCAAGATGGCAAGCAGCGCGCGCGCCAAAGCTGCGCCAGGCTCACAAATTTCGCACGCGATTGCAAAATCGCCTCGGCTTGGCCATATCAAGAGCATGTCATACGCGCCATTTCGCACCATAAACACGGGACGAGGCCCGTTTGGCTAACGCCCAATGCCCTCTCCCCGCCTGCTCGTCATCGAAGGCAACTCACCGCAGACGCTCGCCGAGCATACCGCCGTCGGCGGCACGCCCGCGCACCAGGGCTATTCGAACCTGCTGCGCGAACTGCTGCCGGGGGCAATCGTGGACACTTGCCAGCCCGGCGATCCGGCCGCGACGTTGCCGAACGGCAAGTCGCTTGCCGGCTATGACGGCATCGCCATCACCGGCTCTTCGCTGCACATTTACGACGGCGGGCCGTCGGTGATGCGCCAGATCGAGCTGGTGCGCAGCGCGCTTTCGACCGGAACGCCGCTGTTCGGCTCCTGCTGGGGGTTGCAGGTGATCGTCGCGGCGGCGGGCGGCAGCGTGCGCAAAAACCCGAAGGGCCGCGAGATCGGCTTCGGCCGCGGTATCCGTCTCACCGAAGCCGGCCGTAAACATCCGATGTATGTCGGCAAGCTCGACGTATTCAACGCGCCGACCGTGCACCTCGACGAGGTCGAGGCGCTGCCGGCGGGCGCGACCGTGCTCGCCACGAATGCCATGTCGGACGTACAAAGCGTGGAGCTCCGTACCAACGGCTCGGTCGCCTGGGGCGTGCAGTATCATCCGGAATATCCGCTGCGCGAGATCGCGGCGATCGTGCGGCGCATCGGCACCAGGCTGATCGAGGAAGGCTTCTTCAAGGATGCCAAAGACATCAAGACGTTCGCGTACGATCTCGATACGCTCGACCGCGAGCCCGACTGCAAGCGTCTGTACTGGCGCCACGGCATCAGCAAGAACGTGCTCGACAAGAAGCTACGCGTGAGCGAAGTGGCGAACTGGATCGAATTCCAGGTGCTGCCGACGCGGGTCAAACGCGGGCGCGGGTAGCTTGCAATCGTCATGCCCGGCCTTGTGCCGGGCATCCATGTCTTTAGGCTAGCGGGCAAAGCAAGACGTGAATGGCATCGGAAGTCGGGCTTGCCCGACTTCCGAAGGGTTCAAGTAGTCACAAGTCGGGTATACCCGACTTGTGATGACAAGCCGGCCGTGACGGAGAATGGAAATGGATTTTTCCGGCAGACACGTGGTGATTACTGGCGGCACCGGCGCGCTCGGCACCGCCGCGGTCGGCATGCTGCTTGCGGCGGGCGCGACCTGCACCGTTCCTTATGTGCACGAAGCCGAGGTGCAGCGCTTTCCCCATAGCGGCGATCCGCATGTGAAGCTGATCGCGGTCGCCGATCTGGCCGATGAGACCGCGGTGGCGAAAGTCTATGACGGGCTGAAGCTCTGGGCCTCGATCCACATTGCCGGCGGCTTTGCCGCGGGCAAGGTGGCGGAGACCGGGCGGGCGGCGCTGATGGCGCAGATCGACGGCAACCTCGTCTCGTGTTTCCTCTGCTGCCGTGCGGCGGTCGGCGCCATGGCGGACGGCGGGCGTATCGTCAATGTGGCGGCGAGGCCGGCGCTGGAATGGCGAAGCGGCGCCGGCATGGCGGCCTATACGATTGCGAAAACGGGTGTCGCCGCGCTGACCGTGGCGCTGGCCGAGGAAGCGGCCAAGGACGGCATTTTGGTCAACGCGGTGGCGCCATCGATCATGGATACGCCGGCCAACCGCAAGGCCATGCCGAAGGCCGATTTCGACGCCTGGCCGAAGGTCGAGGAAGTGGCGGCGACGATCCTGTTCCTCGCCTCGCCCGGCAACCGCGTCACCCGCGGCGCCATCGTGCCGGTGTATGGGAAGTCCTAGCTCCGTCGTCCTGAGGTGCGCGCCACAGGCGCGCCGCGAAGGATGAACGGCCCGGGCTGTCACCCACCGATCTCGGGTTTACCCGAGATCGGACTGTTGAGTGCGCAAGTCGGCTATAGCCGACTTGCGGTGGCTCGCGGAGCATGTCATCGGGCCGGACCCGTTGGCTCGCACATCTGGCTGACGGTAAAGACTACCCCGCGACCGGGACCAGTTCGAGCGGCGGGCGCAACAGCCATTGCACCGCGGTGGAGGCAACCGTAGCGCGGGTTTCCGCATAGGCCTCGTGGTTCTTCTCAATGTCGTCGAGATCGTAGAGGTAGTTCACCATCAGGCCGTGCGCCTGCGCGATCGCCTTGTCCGAGGTGTCGGCCAGCCAGTTGATGCGTTCGAGCCGCGCGCCGTTGCCGAGATGGAAGCGCGCTACCGAATCCACCGGCAGCCCGCGTGCGTTGCGCGCGCGCAGGAAATACCAGGCCGCCGCGCGCATCAGCGGGTCTTGCAGGCGCGCCGCCGTTTCTTCGTTGCGCCACCAGGCGGGATCGTCGAGCGCGGCGAACAGCGCCCGATCGACTTCGCTCAACGCCGTCGAATTTTCCACGCTGCGCTCGTGCGCCAGCCAGGATGCGAAATTCGTCACCGGCGACAGCGTGACGAACGTCGAGAGCTTCGGCATTTCGCGGCAGACTTCCTCGACCACCTGCTTGATCAGGAAATTGCCGAACGACACGCCGGCAAGCCCACGCTGGCAATTGGAGATCGAATAGAATACCGCCGTGCGCGCCTTGTCGGTATCCACAACCTCGCGCTCGGGGCTCAAGATCGGCGCAATGGCATCCGCAATGTCGCGGGTGAGCGCCACTTCGACGAAAATCAGCGGATCGTCCACCAGCGCCGGATGGAAGAAGGCGTAGCAGCGCCGGTCGGACGGATCGATGCGGCGGCGCAGGTCGTCCCAATCGCTGATCTCGTGCACCGCCTCGTAGCGGATGATCTTGTCCAGCACGATCGCCGGCGTCGACCAGTCTATACGACGCAGCACCAGGAAGCCGCGGTTGAACCAGGACGAGAACAAGTGGACGAAATCCTCGTCGACCGCTGCAAGTTCGTCGCGGTGGCCAAGCACGTCCATCAGCTGCTCGCGCATGTGCACCAGCGCGGCGGTGCCGGCCGGGGCGAGGTTGAGTCTGCGGAACAACTCCTGCCGGCGCGGCTCCGAAGCGGCATGCACCTCGGTGGCGGTTGCGTCGGCCGGCTTCTCGCGCCAGGCGGCGACGGCGGCCTCCATGCGGGCCGGGTCGGGGCCGAAGCGTTCGCTCAGCGCCTCGAAGAAAGCGATGCGCGGTCCGGTGGTCAATTCGCCGTAGCGGACCAGGATGTCGCGCGCGCGGGCGACGCCGGAGGCCTCGCCGCGGGCGGACAGCAAGTCCTCGCACAGCTCGACCAGGCTCTCGGAGCGGGCGGTCGCCTCGCCGCGCCGGTTGCGCGCCAGCAGCGCGCGGCCACGCTCTGAGATCGTCTGCAACAGCTCGCCGAAAAATGACGTGTTCATCGCAAGATCCCGCTCACACAGCCGGGCAAACCGCCATCACTTGCCGGCACCCATCATATGGTCCGGCAACCATGTGGCGATGTCGGGAAAAAAGCACAAGATCACGATCGCCAACATCATACATAGGACGTAGGGCGCCGTGCCCCACATCACTTTTGTGACCGGCACGTCGGGCGCGATCGCATTGACGATGTAAATGTTGAGGCCGACCGGCGGATGGATCAGGCCGATTTCCATGTTGATGGTGAGGATCACGCCGAACCAGACCGGATCGAATCCCGCGGCGGTGATGATCGGCAGCAAGATTGGCCAGGTCATCAGGATGATGGCGGCCGGCGGAATGAAGAAGCCGGACACCAGCAGGAACAGGTTGATCATCCCCATCAGCACCCAGCGATTGAAATGCGCGTCGGCGATGCGCCTGCGCCAGCATCTGGGTGAGATAGAGCGAGGTGAGCATGTAGCCGAACAAAACGGCGGCGGCGATGATGGTCAGGATCATCACCAATTCCCGCATCGTGTCGCGCAGGATGTGCCAAATCTGGTCGACCTTCCAAAGCCGGTAAATCATGACCGCCAAAATGAGGCAGAGCGCGGCGCCGACGCCGGCCGCTTCCGACGGTGTCGCCACGCCGCCATAGAGCGAATACATGACGCCGAAAATAATCAGCGAGGAACGGCGCGATCTTCGGGATCGACTGAAATTTTTCCTTCCACGAATAGCGAAAATCGATCGCATGGGAGCGGAAGCCGCGCTTCCAGATGATAAAGATCGTCCACAGTATGAACAGGCCGGTCAGCATGAGGCCCGGCATCACGCCGGCGAGGAACAGGCGGCCGATCGAGGTTTCGGTGGCAATACCGTAGAGAATAAAGGTGATCGACGGCGGAATGAGGATTCCGAGCGTACCGCCGGCGCAGATCGAACCGGTGGCGACGTCGTCCGGGTAGCCGCGCCGCCGCATTTCCGGAATTCCCATCTTGCCAATCGCCGCGCAGCAGGCGGGCGAGGAACCGGTGAGCGCGGCGAAGATGGCACAAGCGCCGAGATTGGAGATCACCAAACCGCCCGGCAAGCGGTAAAGCCAGCGGTCGAGCGCCTCGTAAAGGTCCTTGCCGGCCGGCGAGGAGCCGATGGCGGCGCCCATCATCACGAACATCGGTATAGCCACGAGCGTAAAATCGTCGAGGCCCGACCAGAACGTCTCGGCGACGACGTGCATGCTGTCGATGCCGTGAAAAAACAAAAGGAAAATGATCGAGATCGCACCGAGGCCGAAGGCAACCGGGATTCCCGACACCAGCATCAAAAGGGTGGCAACGAGAACGAGGCTCCCCTGCATGTTCGGGCTCATGGGACGTCACCCAGGGCTTGCTTGGCCTGAGCCCGCGCGAATTCCTCGGCGTCTTCTTTCGGCTTAAGGCCGAAGGGAAGCGCCCTGCCCGTGACCAGGCAGATCAGTTCGGCGAAGTACTGCAAAACCAGCAAGGCGAGCCCGAACGGCATCGACAGATAGGGAATCCACAGACGCGCGCGCCAGACCGTGTTCGAATGCCAGCCTTCCGACCAAGCTTCGTACCAATACATCGTGCAAAGAACGAGTAGCACCACGCAGAAGCACAGCGACAGCACAATCGTGAACAGCGCCAGCCAGTAGCGGGTGCGCGGGCCGAGATAGAGCGGAAGGATTTCCACATTGACGTGACCGCGCGTCATCAGCACATAGGCGCTGCCGACGAAAGTCGCCGCGACGATCGCGTAGGTCACCACGTCGATCTGCCAAATCGTCGGGACGCTGAAGAAGTAGCGGACGATCACCATGTCGCAAATCACGAACACGGCGAGGCCGATAAGAATAGCCGCAAGCACGCCGGCGACGCGCGACAGGAAGATGACCGTCCGAATGTACGTGTCCATGAGCCTGACTTGATATTATTCGTTGTGGAACGTTCCCGCGCGACGCAGACGGGGCAAGACGGCGCCGGCCGGCGAGCGCACCAGCCGGCCGGTCGACTTGTCATGATTTGCGTTATTTGACGGCGAGGGCCTCGTCGATCAGCTTCTGACCGTTCGGCACCGCCTTGGCGAAGGTCGCGTAGGAGCTCTTCTTCGCCACGTCGAGCCATGCTTGGTAGTCCGAGTCGCTGAGGGTTACGACCTTCACCTTGTGATCCTCGAACGCCTTGATCGCGTCCTTGTTCACCTCGTCGGCTTTGCCTTCATAATAGGCCTGCGCCGCCTTGCCGGCCTTGAGGACGGCGCCCTGCTGTTCCTTGTTGAGCTTGTCGAAGCTCTTCTTGGACATCAGCACCGGCTCGTACATGAACCACAAAGCGTTGTTGCCCGGCGCGGTGAGGCAATTGGTCACCTCATAGAGGCGCATAGACTGGAAGGTCCCCAGGCTGGTGTCGGTCGCATTGATGACCCCGCTCTGGAACGCGTTGTAGATCTCATTCGACGGCGGGCTGACGATGCTGGCGCCGGCGGCTTCCCACATCGAAGCGAAGGTCGGCCCAGCGGCGCGGAATTTCAGGCCTTTCAGGTCGTTCGGATGCACGAGACAGCCTTTGTTGGCCGCCATGCCGCCGGCAAACCAGGCGTCGGACAACACGATGACACCGTGCTTTTCGATCTCGGCGCGGATGTCCTTCATGAACTGCGAGTTGTTGATCCGCTTGGCGCGATCCTGATTGCGGATCAGGCCGGGCATCAGCGTCGCCGAGAAAGCCGGAACCTTGCCGCTGGCGTAGTCGAGCGGGAACAGCGTAATGTCGAGTTGCCCGTTGACCATCGCATTCCACTGGTCATTCGGCTTGAACAGCGAAGCGCCGGGATAGACCTGGATGGTGAGGCCGACATTGGCGGCCCCGGCCTGCTTGGCGATCATCTGCACCATGTCGTCGCGGACGTCGCCTTTGCCGCCCGGGAACTGGTGCGATGCCTTCATCGTCACTTGCGCCTGCGCGGAGGCCGACAGCAGTACGGCTGCGGCAGCGCCGGCAAGAATTGTCGTTAGTGTCCTCATTATCTTTCCTCCCTTGGGCCTTTTTTAGCGGCGGAAATCCCGCCGCGTTTGATCGATGCCGGAATAATAGCCAAACCGGAATTGTCGCGCCCGGCTTCACCTTAGCCGCCGGTGCGGCACAGTGCCATAGCCGCGCTCCATAAATTCGGCCGCAACCCTATACCGGCCAAGGGCTTTTCGCGCTCTGGTCAGCACGGAACGATGGTTTTATAACCCGCCGTCGCCCTTCATTCCGCGCCCCTCAGGAGTTTCACAGCATGCCGAAGCCATTGGCGGGTCTCCGCGTCCTCGAACTTGCCCGCATCCTGGCCGGACCTTGGGCGGGACAGATGCTGGCCGACCTGGGCGCCGACGTCGTCAAGGTCGAGCGCAAAGGCGCCGGCGATGACACCCGCGGCTGGGGGCCGCCCTTCGTCGAGGGCGCCGACGGCAAGCACATCGGCTCGGCCTATTTCCATTCCGCCAACCGCGGCAAGCGTTCGATCGAAGCGGACTTCGAGAACGAGGACGGCCAGCGCATCGTGCGCAAGCTCGTGAAGCGCTCGGACGTGCTGATCGAGAATTTCAAAGTCGGCGGGCTCGCCAAGTTCAGCCTCGACTACAAGAGCCTGGCGCCGGAGAACCCGCGGCTGATCTATTGCTCGGTGACCGGCTTCGGACAGGACGGCCCCTACGCCAAGCGCGCCGGCTACGACCTGATGGCGCAAGGCATGGGTGGCATCATGGATCTGACCGGCACCGCCGACGGCGAACCGACCCGCATCGGCATTCCGTTGTCGGATATTTTCACCGGCTGCTATTCGGTGGTCGGCATCCTGGCCGCACTGGCGCAACGCGAGAAGACCGGCAAAGGCTGCTATGTCGACACCGCGTTGGTCGATTCCACTGTCGGCGTGTTGTCGAACCAGGCGCTCAATTATTTCGTCTCCGGCACGGTGCCGAAGCGCATCGGCAATGCGCACGCCAATATCGTGCCCTATCAAGTTTTCCCGGTAGCCGACGGCTACGCCATCGTCGCTACCGGTAACGACAATCAGTACGCCAAGTTCTGCAATGTGCTGGGGGCGCCCACGCTCGCGCAAAATCCCGAATACAAAGGCAATATCGGGCGGCTCAAGCACCGCGATGAATTGATCGGCAAATTGTCCTCACTCACCTCGAAGATGAAGCGCGACGATCTGCTTGTTCAGCTTGAGGCGCAAGGCGTACCCGCCGGACCGATCAACGACCTTGAGCAGGTTTTCGACGATCCACAGGTGAAACATCGCGGCATGAAACTCGATCTGCCGAGCAAAGCCGCCAAGAGCGGCAGCATCCCCGGCGTGCGCACGCCGATCGTGATGGACGGCTGGAAGGCGGCATCCGAGCGCCCCGCTCCACTGCTCGGCGAGCACACCGCGGAAATCCTGCGCGAGATCGGCGAAGGCTAAGTTTACGACGGCGCCGGGCTATTTCGCCGGCGCCGATTGCCGCCGGCGCGCCTTGCCGCCCTCGATCGCTTCGCGGATGTTCCGCCGCAGGCTTTCGAGATCGTACGGCTTCTGCAAAACGATCACGCCCTGGCGCACGGCGTCTTGCGCGCTCGCGCTGTAGCCGGTGGTCAGCAGCACCGGAATGCTCGGGAAACGCGCGCCGATCTCGCGCGCGAGATCGAGCCCGTTCATGCCGCCCGGCATCAGGATATCGGAAAACACCAGATCGACGTCGCTATCGAGCCGCAAGGCCGCCAGCGCCGCCTGCGCATGGGCGACGCTGCGTACGCGATAGCCGAGCTGGCGGAAAAAGCCGGCGCCGACTTCGGCCACATCGGCGTTGTCCTCGACCAGCAGCACGGTCCCCGCAGGCTCGGCCGGCGCCTCGGCCTGCGCCAGCGGCGCCGGAGGCTGCGGCGCCTCGTGGCTGCGCGGCAGATAAACCGTGATAGCGGTGCCGCGTCCTTCCACACTGGTGATGGTCGCGGTGCCACCGGATTGCTTCGCGAAGCCGTAGACCTGACTCAAGCCGAGCCCGGTGCCCTTGCCGACCTCCTTGGTGGTGAAAAACGGCTCGAACACCCGCGCCAGCACGTCGGGCGGAATGCCATGGCCGGTATCCGCCACCCGGATGGCGACAAATTCGCCGCTCACCCCTTCCGCGCTCGCCTCGCCTTTCAGCGTCACCGGCTTGGCCCGGATCGAGAGGGTGCCGCCGGTCCCCATGGCGTCCTTGGCGTTGACCGCGAGATTGAGCAAGGCAAGCTCGAACTCGCCGGGATCGACACGAACGGCGCAAACACCATCCGGCACGTCGACCTTGACCTCGATGTCGCCTCCCAGGGAGCGCAACAGCAATTCGCGCAGCAGCGGCAGCCGCTGCGACAGATCGATGACTTGCGGCGTCAGCGTCTGCTGGCGCGAATAGGTGAGAAGCTGGCGGGTCAGGCTTTCGCCGCGTTGGGTCGCGGTCCCGATCATGTCGAGCAGCCGGGCATGTTTCTTGTCGGTCAGTTCGGCACGCAACCGTTGCACGCTGCCGCTGATGATCATCAATAGGTTGTTGAAATCGTGCGCGACGCCGCCGGTCAACTGGCCGATCGCTTCCAGCCGCTGCGATTGACGTAGCGCGCCTTCCGCCGCCTCGCGGCGATCGGCTTCGTCGTAGAGTTGCTTGGTCCGCCGTAAGGCCAGCCAGAGACCGCCGAACAAGAACGCGGTCGCCGGTAGCCCGAACACCAGGTGGCTGCTCATATACATGAGCCATTCGCGCACGACCGCCGATCTCTCCTCGCCGGCGAGCACATAGATCGGGAAGCCGGTGAGCTTGCGGTAGCCGATGCGCCGGTCGATGCCGTCGAGCTGCGAATCGACCGAGAAGATGGAGCGGTCGAGGCCGCGCCTCACGTCGATTTGGAACTGGCTGTTCTCGTCGAGCTTGAGGAGCCGGTTCTTCGGCGCCGGGAATCGCGCCAGGAAGCCACCATCGGCACGCGCCATGCCGTAATAGCTGCCTTCGCTGCGGCCGCCCATCTTCGCGTAGAAATTCTCGAAATAACCTGGAAACACCGCGACCGACACGACGCCGTTGAACTTTCCATCGTCCGATGACCGGCGCTGCGAAACCGAGAAGAAAAAAGTGTCGATTCCGGTCATGCGCGGCTTATGCATGCTGCTGACATAAGTGCCGAGTTTTCCGGTGAGATGCGCGTTGAAAGAGTTGCGGTCGGAAAAAATGAGATTTTTCGGAACCGGGAAAAGATTGGCCGAAACCAGCGGAAGGCCGTCGCGATCGATGATCGCGATTCCTTGCAACTCAGGCAGAGCGTCGACGATGCGTTTGAGCCGGGTGTGTAGCGGCTCCTCGTTCAGCCGGATGTCGTCGTCAGACATGCCGCGAAGGACTTCGTCGATCTCGGCAAAAGTTCGCTCGACCGTTTGCAAAACTTTAAGCGCGTGCTCGTGCAGGATGTCGAGTGAGCGGTCGATGCGCTCGTCGGCCGCGCGCTCGAAGTTCCTGTAGCTCACTGAGGCAGCGAACACGAACAGCACCGCCGGCAGCACCAGCGATGCCACCATCATCAGTTTGAGCAGCCGAATCGCTGCCTGGCGCGCGGTCAACATCTGACGATCGAATGCCCCCGCAAGGTGACCGGCATATTTTCACAATTTGCCGAGTTGGACGAGGCCTTTTGAATTCGGCGAGGATGCTGGAACCTTCCGGTTCCTCGCGTGTTGCCGTTTTTCGGGCAAGCTTTACGAGACCGCGGTCGGCGCCAAAGCCTCGATGTCGGTCGCCACGTCGATGACCGCCGGGCGGCCGGCGGCGAGCGCGCGTGCGAGCGCCGGCGCGATGTCGCTTGCGCGCTCGACGCGAATGCCGAGCGCGCCCATATCTTCGGCGATCTTGGCGAAATTCATCGGATTATAAGTCCACAATTCGCGTCCCTGCTCCGTCTGCATTCCGCCATAGGCGCGGTCGAAGCCGCGCTTGGACTGATTGCCGCCACCATTGTTGTTGACCACGGTCACGCTGTTGATTTTCCAGCGTACCGCTGTTTCGATTTCGGCGATGTGATACCAGAAGCCGGCGTCGCCGGTAAAAACCACCACCGGCCGCTCCGGGCAGGCCGCCTTGGCGCCGATGCCGGCGGGAAATGCCCAGCCGAGATGACCGGCGCTGCGCATGTAGCTCTGGGCCGGTGTCCGCAAATCGTACATGCCGCCCATCCACATGCCGGCATGGCCGGTGTCGACCACCACAATGCCGTCGTCGGGAACATGTTGGGTCAGTTCATGGCAGACGCGCGCCGGGTGGATCGGAGAGCTGTCAGACTCCAGCATCGGCTTGTATTTGGTGTACCAGTCGGCGCGTAGCACGGAAATTTCCTTGATCCAGGGCGCGCGCTTGGCCGCGCTCGACTTGTCGATCTGCCCCAGCATGCGCACCAGCACGGCCTTGACGTCGCCTAGCACGCTCGCTTGTAGCGGATAATTGCGGCCAAGAGATTTCGGCTCGATATCGATCTGGATCGCCGCCGTGCCTATTTTCGGCACCGCCCAGAAATGCGTGGTCATGCCGCCGGTCTCGGTGCCGACAAAGCAGACGAGATCGGCGCCGTTGACCGCACGGTTGGCGGTTTCGCGCGAGTAGCTGCCGACCACGCCGACCGACAACGGGTGCGTGCCGGGAATACAATCTTTGCCGTTGAGCGAGGTCGCGACCGGAATCTGCAACGCTTCGGCGAGCGCGATCAGTTCGCGTCCGGCGCCCGAGGCGCGCGCGCCGCCGCCGACGACGAAAATCGGCCGCTCCGCCTTTTGCAGTAAATCGAGCGCGATTTTCACGTGCGCGGCTTCAGGCTCCGGGCGGAACGGCGGCACGCGCGCGAATTGTGGCTCCACCAGAGCCTCCATTTCGGCTTCCTCGAGATCGAGTTGGCCTTCATTGCCGCGGAATTGCAGATGCACCGGGCCGGGCGCGCCGGAGGTGAGCGACCCGAAACGCCTGCCGTACCATATCGGGAATACGCGCCACGTCGTCGATGGTGGCATTGAACTTGGTCACCGGCTCGAACGCCGGCACGTCGTTGATTTCCTGATAGACCTTGCGGAATTTGGTTTTCGGGTCGCGGCCGCCGGTAAAAGCCAGCACCGGCGAATGCGCCAAGCAGGCGTCGCGCAATCCGGCGGCAAGATTGAGGGCCCCGATCACCTGCGCCATGCAGATGCCGGGCTTGCCGGAGGCGCGCGCGTAGCCGTCCGCCATATAGGCCGCCGACTTTTCGCCATGACAATGCACGCGTGCGATTTTGGTATTGCGCCGCTCCATCTCGACGAAGGTGCGGCGCAGAACGGCGGGCACCATAAAGACGTGGGTCACGCCATAGCCCGCCAGCATGTCCGCGAGACATTCGGCGCCAATCATTTTTCGGTTGTGGCCAAGCATGATGAGGTTCGGGCTCTCAAGGTTGCGCCTTTAACGCGTGCGCCGCGCCCAGTAACCATCGGCGCACGGATGTGGCAAGAGGTTGCGTTACGCAGGTTGATTGACGGCTCAGCAGGGGTAAGCCAATCTTTGATCTCTCAAGGGGAATTATGACAATTCACATCTGTCATCTGCGGCCGGCACTCTGGCTGAGCATCATATTTCTTGCATGGGCGGCGGGGTCCGCCACCGCTGCCGAATTGAAGCCGGGCGAATATGCCTGCGCCGGGTCGGGCGGCAGGATTCTCATCGGGCTCGGCTTCAAGTTGAACGCGGATGGCAGCTACACCGATCTCGACGGCAAGAGCGCGGGCCGGGTCACGTTCAGCGGCTCGAGTGTCATCTTCGCCGGCGGCCATCTCAATGGTTATGTCGGCACCAATGTGCGCGGCGGCGGCGCATTCAAACGTGCCGGCGCGCTTCTCGTGCAGCAGCGCACAGCTTCCCGGCATTTCGGTGCCATGCTCGCGCATGATAGCGAACTGCTCGGGCGTGAAGAATCTTGCTCCATTCGGCGTCCGTGTGGGTAACGGGATAGCTTTTTGCCATTTAATTCTCCGTTACTGTCGCACGACTTCGAATCCGCCGGCCGTCCATCGCGACTGCCGTGCGGGGTCGGATACAAATTTCAGGAAAGCGAGCGCGGCGTCAGGGGTAGCGCTCGCCGCAGGAATGGCGACGCCGTAGACGACATAAGTCTGCATCTCCTTCGGCAGCGAGCCGAGAACGACAGTGCCCTTGATTCCCTGGATCTCGCTCAAGAGATACATCCCGACGTCGGCCTCTCCTTTCGCCACCAGGTCACCGCCGCCATTGATAGAGGCCTTGACGATGAGTTTCGGCCGCATGGCCTCCGAAATTCCGAGCTGCTCCATCAACCGAATCGCATGAGCGCCGCTCGGCGTTGCGGGCTCGGGGACCGCCACCTTGCGGGCATTGAGCAACAATTTGCGTATGCCGTCAGGAGTGGAAATATCCGCGCGCGGTGCGCCCTCACGGGCCAGAACGCCGACCCCGACGCGAACAAAAGGACCTTGCCCTTCCTTCCGCAGCGGCGTCGTCTTCTCCGCGGCGGCGATCAACGGCATGGGCAGAAAAACCAGGTCAGCCTTCTCTCCAGCCGAAAGCCTTTGCGCAATGGCTGGGATCAACGCGAACGAGGCGTTGACACGGTGTCCGGTGGCCTGCTCGAACTCCGGCATCAGCGATCGCAGGACGTGCTGTACCGCGCCCCCGCTCAACACACGAATCTCATCCGGCGCCCGCCGGTTTGACCGGCGTCAACAGAAGCGCGAGCAGCAAGAGACATTGAGCGAGATAACCGACCAGCGTCTTCATCGGATGCTCCTCTCGTGATGTCTTATTTGATAGCCAGCGGATTGACCGGCGAGCCGACCGCGCCAGTGATTGGAATGGCCGGCGCCACGAACATGAACTCATAGACCTTGTCGGCGGCACAGTCGTCGGCAAGCTCCTTCAACTGGAAAATCTCACCCATCGTCATGCCCATGATCGGGATGGTGATCCAGTGCCAGGGCTGGTTGATGCCCTCCTCGCTTTCGTTCGGCCGCACTTCGCAGCCCCAGGTGTCGCTGGCAAGCGCGGCCAATTCGACGCGCTTGATCCAATCCAGCGTCTCGAACGCAAAGCCCGGCGCATCGCCGCCTGGATAGCCGTCCCAGCTGCCGATTTTCTGACAACGTTCCATCTGCCCGGTGCGCACGATCACATAATCGCCGCGCTTCATCGTCACGCCCTGCTTCTTGGCGGCACCGTCGAGGTCGGCGCAGGTGATCGCGTAACCGTCGTCGAGAGACTCGACGCCCTTGTAGCGGGCAACATCAAGCAGCACGCCGCGCCCAACCATCTTATTCTTGGTTTTCTCGATCCCGCATTTCTGCGCGCCGGCCGAGGTCACCTCGCGGCAATCGTAGCCATTCCACATATAGTTTTCGTAGAAGACATGGCCGAGCCCGTCCCACTGCGTGCCGCATTGCAGAGGCATCGTGACCATATCGTCGGCGGCGCGGATGCCACGCTTGTCGAGCACGCCGGAATAGGCGTCGGTGCCGGTGCGCAGCATGGTGTGGATCGCGTTGGTGCGGCCCATCGCCGGGTATTTGCTCTTGGCGCCCTGCGGACCGGTATCGTCGAAGTTGAGCGCAAGCGAGATCACCTTGCCCTTCTTGACCAGGCGCGTCGCGGCAATGATGTCTTCAGGCGAGGTATAATTGAGCGTGCCGATTTCGTCGGCCGGGCCCCATTTACCCCAGTTTTGTATTTCTCCGCGGCGTCCCGCATGTCCTGACGGGTGATTTTTCGAGCCGGCATTGCATTTCCTCTGCTGAAATTGGGCTAACGATCAAGTTGAACGAAATACAGCCTGCCGCCGGATGTGATTGCAAGACCTCTTGGAACCTTAATGGTTGCGCCGCAGTTGTGTGCTGGCGCAGTGCTGCCTTGATCCCATTGTTGCAAAGCAGCGCAAATATCGGTTTTTCGTTCATAGGCCGTTCACGCGCATTCTGCCAACAATCCAGTAACCGACAAGGTTGTCGGAAACACTCCAGGGAGGAGTACAAATGTTGAGGAAGCTTTCGATCGTGCTTTCCGCCGTCGCCGCTCTCGGGTTTGCGCTGGCAACTTCGGCACCGGCCGGCGCGCAACAGGGCCATAAGCAACAGGACCAGAAGAACGCCCATGTCAATAAGACCGTTCACGTCAACAGGAACGTTCGCGTCAACAGGAACGTGAACGTTCACCGGAATGTTACGGTCAACCGGAACGTCGGCCGCAGCCGCTTCGTCGTCGGACGCAGCTACAACGGTCACGTCTGGTACGGCCATAATCGGCACCGCTGGCATGGCGTCTGGTACACCTACGGCGTCGGTCCGTGCTGGATCAACGTCGATGGCGAGTGGTTCTGGAACGTGATCGCCTGTCCCTGAAGAACCGGCTAACGCCGAAACGCTAACTTTCAAGTCAGCCCAAGTCAGCAATCGCTGACTTGGGCTTTCGTTTGGAATTTTTGTTTTAGGCTTTCGGTTTTGATTTTGCTTGCCAGCACCAACCCCACTGGCACCATCCGCATGCGATGCTACGATGGAAAAAATAGGGAGGTTCTTATGCGCTCGATGGTGCGAATTCTGGCCCCTGTGGCCGCGCTGTTTGCGACTATTCTTTCGGTCGCGCCGGCATCGGCGGCCGGCTACCCCGACAAGCCCGTAAAAATCATCGTGCCATTCGCAGCCGGCGGTCCGACCGACGTGATGGCGCGGCTGCTCGCCCAGAAGCTGTCGGACAGGCTTGGCCAGCAGTTCTATGTCGAGAACCTTCCCGGCGCTGGCGGCAATATTGGCACGGGCAATGCAGCCCGCTCGGCGGGCGACGGTTATACGATCCTGGTCGCGTCCTCGAGTTACGTGGTGAATCCGAGCCTTTACAAGAAATGCCCCTATGATGCGGAGAAGGATTTCATCCCGATCACGCTGGCGGCCATCACGCCCAACATTCTGATTGTCCATCCGTCGATCGCGGCCAAAACCGCGAAGGAACTGATCGCGCTCATCAAAGCCAATCCCGGAAAATTTTCTTTCGCGTCGCCCGGGCTCGGCACCACGCCGGATCTGGCCAGCGACTTGTTCAAGGCGACCTATCGGCTCGACTTCGTGATCGCGCCTTACAAGGGCGGCAGCCCCGCCGCGCAGGCCGTTCTCGCCAATGAAACGGCGGCCTCGTTCGTCGCCATGACGCCGACCACGCAACTTGTAAAAACGGGCAAGCTGCGCGGGCTGGCGGTCACCACCAAGAAGCGCTCTTCCGCCCTGCCCGATGTGCCGACCTTGGCCGAGGCCGGCATCTCTGGCCAGGAGTTGGAAACCATGCAGGGCGTGTTCGTTCCGAAAGGCACGCCGAAGGCGGTCGTGGACCTTTTGCAGCGCGAGATCGCCGCAATCGTGGCAATGCCCGACGTGAAGGCGAAAATGATACCATTGGGCTTCGAGCCGGAAGGCGGTTCGTCCGCTGAATTCGCCGACTACGTCAAAGCCGAATTGGCCAAATGGAAGCGGGTCATCGCGGACGCTAAAATCAAGCAAATCGAGTGAGCGATCGTTTCGTGTAAATGAAAATCGTCGACATCCGCGAGACGGCGGTCCCGCTCAACTCGACGCTCGCCAATTCGAGCATCGATTTCAGCGAAATGACGACGTCGGTGGTCGCCGTGATCACCGACGTGATGCGCTCCGGCAAGCCGGTCTGCGGCTTCGCCTTCAATTCCACCGGCCGCTACACCTGCGGCGCACAGATGCGCGCGCGCTTTATTCCGCGCATCCTCAAGGCGCCGCCCGATTTCGCTGCTCGATGGCGCCAGCAATCTCGCGCCCGAGAAAATCCTCGCCGTCATGATGCAGAACGAGAAATCCGGCGGACACAGCGAGCGCTCCGTCGGCATCGGCACCATCGAGGTCGCGGTCTGGGATGCGCTCGCCAAGATCGCGGAGAAGCCGCTGCATGTCGTTCTCGCCGAGCGCTTCAACGGCGGCAAGATCGCCGGCAAGGTATTTTGCTATGTCGGCGGCGGCTGGTATGCGCCGGGCAAGACCACGAAGGACTTGCAGGACGAGATGCGCGGCCATCTCGATGCCGGCTACACCATGGTGAAGATGAAGGTCGGCGGCATGGCGCTCGCCGACGATCTCGCCCGCGTCGAGGCGGTCAAGTCGATCCTGCCCGAGAGCGCGCAGCTCGCGGTCGACGCCAATTCAAAATTCGACCGCGACCGATGCGCTGGCCTACGCGGGCGGTCTCGCGCCTTTCAAGCTGCGCTGGTTCGAAGAACCCTGCGATCCGCTCGACTTCGCGCTGCTCGCCGAGATCGCCGCCGCTTACGTCCCGCCGCTCTCGACCGGCGAGAACTTGTTCTCGACCCAGGACGTGGAAAACCTGGTGTGTTTCGGCGGCCTCAAGCCGGAGCGCAACGACGTCATCCAGATCGACCCGCCGCAGGCCTACGGCATCGTGCAATACGCCCGCACGCTCGACATGTTGGCGCGGCACGGCTGGCCGCGCGCCTCGATGTTCCCGCACGGCGGCAACCAGATGTCGCTGGCGATTGCCGCCGGCTTCGGCCTCGGCGGCGCGGAATCCTATCCCGGCGTGTTCGGCGATTTCGGCGGCTTCGCCGACGATGCCCGCACCGAGAACGGATTTATCTCGCTCTCCGACCGCCCCGGGATCGGTTTCGAGGGCCAGGCGCGGCTCTACAGGATTATGCACGAATTGGCCGGTATTTAGCCACGCGCCGATAAGTCGAGGCGCTGCCAGAATAGCTTGCCAGCTTCCGCATCGACGTCGGCGCCGGTCAATAGCATGTCGCGCAACTCCGGTTCGCTGAGCATGATAAGCTCACGTCGTTGACGGCTGCTGCGCCGCCAATCGCCGACCGCGGCAACAACAGCAGCATGTCCCTTGCCGAGCAATGCGCCAATACCGGTCATCCGTACCGGATGCGTCATTTTGCTCCATCTGTGGTCCGCGAACACCGACATGTTGCACCCGCTATGCGGGACATCCATCACGCCGCCGCCACAGCTATACTCATTCGGCTAATCGAGAGGAGAGCACCAAGATTGCGAAACCTCCACGCAAAAGTGCATAACCAATGCCGGCACAACGATGCTTAACTTGCCCATGTTTGATTGGAATGACCTGCGGCATTTTCTGGCGATCGCGCGCCACGGCAGCACCTTGGCGGCAGCGAAGGCATTGAGGGTAAGTCAGTCAACCGTCCATCGCCGAATGGACGAGCTGGAAAAGCAGGTCGGCCGCCAACTCGTCACGCGCAACCCGACTGGCTACAAGCTGACCGAATTGGGCGAGGATCTGGTGGCCTACGCGACCCGCGTCGAAGAGGCCGCACTTGCATTCGAACGCTGCATCGCCGCCGCCGACACGAACTTAACCGGAAGTGTGCGCGTGACGTGTCCGGAGCCGGTCGGCATTCGCCTGATGCAATCGACACTGCTGGCGAAATTCTCGGAACGCTATCCTGGCCTGCGCGTCGAATTTGTCATGAGCGACAAGCTGCGCGATCTCGGCAAAGGCGAAGCCGACATCGCGTTTCGCGCTGCTGCGCCTGAGGACAACGCCCTATTCGGGCGCAAGATCGCGGACGTTCCGTGGGCGATCTATGCCAGCAGCAATTACGTGGCGCAGCACGGCGTTGTTAAAAATGTCGAGAATCTCGGCACCCACGCGCTGGTTCTATTCGACGTCGAACTCAAGGAGCATTTCACCAATCGGTGGCTGCAATCGGCCGCACCGGATGCCCGTATTGCCGCGCGCTGCAACAGCGTGACGGCCTTGATATCGGCGGTCAAATCGGGCGCCGGCCTGGGCGCCCTGCCGGCAATCATCGGCGACAAAGAGGCCGAATTGGTGCGCGTGCTGGGGCCGCTGGCAGAATTGACCACCCAATTTTATCTGCTCATGCACAAGGACATGAAAAACACGCCGCGCGTGCGCGCGTTTTTCGATTTCATCGTGGAGGAATTGCACGAGGTGCGAAGCGTCATAAGCGGCAGGTTGACACCAAGCGCAGACGCGCGATCACAAAGCTAAAGCTTCGCACGGTCAGTCGATAAAGGTCAGCGGCCTTGCCACCATTTCCAGCGGCTTGCGCTCGGCATTGACGCCCCAAAGCCACGCCACGCAGCCGCCGGCGATCATCAGCGCGGCGCCCAGGAGATAGCCGCCGAACACGCTCATGCGCGAGCCGGTGTCGATCAGTACCCCGAACAGCCACGGCCCGATAATGCCACCGACGCCGGTGCCGACCGCGTAAAAGAACGCGATCGCCAGCGCCCGGATCTCCAACGGGAAGGTCTCGCTCACGGTCAAATAGGCCGAACTCGCCGCCGCCGAAGCGAAGAAGAAGATCGCCATCCAGCACAGCGTCTGCGTTTCCGCCGTGATCAGATCGCGCGCAAACAGATAACCGGTGCCGGCGAGCAAGATGCCGGAGATGCTGTAGGTGAAGGCGATCATCGGGCGCCGTCCGCGCGTGTCGAACAGGCGGCCGATCAACACCGGGCCGAGGAAATTTCCAACCGCAAACGGCAGCAGATACCAACCGACGCGATCGGACGGCACGCGGTAGAAATCGGTGAGGATCAGCGCGTAGGTGAAAAAGATGGCGTTGTAGAAAAACGCTTGCGACGCCATCAGGCTTAAGCCGACCAGCGTGCGCTGGCGGTGGCGTTGAAACAAAGTTTGTGCGACTTCCCGCAGCGGCGTCGATCTTCGTGCACGCAGGCGCACGCGCGGCAGGTTCGCCGCCGGCGGCAGCGACGCAAAGCGCGCTTCGATGCCGGCGATCACCCTCTCGGCCTCATCGGCGCGGCCATGGGTCATCAGCCAGCGCGGGCTTTCCGGAATCCACAGCCGCATGAAGAAAATCACCAGCGCCAGACTCGCTCCGATCAAAAAGGCGAGTTGCCAGCCGATTTCCGGATTGATCACGTTAGGGTCGAGCAGCACCAGCGAGCCGAGCGCTCCTATCGCCGCTCCGACCCAGAAGCTGCCGTTGATCACGAGGTCGCTCCAGCCGCGCACACGCGCCGGGATCAATTCCTGGATGGTAGAGTTGATCGCGGCATATTCGCCGCCGATGCCGGCGCCGGTGAGAAAACGAAAGAGTGCGAAGCTCGCGATATTCCACGACGTGGCGGTCGCCGCGGTGGCGAGCAGATAGACCGTCAGCGTGATGAAGAACAGTTTCTTGCGGCCGAGCCGGTCGGTAAGCCAGCCAAAGAAGATCGCGCCAAGCACCGCGCCGGCGAGATAGACGCTCGAGGCAAGCCCGATGTCGGTATTGCTGAAGCGCAGCACCGGGCTTTCCTTCAGCGCGCCCGACAGCGAACCGGCAAGCGTCACCTCCAGCCCGTCAAGGATCCAGGTCACGCCGAGCGCTGCCACCACCAGGCTGTGAAAGCGGCCCCAGGGCAGCCGGTCGAGCCGCGCCGGGATGTCGGTGTCGACGATTACCTGGTCGGCCGCCATCGCTACCTCACACGCGCATGCCTAAGAATAACGCCGTGCCGGCGCGGATGTTCGGCATATTGCCGCGGCCGACGGGCGGCGCGCCCCTTCCCTTGCAGGAGCGCGGACGCTATTGGATCATGCCCATGGACACCGATATCCTTCGCCGCTTGCACTACGCCGCCGCTATCGCCTGCGGCGTGTTCGCGGCGCTGGTGGTGCACATCGTGCTCACCGTGTTCGGGGTCGGGCTCGACGCGGTGTTGCGCGACGCCGGCGCCGGCAACAAGCCGCAGTTCATCTCGGCGCTCGCCTGGTGGGCGATCGGCGGCGCCGGCTTCGTCGGCGGCTGGGCAGCCGGCGCCTATCTGATCGCGGCGGCGCGCGAGCGCGATCTCGTCTACCGGCTGGCGCGGCGCTTTTTGGTGGCGCTGGTGTTCGCCGCCGCCACCGCCGGCGGCATCATGAGCAAGACCGACAATCTCGGCGGCACGGTGGACGTGATCGCGGGGCTGACTGCTCTCGGCTTAGGCCTGATCTGCGCCTTCTGCGGTGCGCGGCTCGCCTATCTCAACGCCGAGCAGGTGTAGCCCCGCCGGCGCGCCGTTAAAGGAGCATCTCGACGCCAACAGTGAAGAGGCGCGTAATCTTCATATTGCGCTCGAATACGCACGCGCCCCTTCAGATTAAAGTTACCAATTGCCTCTAGGACAGTTGTCAGCGCGAGGCATCGAGATGGCCCTCACCGACGTCAAAGAATTGCCGCCGCGGCACCTGTTCCCGCGAATGCGGACGCGCATCAAGCATTGGCTCGCCGGCGAGCACGCGCTCACCCAGCGCGTCGCCGGTACCGCCTTCATGATCCGCGTGGCGAGCGCCGCCATCATATTCCTGTCGCAGGTGCTGCTCGCCCGCTGGATGGGCGATTCCGAATTCGGTACCTATGCCTATATCTGGACCTGGCTGATGCTGGTCGGCGAACTGGTCCATCTCGGCATGCCGCTCACCGCGCAGCGGTTCATTCCGCAATACACTCACGCGCGCGCTTTCGGCCTGCTGCGCGGCTATCTCGCCGGCAGCCGCTGGATCACGTTCGCCGCGGGCACGGCGGCGGCGCTCATTGGCGCGCTGATTGTGCACGCGGCCGCAGCCTCACTCGACAGCAACGTGATCGTGCCGTTCTACCTCATTTGCATCGCGCTGCCGTTTTATGCGTCCACCTTCATGTTCGACGCCATGGCGCGTTCGTACAACTGGATCAATGTCGCATTGCTGCCGCCCTATATCGTGCGACCGCTGTTGCTGATCGCGGGCGTCGCCGCGGCGCGCGTTGCCGGGTTTGCCGTGGATGCCACCACGGTTACGGCCGCGCTGGCGCTGGCGACCTGGCTGTGTGCGCTGTCGCAACTGCTCATGGTCGAGCGCCGGCTCGGCACGGTGGTGCCGCCGGGCCGCAAGGCCTACGACACGCGGCTTTGGCTCGGCACGGCGCTACCGATCGTGCTGGTCTGGGGTATGTATACCTTGCTCACGTCGACCGACGTGCTCGTGCTCAAGGCCTTCCGGCCGGCCGGGGAAGTCGCGCACTACTATGCCGCGGCCAAGACGCTGGCCCTGATCAGCATCATCCAATACGCCGTCGCGGCCGCCGCCGCGCACCATTTCACCGCCTATCATGTCGCCGGCGACCGTGCCGGGCTTGTGGCCTTCGCCGCCGGCACGGTGCGTTGGGTGTTCTGGCCATCGCTCGCCTGCTGTTTGCTGATGCTGCTGCTCGGCAAGCCGATTTTGGCGCTGTTCGGCTCAGGCTTTCGCGACGGCTATCCGGTGATCGTGTTGCTCGCCGTCGGCCAGCTGGCGCGCGCCAGCGTCGGCCCGGCCGAGCGGCTGCTCAACATGCTCGGCCAACAGCGCACATGCGCGATCGCTTATGCGGCGGCATTCGCCGTCAATTTGCTGGGCTGTTTCATGCTTGCGCCGAAGTTCGGCGGCGTCGGCGTTGCGAGCGCGACCGCCTGCGCCTTTGTCGTCGAATCCGCCTTGCTATTCCTGATCGCCCGCCGCCGGCTCGGCTTGCACATGTTCATTTGGCGGCCGCGAACGGCTTGATTGCCGTTTAGCCGCGCCGCTTGCGCCACGCAGCCGCTTTTAACCCTAACCCTTGGTAAATCGGCGGCCGGTGCTTCGGCGACGCCGTAAACGGCATGTGAAAGAATTATCGGTATCACGACCCCAAGGGGCGTAGCCGGCGACATTATCGGGAAGGTCAATTGCCACCGTCCGCCACATCGGCAGAGATCAACGCGCGCGTTGCGCCGCAGGCATGGCCGCGGCCGGCCGAGATCGCCGTCACGTCGGATCAATCGCCCGCGCGCGAACCGCGCCTGCCAAAGCGCGGCGCGGCGGTCGTCACGATCGAGGTCGCAACCGGCGCCAGGCTCTCCGAAATCCAATCGGAATGGCGCGACCTGATCGGACGCGCCGACACGCCCAATGTCTTCATGCACCCGATGCTGCTTGCGCTCTGCGCGTGCTATCCGAAGATCCGCTGCCGGGCGCTGCTGGGCTGGCGCGACAATGCCGGCCGCCGGCAGCTTGTCGGTCTCTGGGGCTTCGCCATCGGCCGCGCGCCGCGATCGATCATTCCAATATCGATGCTGAAGGCGCCGCCGTTCGCGCACGCCTACCTGGCTACGCCCGTCATCGATCGCGCCCTGCTCGACGAGATTTTGGCAGCGATGCTCGATTGCATCGCCGCCGATCCAAGCCTGCCCAAAATCATCGCGCTCGACGCCGTGCGCGAGGATGGCGCCACCATGCAGGCGCTCAACCGCGTGCTTGGTTCGCGTGGAAGCACGCCCGCCGTTCTGCGCCGCGCTTTGCGCCCGATGCTCGCCTCGGACCTCGACGGCAAGCAATACATGGAAAGGGCGCTCTCCGGCGCGAGCCGCAAGAAACTGCGGCAGCATCGGCGAAGGCTCGCTCAAAAAGGCGTGCTCGAATCGAAGACCGTCACCGGACTCGAGGCGGTCGGCCGCGCGTTGGAGGATTTCCTGCGCCTCGAAGCCGCCGGCTGGAAGGGCCGCAAGCGCACAGCGCTGTTGTGCAATCCCCCCGATGAAACGTTTACGCGCGAAATGATGGCTGCCTTGGCGCCGCAAGGCGACGCCTGGATTCATGCGCTCTATCTCGACGGGCAGCCGGTGAGCATGCAGATCGTGCTGCGGGCGGGCGCCGCCGCGTTCACCTGGAAGACGGCCTATGACGAAGGGCTGCGCGACTTCTCGCCCGGCATGCTGCTTTTGGAAGATTACACCGCGGCATTCCTCGCCGACCCCGGCATCGCTTGCGTGAATTCGTGCTCCTATGACGACAGCGGCTTCATGGCGATCTGGTGCGAACGCCACGCCATGGCCGAACTGTGGATCGATGCGCGGCGCGGCGGCTCGACCACGTTTGCCCGCCTGAGCCGATTGCAGGACATTTATCTGCGGCTGCGCGCGCAAGCCAAGGCAATCTATCTCGCCGGCATGCGGCGGCGCGCGGCAGGGTGACAACGTGCCCCGGCCGGAGACAATGATGCGGGAGACAGACGTTGCCATCGTCGGCGGCGGGCTGGCCGGTTCCGTGGCGGCCGCGATGCTCGGCAATGCCGGCATAAACGCCGTCATCGTCGATCCGCACCTTGTCTATCCGCCGGACTTCCGTTGCGAAAAACTCGACGGCGTGCAGGTCGCCATTCTGCGGAAGACCGGCCTCGCCGATGACGTCCTGCGCGCGGCGACGCCGGACCACGAATGCTGGATCGCCCGTTTCGGCCGCCTGCTCGACAAGCGGCCGGGCGACCAGCACGGCATCTTCTATGCGCCGTTGGTCAACGCCGTCCGCGGCCTCATTCCGTCAGGCGTGCCAATGATCACTGCCAAGGCGACGTCGGTCGCGGCCGGCAGCGGGCGGCAGGCGGTTACCTTGTCGAACGGCGAGGAAATTTCCGCGCGGCTGATCGTGCTGGCCAACGAACTCGATATCGGCCTGCGCCATTCGCTAGGCCTCGCGCGCGAGGTAATGAGCGAATGCCATTCGATCAGTATCGGATTCGATATCAAGCCGATCGGCCGGCACGCCTTTGAGTTTCCGGCACTCACTTACTATGCCGAGCGCATCTGCGACCGCACCGCTTTGCTGACGCTGTTTCCGATCGGCGCGACCATGCGCGCCAATCTCTTCGTCTATCGCGACATGCACGACCCCTGGCTGCGGGCGATGCGCACCAAACCCGAAGATACGGTGCACGCGCTGATGCCCGGCCTGCGCGCGCTGACCGGAGATTTCGAGGTCACCGGCGACGTCAAGATTCGCCCGGTCGATCTCTATGCCACGCGCGGCCACCGGCAGGCCGGCGTCGTACTGGTCGGCGACGCGTTTTCGACCTCCTGCCCGGCCGCCGGCACGGGCGCGCGCAAGACGCTCAACGATGTCGAGCGGCTCTGCAATGTTCACATCCCCCGCTGGCTTGCCACGCCCGGCATGGATGCCGGCAAAATCGCAAGCTTCTACGACGATCCAATCAAACAAGCTTGCGACGACGCCTCCTTCGCCAAGGCTTTCGATCTGCGCTCGTTCTCGCTCGATCGGGCAATGCCGTGGCGGGCGCGGCGCTGGTTGAAATTCCTCGGCCAGTACGGCGTCGGTAGGCTACGCCGGACTTTTCGGCAATTCGTGCCGGGACCGAATGGCGATCAAGGCATCCCTGCGATCACCCGCATCGGGACGTGGGCCGGAAAATAAATGGTGCCCAGGGGCGGAATCGAACCACCGACACTGCGATTTTCAATCGCATGCTCTACCAACTGAGCTACCTGGGCGCCAAAGCCGCTCGGCACGAGCGGGCCGGGAGAGTGCGGCGCGTTATAGAGGCTCAATTCCCCGCTGTCTAGAACGGCGCCCCGGTCACGCTTTCACGCCAATAGCCGCGCGGAACCGGTTTTTAAGCACCACGCCGTCGCGCTCGGGCAGCACACGCGGCGGCTCCTCTGCGGCGATCAGCACGCGGGCGAACAGGGTCCCGTGCAAGCTTTCAAGCGCCGGCGAGATCGCGCAAGGCCGCCTCGTCGCGCACGTCGAGGCAGGTGGCGATGCCGCAGGCGCCGGCCACGGCACAGCAGATCCACGCCGGTCTGGGTATGGCTCGGCTGCATGCCGGTTTCGCCATAGACGCCGTTGTCGAACACCACGATCGCCAGATTGCCCGGCCGCTGGATGCCGATGGTGGCGAGCGAGCCCATGCCCCATCAACATCTCGCCGTCGCCGGTGACGACCGCGACGCGCCGCTTGGGCTGCGCCAGCGCAAGGCCGAGCCCGATCATGGCGGCGCCGCCCATCGCGCCCCAGAGATAGAAGTTGCGCGGATCGTCGCCGAGCGCGGCGACGATCCCAGGTGGTCGAGCCGAGGCCGGGCACGACCAGGAGATCACCGCCGCGGCCGGCGAGCAGCGTGGCCATGGCGGCGCGCCGTTCCAACCTCTCGCTCATTTGGTCCACACCTTCTTGCCGATCAATTCCTGCGAGCAGCACGGCGGCGATGCGCTCGTCCCCGAACACGTGCTGCGCCGCGCGCTCGGCCGCCTTCGACGTCGGCCGGTGCCGTCACGCGATAAACTTGAGCCTCGCACAGCTTGAGCACCGGATCGACGATCGACCCATCGGCACCTGCCAGGGATTGAACTCCTCCCACTCGCCGCGCATGGTGATCAGCATCAGCAGCGGAAAGCGGCAGGTCCTTGCAAGAGAAAGCATGTTGATGCAATTGCCGAGCCCGCTCGACTGCATCAGCAGCGCGGCCCGTTCGCCGCCGAGCCAGGCGCCGGCGGCCAGCGCCACGCCCTCCTCCTCGGTGGTGAGCACGACGTCGCGGATATCGGCGTCGGCGCGGCAGCGATCGATCAGCCGGGCGTGGCCGGCGTCGGGCACGTAGCCGACCTGGCGGATGCCGGCGCGCTTGAGCGTAGCGAACAGACGGTCCGGCCAACCGGCGGCGGGTGCGTTCATGACTTTTCACTTTCGTCATTGTCCGCCGGACGTTCGCCGTCCTCGTCTTCGTCCTCTTTCGCCGGCACCGCATAGACGCCGGACAGCCAGCGGTTGAGATCGATGTCGGCGCAACGCTTGGAGCAAAACGGCTTGAACGCCTGATCGGTCGGCTTGCCGCAGAGCGGGCAGCGCGCCATATGCTTGCGGTCGATCTCGTTCATGGCCTCCCGACCTTCTTGGCGGTTTTCTTGGCATCCATGGCGCGCAACTCCGTCTTCAATATCTTGCCGTAGTTGTTTTTCGGCAGCGCGTCGACAAAAACATAATCCTTCGGCCGTTTGAAGCGCGCAATGCGCGAAAGGCACAGCGCGTCGAGTTCGCCCGCGCTCGCTTCGCCCACCACATAGGCCACCACCGCCTCGCCCCATTCCCGGTCGGGCCGGCCGATGACCGAAACCTCGCGCACCTTCGCATGGGTGAGCAGCACTTCCTCGACCTCGCGCGGATAGACATTGGAACCGCCGGAAATGATCATGTCCTTGGAGCGGTCCTTGATACGCAGATAACCCTCCGCATCGAAAGCGCCAACGTCCCCGGTGTGCAGCCAGCCGTTGCGCAGCGTCTTCGCGGTGGCATCGTCGTCGCGCCAGTAGCCGTCCATGATCACGGGGCCGCGGCACGAGAATCTCGCCGGATTCCCCCGTCGCCATTGGCGCGTCCTGAGCGTCGGCGACCCTGACCTCACCGCAGGCATAGGGCCGGCCGGCCGAGGCGAGCCGCTCGCGCCAGCGCGGATGGCCGCGGTCGGCGATATCCTGCTTGGATAGCGTGCTGATGGTCATCGGCGCTTCGCCGAGGCCGTAGATCTGGGCGAGCCGCGGCCCGAAGCGGTCGAGCGCCTCCAGCGCATCCTCCACGTACATCGGCGCGCCGCCCCAGATCAGCGTGCGGATGTTCTCCGCCTTGCAGTCCGCCGCACAAGCGACCAGGCGCTTGATCATGGTCGGCGCGGCGAACATCGACATGCGCGGCCACGCGTTGAACAATGTGAAGATTTCGCCCGGCTCGAAGCCGCCGCTTTCCGGCGTCACCTGCACGCCGAGCCGCGCCACATGCATCATGATGTAGAGGCCGGAGCCATGACTCATGGGCGCGGAATGCAGGATAGCGTCGCCCGGCGTCACCGGATCGACTTCGGTAGCATAGGCATGGCTCGCCACGACAAGCGAGCGATGGCTGAGCATGGCGCCCTTCGGGCGTCCGGTCGTTCCGGACGTATAGAACAGCCAGGCGAGATCGCCTCCTGCGCGCGGCGCGACCGCGATCGGGTCTGCCGCAAACAGTTCTTCGTATTCCGCGCTGCCAATTGCGATCAGCCGTTCGAGTGTGGGCGGGGCGTGCGTCGCGATCTCGGCGTCGATACCCTCCGAGGCAAAGCAGATGCGGGCGCCGGAATGTTCGAGGATGTAGCCGAACTCGGCGCCATGCAGCTTGGCGTTGGCCGGCACCGCGGCAAGTCCGGCGTGCCAGATGCCGAACAGCAATTCGAGATAGGCGGACGAATTTTTCGCGGCGATGGCGACGCGCTCGCCGGGCGCGAGCTTGAAGCGCTTGCGCAACGCCCCGGCAAGCCGGGCGGCGCGTTCGGCCAATTGTCCGTAAGTCGCCACCACCCGCGTGCCGGCCGCCGCCGCGGGCCACGCCGGATGGCTAAGTCCCGAACGATAAAGCCACGACGCGATATTCATGCGGCACTCGCACGATTAACCTTCCGCTCACACCGCGTTGAGCCAGCCGAAACGGATCGGATAACCCTCGCCGCCGAGCAGGCTCATGGTCTCATAGAGCGGCAAGCCGACCACGTTCGAATAGGAGCCGACGAGCTTGATGATGAAGGTGCCGGCAATGCCCTGCGCCGCGTAGCCGCCGGCCTTGCCGCGCCATTCGCCCGAGGCGAGATAAGCGTCGATGTCCTCGTCCGACAGCCGCTTGAAGCGCACGCGCGTTTCCACGATGCGCTGGCGGAATGCCTCGTTTGGCGTCACCAGGCAGATCGAGGTGTGGACGCGGTGATTGCGGCCCGACAGCAGGCGCAGACACTGCGCCGCCTCGTCGAGCAACTCGGCCTTCGGCAAAATGCGGCGGCCGACGGCCACCACGGTGTCGGCGGCAAGGATGTAGGCGCCGCGCAGCTCGTCGTCGAGCTTGACGTTTTCCAGCGCGACTTCCGCCTTGGCTGCGCGCCAGCCGGTTGGCGTAGGCACGCGGAATCTCGCCGCGGCGCGGGCTTTCGTCGATATCGGCAGGCTTGAGCGCGTCCGGCTCGATGCCGGCCTGATTGATCAAGGCGAGCCGTCGCGGCGAACCGGAAGCGAGCACGAATTTGGGCCGGCCGATCATCGTCTATAGCGGCGCCGATAGGAGGGAAAAACCGTTGCGAATGCGCGCGGAAACTAGCGGAACGGGACTATTTTCACAACTCATTCATTCCCCTGCCCCGGCCGCCCAAAGCGCTCGCGGATGCGCGCCATCAACTCGTCGCGCACCGCGCGGTAGGCGTCGAGCCGCTGCTCGCGGCTGCCTTCGACGCCGGTCGGGTCGAGCGTCGGCCAATATTCGACCTCGCGCCGGACTGGTGCGGCTCAATTCCATCGCCTTGTGGTGCGCCGGCGGCGACAGCGTCACGATCAGATCGAAATTGAGCCCTTCCAGGTCTTCCAGCTCCTCGAAGGTGATCGGCTTGTGCCGCGCGATGTCGATGCCGATCTCCTCCAGGGCGGCGACCGCGAACGGATCGAGTTCGCCCTTCTGCACGCCGGCGGAAGCGACAGTGACGGCCTGTCCAAAAAGCTGCTGCATCAAGCCCGCGGCCATCGGCGAGCGCACCGCATTCATGCCGCAGGCAAATAATACCGCCTGGGGGTGCGAGATGCGCACGGGCGACGCCATCGCCGGCTCAACTCTGGCACAAACAGCGCCGCGAACTCGGCGCGCTCCCTCTCCCCGTTGGGGAGAGGTGAAGCAAGGCACTGCCAAGGTTCCCGGCCTCCAACACCGTTCAACCCTTCCAATGCAGCACGCAAATCAGCGTGAATAGCCGGCGCGCGGTGTCGAGATCGACGGTCACTTTGCTCTTGAGCCGCTCCATCAGAATGTGCGAGCCGTCGTTGTGGATGGCGCGCCGGCCCATGTCGATCGCTTCGATCTTGTCGGGCGTCGCGGTGCGGATCGCCTGATAATAACTGTCGCAGATCAGGTAGTAGTCCTTGACGATGCGGCGCAGCGGCGAGAGCGAGAACAGATGCGCCATCACCGGCGTGCCGTCTTCAAGGCGAATGTCGAACACCAGCCGGTTGCCGTTGATGGACAGATGCAGCGCGTAAGGACCGCCGGCGCGTCCGACCGGCTTGAAAGTATTCAGAGATCCGACCAAACGGTCGACTGGAACCTGGAGATGCGCAATCATTCGTCACGCGACCGAGACGAAGGCTGCCGCTCCGTTGTTCAACAATGTGATCGGAGCCGATCCGGGTCTGCGTGCGATGGGCGCGCCCGCGGCGACGAGCCGCCAACCCGGGCATTACCTGGCACGCCTGGCCATGATGATGGGTCACGACCCACTCGCCACCGGTCTTGAACTCGTCGAGGCCTACGTTGAGGCGAAGTCACGCCCGGTGCTGGCGCCGATTCAAGTATCGAGGGACAAAGCGCCATGCAAGCAGAACGTCATGCTCGGCGAAGATGTTGACCTCATGCGGTTTCCAGTGCCCTATATTCACGATGGCGACGGCGGCCGTGTATCCAAACGGCCGGCGTTAATATCGTGCGCTCACCAGACGGCACATGGACAAACTGGTCGGTGAACCGCTCCATGCTGGTGGACAACAATCACCTCACCGGCCTTGTTATTCCCGAGCAACACATCGGCATCGTGCACGGCATGTGGAAGCAAGAGGGTAAGCCGACACCATGGGCCCTGGCGCTGGGCGCGCCTCCGGCGGCGATGCTTGCTGCCGGCGCACCGATGCCCGCCTATGTCAACGAGCACGACTTCGTCAGCCAACTTACCGGCGCACCAGTCGAACTCGTCAAATGCGAAACGGTCGACGTCGAGGTGCCGGCCACGGCCGAAATCGTGTTAGAGGGCTTCATATCCGACACCGAGACCGCGATGGAAGGCCCACTCGGTGAATACGGCGGGTACACGATGGGCGAGCCGGAGCCGTGGCCGCTATTCACGGTGACCGCCGTGACCTACCGTGACCGCGCGATACTGCCGGTGATCGCGCCGGGTCGGCCTGTCGAGGACGTGCACACGATATGGGGTTTGGGAATCTCAGCCGAGACCCTGGATTTGTGTCGCAAGGCCCAGTTGCCCGTCACCGCGTGCTGGATTCCGCTGGACTCCGCGACGCATTGGATGGTGGTCACTGTCCCGGACAGCTGGCACGACGATACCGGCCTAGCCGTCGACGATTTTTTGCACCGTATCGGGCAGACGATCTTCGCGTCACACACGGGTTGGCAGTTTCCCAAGATCCTGGTCATGAGTGACGACATCGACCCGACCGACCTTGCCCAGGTGGTGTGGGCGTTTGCGACCCGGTGCCATCCCGGTTCGGGCGAAATCTTATTTACGAAGACCAAACTCGGCTTCTGGGTCGCCTACCTTGACTCATCGGAGAAATACACCGGCCGAGGCGGACAGGCGCTCTACAACTGCCTGATGCACCCCCAGTCGTTTGGACGGCCCCTGCCCGAGGTCGCCTCGTTCACAACGGGTTACCCCAGGCGTTGCAACAAAAGGTCCTCGCAAACTGGCAAAATTACGGCTACCCGCCGGAGTAACCACGTCGCTTGCCTATCCGTGATCGGCGCTAGGCGTGATCCGATTATCCGCTTTTCCGTCGGTGAGGAGTCAAAGATGTTGGAAGGGCTGGATTTAACGGACCTTGGTGCGGCACGCAGTCCATACCAGGATTGCACGGCCGGCAGGGAGATGAAACGCCTCATCGTCGGAATTTCCGGTGCCACCGGTATTGTCTACGGCGTCCGCCTTTTGGAAGAATTGCGTGCCGCTGGAGTTGAAACCCACCTGGTCACCAGCCGAGCCGGTGAGATGACCCGGTCATCCGAAACCCCCTACTCCGCACGAGAACTGCGGGCGAAGGCCGACGTGAGCTACCCCATCGGTGATGTGGGCGCTGCCATTGCCAGCGGGTCGTTCCGGACGCGGGGGATGATCATCGCGCCATGCTCGATGCGCACACTGGCCGAAATCGCCACTGGCATGACCACCACCCTATTAACGCCAGCCGCCGACGTTTGTCTCAAAGAGCGCCGTCGCACTGTGCTACTTGTGCGTGAAACTCCGCTCACAACGGTTCATCTGCGGAACATGCTCGCGGCAACTGAGGCGGGAGCCATCGTTTTTCCGCCGGTACCGGCATTTTACAACCGGCCGACGACCGTGGACGACATCGTCAACCACACCATCGGGCGGGTGCTGGACTTGTTCGACCTGGATTCCGGCCTTGTCCATCGTTGGGGCGAACCCACTCATCACGAGCTGGCCCACCGAAACGGCAAGTGCGTCTAGATCGCAGAAACCCTCCACTACGCGTCCATCCAGTGGTCTTGTGTTGCGGTACGCATGAAACCCGCACGATGCTACTTTGAAGATACGTCTGTATCCATGCGCGAGTTTTGTCGCGTTCGGTTCAGCGATGCCGTTGAACGAACGAGTCCCGTTACCCAGCTCGGCTTTTCGCCGCTCAGCAGCGGATCAGTCGGTTTAGAAGCGGTCGTCATCGAGTGTCCTCCCAATGGCGGCTAAGGCGCATTTCGTTGCGCGTCCGCTCGAAGCTCTGTGACAGTGCCATCTGTTCAGGTGTCTCCGCTGCGTCCGTGGCTATCGGCAGCGGAGTTCAGGTCATGAGGTAGTTGTTGACCTGCCGGATCGACATGGCTCCCTCGCCGACCGCGGATGCGACTCGCTTCACCGACCCGCTGCGCACGTCTCCAGCGGCGAACACACCGAGCATGCTCGTTTCCAAGAAGATTGGGTGGCGGACCGCGGCGAGCCCGTCCGCGCCGGCAATGTGACTCGCTGCGGCCTGGCCGGTCTCGATGAAACCGTGGTCGTCGAGCGCGACCGTGCCGGCCAACCACTCGGTATTCGGGTCCGCCCCAATGAACACGAATAAGGCGCGCGCCTTGATAGACTGCCGTTCACCAGTCTGATTATTAACTCGCCACAACGCTTTTCAGCCCTTCGTCGCCGTGGACTTCGCGGACTTCGGTGTTGAGGCGGACCGTCACCCGCGGCTGCTGAACTATCTGGTCGACGAGGTAGCGTGACATGCTCTTGCCGAGGTCGTCCCCCCGCACCAGCAGATGTACCCGCGACACGCGACTCGCCAGGAACACGGCCGCCTGCCCGGCGGAGTTACCGGCCCCGACGATGACGACCGGGCCGTCACCACACAGCAGCGCTTCCTGATAGGTCGCGGCGTAATACACGCCGTTGCCGTGGATGATCGATCCCCGGGACGGTCAGGCGGCGATAACGTGCTCCGGTGGCCAGCACCGCGGAGCGGCCGACGGCCACGGCGTCGTCGGCGAACACGATCTGGAGCTGTCCGCCGTCGGATTCCAGCCGGATAGCTTCCGCGGACACCGAAACCCGCGCGCCGAACTTATCGGCCTGCAGGAATGCCCGTTCGGCGAGGTCAGACCCGGAGATTCCGCCTGGGAAACCCAGATAGTTCTCAATACGCGACGTCGTCCCGGCCTGGCCGCCAACGGCGATTCGCTCTATCGCTGCAGTCCGCAACCCGTCCGATGCACCGTACACCGCAGCGCCCAGACCGGCGGGCCCGGCGCCCACCACGATCAGGTCGCATTCGTCGCTGATCACGTCCGGCACGGTGAGCCCGACCACCCGAGCGAGCTCGACATTACTGGGATTGCGCAGCACCTTGGTCCCCCAGATCACAACCGGCGTGTCCTCGGGGCGAACCCCAAAATGACGCAGCAGCCGTTCAGCGTTACGGTCATTTTCCAGATCCAGCCATCGGTGCGGTAATCGGTTGCGAGTGGCAAACTCTCGCAAACGGGTGGAGTCGGGCGAGAAGCACGACCCGATAATCCGGAACCCGACGCCCTGCCCGATCAACAGGGAACGGCGCACCAGATATGCACGCAAAATCACATCGCTCAAAAATCTGGTCGTGGGCGACCAGAGCACGCACGCGGCTGGTGGGAACCGCCAACACCTCGCCCTCGACCACGACGATCGCGGTGTAGAACGCCGGCTGGCCTTCCAGATCACCGAGCTCCCCCAGGAACCGACCGGGTCCGTGCACACGCAGCACCCTCCCCTCGCCGGACTCGTCATCGGTGACGATTGCGACTTTGCCCGACAAGATCAAAAACAACTCGTCGGATCGCGTCCCCTCGCGAATCAGGATTTCGTCCACCCCGACCGCCCGCCTGGTGCCTCCGCGACGCAGCGTCGCGATCTGGTCCTCAGTCAACCGGGGATAGGCACCGAACAGGTCGGGGGTCTCCTCCCACTCCTGGGTGCCCGCGAACGACGACTCAACGGACGTTACGTCAGACATCAGCTACCTCAGACGTAAGTCTCGTGAACATAACACCAACGCCACGCTTCACCGGGCTCGAACGATCGGACAATGGGATGCCCCACCGTGTGAGCGTGTTTGCGTGCGTGGCGCATCGGAGATGAGTCGCAGCAGCCCACGTGCCCGCAGGACAGACATAGCCGCAGGTGCAGCCACGGGGTATGCAGACGCAAACATTCCTCGCAGCCATCGGGAGTTCTGGGAGCTACATGGCGGATGGCCGCCACGTCGGGGTCGACGAATATTGATGTCATGATCGCGCCTCCTTGGTTGTCGTTGACACTGCTTGGTCAAGCCAATCACGCAGTGCAGCAACGGGTGCGGCGCCGGACTGACGCGCCAACAGCTGACCGTGGTCGAGGAGCAGTAGGGTCGGAACCGCACGTACGCTGAAGCGCTGCGAGATCGCCGGTGCCGAGTCCACCTCCACCTTCACAAGTTTGAGGCTGCCCGCCCGCTCGCGGGCCAGCTGTTCCAGTGCCGGGCTCACCATCCGGCACGGCCCACACCACGTCGCCCATAAATCGACCAGCACTGGGACCGCGGACTTCTCAACGATCTCAGCGAAATCGAGGTCGCCCGCATCGACCACCCACGGCAGCCAGTGATGACAGTTGGCGCAGCGCGGTTTACCATCGGCAGCCGCCGGCACCCGGTTGCGCTT
>CAVPUU010000040.1:0-15631 GCA_963709015.1 uncultured Alphaproteobacteria bacterium | reverse complement strand
GCCGCGCGCGGCATGGATTTGAGCTAAATCGACATGCTACGCAAGGACGAATTGATGCCAGCGAAAAGCCCCAGCCCGCCATATGATAGCGCCTGAACCTGCATCGACTGTCTCCGGCGGCTGGCGCAAGCTGGCGGCGCTTTTGCTCGCGCTCGCCGCGATCGGCCTGCCGGTCAACGATCTAGCAGCTACTGCGCTGCTTGCTGGTCGCGGCGTCGTTATCTTCAGCGGCGAGGTCCGGACGAGTACGCTCGCCTGGGCCGCGGCGGTCGCGATTGTCGCCGTCGCCGTCGTCGGGCAATTTCTGCTGGCGCCGCCGCGCATCGAGGAAGGCCACAATGTCTTCCTGCCGAGCCCGGCGTTGGAGCGCGCGCTGCCGGCCGAGGTCTATCGCCGGCTCGCCACGAATTCGACGCGCTGTATCCGCCCGCCGTCCGCTGCAAGCCCGGCAGCGCCGGCTGCTGGCAGGACGGCGGCTTTCCCGACAGCCCTTTCGCGTTTTCAGCCGACGGCATTTGCAAAAGCCGGCTGATTCCCGTTCGGTCACCGATCTCGATTTTTCCGATCCGGTTTGGCTTCGCCTCGGCTTCATCAACGAGATTCGTTACAACTGGTACACCGCCGCGCCCGACGTGCATCGCGCCGATCGCGACCGCCGCTTCTGGATGGGCCTCAATCGCTGGCATCTCGCCATGCCGTGGTACGAGGTGATCAGCCTGCCGGCGGCCTTTGTCGGCGGCGAATTGTGCTGGCGCGGCGAGTTGATGTGGGAAGGCGAGGGCGGAATTTTTCACGCTGGAGCGGCGTCGGCTGCCGCGCCATCGAGCCCGCCGACGCCGGCCGCCGCATTTTCGGCATCGCGATCAAGCCGGACACGCTGGCAATGCACTTGTCGCCGCCATGGACGGTACGCGTCAAGACCATCGCCGCCGCCGCGCTCAGCGGAATAGCCATACTGACTTGCTTGGGGTGCTCGTACGGTTCAGAGCGCGGCATCTTCTGCTGCCGGCCATCGTCATTCTCTTGGCGTTCTTGCTGATCGCGATCGACGACGCCAGCTTCCTCGGCGGTGTGCGGCCGTTCGACGGCGGCGACGATGGGCTGTTCTACGACGGTGTCGGGCGCGTCATCTTGCAGAAGCTCCTGGCCGGGGACATCTGGGGCTTTCTCGAAGGCGGCGAAAAGGTTTTTTGGTACGGCGGCCCCGGTCTGCGGTATTTCCGCGCGCTCGAGCACATCGTGTTCGGCGAAAGCTATCTCGGCTATTTCTCGCTCGTTCTTCTGCTGCCGTTCGTCGTTCACAAAATTTTTCGTAGATTCCTTCCGGAACATTGGTCGCTCGCGCTCATTCTTCTGTTCATCGCGATGCCGCTCGGCCTCTTGTTCGGGACGACGTTCAGTACACCAAATGGCCGACAAAGGATTTGCCGACCCGGCGGCGTACATCTTGTTCTCTCTGCGCGATTCTGCCGCTCATCGGCGCGAAATGTCTGCCAGCCGTTTTCGGCGCGCTATTGCTCCGCGCTTCCGCGCTCGCCATCTTCATGCGGCCGGTCGTTGCGCCCGCCGCGGCGGTTTTGTTGTCGGGTGTTGGGCTCGCGACGCTCTATCAGCGGCAATGGGCGAAGCTTGCCGGATTGTGTATGGGTTTCTTGCCGGTGTTCTCGATGGCGCTGCACAACTGGTACTTGGCCATGTGTTTGTGTCTGTTCAGTGCCAACGCCGGCGACGCCAATCTGCTGGTGATGCCGCCATCCGCCTACTGGGAGCCGCTTGCGGCAATTGCTCGGCCTGGATTTCAGCGGGTTCGTGCGCGTGCTCAGCCAGATCGCGAACTGGCTGAGCGGGCCGGCGGATCCTACTGGACCATCCCGCTCAATGCCGCCGGCGTCGCCATTCTCATCTATGTCGTCTTGCGCGGCCGCGCCTTCGATCCCTGGCTGCGCCTGATCGGCGCCGCGGCGCTGGCGCAGCACGCGGTGGCGTTGTTTTATCGAGCCGACGTCGCCCGCTATCATTTCCTCACCTGGTTTCTCACCATGCTGGTGGTCATGGTCTTCGTGCGTGAGGTCGGAATCGGCTGGCTGCAGCGGCGCTCTCCGGGTCTGTCCGAACGCCTTGCCAATCACCCGTTGTCGCTATGGCTTGCATCCGGCCTCGCGCGGCTGCAAAAGAGTTCCGCATGAGCAAAAAACCCACCGGCATCGCCAACGGCCTGACCAATTACGGCGACCGCGATTTCTCGCTTTATCTGCGGCGTTCGTTCGCCCGCTCGATGGGCTATTCCGCCGCCATGCTGGAAAAGCCGGTGGTCGGCATCGCCTATACGCCATCGGGCTTCAACAATTGCCACCGCCATTTCCCGGAATTGCTGGACGCGGTCAAGCGCGGCGTGCTGGCGGCCGGCGCCTTGCCGATCGAATTTCCCGACCATCTCGCTCGGCGAGGTGTTCCTCAATCCGACCAGCCTGAAATTCCGCAATCTGATGTCGATGGACACCGAGGAAATGGTGCGCGCGCAGCCCATGGACGCGGTGGTGCTGATGGGCGGCTGCGACAAGACCGTGCCGGCGCAATTGATGGGCGCGGTTTCGGCCGGCCGGCCGGCGGTAATGCTGGTGGCGGGCCCGATGATGACCGGACGCCACCGCGGCGAACGGCTGGGCGCCTGCACCGATTGCCGCCGCTTCTGGGCGCAATACCGCGCCGGCAAGGTCGACGATAAGGAAATTTCCGACGTCGAAGGCAAGCTTGCCACCACCGCCGGCACCTGCGCGGTGATGGGCACGGCCTCGACCATGGCCTGCCTTGCCGAGGCGCTCGGCATGATCCTGCCGGGCACCGCCGCCATCCCCGCCGTGCATGCCGACCGCTTGCGCGCGGCGGAAGCGACCGGCGCCTCTGGCGGTCAAGCTGATCGGCTCGCAGCTCACGCCCGACAAGATCGTCAATCAAAAGTCGGTGGAGAACGCGCTGCGCGTGCTGCTCGCGATCGGCGGCTCGACCAATGCCATCATCCATCTGACCGCGATCGCCGGCCGCGCCGGCGTGCCGGTGTCGCTGCAACAGCTCAACGAATTGTCCGACACCACGCCGGTGCTGGTGAACCTGAAGCCGGTCGGCAACGGCTACATGGAAGATTTCTTCGCCGCCGGCGGCATGGGCGCGCTGATGCGCGAATTGAAGGATCTGCTGCATCTCGACGCCATGACGGTGACCGGCGAGACGCTGGGCGAGCGGCTGGGCACGACGCCGACTCTGCGGTCGATCGCGGCATCATCGCCGAACGCGACAAGCCGCTCGAGCCGCAAGGCGGGCTGGTCGCGCTGTTCGGTAATCTCGCGCCGCAGGGCGCGATTCTCAAGCGCTCGGCGGCGGACGCCAATCTGTTCGAGCATCGAGGGCAGGGCGGTGGTGTTCTCCTCGCTCGAGGATCTCGCCGCGCGCATCGACGATCCCGCTCTCGATGTCGAGGCCAAGGATATCCTGGTGCTGCAAAACGCCGGCCCGCATTCGGCCTCGGCGATGCCGGAGGCCGGCTATCTGCCGATCCCGAAAAAGCTCGCCACCAAGGGCGTCAAGGACATGGTGCGGGTGTCCGATGCGCGCATGAGCGGCACCGCCTTCGGCACCATTGTGCTGCATGTGACGCCGGACAGCGCCTCCGGCGGCCCGCTTGGTTTGGTGCGCAACGGCGACCGCATCCGCCTTTCGGTCAAAAACCGCCGTATCGATCTCGCGGTCGAGGACGCTGAACTCAAGCGCCGCGCGGTGGCGGTCAAGCCGGGCGCCGAAAAGCCGCAACGCGGCTATGCTAAGCTCTACGCGCAGGAAATTCTCGGCGCCGACCAAGGCTGCGATTTTGCGTTCCTGAAGCCGCCCTAAGTTCCACTTCCGCGCAAATGTCGCGGGTGCGTTCAACTTTCCGTAGCATTAATTCGTAATTAATAATCGCGGCCCGCGCTTCTTAACGCGGTCCAAAGCCGCTCCCGATAAATTGTGGAAAATCGTGGATTGTTGGAGGCTGCGCCGCAGGCAGCATGGAATGTCATGCTCCGGAAGCTGAAGCATCTGGGCAATTACCGCCACTGGCGCATGGTCGGCTCGGCCGGCGCACTCGGCTTTATCATTACGCTGACGGCGGTCGAAGCGATCAACGTCTATGCGCAACCGCTGGCGATCGCCTTGGCGGCCGTCGCAGGCTCGTTGTTCGGCGTGTGCGTGGCCGGCGCGATAGCGGGCTGGCATCTCAGACGCAAGCTCGGCAGCCGCAACCGGCAGCTCGACGCCGCGCTCAACAACATGATTCAGGGTCTGTGCATGTTCGACGCGCAGAACCGATTGCTGGTCTGGAACGAGCGCTACCGGGCCATGTACAACATCGATCCGCGGCGCATCCGGCGCGGCGCCTCGATCCGCGACCTGCTCGACGCGCGCGCGGCGGCCGGAACGTTCCCGCTCGATCCCGGGCGCTACGATGAGGAATTGCGCGCCGCGGTCAAGCACGGCAAGACCTTCACGATCACCGTCGAACTCAACGACGGCCGCATCATCGACGTCGTCAACCACCCGATCGAAGGCGGCGGTTGGGTCGCGATGCATGAAGACATCACGGAACGCAGAAAGGCCGAGCGCGAACTCGAACATACCCGCTCGTTCCTCCATACCATCATCGAGAACGTGCCGTCGCCGATCATCGTCAAGGACGTCACCGCGCTGAAATACCTGCTGGTCAACCGCGCCGCCGAGGCGTGCCTCGGCATCTCGCGTGACAAGATACTCGGCAGGACCGCGGCCGATTTCATGCCGCACGCCAGCGCCGAAAAGATCGAAATGGAAGACCGCAAATTGATCGAATCGGGAAAATCCCAGTTTCTCGACGAACACGCGATCCTCACCCCCGGCAACGGCACGCGCATCGTTACCTCGACCCGGCTGCCGGTCATGGGAGCGGACGGCAAACCGCAATATTACATCAGCGTCATCCACGACGTCACCGACCGCAAGCGCGACGAGCAGCGCATCGTGCACATGGCGCACCACGATCCGCTCACCGACCTGCCGAACCGCACCGCGTTCAACGAATGCATCGCCGCCACGCTCGATATCGCAAAGGGCTCGGGCGAAAGCTTCGCCCTGCTCAGCGTCGATCTCGACCGCTTCAAGACGGTCAACGAGGTGTTCGGCCACGCGGTGGGCGACACGCTATTGCGCGAGATCGCGAGCCGGCTGGCCTCGGCCTGCCAGGGCGCGTTCATCGCCCGCGTCGGCGGCGACGAATTCCACGTCATTACGCCGACCGGCCCGCAGCCGGCGACCGCCGAGGCGTTGGCGGGAAAGCTATGCGCGGCGCTCGACACCGATATCGACGTCGACGGTTTTCCGCAGCGCGTGGGGCTGACCGTCGGCGTCGCCATCTTCCCGCAGGACGGCGCCGACGCCGTGAGCCTGGTCATCAACGCGGATGCCGCGTTGTTCCGCGCGAAATCGGAAGCGCGCGGATCGATCCGCTTCTTCGAATTGTCGATGGACCAGCAGCTGCGCGAAAAGCGCGCGCTCCAGCAGGATCTGCGCACGGCCATCGTGCGCGACGAGATCGAGCTGCACTACCAGCCGCAGGCCCATATCGACGGCGAGATCACCGGCTTCGAGGCGCTCGTGCGCTGGCACCACCCGCGTCATGGAATGGTCCCGCCCGGCACTTTCATCCCGCTCGCGGAAGAGAACGGGATGATCATGGAGCTCGGCGAATGGATTCTGCGCACCGCCTGCCGTGAGGCGGCGTCCTGGCCGCGCCCGCTCGACATCGCCATCAATCTGTCGCCGGTGCAGTTCCAGCACGGCAATCTGCCGAAGCTCGTGCATCAGATCCTGCTGGAGACCGGGCTGTCGCCGGCGCGGCTCGAGCTCGAGATCACCGAGGGCGTACTGATCGGCGACTTCAACCGCGCGGTTTCGACGCTGCGCCGGCTCAAGGCGCTTGGCCTGCGCATCGCGATGGACGACTTCGGCACCGGTTATTCGTCGCTGTCCTATTTGCAGTCGTTCCCGTTCGACAAGATCAAGATCGACAAGTCGTTCATCGCCAATCTCGGCCGCAGCCAGCAGGCGGCCACCATCGTGCGCGCGGTGATCGCGCTCGGCCGCGGGCTCGATCTGCCGGTGGTGGCGGAGGGCGTGGAAACCGAGGAACAGGTCAAGTTCCTCGCCGGCGAATCCTGCAACGAGATCCAGGGCTATTTCATCGGCCGGCCGAAGCCGATCGCGGACTATGCCGACGTGCTCGGCCGCGCGCCGTTCGGCGAGCAGACCGAGCGGCCGAGCATCGCCATCGCCAGCTAGCGCTAAATCCGTTCAGATGGAATCGTGCGATGCTGTCGCAAGCCTTTCCATTGTCATGCCCCGCGAAAGCGGGCATCCAGTAAACTACTGAAAATTTTACTGTTACTGGATCGCCCGCTTTCGCGGGCGATGACAGAGCAAAGATGGCAAAGCGCTCAATCAGATCGGACTCCGCGCTAGCGTTTTTATCGGCGCTCAGACGGCGGACAGTTTCCCGTCGCGCCAAACGGTCAGGCCCTGCTGCAAGTCGGCGAATGGCTCGCTGCGCAGATGGTCCTTAAATCTTTGCAGGTTTTCCGGCGCCATCGGTGTCGTGACCGGGCGGCCGCGCAGACGCCGCAGAAAAGCGCGGCGGCGGAATCCGAAAAATTTCAACAGGTCGGCGACGGTGCTCGATTTGCCGCCGGCCGGCCAGGGCGCGCCGTTATAAAATTTCCGGTAAGACTCGGCGATCGCCGGATCGTAGCGCCACGTCAACGGCTGCCACGGCTTGAACGCGCCGCTGTAGTGGTAGACCACGGGCCGGACGGTGTCGGCAATGGTGGAATTGAACCAGATGCCGCTGAGCATGTTCCACACCGGCGAAATCTTCTGGAACGAGCCGCGCACGATGGCGTTGAGTGCGCTCTGATCCAGCAACGCGCAGGCCTCGGCGTTGTCGCGCAGATAACGCACCAGTTGTTCGCTCAGGCTCTGCGCCGCCCAGCGCGCGCGGTCGAGCACCAGCACGCCGGTGTTGGCATAAGGCGCCGCCGGATCAAGGCCGAGCCGCGCGAGATAGGGCCGCCACTGGCCGCCGACGTCGGACAGGATGACGCCGTCCGGCACCGCCGCAAATAAGTGATCCTCCAGATTTAGGCCGAATAGAACGGAAATATCCCCATCGACCTCCACGTCGCCGTCGAGATAGACGACCGTTTTGTAGCGGCCGTCCAGGAACCGATCGAAAAAATACCGAAAGAGAGATGACGGCGGATAGACCCGATTGATCGTTTCGTCGATCGGCACCATGCCGCGGAACGGCACCTCCCGCACGCAGACGCCGAGCTGCCGTTCGGCATGGTCGATCCAGCCGGGCGGCACGTCGTTTTCCGGCACCGCCACAATCAGGTCGAACGGATTTTTCGCCTTTTGTCGCAGCGCCGACGCCGCGGCGAACATCGCCGGCCCGAACATGCCCCGGTCGACCGCCAGCATCAAAGCGTATGGCGAGCGCGAATCCAAAACGAGCCCTCGAGAAATGCCTGTGCGCCCGCCCGCTGCGGGTCAGCGCGCAAGTGCCTTGTGCCACATTGAATTGAGCCGCGGAAATGGTTTCACCGGGCGGTCGTCGGGCGAGCGTGGACCGCCGCTGCTGCGTGGATGGTGCTGCCGGAGTGGATTGAACACTCGACCTCCCCCTTACCAAGGGGGTGCTCTACCACTGAGCTACGGCAGCACGCGAGGCGAGCGAATATCCGATCGTGCCGGCGATGTCGAGCGCTCCGCTTGCGGGGCGCAAGGCGGCCTTCTATTCCTGTGCGGTCATGACGGGCAGCGGCAAATCCGGCGTTTCCCCGCGCAGCGAGCGCCTGCGCGCGGCGCTGCGGGAAAACCTCAAGCGGCGCAAGGCGCAGGAGCGTGCGCGCAAGGCGCGCGAGACGCCGGATTCGCGTGCAAATTCGGCCTCGCCGCCGCGCGCCGGGCGGGACCGCTGATCGGTCCCGGCGGGCGGGGTCCGACTTTCGCCGCATTTGCGCGGCGAGTGTGGTAACCTTGCACTATATTGGCATTTGCGGCGGCCGGCGGCCGGGCCATAGATCGGGCGCAGCACGCAATTTGCCGCAAGCGGGCGGGGCGACAATGGACAGAATACGCATCGTCGGCGGGCAGCGCCTCAACGGCACCATCCCGATCTCGGGCGCCAAGAACGCCACGCTGCCGCTGATGATCGCGGGCCTGCTCACCGGGGATACCTTGATCCTCGACAATGCGCCGCGGCTCGCCGACGTCGAACTGCTGCAGCGCATTCTCGGCAATCACGGCGTCGACATCATGATCGCGGGCAAGCGCCCGGGCGAGGATCCCAATTCCGGCCGCACGCTGCACATCTCGGCCAAGAACATCATCGACACCACCGCGCCCTACGAGCTGGTCTCCAGGATGCGGGCGAGCTTCTGGGTGGTGGCGCCGCTTTTGGCGCGCATGGGCGAGGCCAAGGTCTCGATGCCGGGCGGCTGCGCTATCGGCACGCGGCCGGTCGATCTCTTGATCATGGCGCTGGAGAAATTGGGCGCCGAGATCGAGATCGAGGCCGGCTACGTGATCGCGCGCGCGAAAAAAGGATTGCGCGGCGGCGACATCGTGTTTCCGAAAGTGACCGTCGGCGGCACCCATACCGCGATGATGGCGGCCGCGCTCGCCCACGGCACCACGGTGATCGAGAACGCCGCGCGCGAGCCCGAGATCGGCGACGTTGCCGACTGCCTGAACAAGATGGGCGCCAGAATTTCCGGCGCCGGCACCGCGCGCATCGTGATCGATGGCGTGGCGAAATTGCACGGCGCGCGCCACGCCGTGCTGCCCGACCGCATCGAGACCGGCACCTATGCGATGGCGGTGGCGATGACCGGCGGCGACGTGCTGCTGCAAAATGCGCGCCCCGAATTGCTGCAAGCCGCGCTCGACGTGCTGACGCAAACCGGCGCCACCATCGCGCCGACCAACGAGGGCATCCGCGTCGCCCGCAACGGCGCCGGCCTTGAGCCGGTCACGGTGACCACCGCGCCGTTCCCCGGCTTCCCGACCGATCTCCAGGCGCAGCTGATGGCGCTGATGACGCGCGCCGGCGGCACCTCGCGCATCACCGAAGCCATTTTCGAAAACCGCTTCATGCACGTGCAGGAGCTGGTGCGGCTCGGCGCGCACATCCACCTCGACGGCGAGAGCGCTACCATCGAGGGCGTCAAGCACCTGACCGGCGCGCCGGTGATGGCCACCGATTTGCGCGCCTCGGTGTCGCTGGTGATCGCAGGGCTCGCCGCGCAAGGCGAGACCATGGTCAACCGCGTCTATCATCTCGACCGCGGCTTCGAGCGGGTCGAGGACAAGCTCGCGCGCTGCGGCGCGGCGATCGAGCGGATTAGCGGGTAGCAAAAAGTCCGCCGCGCAGGTCCCCGCCCAAGCGCTTCTCGACCGGTACAAACGATGTTCAACCGTCTGCGCCTTTTGCTCACGCACGGCATCCGCTTTACAGCGCTACGTTTTGTCGCCGCCGCATTGTGTCCGGGGTTTCGGATGCGTTATCCGGCCGAGTGGATGGCCGACGAGAATTTCAATGCGTATTTGCGCTTGGTCGGCGAAGCCGCGCCCATCAAAAGCATCAGCGTCAGCCGCCATTGGATGCTCTATCAGCTTCTGCGGTTGACCGAGAATGTGCCCGGCGATACCGCCGAGTGCGGCGTGTTTCGCGGGGCGGGGTCTTATCTGATCGTCGCTTTTTCCGAACGTTCCGGCGGCGCCAAGTCGCACCATCTCTTCAATTCGTTTGAAGGATTGTCCGAGCCGAAAGGTTGCGACGGACTGCTTTGGCGCCAAGGAGATTTTTCGGCTGCGCCGGATAGCGCCATGAAACTGTTAGCGCGCTTTTCCAATGTTCAAAGCCACCGCGGATGGATTCCAAGCCGCTTCCACGAGGTCTCCGAGCGGAGCTTCTCGTTCGTTCATATCGATGTCGATCTTTACGAGCCCACGCGCGACAGCATCGAATTTTTCTATCCGCGTCTGTCGCCCGGCGCTGTGCTGGTCTGCGACGACTTTGGAATGACGACGTGCCCCGGCGCGACCAAAGCAATAGAGGAGTTTTTGCGCGGCAAGCCTGAAAAGATGATCTTTCTGCCGGACGGCGGCGGGTTTTTCATCAAAGGCGTTGCGACCGCAATCAATTACCGGTTAGCCGCGCAACCCGGTACCGAGTAGCAAGCGTAGGGCTAAGGCGCCGACGGCGCCGAGCCCACCATATTGTTGTGAGCCCGCTGGTGGGCTTCGCTGCCGCTCAGCCCACCCTACGCGGTCCAGGTTCAAGCTCACCGCCCGCGGCTGCGCTTCTTCGCCTTCACCGGCTCGAAGCTGATCTTGAGCCGGTGTCCCGTCGCCTTGGCGAAACGTGTGAGCGTGCGCGTCGAGGGTCTGCCGCGCCCGCTTTCCAGCCGCGCGATCGTGCTCTGCGTTGTCTTCATCCGCTTGGCAAGCTCGGCCTGGCTCAGGCCCGCATGCAGGCGTGCCTTGGCGACCTCGGCGATCAGCGCGAACTCTTCCTCCAGCGCATCGTATTCCTTGCGCACTTCGGGGTCCTTGAGCAGCATCTTTTTCAGGTCTTTGAGCTTGGTCATATGACCTCCTTGGCCCGCTGCCGTGCGATTTCGAGTTCGCGAGGTGGCGTCTTTTGAGTCTTCTTGATGAAAGCCCGCACGACGACCACCCTTCGGCCTGCCGCCGTGACGTAAATGGCGCGCGAGATGCCGTCGCGGCCTCCCAGAGTTTACCTTCGAGATGCCTTACGGCGTCATGCCGCAGCCCCTCGAAACCGGATTGCTCGATAACGTCGGCATATCGCAGAAACTTCGCCTGCATATCCCCCGGTAGAGCCTTGATCTCGGCATCCACGACGGCGTTCAGGGTCTGAACAATCCAGCGCATGGTCTATATAGCAAAAAAGCGATAAATGTCAATAAATTGAAGCTTTCGCTGATGCGTCCATGACTGTGCGACAGGTTTGCCAACTTTCAACCCAGAAGCGAGCACTAGGACCATATTCCTGCCACAATCATAGGATCAAATACCTCATCCCGTCCCTCGTGACCGAGGGGTGTCTGATCAGCGTCTCCAGACGCGGGGCGGGGAGCGGTGGCCGGGGAATGACTTGCAGGCGGAGATGCGCTTTGCAAGGCCCGGCGGTCCAAGCCGCGCTTGATCCCGGCGTGCCAGCCGCACGCCGAGGGCCCTGACGGCCGGTAGGCCGGCGATCCAGTCAGCGCATCGCCGGCCGAGTGCCTGGCCCCAACGGTGGAGTGTCGCGCCTCACGACGAGGTTAACGTGACGAACGGACGACCACCGGGGAAGCGCGGAGCAACCTAACAAACACCGCGCGCGGGACGCCTTGGGTTTGGCGGACTTGCGGAAATACGGAGGGACTTCGACAAGCCTCGATGTCGCGAGGCGTCGAGGCCCGCTGGGTCCTGGCGACTTTGGTTCCGCGCACACCAGCGTACTTGAGCGCGACCCGGACACCCTGGCGTCCCGCGCGCCCTCGGTTCCGTTGTCGAGGCAGGCGCGGCCTGTCGCGCCGTAGCCCAGAGGGCGAAGGCGGACAAAATGGACGACGGCCTACCCGGGGCCGGTAAAGATCGGGCGATGACGCTTGTCTGTTCCCCTCCCCCTTGTGGGGAGGGGTCGGGGGTGGGGGTCGAAGTTTTATCGATCGCAGCTACCCCCACCCCGACCGCTTTCGCTTCGCTCAAGCGGTCGACCCTCCCACAAGGGGGAGGGTGAAGTAAGAAACTCATTCGCGATACGGAGGAACCATGCCCACCATCAAAGTCCTGAGCGCCGGCGCCGTGCAGTCGATGGTGACGATGCTCGGCCAGGAATTCGAGCGCGACAGCGGCAATACGCTCGATATCGTTTTCAACACCGCCGGCGCGCTGCGCGAGCGCGTCGCCGGCGGCGAAAAAGCGGACCTCGTCGTGCTGTCGCAGTCGGCCGTCGCCGCGCTGGACAAGCCCGGCATGTTCGTGCCCGGCAGCGTCACCGATCTCGGCCGCACCGTCACCGGCGTGGCGGTGCGCGAGGGTGCGCCCGCGCCCGACATTTCCACGCCGGAAGCCTTCAAGCAGGCGCTGCTCGAGGCGAAGACCGTGGCCTATACCGATCCGAAGGCGGGCGGCTCCGGCGGCATCATGTTCGCCGCGCTGCTGGACAAGCTCGGCATCGCCGACGCGATCAACAAGAAGGCCGTGCTCGGCAAGCGCGGCCACGAAGTGGCGGTCTCGATCGCCGAGGGCAGGGCCGAGATCGGCACCACCTTCATCAGCGAGGTGCTACCGGTGCAAGGCGTCAAGGTCATCGGCCCGCTGCCGGGCGATCTTTACAATGCCAACACCTACACGGCGGCGATCCACAAGGCGGCCATCGAACGAGAAGGCGCCGCGGCGTTCCTGGCGGCGCTCACGAGTCCCGCCACCCGTCTGCGCTGGAAGGCCGCCGGGCTCGATCCGGCGTTTTAGGGCGCGTATCCCGTGCCGCAGAACCGGGACCGTCACACATTCGGAGACTTCGTGTTGCGCCGCGTTCAGGGCACGTTGAACCCCATCTTGCGCCGCCGGGCGGCCTTACCTAGTTACGCAACAGACCGGGAGCGCAAGACGTCCATGGACCAGCTCAAATTCGTCGCCCTCGACGAGGAGGACCTTGAGGTCGTCTCGACCCACTTGCAGGACGCGGTGGTCAAGGTTGCGGACGTGCATTGGCGGGCGCCGGAAAGGCGCCTGGTGCTGGCGGTCAACCGCTTCGACTGGGAAAGCGCCCAATCCGCCAAGCCCGAATACCGCCGCCGGCGGACCGCGCTGCGCTTCGAGCGCGTGCTGTCATGCAAATGTCGCGACGTGAACCCGGCCGGCCAGGATGCCGTGCTCAATTTGCTGGCGGTCGAATTCGCCGAGACCGACGCGCCGGCCGGTGTCGTGACGATTACCTTCTCCGGCGGGGGAGCGTTGCGGCTGGAGGTCGAGTGCCTGGAGGCCGAATTGGCCGATCTCGGCCCGTCCTGGACCACCGGGGCCTGCCCGGCGCACGCCTTTGCCGATGATGGCCAGCCCAATCCAGGCCGCCAAGCGCGTCCGGCCTCCGCCAAAGACCGATAACTCCATTAAAATACCCCACCCCGCGGCGCCAAAGGGCCCGGCCCCTCCCTTGATATTTTGCGGTTCCGGTGGCGTAGTGGCGGCGTCTGGTAAATTGGGGGTCTATCCAATGCGTAAATTTGTCCTCGTCGCGGGGCTGCTCAGCGGCGCCGCGCTGTTCGTCGGCACGCCGGCTCAGGCTGCTTGGGTCGGCTGCGAATGCGTCAAGCTCGGCGCGCCTGCGGTATGCGTGCCCGGCGTTGCCGAGTGTCTGGGAATGGGCGGCGTCTGCCTCGCGCCGTGCGACTACGTGGCGCCGAAAATGCGCAGGCACCACCGGCATCACCACCAAAGAAAATGGAAAAGAAAAAGATGTAAGCGGGCACGTTGCTTTGCCTTCAAGGCTCCGCCCCCGGGCGGGGCCTTTTTGCTTTCTGGCGCCGCCGGCCGCGCGACAGGTTGACGCGACGGTACGCATCACCCATTGACCTGTCATCCGGGTAGTATTCAGGCCATGCCGCTTCGACTGGATAGCCAGAGCGCCGATTTTTCCGAACGGTTTCGCGTCTTCCTCGCCGTCAAACGCGAGGCGGCGCAGGACGTGGAAAATCGCGTGCGCCACATCCTCGCCGAGGTGAAGGCCTATGGCGACCGCGCGCTTTTGCAGTTGACGCTGGAATTCGATCGCCTCGATCTCGCCAAGGTCAGCATGCGCGTGAGCGTCGGGGAGATCGAGGCGGCGGCGAAATCCTGCGATCCGCAGGCGCTCGCCGCGCTCAGGCTCGCGCGCGAACGCATCGAGGCCTATCACCTGCGCCAGAAGCCGAAAGACGAGCGCTTCACCGACGCGCTCGGCGTCGAGATGGGTTCGCGCTGGACCGCAATCGACGCCGTCGGTCTCTATGTGCCCGGCGGCACCGCGGCCTATCCCTCGTCGGTGCTGATGAACGCGGTGCCGGCCAAGGTCGCCGGCTGCGCGCGGCTGGTGATGGTGGTGCCGTCGCCCGATGGCAGGCTTTCCCCCTTGGTACTGGCGGCGGCAAGCTCGCCGGCGTCGACGAATTTTTCGCATCGGCGGCGCGCAGGCGGTGGCCGCGCTCGCTTACGGCACCGAGACAATCAATCGGTCGCCAAGATCGTCGGACCCGGCAATGCCTATGTGGCGGCGGCCAAGCGCCTGGTGTTCGGCCAGGTCGGCATCGACATGATCGCCGGCCCCTCCGAGGTGTTGATCCTCGCCGACAAGACAGGAAACCCCGACTGGATCGCCGCCGATCTGCTGGCGCAGGCCGAGCACGATGCCAGCGCGCAATCGATCTTGATTACCGACGACGCCGCGCTCGCCGATCAAGTCGAGAAGGCGGTCGAGTCGCAGCTTGAAGACGCTGCCGCGCGCCGACGATCGCCGCCGCGTCGTGGCGCGATTTTGGCGCCATCATCCTGGTGCCGAAGCTCGCCGACGCGATCGCCGCTGGTCGACCGGTTGGCGCCCGAGCATCTGGAGATCGCCGCCGATGACGCCGAAATGCTGGCGCGCGAAAATCCGCAATGCCGGCGCCATCTTCATCGGCGCGCACACGCCGGAAGCGATCGGCGACTATGTCGCCGGCTCCAACCACGTGCTGCCGACCGCGCGCTCGGCGCGCTTTTCGTCCGGCCTTGGCGTGCTCGATTTCATGAAGCGCACGTCATGCTCAAATGCGGGCCGGAGCAGTTGCGCGCGCTCGGACCCGCGGCCATCGCGCTCGGCGAAGCGGAGGGCCTGGCCGGGCACGCCCGCTCGGTGGCGATCCGCCTCAATCAGCGATGAGCCCGCCGAAAGCAGCGCCTGCCGGAAGCAAGCAGCGCCTCGTCAGCGTCACGCTCGACGAGGAATCGATCGGCCGCTCCAATGAAGACGTCGAGCACGAGCGCGAGGTCGCGATCTACGATCTGCTCGAGCAGAATACTTTCGAGCCGGTTGGACGCGCCGGCGGTCCTTACGCCCTGCATTTGGAGCATCGACGGCAACCGTCTGGTCTTCGACATCCGCCAGAAAACGGCACACTGGTCATGGCGCATCTGTTTTCGCTGACGCCGCTGCGCCGCATCGTGAAGGACTACTACCTGATCTGCGACAGTTATTATCAAGGCGATCCGCACCGCGACGCCCGACAAGATCGAAGCGATCGACATGGGCCTGCGCGCGCATTCACAACGATGGCTCGCAACATCCTGATGGAGCGGCTCAAGGGCAAAGTGACGTCGATCTCGACACTGCGCGCCGGCTATTCACGCTGATTTGCGTGCTGCATTGGAAGGGCTTGAACGGTGTTGGAGGCCGGGAACCTTGGCAGTGCCTTGCTTCACCTCTCCCCAGCGGGGAGAGGGAGCGCGCCGAGTTCGTGGCGCTGTTTGTGCAAGAGTTGAG
>CAVPUU010000039.1:0-18524 GCA_963709015.1 uncultured Alphaproteobacteria bacterium | reverse complement strand
ATACTTCTTTTTTTGGAGACGACGACAAGAGCCGACGGGCACTTGCCGCCCTCGATGACGACCAACTCGGTAATTTAAGTGACCTTGGACGCCAAATACGGCGCGAAACACAACGCGCCGGAAACAAGAGTTGAGCCCGTAGGGCGGATTAGCGAAGCGTAATCCGCCATTTCGTCTTCCGCCAACCGCTCCTTTCAACGCGGCGGGTTGCGCCGAGCCTGTCGTCGGGCCGCGCTTTGCGCGGACCCGATGGGCTAACCCGCCCTACACAGCCTCGCCAAACTCGCCCTTTACGTCCATGTCTCCCGCCCAATCCTCCGGAAAAATCCCTGCGCGCACGTCACGATGAAACGACGAATGCGGCCAATCGCGCACCCGCGTGACGAGGCCATGCTTCACCGGGTTGATATAACAATATTCGATATGCCGCGCGTAATCGGCTTCATCCTTTATCAAATGCTCCCAAAATCGCCGTTGCCAGATGCCGCGTTCGCCGCGTGTGTCGCAGCGTCTCGATACGATCGACCAGCAATCCTTGCCGACGTTCCAGCAGGTTGACGGAAAAAAACCGGCATCCGCCCGCAACGAAGGCGCGACGATAATTCGGCATAGCTGTGCAGCTTACATCTGAACGGCGGATTACGTGGAGCCTGTCATCGGGCGGCGCTTCGCGCCGGCCCGTTGGCTAATCCGCCCTACGCGCTGGGTGAGACGCCGATTGGCGTCATGCTCGCCCCTCCCTTTGGGCTTCCGCCCGCCGCCGTCATGATGTTAGCCTTGGCCGCGCCGGTATCGGGCTGTCACGGGCGTCCGCATTCCCGCACCGAACGGGAGACGGCATCGCGCTTTCGGAAAGGGTTACACGATGACCAGAGGATTTTCACGAAGCGCCGCGACCTTGATGCTGGGCGGCCTGATCGCGGCCGCGCTCATGCTCGTCGCACCGTCGCACGCGCGCGCGGAGGAATTGCGCATCGGCTTCATCGCGCCGATGACCGGCATCTTTGCCCAGGTCGGCAAGGACATGGTCAACGGCTTCCAGATGTATCTCGACGAGCACGGCGGCAAGCTCGGCGGCGCCGAGGTGAAGTTCATCGTCGAGGACGACCAGGCCAAGCCCGATCTCGGCGTCACCAAGGCCAAGAAACTGGTGTTGCAGGACAAGGTACACATGTTCGTCGGCGGCGTGCTCGCCTCCACCGGCTACGCGCTGGCGCCGGTGAGCACCGAATTGAAGACCGTCTACATCCCGTCAATCCCGGCGGCCGACGACCTGACGCAGCGCCAGGCCGACAAATATCCTTATTTGATCCGCACCGGCTGGTCGTCGTCGCAGCCGCATCATCCGCTCGGGCAATGGGCCTGCGACCAGGGCTACAAGCGGATGGTCACCGTCGGCGCCGATTACGCGTTCGGTTACGAGTTGGTCGGCGGCTTCCAGAAGGCGTTCGAGGATTGCGGCGGCAAGATCGTGCAGAAAATCTGGCCGGCGCTCGGCACCAAGGATTTCGGGCCCTACATTCCGACCATCAAGGCCGACGCCGACGCGGTGTTCACGCTGATGGTGGGGCCGATGGCGCTGCAATTCCCCAAGCAGCTGCGCGCGTCGGGCTACAAGAAGCCGATCGTCGGCGGCGGCACCAGCTATGACGAGTTCGCCCTGCCCTTCATGGGCGACGAAGTCATCGGCGACGTCTCCGCGCTGCAATACTCGGCCGCGCTGGAGACGCCGAAGAACGAAACCTTCGTGAAGACCTATCGCTCAAAGTACGGCAAGGTGCCGTCCTACTTCTCGGAAAGCAATTACACCACGGCGCAGCTGATCGACGACACCATCAAGGCAAGCGGCGGCAAGTGGCCGGGCGCGCAGGCGTTCGTCAAGACGATGGCGGGTCTGAAAATCGACGCGGTGCGCGGTCCGGTCTCGTTCGACGAGCTGCGCAACCCGGTGCAGAACATCTACATCAAGAAAGTCGAGAAGAAGAAGATGTTCGGCTACGACAAGGCCGAGCTCTGGAACACGGTGATCAAGACTTATCCGGCCGTGAGCCAGTTCTGGACCTACGGCAAGGCTGCTTTCCTCAAGCAGCCGGTCTATTCGCCGCGACTTCCCGCCCTGCAAATTCTGCGAGTGAGATCGCGGCAATGGCTTGATCAACCGTGCGAAACCCCGACCGGCGCCAGGGTTTTCTTGGCGCCGTGGGCGGATGCGGCGCTGGGCTTTGCGCAGAACAGAATGGCGACCGCGTCGCCGCGCACGGCGGATGAAGCCGGCGCCAATCCGGGAGAACGACCCATGAGCCTTCGTCTGACCACCGGCCTTGCCGCGCTCGCGCTCGGCGCCGCCCTCGCCGCGCCCGCACTCGCCGAGGAACTGCGCATCGGCTTCATCGCGCCGTTGACCGGCATTCAGGCACAGGTCGGCAAGGACATGGTCAACGGCTTCCAGATGTATCTCGACGAGGCGCACGGCGAGTTCGCCGGCACCAAGGTCACGCTGATCGTCGAAGACAACCAGGGCAAGCCGGACGCTGCGGTGACCAAGGCCAAGAAGCTCATCCTGCAGGACAAGGTGCAGATGTATATCGGCGGCGTGCTCGCCTCCACCGGCTACGCGCTCGCGCCGGTGTCGACCCAGGAGAAGACCGTCTACATCTCCTCGGTCGCCGCCGCCGACGACCTCACCCAGCGCCAGATCGACAAATATCCCTATTTCATCCGCACGAGTTGGTCGTCCTCGCAGCCCAACCATCCGTACGGCCAGTGGACCTGCGACCAGGGTTACAAGAAGATCGTCTCCATCGCCGCCGACTACGCCTTCGGCTACGAGCAGCTCGGCGGCTTCCAGAAGGCCTTCGAGGCCTGTGGCGGCAAGATCATCCAGAAGATCTGGCCGCCGCTGACCACCAAGGACTTCGGCCCCTGCACATCCCGACCATCAAGGCCGACGCCGACGCGATCTTCTCGCTGATGGTCGGCCCAATGGCGGTGCAGTTTCCCAAGCAGTTGCGCGCCTCCGGTTACAAGAAGCCGATCCTCGGCGGCGGCACTAGCTACGACGAATTCGCGTTGCCCTTCATGAGCGACGAGGTCGTCGGTGACGTATCGGCGCTGCAGTATAGCGCGGCGCTGGAGACGCCGAAGAACGAGGCCTTTGTCAAGAAATACCGCGCCAGATACGGCAAGGTCCCCTCCTATTTCTCGGAGAGCAACTACACCACCGCGCAGATGATCCACGAGGTCATGAAGAAGACCGGCGGAAAATGGCCGGGCGCCGAGCAGTTCATCAAGATGATGGGCGCGCTCAAGGTCGACGCGGTGCGCGGCCCGGTCTCGTTCGACGAGCTGCGCAACCCGGTGCAGAACATCTACATCAAGAAGGTCGAGAAGAAGAAGATGTTCGGCTACGAGAAGGCCGAGCTCTGGAACACGGTGATCAAGACCTACCCCAACGTCAGCCAGTTCTGGACCTACGGCAAGGCGGAATTCCTCAAGCAGCCGGTCTACAGCCGCGATTTCCCGCCCTGCAAGTATTGCGAGTAGCCGTGCATTCTACCTGTTCGAAAACCGAAAACCCCGGCCTAAAGCTGGGGTTTTTACGCCGCGGTTATATTAACGCCGGTTGCGCGCGGTTGCGATCCTTCGTGCAACCGGCTAAGAGCTTGCCGCAAGGTTGCAGCCAATTGGATTAAAACCGTGATGACATCGCAAGCCTCAAAATCGCGTGCCAGACGCAACGCTTCCTCTCCAAGATCGCGCAAGAGAGGCCCCGACCCGCGCGACATCGAGGTCGGCCAGCGCGTGCGCGCGCTCCGGCTTGAGCGAAGGCTTTCGCAAACCGCGCTCGCCGACCGGCTCGGGCTGACCTTCCAGCAAGTGCAGAAATACGAAAAGGGCGTCAACCGGATTGGCGCCGGCCGTTTGCAGACCATCGCTGAAATCTTTCAAGTGTCTATCGGAGACCTTTTCTCCGGTTCGCCGGCGACGCCGCAACGTCAGCAGAGCCTTTACGAATTGGTCGATTCTTCCGCCGCCCTGCGTCTCCTGCGCGCTTACACGCGGCTGCCGAATTCCAAATTGAAGCAGGCGCTGGTCCAGATGGCGGTGGCGATGGCGGGCGAGGAATAATCCTCGCTTTGCGCGTTGCCTTGCCTGGCGGCGCGCCGGTTAGGCCGCCGGACGGCCCTGCATCTGCGAAGGCGCAAGCAGCCGACGCACCAATTCCAATTTGATCACCTTGCGTGTCGGCGTCATCGGCATATCGGCCACGATCTCAAGTTGCTCCGGCCACATGAATTTCGCGACCTTCCGCTCGGCGAGAAAACGCGTCAATTCGTCGAAACCGAGCGCGGCCTTTTCATGCAGCACCACAAAGCATGCGGCCCGTTCGCCAAATACCGGGTCGGGCACCGGGGCTATGGCGGTCTGCGCCACGGCCGGATGCGATGCGATGATGTTTTCCACTTCGGTCGGATTGAACTTCACGCCGCCGCGATTGATGATGTCCTTGGTGCGGCCGCGCAAACGGACATTCCCATCGCCATCCATTTCCGCGAGATCGCCGGTGCGAAACCATCCATCGGCGGTGAAGGTTTCGGCGTTCGCCGCGGCATTGCCGACATAGCCGGAAAAGACCGAACACCCGCGCACCTGCAATTCGCCGATCTCGCCGGCCGCGGCCACGCGACTTTCCGCATCGGCAACGCGGAGTGCGGTGCCGGGCATCGCCCGGCCGACGCTGTGCATCCGCACCTGTCGCGCATCCGCCGGGCGCCCGCAGGTGCCGAACTGAAGCTCGGTCATGCCCCAAGCCTGCATGACCTTGCCGCGCGGCAACATGTATTCGAAGGCGGTGGAAAGCGCCGGCGGGACCGTCGTCCCCGACAGGACCGCGATCCGGATCGGTTCGAGATCGACGCCGTGGAACAGCCGCCGCTGCATGCAGGCGGCGATATGACCCGGTGCGCCAAACAGCACGGTCGGCCGCATGCGCCGCAACGCCTCGATGAAATCGGGCGGAGAGAATGCCGGCACCATGCAGGCGCCGGCGCCGACGCACAATCCCAGTTGCAGCGTGTAGAGACCGTAAAGATGCGTGTAGGGCGCAAGGCAAAGGATCCGGTCCTCGGCGGTCAAACCGAACTCCCGCGCGGCAAGCCGGGCGTTGCTCAGAAAATGATTGAAAGTCACCGAGACGGCCTTGGGGGCCGAGGTCGTGCCTGAGGTGTAAAGCAGCAGGAAGGGATCGTCCGCCATCGCCTCGCTGCTCGCCTCCCCCGCGTCCGCCTCCAGGCGCGTAAATTCTTCCGCCCCGGCGACGGCGCCGCCCACGGAAATGACGGATTGCAGCGTCGGCAACGTGCCGCGCAAACCGAGCAATTCCTCGGCCCGCGGCCGATTTTTCGCCACGCCGAGCGCGATGACCGCCTTGGCCCCGCTGTGGCGAAGCAGACGCTCGATTTCGCGCAAGCCGTAGGGTAGATGAATGGTTTGCATGACCGCGCCGCGGGCATTGATCGCCAGCCACGCAATCAAAAACTCCGGGATGTTCGGGAGGTGCACCGCAACCGCATCCCCGCGGCCGATTCCAAGCCGCCGAAGAGCCGACGCGAGCTTGCGCACGCGAGCATCCAGCTCGCGATAGGTGATCCGGCCGTCACGCGCTGCAATCGCCACGCCGTCGGGTTTGCGCCGCGTGGCACGGTCAAGCCAGTCCGCCAGCGTTTCGTCGCGCCACCATCCTTTGGCGCGAAAATAGTCCGGCCCATACGCGTCGCTGCCTTCCAACGACATCTCGCGCTCCTTCAATGACGTTCGACCGATGCCCGGACGGCGCTTGAGAATGCCTCTAGCTCCTCGTCGTTGATGTTGTGGATTTTGCTTTGCAGATCGAGGAGCGCCACGGTCAGCAAAAATACCGAGTCCGGCAATTTCAAGCTCCTCGCTTTCGCGATGAGCCTGGCGATTTCATTCAACAGTTTGTAGCGATCGTTATCCCTCGCATTGTCGATCAGGCTAAGATTTGTCATTTGGCCCCCCAGCTTCGCGATCGGACGACAGCGCGCCGATGCGACGATTTTGGCTCACGCGACGTTTTGGACAGCCGGCCCCGTGATGCCATTGCGTACGATCACCAATTCCCCGATGCCATAGCGGCGGCGCGTCGCTTGCAGCGTTTCGAAATCCACCGGGACGTAACTCGCCACCAGCCACTCCCCGTCGACCAATGCCGGCATCCCCAAGGGAGAAAGCTTCCAGCCCCAGCTGTGCGTCCGCGCCAGCCAGTAGGCCTCCGTCACCAGCGTGAAGCCCGCGGCCTCCTCGCCGAGCAAGAATTCAAGCCCGCCGCACAAGACCATGCCGGTGACGCTGCCGGCCTGCGCGACGCGGTCGCGCCTATCGGCGACCGCGAAGAGCCGCGTCCATTCGAAAATGTCGGGCGACCGCGGCACCCCCTTCACGTCGGCGAGCGAGGGGAAGACCTCGCTCAGAAGATGGGGCTTGATGGTGGGGACAAAGCGCGACCCGCCGACCACATGGCCGTCCTCGATCGCCAGGATATAGGTCGCATCGTCGTTATCGAATTGATCGCTCTCGCGGCCGTCCTCGACTTTGAGGTTCTTCCATTTGTTTTCGCGGATATAGATGTCGTAGCGAATACGATGGTGTTCGAGCAACTCCTTTGCATAAAACTTCCGGTTTTCCGCCGTAACGACGTAAATCATCGATTTTGCCGCCCTCGGGAACGCCGAGAGCAAAGCTACAAAACCGACGATTATTGACGAGTATCGAAACCGATACCTTGACGCTGCCGCAGCGCGCTTAAACGCTGATCTGCCTGGTGCGAATGGCTTCGACGACGGCCTGCGTCTTGTTGACCGAGCCGAGCTTGCGCGACGCCATCTTGATGCGCTTGGCGATGGCGGCCTCGCTGACACCGAGGATTACCGAGATTTCCCACGAGGTTTTTCCGGCCGCCGTCCAGGCCAGCACTTCACGCTCGCCGTCGGAAAGAATGCGGCGATAGGGATCGGCGTGACCCGCGCCGATCAACGCCAGCGCCTTGGAGTGCGCATAAAGAGCGACGAGATGAATCGATCGCTTCGCGCGCGGATCGAGCACGCTGTAGTCTCCGCCCATGGTGACGGTGTCGATCAGGCCGCGCTCGCGGTAGATCGGAACGGCGAAGCCGTTTTTCAATCCGAAATCGGCGGCCGTCTCCATGACCGTCCTGGCGCGCGGCGACGCTTTCGAATCGTAAGGCGCTTCCGACCACTCGAATGGATCGGCCGCCCGCAGGCACATGGCGACGACCGGGTCGTCCTTGTAAAAATCGTTTTCAATGTAGTGGTCGTTGAAATTGTTCGGCCACCCGTCGAAAAAAGTCTGCCGCTGGCCGGCCGCCCGCAAATCGGGCGTCGTGCTGATCAAAAAGCCGCTGAACCCGAATTGCGAAAGCGCCGACGACATCCGGCCAACCATTTCGCCGGGCGTGCGAAAGCGTTCGAGTTCGTCGATCAGGTCGAACGCCAACTTCGAGTAATCAACCAGCTTGGCAGACATCGCGCGACCATGGCCGAAAGCCAGCCCCCCTTTTGAATTTCTCCTGCACCTCACCTCACGATAATGACCGCCGCCCCGCTCCACCGGCGGTAGTATTGCAGATTTAAACACCGCCTTTCAAAGCCTAAATGACCGAAGCAAAGCCGCGGTCCAAAGCCGCGTCTTTACGCGCGAAAAGACCGTGCCGAGGTGTCCGGCCCACGCTATAGTCGCGGCGGCAGGAAAATAAGATGACAAATTATTTGTTGTGATTCTTGCGAAAAAAAGCGCAATCGCTGTAACGCCCCAGGGAGGCGAACATGAAAAAGAACCGGGACCGGACTCCGCCTAAATCGCTGCGCCGCAGAGACTTCCTCACCAAGACCGCGGCCGGCGCGCTCGCCGCCGGCGCCTTCGGCGCGGTGCCGCTGCGCGGCTGGGCGGCGGAGCCCGTGAATATCGGAGCGCTCTACCCGGTCACCGGCAGCTTCGCGCAAATCGGACAGGCCTGCGTCAACGCCGCCAAGCTCGCGGTCGAGATGGTCAACGAAGCCGGCGGCGTCAAATCGCTCGGCGGCGCCAAACTCAATCTGGTCATCTCCGACGTGCAGAGCGACACCACCGTCACCCGCACCGAGACCGATCGGCTGATCAGCGGCAACAAGCTGTCGGCGATTCACGGCTGCTATGCCAGCGCGCTGACGCTGATCGCCAGCGAAGTCGCCGAACGAGCCAAGGTTCCGATCATTACCGGTTCGAGCTCCGACATGCTCAACAAGGGCCGTCACTACACGTTCACGCCGTTCGCCCGCGCCTCCCAGTTCGCCAAGGCGCAACTGCAAATGTCCAAGCTGGTGAGCGGCAAGCCGAAGGTGGCCGTGGTGTTCGAGAACACCGCGTTCGGCACCTCGACATCGAACGGCCTGCGCGAACAGGCGCCCGGCGAAGGCGTCGAGATCGTCCTGTTCGAGCCCTATTCGGCGGGCTTTGCCGACGCCGGCCCGCTGCTTAACAAGGTGAAAGCCTCCGGCGCCGATATGCTGTTTGCGGTGTCTTACCTCAACGATCTCATTTTGATCGTGCGCACGGTCAAGCAGGTCGGCCTCAAGATCGGCATCAACGGCGGCTCCGGCGGCTTCGTCGTTCCCGACTTTTACAAAAACGTCGGCGCGCTGGCTGAAGGCCTGCAAGGCGTGGCGCACTGGAACCACGACGTCGATGCCGACGCCCAGAAGGTGAACGCGGAATACAAGAAGCGGTACGGCGAGTTTCTGTTCGAGTACGGCGGCGGACTGGTCGCGCAGACCTTCATGCTGGTCGACGCGCTCGAGCGGGCGAAATCCACCGATCCGCAGAAGGTGCGCGACGCCCTCGCGACACTCGACGTCTCATCGGGCTATGCCGCGATGGCGCCGGGCGGCAAGGTGAAATTCGGCCCCGACGGCAAGAACGTCTACGGCCACCCGGTCGGGGTGCAATGGCAGAAAGCCGATCTGGCGAGCGTCTTCCCCAAGGAAGACGCCCGCGCGCCGCTGATGAAATCCTAAGCGCCGCACCGGCGATGCTTGAGACAGTGGCCCAGGCCGTCGTCAACGGCCTGCTCATAGGCGGAATCTACGCGCTCGTGAGCATCGGCGTGACGCTGATTTTCGGCGTCGTGAAAATCGTGAACTTCGCCCAAGGCGAGTTCGTGATGATCGGCATGTATATCAGCTTTTTCCTGGCCACCTATTTCGGCGTCGATCCTCTGCTGTCGCTCGCGGTCTCGATGCCGGCGCTGTTTTGTGATCGGCGTGTTGTTGCAGCATTTCCTGATCCGCCGCGTGCTCGGGCTCGGCGACATGCCGCAGATCTTCCTCACCTTCGCGCTGTCCCTGCTGCTGATGAATCTCGCCTTGCTGCTGTTCACCGCCAATTACCGGACGGTGCAAACCTCGTACTCCGACGCGGCGCTCTATCTCGGCGGGCTTTATGTGCCGGTGGCAAAACTCATCGCCTTCGCGCTGGCGATGGTGCTCAGCGGCATTCTCTGGGTCTTCCTGCATTCGCACCGATATGGGCAAGGCGATGCGCGCGGCCGCGCAAAAGCCCGAGGTGGCGATGCTGATGGGCATCAACCCCGATCGGGTATTCTGCGTCGCAGCCGGGGTGTCGCTCGCGCTCGCTGGCGCCGCCGGTTCGCTGCTCATGCCGTTCTATCCGGCTTCGCCAATGGCCGGCCAGGTGTTCGTGCTGATGGCGTTCGTCGCCGTTGTCTTGGGCACGCTGGGCAATATCAAAGGCGCGCTGATCGCCAGCCTGATGATGGGCGTCGCCGAGTCGCTCGGCATTCAATTCGTCGGCGCCGATTCCGGACTGATCGTGGTCTTCCTGATGCTGCTGCTTGACGCTCGCCTTCCGGCCGAGCGGCCTGGCCGGCGGGAGTGCGCGATAATGCGCGGCATGCGTCGTCCGAGCGCGCTTTGGCTCGGCCTGCTCGCGGCGGTCCTGCATCGCGCTGCCTTTGGTGGTGACCGAGCCGCTTCGCCATCGACATCTTCATCAGGATATTGCTGTTCGCCTTTATCGGCGTCGCCTGGAACCTGATGGGCGGCTACGCCAAGCAGCTTTCGCTCGGCCATGCCGCCTATTTCGGCTTGGGCGCCTATACCTCGACGATTTTGCAGATCGATTTCGGCATCTCGCCATGGATCGGGATGGTGGCCGGCGGGATCGTCGCGATGCTGGCAAGCCTGCCGATCGGCGCGTTGTGCTTCCGCCTGCGCGGCCCCTATTTCGCCATCGCCACCATCGCGACCGCGCAGGTCTTGATGCTGCTGTTTCTCAAATTTCGCGATTTCGCCTGGGGCGCCGAAGGCACGACCATCCCCAACCTCGGCAACGCGCCGTTGATGATGCAGTTCGAAGGCAAGGCGGCGTACTATTACATCGCGCTCGGCCTGCTCGCGCTCGGGCTGGCAATCACCTATCGGATCGAACGGTCGTGGATGGGTTATTACCTGGTCGCCATCGGCGAGGACGAGGACGCGGCCGAGGCGATCGGCGTGAACGCGCTGAAGATCAAGCGCGACATTTATCTGATCAGCGCGTTTCTCACCGCCCTCGCCGGCACCTTTTACGTCCAGTACATCTACTTCATCGACCCGGCGACCGCGTTTAACTTCAACATCTCGGTCGAGGCGGCGCTTGTGTCGATTGTCGGCGGCGTCGGGACCTTATGGGGGCCGGTCATCGGCACCCTCTTGTTGGAGACAACGTCCGCTTTGCTGCAAAGCTGGCTCGGCAGCGCGCTTCGGCGGCGTGCAGTTGACGGTCTACAGCCTCATTCTCATCGCCGTCATCCTGTGGCGGCCGAGCGGCTTGTTCGGCGTCCTGGCCGAGGCGTACCGGCGCATCGTTCGCGCCGCGCCCGCGCGGGAGGCGGCCCTCGATGGCTGAAGCGCTCGTCGTCCGTCATCTCAGCAAGCGGTTCGGCGGCCTGCGCGCGGTTCAGGACCTGAGCTTTTCGGTCGCCGAAAACGAGACCGTCGCGCTGATCGGGCCGAACGGCGCCGGCAAGACCACGAGCTTCAATCTGATCACCGGCTTTCACCGGCCCGACGAGGGCTCGGTCACCGCCTTCGGCCGCGAGATCGTGGGCTTGCGGCCCTACGATATTTGCGCGCTCGGCCTTGCGCGCACCTTTCAGGTGGCCAAGCCCTTCGGCGCGATGACGGTGTTGGCGAACGTGATGACCGGCGCCTTCCTGCGCGACAGGAAAGCTCGAGGTCGCGCGGGCGAAAGCGCGCGAGGCGATCGAATTCGTCGGCCTGTCGGCCAAGGAGCACACCCCGGCGCGCGACTTGACCACGATCGACCAGCGCCGGCTCGAAATGGCGCGCGCGCTCGCCACCGAGCCGCGGCTTCTGCTGCTCGACGAGGTCATGGCCGGGCTCAATCCGGCGGAGATCGATCAGGCTGTCGCGCTGATCGGCAAACTTTCCAAGCGCGGGCTGACCATCATCATCGTCGAGCACGTCATGCGCGCCATCATGGCGGTCGCGCGTCACATCGTGGTGCTCGATCACGGCCAGAAGATTCCGAAGGCAGCCCCAACGAAGTCGTCGCCAACCCCGAGGTGGTTCGCGCCTATCTGGGATCCAGTTACGTGCATGTCGCCAAACCCGGGGACGCCGAATGCTAGCGCTATCCGGCGTCAGCGCCAGTTACGGCTCGGTCCCGCGGTCGGCGACGTCAGCATCGAAGTCGGCGAAGGCGAAGCCGTCGGCCTCTTGGGCGCGAACGGCGCCGGCAAGAGCACCACGCTGCGCGCGATCTCCGGCCTGGTGCGGCTCACCGCCGGCTCGATCGGCTTTTTCGGCACCGACATCGCCTCATTGCCGCCGTACAAAATTACGGCGCTCGGCATCGCCCACGTCCCGGAGGGCCGCCAGGTCTTCCCCGAAATGACCGTGCAGGAAAATCTCGAGGTCGGCGCCTACGTGCCGCGGGCCAAGGCCGAACGCAGCCGCACGCTCGAACTGGTCTTCAGCATCTTCCCGGTGCTGGCCGAGCGCCGCCGGCAACTCGCCGGAACGATGAGCGGCGGCGAACAGCAGATGCTCGCCGTCGGCCGCGGGCTGATGCTCAAGCCGCGCCTGTTGATGCTGGACGAGCCGTCGCTCGGGCTCGCGCCGGTCATGACCGATGTCACCTTCCAGAAGATCCAGGAAATCCACGCCATGGGCACGGCCATCCTGCTGGTCGAGCAGAATGTCAGCCGCGCGCTGACCCTGGTGCAGCGGGCCTATGTGCTGGAAAGCGGCAAGGTGATCATGCACGGCACCAGCGCGGAACTCGCCAACAACAAGCAGGTGCAGGCGGCCTACCTCGGCATTTAGAGTGTGGTCCGGTTAGATTGAATCACCTTGCGCCTACTCCGCCGGGATCGGCGTGGCCGGCGCGGTGGGCGCTGAAACCGCCGGCGACGGCATCAATGGCCCCTTCAGCACGCGCTCCTCCATCGCGATCACGAATGCCATGCCGAAGGCGAGCACCAGCGCGCAGGCCATGAATACAAACCGAAACGCAAAGCTGAGATCGTGCGCGGAGGCCGCGCGCGCCAACATTTCGACAGACATGCCGGTCACGCCGCCGAGCCCGCCGAGCACGATCGCGCCCAGCACGGCGACCACCAGCGCGGAAAACAGCGAGCGGAAGAAATTGGCCGCCCCGGTGGCCACGCCCATCTGATGCTGCGTCACGGCGTTCTGCATGCAGACGGTGGAGATCGGGAACAGCGTGCCGAGGCCGGAGCCGATCACCAGCAGCAGCAACAGCACCAGCGCGGTGGGCATCGCGGCCGGCCAGATCGAGAGCGCCGCCAGCGCCAGGATCGCGATCAGCAGCCCGGCGAGCGGCATGCGCTTGTAATGTGCCACGTTCATCATCAGCCGGCCGGTGACGGTCGAGAACGCCACGGTCGCGCCCATCAGCGGGATCAGCGCCAGGCCCGACTGGCTGGCGGAGAGATGCAGCACCACCTCGAAATAAAGCGGCACGAAGATGGTCATGCCGACCAGCGTCGCCATCGAGCAGGCGCCGGCGAGCGCGGCGCAACGCACCACCGGATTGCCGAGCACCGCGAGCGGTAAAACGGCTCCGCCGTCGCCACCAGCCGCCAGGCGAACAGTCCCCACAGGATCGCCGACGCCAGCAGCAGCGCACCGAACTGGGCTGAGATCCAGTCGAACTTGCGCCCGCCCCAGGACAGCGCGAGCAGCAGCGCCACCGCCGCCGCCATCATCAGGCAGGCGCCGATCAGGTCGAGGCGGTGCTGGCGCGGATGAAACGGCACGCGCTTCAAGACGTTCGAGGTCATGCCGAGCGCGGCGAGGCCGAGCGGCAGATTGATCCAGAAGATCAGCGACCAGTCGAGATGCTCGGTCAGAAAGCCGCCGAGCACCGGCCCGCCGATCGAGGACGTCGCGAACACCGCGCCGATATACCCCTGGTAGAGGCCGCGTTCGCGCGGGGAAACGATGTCGGCGATGATGGTCTGCGCCAGCGCCATCAGCCCGCCGCCGCCGAGCCCCTGCACCGCGCGGCCGAGCACCAGCACGGTCATGTTCGGCGCCAGGGCGCAGACCAAGGAGCCAGCGACGAAGATGACGATCGCGATCAGCATCATCACGCGCCGGCCGTGGATGTCGGACAATTTGCCGTAGAGCGGCGTCACCGCGGTGGCGGTGAGCAGATAGGCGGTGACCACCCAGGCGAGATCGCCGAGATCGGCGAAATGCCGGCCGATGGTCGGCAAAGCGGTGGCGACGATGGTCTGGTCGAGCGCGCCGAGGAACATCGCCAGCATGATGCCGAGCACGATGGTGCGGATTTCCGGATGCGACAGCGGACGCTGCGCCGGCGCTCTGGATTTCTTGCGGATTTGGCGGTTATGGGGGCGTTCACGCTGCGCTAGATGCCGCTTGCGCCGCGGCTTGGCAAGACGGGCCAACGCGGGGGTGGTATGAGCGTTCGCTCTGGCCGAGGGGCTGCCACGAGATAGGCGCGCTCCCTCTCCCCCTTGGGGAGAGGGTTGGGGTGAGGGGGTCTAGGTCTCTCGATAGACTATAACCCCTCACCCGCCCGCCTAAGCTGAAGCTTCGGCGGGCGACCTCTCCCTATGGGAGAGGTGAAGTGTGGGCGCCGCCCGATTCGATTCGGAACGAAGTTCGCCTAAGGTTCGCTCAACCATGCGTTGGAACCGGACATTGGCATTTTTGGCAGTCGTGTTTGCAGCCGCGCCCGTATTTGCACGCGAACTGCCACCAGGCTTTGTCTACCTGCGCGATATCGACCCGAGCATCGCCCAGGACATGCGCTACGCGGGCTCCGACAATTTCACCGGCCATCCGCTGCCCGGCTATGGCGCTCCCGAATGCGTGCTGCGGCGCGACGTGGCGCAAGCGCTGGCCAGAGTGCAGGCCGATCTCGCCAAGCAAGCGCTCGGCCTGAAAGTCTACGACTGCTACCGCCCGACCCGCGCGGTGCGCGCCTTCGCGCGCTGGGCACGGCAAAGCGACGACGGCACGACCAAACGTTTCTATCCAAAGATGGAGAAGCGACGCTGTTTACCGGCTACATCGCCGCGCACTCCGCGCATTCGACCGGCAACGCCGTCGACCTGACGCTTATGCAGCTGCCGCCCGCGCCCGCGACGCCTTACGATCCGCCGCGTCTTACGGCCCCTGCACCGCGCCCGCCGATAAACGCGAGCCAGACATTCGCTCGACATGGGCACCGGTTTCGACTGCTTCGACGCCAAGAGCTCCGCTTTGGCCAGCACGACCACGTCCGAGCAAAACCACCGGCGCGTCATTCTACTCGAGGCCATGCACAAGCGCGGCTTCCACAATTATGTCCGCGAGTGGTGGCACTTTTCCTTCGGGACGCGGGGACAAGCTTATGATTTTGCGATTGCACCGCGCGCAAAATAGCGGCGCGCCCTTCGGTCGGCTTCCCGGCAGCCGGGGCAGAATTCTTCCTTGCTTTGCGGCAATTTGCCGCCTATATTAACGGCACATTGCCGCACCGGAGCCTCAGTCATGGCCGCCCCTCTCCATCTGCCCGTGGTCGAGAGCGTCGCCCGCAAGCTCGGCGGCCGGCAGACCCTCGGGACCGATGTGTCCTCGGAGGGCGATCTCGCCCGTCTTGTCTATCAAGGTCTTCGTTTCAGCGTTCTGACCCACGTCGAACGCGCCGGATTTTCCAGCAGGAAATCGAACGCTTCATCATCCCGGCGCGCACGATGCGGCACCGCAAGGTCAAGCGCGACCGCCGACGCTCGAAGAATTCGATCGCGCCGTGCGGCTTACCCGTATCCAGGCTTTGGCCGAAGATATCTTTGAGTCGAACGGCACATAAGTGATAAGGAGCCAAAAAGAAACTGGAGGTTACATTGTCTATGGAATGAGGAAGCGTGGTGGTCAACTTCTGCTGATAGGGCTTGTCCAAGAGTACAGCACTTCAAAAGTTCGACGCAAAGACTTATTTGATTTGAGAAGGAATGAATGGATTACCCTAAAGACACTTCAAAAGATCTCATACCCTCTGCTATAACGAACTACATTCACCAGGGAAACGTTGACTCTTCGAATTGTTCCGGCCCATTTTGGCGAAGCGACCCCTGAGAGTAAGCCACAACCTTCAACCTCTAAGACACCATCCCACTGCCCTTCAATCCCAAACGCCAACACGGGAGCCATGCTCAGGGGTGTTATCAGGACGTCTAAAGAATGTAGCAAAAGCCCAACCCCTGCCCCCACGAAATCTAGATGTACTGTAAATGGACTCAATATTGCACACCATAGAGTCGGGCCTTAAAGTAGACAAGGATATATATCACACCTGCAAGGTGTATTTTTGGCAACTCAGGATTGGAAAATATCCAATGGGTTGGGTGATTCGTGCCTTGATCCCCGTGCATATCAACTTATACCTGGGCCTGCCCCTTGAAGTAACATATATCGTCATAAAGCCCCCTTTTCAAAGAGAGCTGTGCTTCCCTCCTACCACCTATATTCCAAGGTGTAACTGGCTATTTGAGATAGAATCATGTCCTCCTTCGCTGTCCCCGCGGGGCAATACCCTCCTTTTGCCGTGGTGACGGAAACCGATCACTCGGCATGGATCATCATCGCAGCAACATTGTGTCTATCGTGTATTTTGCTCTTCAGCCTTATAAACCTGTTCATTCGGCGAACAACCAGTGTCAGAGTCGGGCTCGACGAAGCCTGTCTCGCTTCCTCAACAGTGCGTGCCAATCCGTGAGCTGGGGGTCTGCCCTGCCCGCACTTCCACGACTAATTAAACTACAGATACTCGCGAGTATCCAGTCTGCCATCATCCTCAGCGCGTGTTCCTACGGCCTAGGGAAATCAATTGAGCTTCTATCAGACAAAAATCTTATCAAGGTACAGCAGGTAATGTTCTGTAAGGCTCCCCACGATACCGCACCGCCATTAACCCTGCCACAGATGTACTATGTCAGCATCCTGTTCTTCGTCATCTCTCTCGGCCTCTCCAAGATTTCAGTCGCCTTCCTACTGTTGCACTTGACTCCGAAAAAAGGAACACGGGCGCTTCTTACATGTGATCATTGTTCTGATAGCTGCATGGACGGTGGCATCAACATTTGCTGTCGCGCTGCAATGCAATCTTTCGCACCCGTGGATCTTGATTCAGGAAACCTGCCAGGGAGCTGTAACAGCCTATACCTCCCGTCCGTCTGGAGAATTGCAAGCTGACCCTCATGCAGTTCCTGCGATGGCAGGTCATTTCCGCCTTTGATATCTTCTTTGAGCTCGCACTGGTTGTCATGAGCATCTACATCGTCTGGGACCTCCAAGCCGCTCTCGGCATGAAGGTAACAGTGGTCTTTGCTTTCAGCATGCGTCTCCCGTACGTCGTTGTACACCCGTACCCAATCCATGCACTAACATTCTACGCAGCTTGATTATCGCCATTGCCTGCCGTCTAGCTAACTTCGATGCTAACGGCTTACCCACCAACCCAACTCTCCTTCAAGCCAAGTACATCGCCTGGACACAAACAGAGCTCGCATACTCCATCATCGCAGCCACGATCCCGCGTCTCCGACCCTTCATCATGAACCTCTCGACCAACTATGGTGGGCCGCAAGCGAATGGGTACGGTGGATACGGATCCAGCTACCGCAACGAGACGAGTGGAAATCAGTCTGGCTCCTTTCAGATGACGAGCTTGAGGCCCAAGGGCAAGGGTGACGAGTACAAGTTCCGCATATGGTCAGACGGAGTGCCGCCGAAGACGACAGATGCAGCTAGTGTTGGGAGCGGCGATAGCAAGCGCATGATTATCAAGAAGAATCTTGAATGGGAGGTCGCTGCGGACACGAAATGAATAAGGGGTTCTGTGTATGAAAGCCTTAAAATGGGATTGAGCTAGATTTCCGTTACGAGTAGAAAACCAGAAAGTCTTGATTTCAAAAAACGGGATTACATTTGTAGTCAAACATCAAAGGTTTCTAGTGAGTTGTCTTCATTCTTCTTATATCCCCACCCACTTAAGTACCTTACTCTACTCAATTCTACCAAGTATAGCCGGAGACTTCCGCTAGCCACAAGCAAATTTACAAATATTGTCTTCTACAAGGTAGCTATTCTTTCTCTGCCTCCTACTATATCAGCCTCAGACTCCCCTGCTCCATTACTTCCTCAATGACCCCAAAATTGGGGGTCCCGTCAGAAAACTTCAGACTGTCGCAAACCCCCTTCGCATCGGATTTGCAAAGTTTTTCCAGTCATATATGTGCAGGGGGTTGTTTACTGTCCCATGCATAATTTTCGCATCGGTCCATATAGTCAAGTATCAAGACTCCCGAGTTTAGTTTTTGGACCCTCCTTCTCTTTTCTTAACTCAATATCCACTCACCTTATTCCGAAACAGACTTTCCGCATTCGCAAGATTGTCATCCTTAAGGTAAAAAATGGTATTGAATTACTAACTCTGTGCCCGCAGTTGACGTATTATACAGATGCCAGTCGAGCCAACCACCCGCGTTGTAGGGTCCAAGAGATGTCCCCATGAACAAAGTTGCGTGTTTGTGGTGGACGCAATTAAGTTCTCCGCTTGGAGTTCCTGGTTTCAATCATCCCTAGCAAGACAATCTCCACCTAGTCGGTCGAATACTGTGATGTTAAACAGAGGAACAGGAGGAGTGAGCTTTGGGCGCTTAGATACGTCTGTGGCGACTGGGGAAAATCAGAATTCCGTAGTGCATGAGGATTACAAGGTAAGGGATGCAATTCAGAATGCATACCATGCTGCACACCCGCCTGCTTATTTTTAAATTCATTCAAAGTATTCCATGTACTTCCTGTGATTCTCTGTTTTCTTGTACTCCGCAAGCTCAGCATTGTACTAGCAATACGTAGTCTAACGAAGGCGAGACAATAAACATAACA
>CAVPUU010000038.1:0-10707 GCA_963709015.1 uncultured Alphaproteobacteria bacterium | reverse complement strand
GGCGGGGCTCGAACTGCTACCGATGTTGGTGAGCTTCGTCATCGTCTCGCAACTTGGCGGCCATCTAAACAACCGGGTCGGGCCACGCGTTGTCATGACGGCCGGGATGGCGTGCATGGGCATCGGCGCGCTGCTGCTGGCCTTCATCGGCGATACGACCACCCTCGTTCTGATCGAATTGGCGCTGGTCGTCGTCGGCATCGGCCTCGGGCTCAATACCGCCCCGGTCAACGGCGTCGCAGTGGCGGCACTGCCGCCGAAGCGTTCCGGCACGGCGTCCGGCGTGGTCAATACCTCGCGCATGGTTGGCGCCACGCTCGGCGTCGCGATCCTGGGCACTGTCTTTGCCGCCTGCCGGGCAAGACGCGGCGATGGGAGCAGACTTTTTATCTGGGTTGCGTGCGGCCATGGGCGGCGGTGCCGCGGTCGAACTATTCGGCGCGGTTATCGCGTTTGCATTTATTCGGAATAACTCGCTGCAAGCAAAAGCCTGATCAGCCGCCCCGCCCCTCGCGAAACGCCTGCGGCGTCATGCCAGTCTGCTTGCGGAAAAATCGCGTGAAGTGCGAGGGATCGGAAAACGCCAGATCGTAGGAAATCTCGTGGATTGGCTGGTTGGTGAACACAAGTTGGCGCTTGGCTTCGGTCAGCACACGCTGGCGGATCAGATGACCTGCCGTCACGCCGGTCGCGCGCTTGACGTGGTCGTTGAGCCGGTCTGCGGTCATCGCCAATTTCCCGGCATAAAAACTGATCAGCCGCTCTTTGCGGAAATGCTCGTCCAGCAGCCGGCGCAATTCCTCGACGCGCGCGTCGGCACGCGTGAGCGTTACGGCGCCTGAGCGCGCACGGCTGACTGCTAGCCGCACCACCTCAATAGCGATTAGTGCAAGCAGCCCGCGCATGGCAAGACGATAGCCTTCGCGCGCCAATGAGGCTTCTTCATTGAGGTCCGTGCACAACGCAGCGAGACGCTTGATTTCGGCCGCGCCCGCCAGCGGCACCAGCGGATCGGCCGCCAGCGCCTTGAGGCGTGCCAATGCTTGGCCGGATTGGTCGCCGAGCGCGTCGGTGACGTCCTCGGTGAAACTTACCACCCATCCGTCGGTAACCTGCGGGGTGAAGCGGAAGCCATGCGCCGTGGTCGCCGGCACAAGGATCGCAGCGGGCGCCGAGAACGACACCGTCGCGGTCTCAAAATTCATCTCGCCGCCGCCCCTTTCGATCAACAAAATCTGGAAAAGGTTACGATGGCGGTGCGCGCGGATCGTCCAGTCATGGATCGACGACCGCGATGCAATGGTCTCGATGTGAATGAAGTCGAAAGCGGAATCGTCCGGCGGATCGCCGTACAAATGAAACAGCGGGAGCGTGGACGAAGCCATGGCAGGCCTGAGCATATGCGAGGCAGCCTACCCGCGCCAACGCAGTCGCGCCGCGCTCAAACGAAAAGCCCCGCCTGTGGGCGGGGCTTCCGATCATCTTGTTGCAGTGCGTTAGCGATCCTGCTGGCCTTGCTGACCCTGACCGGGCTTCGGCTGCTGTTGCTGCTGCTGGCCGGGCTTCTGTTGCCCACCACCTTGCTGCTGACCGCCCTGCTGGCCCGGCTGATTGCCCTGCTGCTGCTGGCCGGGGTTCTGATTGGGATTTTGATTTTGGCTCATTCTAATTCCTTCCAACGTTGGTCTTTCGACGCTCCCCGCCTGAACATTGAGACAACTCGCAATCGTCAAATGAGTTCCTATCGTCGCCGATAGCGGCGCCGTCGGGAACCCGGCGCGCATGCGGGAGTTCCTTTTTACATCGACACGACTGAGGACGCATCATGGGACGCTATCTGTTGCTTTGGCTGCTGGGGATTCCGCTTCCAATCCTTGTGCTGATCTGGATCTTTGGCGGACTGCATTAGTCCGCTTTTCGGAAGGGCTGTGTCAAAAGACGTACTATCTGTAACTCGGCGGCGTTGCGAAACATCGGCAGACCGATCGTCATCCGCTCCTCACCGGCCGCCGCTTTGGCGCGATACGTGCCGAAGAGGCGATCCCACCACGGCAGATTAAATCCGAAATTACTGTCGGTTTCTGCGCGCTCGATCGAGTGATGCACCTGGTGCATCTGCGGGGTCACCACGATCCAGCGCGCGATCGGCTCGACCCGCGCTGGCAGCGCCACATTGCCGTGGTTGAAGATCGAGGTGGCGTTGAGCAGCACCTCGAAGATAAGAACGGCAAGTGCCGGCACGCCGAGCGCCAGCACTGCCGCCATCTTGATCGCCAGCGACAGCAGAATTTCCAACGGATGGAAACGTACGCCGGTAGTCACGTCGATATCGAGATCCGCATGGTGCATACGATGGATGCGCCAGAGCACCGGCACGTGATGGAAGACGACATGCTGGATGTAGATCACCAGATCGAGCGCGATCACGCTGATCGGGATCGCCGCCCAAGCCGGCAGCGCCAGCAGGCGGAACAGCCCCCACCCATGCGCGGCCGCGATCAGCGCCACGCCGACCGCGGCGGTCGGCACCAAAAGCCGCACCGCGATAATGTCGGTGGCCAGGATGCCGAGATTGCCCGGCCAACGCGGCCGCCGGCCGAGCGTCAAACGGCGGCGCGGCGCAAACGTTTCCCACAGCGCCATGCCGGCAAAAACCGCGGCAGAGCTGCCGACCCGGACGGCGATTTCGACGCTGGGGGACATGCGGCTTTCCGTTAGCCTCCGTTGCGGCGACCCGACTTAATAACACATCCTGCGGCGAGCGTTGCCGCTCCCGCCACGCCCTGTTAAGCCTTGTAGAATCGAAGCAATGGCCGTCGGCCGGGCGGCCACCGAAAGGCTTGAGCGCCACGCATGGAAGTCTTCCTCCAGCAGCTCATCAACGGCATCACTCTCGGCTCGATCTACGGCCTGATCGCCATCGGCTACACCATGGTGTTCGGCATCATCGGCATGGTGAACTTCGCCCATGGCGACGTTTTCATGGTCTCGGCTTTCATCGCGCTGATCGCTTTTTTGATCCTCACCACCTGGCTGGGCCTCACTTCGATCGCGCTAGCGCTGTTTATCGTGCTGATCGTCGCCATGTTGTTCACTTCGCTGATCAACTGGGTGATTGAGCGCGTTGCCTATCGTCCGTTGCGCGGCTCGTTCCGGTTGGCGCCCTTGATCTCGGCGATCGGCATGTCGATTTTCCTGTCCAACTTCGTGCAAGTCAGCCAGGGTCCGCGCAATAAGCCGATCCCGCCCATGGTGCAGGGCGAATTCGTGTTGTTCAACCAGAACGATTTCCCGGTCACGCTATCCTATAAGCAGCTCATCATCTGGGGCGTCACCGCGGTACTGCTAGCGGCATTCTGGTATCTGGTGGCCAAGACCAAGCTAGGCCGCGCGCAACGCGCCTGCGAGCAGGACCAGAAGATGGCGGCGCTGGTCGGTGTCAATGTCGATCAGACGATTTCAATGACATTCGTGATCGCCGCGGCGCTCGCCGCTGTCGCCGGCACTATGTACCTGATGTATTACGGCGTGGTGAGCTTCTCCGACGGGTTCGTGCCGGGCGTGAAAGCGTTTACCGCCGCGGTGCTGGGCGGCATCGGTTCGCTGCCGGGCGCCGTGATTGGCGGCCTGTTGATTGGGCTGATTGAGACCATGTGGTCGGCCTATTTTTCCATCGACTACAAGGACGTCGCCGCCTTTTCGGTGTTGGCCATCACCTTGATCTTCCTGCCGCAAGGCCTGTTCGGCCGGCCGGACGTCGAGAAGGTATAAGATGGGCGGCGGCGCGCCAGACAAGCGCGTCGATCCGGCCCGCGCACTGCGCGATGCCGGCCTCACCGCCCTGCTCGCCTTCGGCTTGTTCCTGCCGCTGATCGGCTTTCAGACCGTCACCGACTTCCACAATAATCTCATTCTGAATACACGCTGGCCGCTGTTGTTCGGCCTCGTTGCCTTTGTCACGATTGCCCGCTTCGTTTTTTCTATTGCCGTTGCGCCCTATCTCACCCAGCGCAGGCAACGGCCAGTCGCTGCGCCGTCAGCCACACGCGCGGATCGTCGCCGATGGTTTGTCCCCTTCGCCATCGGCTTTGTCATTGTCTATCCGCCGCTCGTTATCGCCATCAATGGCTTTGGCGGCGCGTTGAAGTGGATCGACAATTTTGGCGTCCAGATTCTGATCTACGTGATGCTTGGCTGGGGCCTCAATATCGTGGTGGGCCTCGCGGGCCTGCTCGACCTCGGCTATGTCGCGTTCTACGCGGTCGGCGCCTATTCCTATGCACTGCTCGCCAAAACCTTCGGCTTGGCGTTCTGGATCCTGCTGCCGCTCGCCGGCATTCTATCCTCGTTCTGGGGCATCCTGCTCGGGTTCCCGGTGCTGCGCCTACGCGGCGACTATCTCGCCATCGTCACGCTCGCCTTCGGCGAAATCATTCGCATCATTTTGATCAACTGGGTGGATCTCACCAACGGCTATGCCGGCATCACCGGCATCCCACGCCCGACCTTTTTCGGTATTCCGTTCAACGCCGACGATAACGGTTTCGCCGCCGTATTCGGGCTGGAATTCTCGCCGATCTACCGCGTCATCTTTCTCTATTACATCATCCTGGCGCTGGCGTTGCTCACCGCCTTCGTCACCATAAGGCTGCGCCGGCTGCCGGTCGGCCGCGCCTGGGAAGCGCTGCGCGAGGACGAGATCGCCTGCCGCTCGCTCGGTATCAATACCACCAACACCAAGCTCACCGCCTTCGCCATGGGCGCGATGTTCGCGGGCTTCGCCGGCTCGTTCTTCGCCACGCGGCAAGGTTTCATCTCGCCGGAATCCTTCACCTTCCTGGAATCGGCCACCATCCTGTCGATCGTGGTGCTCGGCGGCATGGGCAGCCAAATCGGCGTCGCCATCGCCGCGATCGTCATGATCGGCGGCACCGAGATCATGCGCGATCTAGATTTCCTCAAAGATATTTTCGGTCCCACCTTCGACCCAACCCAATACCGCATGTTGCTGTTCGGCTTCGCCATGGTGCTGATCATGATCTGGCGGCCGCGCGGGCTGATTTCGACGCGTGAGCCATCGGTGTTCCTGAAAGAGCGCAAGAGCATTTCCGCCGACTTGATCGGGGAAGGTCACGGCTGATGGCCAGCGCCGGCGACATTCTGCTCGATGTCGAGCACCTGACCATGCGCTTCGGCGGACTGATCGCGGTTGACGACCTGTCGTTCGCGGCGCGCCAGGGCAAGATCACCGCGCTGATCGGGCCGAACGGCGCCGGCAAGACCACCGTGTTTAATTGCATCACCGGATTTTACAAGCCGAGCGAAGGCCGCATCGGGCTCCGCCACGGCGATGCGTCGGTGTGGAGCGAACTGGAAAAGCTGACTGACAGCGGCAAGCGCCGCCTCGCGCGCGCACATGGCACGCTCTACCAGCTTGAGCGCATGCCGGAGTATCTCGTCACCCAGCAGGCGCGCGTGGCCCGCACCTTCCAGAATATCCGCTTGTTTCCGGGCATGACCGTGCTGGAAAACCTGCTGGTCGCCCAGCACAACCGGCTGATGCTCGCGTCGGGCTACACGCTGCTCGGAATTCTCGGCTTCCCCTCTTATGGAGCCGCTGAACGCGCGGCGGTCGAAAAGGCGCGCGACTGGCTCGAACGCGTCGGCATGCTGGCGCGCGCCGACGACCCGGCCGGCGACCTGCCCTACGGCGCGCAACGCCGCCTCGAAATCGCGCGCGCCATGTGCACCGATCCGCTGCTGCTTTGCCTCGACGAGCCCGCGGCCGGCCTTAATCCGCGCGAGAGCGCCGGGCTCAACGAGCTTCTGCTCGCGATCCGCGATGAACATGCGATTTCGATTTTGCTGATCGAGCACGACATGTCGGTGGTGATGGAAATTTCCGACCACGTGGTCGTGCTCGACTATGGCGTAAAGATCGCCGACGGCGAACCCGAGGCAGTGCGCAATGACCCGAAGGTGATCGCGGCCTATCTCGGCGTCGCCGACGAAGACCTGGCCAAGGTCGAGGCGGAGGTCGGGCTATGACCTCCCGGCTCCTCTCCGTGCGTGGGGTGAAGACTTTCTACGGCCGTGTAATGGCGCTCAAGGGCGTCGATCTCGACGTCAACGAGGGTGAGATCGTAACGCTGATTGGCGCCAACGGTGCCGGCAAGTCGACGCTGATGATGACCATCTGCGGCAATCCGCGCGCGCGCGAAGGCACGATTTCGTTCGCCGGCCAAGATATTACGCAGATGCCGACCCACGAGATCGCGCGTCTCAATCTGGCGCAGGCGCCGGAAGGCCGCCGCATCTTCTCGCGCATGACGGTCCTGGAAAATCTGCAAATGGGCGCGACGACCGCCGTGCCGTCCACGTTCGAGCACGATCTCGAACGCGTATTAGCCTTGTTCCCGCGCCTGAAGCAACGCCTGCACCAACGCGGCGGCACGCTGTCGGGCGGCGAACAGCAGATGCTGGCGATCGCGCGCGCGCTGATGGCGCGGCCGCGGTTGTTGTTGCTCGACGAGCCTTCGCTCGGTCTCGCGCCGCTGATCGTGCGGCAGATTTTCGACGCCATCAAAATGCTCAACGCGCAGGACGGGCTCACGGTATTCCTGGTCGAGCAGAACGCCTTTCATGCGCTCAAGTTGGCCCATCGCGGCTACGTCATGGTCAACGGGCTGATCACGCTCAGCGGCACTGGGCGCGAGCTCCTGGAACGGCCCGAGATCAAATCGGCCTATCTTGAAGGCGGCCGGCAACAGGCGGAGCCTTGATGCATATCGCGACTTATATTTCGATCCCCGAATTCCTCTATGAAGAAGGCTCGTTCGGCGTCTTCGTCCTGGTCACCATCATTCTGGGCGGCGGCGCGGCGTGGCTGGCCGGCCGCGCCATTGCCGCCACCTGGCGGCCATGGGGACAGGTGATCGCCTACAGCTTCATCCTGGGCTGCGCGGTGCGCTTCATTCATTACGCCCTATTCGGCGGCACATTGTTGTCTCTGCACTATTATTTGGTGGATAGCGCGGTGTGCTTGACCTTCGCCCTGCTCGGTTTCCGCGCCGCCCGTGCCGCACAAATGGTCACCCAGTATCGCTGGCTCTATACGCCAAATGGCACTCTGCGCTGGCGCCAAAAGGCGCGCTGACGTAGCATTGGCCGAGATCGAAACTGCTGGTTTCAATCAAGGGGAACGTCGATGAAAAGCATCTCCACGCTCGGCACAGTCTTCGGATTGGCGCTGGGTTTCGCGATTTCGTTGGCGGGCACCGCCAGCGCCCAAGTCAAATTCGGCATGGCCGGCCCGATTACCGGCCCGAGCGCTGCCACCGGCGCGCAGATGAAGAACGGCGTCGAACAAGCCGCCGAAGACATCAACAAGACCGGCGGCATCCTCGGCCAGAAGATCACGGTTGAATACGGCGACGATGTCTCCGATCCGAAGCAAGGCGTCTCGGTCGCCAACAAGTTTGCCGGCGACGGCATCAAATTCGTGATCGGCGACTATAATTCCGGCGTTACTATCCCGTCGTCGGAGGTTTATCAGGAAAACGGCATTCTGGAGATCACGCCGGCATCCACCAATCCGACCGTCACCGAGCGCAAGATGTGGAACATCTTCCGCACTTGCGGGCGCGACGATCAGCAGGGCCTGGTCGCCGGCAACTACATCCTCAAGCACTTCAAGGGCAAGAAGATCGCCGTCGTCCACGACAAGACGACCTACGGCAAGGGTCTCGCCGACGAGACGAAGAAAGCGATTAACAAAGGCGGCATGAAGGAAGTGCTCTACGAAGGCGTCAACACCGGCGAGAAGGACTATTCGGCGCTGGTCTCCAAGATCAAGCAATCGGGCGCCGATCTGGTTTATTTCGGCGGCTTGTACACCGAAGGCGGCCTGATCGTGCGGCAAATGCGCGATCAGGGCGTCAAAGCGCCGATGATGGGCGGCGACGGCATCACCTCGGACGAATTCGCCTCGGTCGGCGGCCCGGGGGTGGAAGGCACGCTGATGACGTATGGGCCCGACCCGCGCAACAATCCAGCGGCCAAGGAGGCGGTCGCGAAATTCCGCGCCAAGAAATTCGAGCCGGAAGCCTACACGCTCTACAGCTACGCCGGCGTGCAGATCATCAAGCAGGCGGCGGAAGCCGCCAAGTCGCTCGACCCCAAGAAAGTAGCCGAGAAGATGCATTCAGGCATGAAGTTCAAGACCGTGCTCGGCGACATTTCCTACGACAAGAAGGGCGATCTCACCAAGCTCGACTACGTCGTGTACATCTGGAAGAAGGACGCCAATGGCAAGGTCACTTACGCCGAGTGCCCGAACTCGGACTGCTCGAAGATGAAGTGAGCCGTGCTAAAATCTGAATCGGAAAGCCCGCCGTCACGGCGGGCTTTTCATTTGCAACGGGAGCGCAAGGCCGGCGCGAGGCCGCTCTTTCACACGCGGTCGATCCGAAACTGATAGCAGCCATAGGCCGCGTGATGGGCGTGGACATAGGCGGCCTGCGCGGACGAGAACTGAGCCCTGACGGCGGCCGGCACATCGCGGCCCTGGGCGATGCGCGCATCCACGATCATGTTCTGGGCATCATAGGCGCGCAGCGACAGCGGGCGTTCGAGCATGGTGTCAGGCACCTCGTTAAGGCGATCGAAGGTCTCGCGCGCCGCCCGGGTGTTTCGGCCTCGGGCACATGAGCGAAGTTCGTCAGCACCACCTCCTCGCCGGGCGCGGCGTCGGTCAGGCTGACACGGCAGGGAAAAATCGAAGTCTCGGTCGCGACGCGGCGCTCGCTGCCGTGGCGTCTCAACTCGTCGTCCGTCATTGCGAACAAGGCAACAAAGAGTTCGTGCGGCAGGCCGCGCAGGCGAAAGTCCATGGGCGTGTCTCCGTTTGACTGCCCATAGACCTAAGCCCGGCATCCGCGCCGGGCCACCCGATTCATGCACCCGATTTCTGCGCGGTCAGCCGATCTTGCCCAAGACCGGGAACGTCTCGAGCAGCCACACGCTCATGGTGTTGATGCTGCCGGTGAGGAAGACGATGCCGGTAAGCACCAGCAGCGCGCCCATCGCCTGCTCGACGCGGTGCAGGTGGTGCTTGAAGCGCGCCAGGAAGGCCGCGAATGGCTCGATCGCGAAAGCCGCGACGACGAACGGAATGCCGAGGCCCAGCGAATAGACGGCGAGCAGGCCCGCGCCCTTGGCCACGGTCTGCTCGGAAGCCGCCACGGCCAGGATGGCGGCCAGGATTGGCCCGATGCATGGCGTCCAGCCGAAGGCGAAAGCCAAGCCGATCACATAGGCGCCCCACAAGCCGACGGGCTTTGCCACCGCGACGCGCTTCTCGCGCATCAGAAATGCGATCGGCGTCATACCCAGGAAGTGCAGACCCATGACGATGATGACGACGCCTGCGATGGTCGCCAGCGGCCCCGAATAGGCACGTATCAGCGAGCCGATCGCGCTGGCACTGGCGCCAAGCGCCACGAACACGGTCGAGAAGCCAAGCACGAACAGCACAGCTGCCAGCACGGTTTCGCGTCTTACCCGCGGCTCCGTCTCGTGGTCTGCCAAGCGCTCCAGCGAGGTGCCCGCCATGTAGACGAGATAAGGCGGCACCAAAGGCAGGACGCAGGGGGAGAGAAAACTGACCAGGCCGGCGATCAGCGCGGCCAGGATGGTGACATCGGCATGCATGGCGTCCTAGATGCCCCGGCAATTGTGGCGATGGCAAGCCGGCTGCTTTGGTCCTGACTTTGAAGTGATCCGCCGTGATAGACTTCGGATTAGGAGCCCTCATGGCATTGCGCAATCTCATTACCGATGTTCCCGGCCTGCGGGTGGGCCATGCCGGCGACGCCAAGCTCGGCTCCGGCACGACCGTAATCGTTTTCGACGCTCCCGTAGTGGCGAGCGTGGACGTGCGCGGCGGCGGGCCGGGCACGCGCGAGACCGCCTTGCTCGATCCGGCGCAGACGGTCGAAGGCATCGATGCGATTGTACTTTCGGGCGGCTCGGCCTTCGGCCTCGACGCCGCCTCGGGTACACAGGCTTACTTGCGCGAGCAAGGCCGCGGCTTCAAAGTGCGTGAAGCGCAAGTGCCGATCGTGCCGGCGGCGATTTTGTTCGATCTGCTCTCGGGCGGGAACAAGGACTGGGGCCGCTATCCGCCGTACCGCGAGTTCGGTTATGACGCGGCAAAGACCGCGGGCGCTGAATTTGCGCTCGGCAGCGTCGGCGCCGGCGCCGGCGCCACCACCGTCAACGTCAAGGGCGGCATCGGTTCGGCCTCGGCGCAGACGCGCGACGGGCTGATGGTCGGCGCCGTCGTTGCCGCGAATGCCGCCGGCAGCGTGACGGTCGGCAACGGGCCGCACTTCTGGGCGGCGCCCTTTGAACACGACAAGGAGTTCGGCGGGCGGGGCTGGCCCGCCGCATTCCCGGCCGATGCGTTGGCATTCCGCAGCAAGGGTGCGCCGCGCGAGAACACGACGCTCGCGGTGGTGGCGACCGACGCCAAGCTCACGAAGGCGCAGGCCAAACGTCTCGCCGTGATGGCGCAGAGCGGCCTGTCGCGCGCGATCTATCCGGTTCACACTCCGCTCGACGGCGACGTTGTGTTCGCGGCGGCGACGGGGGCAAAGCCGCTGCCCGAGCCAGTCTATTCGCTGAGCGAGCTCGGCATGCTGGCGG
>CAVPUU010000037.1:0-12280 GCA_963709015.1 uncultured Alphaproteobacteria bacterium | reverse complement strand
ATACGCTGAGACAAACGACGACAGCAGCGAGATGGCTAATTACCGGGTAATTTTCCTCTCGCCCCTGCGGGGAGCCGCCAGAAATGGCCCGCTATGAGCGCACCTATGCCGGCGAAAAGCGCACCGTCAAAATGACGTTGCAGCTCACGCCGAGCGAACGCGACGAGCTTGAAGCCGCAGCGATGGGGCAGGGCGCACCGACCTTGAGCGCCTTTGCCCGCGAGCTGTTGTTCCGGCGGGCGGCGGCCGTGGTCGCGGCGACGCGGCGCAACCCCGAGGCCAAGGCGATCATGCAGGCGCTTGACGCCGCCGCCTTCGAGCTGAGCGCTATCGGCAACAACCTGAACCAGATCGCCCGGCACCTGAACACCACGGGCGAATTGCGCGATTGGGGCGAGCTGCGCGAAGCGCTGGCGACGTTCGAGAAGGGCGAGGCCCGCCACATCGCCGCCGTCGGCCGAGTTCTCGACCTATGACCAAGACCGGCCGCGATAAGCAAGGCAACCTGATCGACCTCGCGTCGCACGCGACGCACGCGATGAACCCGATTGATCGGGCGTTCTACGACGCCGAGGAATGGGAGCAGCCGCCGGCGCGGCACCTGTTCAAGTGCATGTTTTGCGGCGCGCTCGACGGCACCACGGCCGCCGCCGCATCGTGCCCGTGGGGAGCCGGAAGCCGGCCATGAATCCCCGGATCAATGTCGGCAAAGGCGTTACCGGCGCGGTCCGCTATGTGCTCGGCGAAGGGCGCGACCCGAAGACCGGCGAGCTGAAACCCGATCCGCTCGACGGCAGCAGCCGCGTGGCATGGATCGGCGGCACCGGCTTTGGCTTCAAGATCCAGACCGAGGCCGACGCCGAGCTTGCCCGGCGGATCATGGAATTTGACGCGCTCAATCAGACAAGCGGCCAGCGCGCGAGCAGGATTGCGTGCACCTGTCTGCTCGCCTGGCGGCCGGGCGAGCAGCCGACGCGCGAGCAGATGGAAGAAGCCGCGCGCGACGCGCTTGAAGGCGCTCGGCATGGGCAACGCTAAGGCCCTCTTTGTCGCCCATGATGACGAGGATTATGCGCACGTCCACATCGTCGCCTCGAACATCAATCCCGCGACCGGCCGCGCCTACGACCTGGCCGCGAGCCGGCGCAAGCTTTCGGCATGGGCGCAGCGATTTCGAGCGGGATCACGGCGGCATCATCTCGACCCGGCGCGAAACCGCGAACGAATTGCGCGACGCGATCGCCGAGCGCGACGCCGGCGGCGTGCTCGAGGCTTTGACCAAGCAGCGATCCACCTTCACGCCGGCGCAGCTCGAGCACGCACTTGCGAAGGAAATCAGGGGCGAGCTGGCGCGCGCGCAGTTCGCCGACGAGATTCTGGATCATGCCGACATCGTGCATTTGTCCGACCGGCCGGGCGGCCCGACGACGCGCTACACCACGCGCACCGTCCTCGAAGCCGAGCAGCACGTGATGCGCGCCGCCGAAGGCTTGGCGGCACGCACGGCGTTTCAGATCGACGACAAGCAACGCGGTCAGATCATCGGCAGCGAGAAATTCGACGGGATCACCCGCGAGCAGGCGCGCGCGTTCCGCCACGCGACCGGCGCCGAAGGGCTGGCGATCATCGACGGCCAGGCCGGCACCGGCAAAAGCTACACGATCGCCGCGATCCGCGAAGCCTACGAGGCAGCGGGCTATCGCGTGATCGGCCTGGCCCCGACCAACGCCGTCGCGCAGGACATGAAGGGCGACGGTTTCGGCCGCGCCGCGACCGTGCATAGCGAGCTGTTCGCGCTCAACAACGGCCGCACGCAGCTGGGACGCCAAACCGCCGTCATCGTGGACGAGGCGGCGATGCTCGACACCAAGCTTATGGCGATGGTGACGGCGCACGCGCACGACGCCGGCGCGAAACTGATCCTTGTCGGCGACGACCGCCAGCTTTCGAGCATCGACCGCGGCGGCATGTTCGGCGCGCTGAAAGACCGCTACGGCGCGGCCGCGCTGACGCGAAGTCAAGCGGCAGCACAAGATCGACGAGCGCCGCGCGGCCGAGATGATGGCCGAAGGCAATTTTCACGACGCGCTCGGCATCTATCGAGCAGAAGGGCGCCATCCACTGGACGCGCACGCAGGGCGAGGCCCGCGCCGAGCTGGTCGAGCAATGGGCGAAGGACAGCGCCGCCACGCCCGACAAAACCCGCTTTGTGTTCGCCTACACCAATGACGACGTGAGCCAGCTCAATGCCGCGCTGCGCGCCGTGCGCAAAGAGCGCGGCGAGCTGGGCGCAGGATCACGATGCTCGACGACCGCGCACGGCCGGCAGCAATTTGCGGCCGGCGACCGCATCCAGTTCACCGGCACCGACAAGAAGGCCGGCATCATCAACGGCGCGGCCGGCACCATCGAGGCTATCGACGGCACGCATATCGCCGTCAGGCTCGACGGCAAGCAGCCGAAGACGATCAATTTCGACGCCGGCGAGTTTCGACCAATTCCGGCACGGCTATGCCGGCACGATCTATCGCGGGCAGGGCCGCACCCTCGATCAAACCTATCTCTATCACTCGGAACACTGGCGCTCGGCGGCGAGCTACGTCGCGCTGACCCGGCACCGCGACAAGGCCGAGCTGTTCGTCGCGCGCAACACGGCGGCCGACATCACGCAGCTTGGCCCGGCAAATGGCGCGCACCGACGACCGGCGGGCGGCCTCGATGTTCCACCACCGGCAGGACATCGGCCCGGTACGGCCGATGACCGCGCGCGAAATGCTGGAGCGCTTCGCCGGCGAGAGCTTCCGCCAGCCGCCGGATCAGCAGCGCCGGCGCGGCCCCGAGGGCGGCGCGCCTGTTCGCGACTATGGCCCGAAACCGAAACCCCCCTGGCCGTCAGCCCGCGAGCAACGGCGGCCCTATCAACATAAGGAGCAAGTCGCAATGGGGCCGGGAGATATGGGCATAGACGACGAACGGCGGAAACGCCGTTCTGCGCCCATTGTCGATTTGATGACACCCGACGCGATTCAAGAAACCGTAGACCAGCCGCCGAGGCCGCAGCAGCCGGATGACACGCGCGAGGAAATGACGCTTGAGGGCATCCTGCAAAACCCGTGGAAAGCGGTTGACCTCGATTTGCCGCAGGACGGTGACCGGGCTTTTCTCAGGACGGCGGCGCGCGCCGCCGATACCTGCGCGCAGACGGCTTTTGCCTATGGCCGAGTTGCCGCCGTTGTCGAACCCGAGCGAGCCGAATTTTACCGCGAGCGGTACGAAGCCGCCGCCGAGCGCCGAACCGAAGCGCAGCAACAGCTTGAACGGTTGCCGCCCGAGCAAACCGCCGACGTATCGGCGTTTTTTCACCCCGAATTGGCACAGCAGCAAGCCGAGGCTGTATTGCGGGCTCAAGACGCAACAGCGGCATTGGCGCGCGACCCAAGCCGGCACACAGATTATTTTGCAAGACCCGAAGAAATCCGCGAGAACCCGTGGAACGCCTTAAAGTATCCGCCGGCCCCGAACGCCAGCCCTGACTTTTTAAATCAGCTCGCGGAAACCTATGTCAGCTTGCACCATATCGCACGTGAGCAACGCGAGGCAAGTTACACCCCCGCCGAGCGGGAAATTTGGGATGGTTACACGAGGCTCGCACACAGCAGCCTAGGATATGCCTGCGGATTGCTCCGCGAGAATTACGGCCGCGAATTTCAGGCCGCAGCGGCGAGCGCGACCGAGCGCGATCTAGCCGCCGAGGCCGGGCCGACGCGCGCCCGGCCTGTCACGCAGGACAACGAGCCGCAACCAGCAATGACGCGCGAGGCCATCGAGCGCGATCCGTGGAACGCCGTCGCGCTCGACCTTCCGGCCGACGCCGACCATGAATTGCTGTTCCTTGTCGCCAGCACCACGCGCGGCTTGCAATCGACCCTTGCCGAGCGCGGCAACGAGGCCGTAACGCCCGACCAGCAGCAAGTATGGCTCGACCTCGCGGAGCAGGCCAAGGCACGCCAGACGGAAGCCGAAACCAAAATCGTGGCGCTCGACGCCGCGCCGCGTCCCGAACAGGATAAGGCCCAACCGCTCACGCTCGATGAGATCGCCGAGCGCGTGCAGCGCATCCTTGACGATCCGACCCGCCAGGCCGACGAGCTGGACGAAAGCGTGTTGCAGGCCCTACAGAACCGCCGCGCGGCCGACATCGACGCCGCACAGACAGCCGCGACAGCGGCCGAGGATGAATTGACCAGCAGCGCATCGGGCGGCGACGACGAGCCGCAAGACCGAAGCAGCAGCGCCGATCCGGCAGCGGAAGCCATCGAGGAAGCCGCCAGCTCGCGGGAGCAGACCGAGGACGAACAGGTGCAATACAGTCGATGGACAGGCCGACCCATATCAGGAGCCGGGCGGGAAACGACGGGACGCTCGCAGGGCGGCGGGCGCGGCGGAGGCCGAGGTCAGTCGCGATGATCCGCGCGGGAGCGAGGCACTCCTAGCGCGGAAGCAAAAAAAGCCTCACCGCAGCCGCCGAGCAAGGAGCCGAAGCGCGCCGCCGCTTCGCTCGGTCTGGCGCGATGTCGCGTTGTGGGCGACGCGGATATTTCGGGGAGCCGCCGGGCGACCGACCCGGCGAAAGCATCGCGGGCGGACGCACCGGCCGCGCCGCTAACACGGTTTCATCGTGCGCCCGGCACCCCGGCGGGGAAAGCATGATCACCCCGCCGCCGGGATCACGCGCCTGCAGCTCGTGGCGTTGGCTCGGCATCGCCTTATCCGAGATAGTACGGATTGCGCCGCGCGCGGTGTCGCAGCTCGGTTTCATAATAGGGCGGGAAAATCGCGGGGATCGGATCATTCTCCCCGGCGATCCAGATAAAGCCCTCGCCCTTCCTGATCTTCCGAAGGTCTTGAGGCATCAAATATTGCCGGCGGCCGTAGGCTTCCCCCGACGACAGCCCGACACCGCCGGGATTGAGGCTCAGCCCGACATTGGGCTGACGCATGGTCAGCTCGCCGCTATGCTTCGCAAGGTACTCGGCCGTGAAATCGTCCCCCGGACTTCCGACCAGGATCACCGCGCCGGCTTGCCCGAAGAAGGTTTCCCAATTGTCGCCATAGTTCGCCTTGAGCTGCGCCAAGCTCTGCACCACAAAGACCAACTGGATCGAGCAGCCGGCGACCAGCCCAATAGCGCTTTCAATCGCCGGCACCCGGCCCATTGCGGCAAACTCATTGAGGAACACGCGCACCGGCACTGTGTGCGGCGAGAACAAAGGCCGCAGTAAAGCCGTCGTGAAGAGGCGCAGATACGGTGCGAACGGCTTCACCATGTTGTGCGCCACGCCATAGAAAAGGGTCATTGGCACTTCGCCGAGGCGGGCGAAGTCAATGCGCGGGTCTTTTTCGTCAGCGACGATTGCATTAGAAAGGCACCACCGGGTGTGTGCGGCAGCGGTTGCGATCACGTCGCGAATGCCGTCGCTTTGTTCGCCGGCAAAGCCGCCGAGCATACTGTTAACCTGGTCGTCGCCTTCGCCGATCAGCTTGCGGATCGTCGCGCGCAGGCCCTTAACGGGGTCTTCGCTATTGCTCGGGTCAAATTCTTCCGCCTCGGTCGCGGCCATCCTGATATCCAACAGCGACGGATCGCGCCCCTCGCGCTTTGCGGCTTTCAGCTCGGGTTTAGTCAGGCCCGCCCACAGCGCTTGCGCCGACAGCGGAAAAAACGGGTTGTTGTCGCCCTCGACCGGGATCATCGCTTCGACCAGCGCGCAGACATGCTCGAAACAAAGCGGGTGATCGGGATCAAGCTCGCGCGCTTTTAACAGGTTCACGCGGTCGCTGCGCAGATCGGGATAGATATTGACCAGCTCGTTAAACGGATTGCCAACCAGCGCCGGCCCTTTGGTCTTGCGATAGGGCAGCGCGATTGCCGCCGCCTCAAGGCGCGTGTCCTGAAACACCAGACTGGTGCCCTCGCACATCAGCGCATTGGGAATGATCAGCCCGGTATCCTTGCCGACCCGGTTGCGGCCAATGATCAAAACCGGATCGAGCCAGGGCAGCCAGATTTCAGCGCCAGGCGAGCCGTCAGGGTTCCGGTAGCGGCCGCAATACATTCCGCTCGGCTTGCCGCCGCCAATGATGTTCTCAGCCCGCGCAGGAAATCGCGGCGGCGTGTTGATGCCGGCCGCCGTCCCCGCTCGCAGCGCGTCGCGATGCTGGCGAAAATCGTCGCGGTTACTCACAGCTCACCTTTTTGTACGATTGATCGCGGCGTGCGCGGCGGCCGGCGAGGCAGGCCCCGCCATCGGCATCCCGTCCACCGTAGACGGATGAGGAAGCGCCGCGCTCGACGGCTGGCGCACAATCAGCACGATCCCGACGCCGGCGGCGGCGATCACAGCAAATAGCAAATCGACCAGCATCACAGCGCCCCGAGCTTCGCGTAGATCAGCAAGGCGACGCAGCCGATCACCAAGGCGCATCGCCAGAATACTGCCATGAGGTCAAAGGTCAGACGTTCGGCGCGCACCGTGCCGACGATCCCGACCACGAGATAAAGCAGCGCAAGCGCGGCGATCCCGGCCGTCGGCTCAGCGCCGAAAACCGGGAACCCATGCGCCGCGAAAACAATACAGGCGACCAGCGCCCCAACTGCGCCGACCACCCGCACCCGGTTTTTGTTCTGCAACGGCACCGCGCGCCAACGGCTCGATAGCCGCCACAGCCAGGCGAGCAGCCGAAACAAGCTCCCCAACAAAACGAAGGGGAGCGAAAGCAGCTCCCCAATCGCCCGGCCGAGACTATTCTCCGGCACAGCTTTTTTACTCTTCCAGAAGCGCCGCAAAAACGGCAGCGGAAAACCCGGCGGCAACGGCAACCCCGGCAGTAAGACCCGGCCGATACCGCCCGACCCGCTGCGGCGCGGGCGGCGTCACATCGCGCACGGCAGGCACCGACGCCGACGAGGCGCGCACCGCCGGCAGATTTTTGCCGGTGACCGGGGCGGGCAAGGCCGCGACCGGACGAGGCGCGGGCAACTGCGCTTGCTGCGCCAACTGTTTCGCGCGCCGGATCACGCCGGCCACTTCCTCGTAAGACCGACGGCTATCGTTGTACGCCTCGATTGTCTTTAGCTGCGGCGCGCGTTCCTTAATCGCCTGCAACAGCCAATGTTTCGCGCAGTCGATTTGCGACACTCGCACGTAATTGGCCGCGCCCACGAGGCACCGCGCCCCGTTCTCCGCCTTGTACGTGTCGCGCGTCCAGTTGAGGCCGTTGTGAAAAAAGTCCTCGATCAAGTCCAGAGTGGCAACCGATTCCGGAACCGCCAGTTGCGCCATTTCGCGGCGGCAGTTGTTAACAAACGCAAACGTCATGACCTCTCTCCTTTACATTAAGAATGTTGACCGGCGAGCGCCGGGCCGAATACGAAGTCGCGGCCGAGGCCCTCGCAAATCCACTCACTCACTTCCGCCAGCACCACCGACGAGAAGCCGATCAGGCAGCCCAGGAAACCCAACTGCCCGGCAATCAACCAGATCGCATTGCCCAGAACGCCGGTTAACAAGGCCGCAAGCGGCCACAGCACCGGCGCGGCGACCGCCCCGGCGTTGTACAAGCGCGCGCGTCGGTAAAAGAGCACCGTGCCGACGAGCTGGAACACCAGCAGCACCAGCAGAGCAACGACCGCCTGCACGAAGCCCGAAGCGAGCTGGCCCGCGGTGAACGAACGCGGATGTAGCCCTTGGAGGTGCGCCTGCGCCATCAGCAGATCAGCCGGGTGAAACACGGTTTGCACCGCGAACGGAAACAGCGACCAACCGAGCGCCACGCCGATCACGATCACCCACCCCATCGGACGCCAGCGCCCGTTTTCATCGAAGAGATTGCGCGAGTACCCGACGAGCAGCTCGGCCAAGTACCGCGCAAAGTTGTCACCCATGCTGTCCTCCTCTTACAAAAGCCCGACCGTAGAAAAGAACCGCGCCGCAGAGCTGACCGACAATCAGCGCCGCGAGCGCAAACACGGCCGCCACAAAGCCCAAAACGAGCTGTTGCGCCGTGAATAGATGCGGCTGCGGCAACCCGAGCAGCGCCGCTTGACAGCGGATCACATCCGAGGGATGGCAGAGAGACGCGATCAAGAACGGCGTCGCGTACCAGCCGAGCGCGCCGCCGATCACGATCACCCACCCCATCGGACGCCAGCGCCCTTCTTCGTCAGTCAGATTGCGGGAACACGCGACCCACACGAGGGCCGCGCACACGCCCGCCTCTTCCGAAAACTTCATGTTGTTCGCGTCCCTACAAAAAGTGGCAAATCCGCCAAGCGCCCACGCACGCGTCGTCGTCGCCGGCCGGCGGAGTGGGCGGCGGCGGCGCAGGCCCCACCGGCGGCAAACCTGTTGTTGGATTTCGCGGCGAGCCATTGGCCGCCGTGTCCCCGCCGGGATGTGGCCGGGGGGGTACAGGGAGCATCGATGCAGGATCACCATCGTTGCCGCTGGTGTCAGGCCGCGCGACGGGCGGCGCAGGCTCAGGCGGCGCGGCCGGCGGCACCAGTGAAGGCTCGGGCGGCACAGGTTCCGCCATGATCGGCGGCCACGGCGCCGGCGCAGGCTGAGCAATCGGCGGCATCTCCGGCGGCTGCACCGCCCCGACGTACGGCCATCCCGCGCACCCCGAGAGCAGCGCAACAGCGGCGCAAACAGCAGCGCCGCGCGCCGCGCGCCCTACCAGACCTGGACGCCCCTCTGTCTTTTCAATTGTCTCGTAAGCCAACGCGCTCGCAACTCCCATGCCGAGCTGCACCAGCAGCAAGCACGAGAATGCCTCAGATCGGCGACAATGGGAATAGTTTTTTGCTAAGACGTGTTCTCTTTATCCTGGCTCGCGCCGGATACCACCTATTCGACGCTGCATCGCAACGTCATACAATCGTACGTTGTCAGAACGCTTCGGCTTCCCGCCGACCTCCGCCAACCGGCGATCATTCCACTCCGCTTTTGTCGGCAGACCGAAATCCGTCTGGTTCCCTGATTTATAGAGCGCCCGGTACAACGGCGGGTCTTCTTGATGAAGGATGCCCTTGTGCAACTCACCGGCCGTCAGCTCGCTGGCATAGGCCCGTTTAATGAACTCCGCCGGCGTCTCCCCTGGCTTGCGGTCTTTCAACCAACGCAGACGCGGCTCCCCCAACGCGGAATCCTTCATTCCCCGCTTCTCGACTTCTGCCGTTGCCGCTCGCAGAACTTTCCTTAAGTCGTCATCCGCCAAATGAGGCACGGCATCGGCAATATCCGACGCGTTAACCATGGTAGTTGAAGCATCTCCCGCAACATGTTCTAAGTCAACCTCTGTATTACGTTCATGTTCAAACAGTGCCGATAGAAGTTCCCACGCGCGCCGTAAACGACCTCGATTTACCGAATCATCCTCGCTCGCTTGTAAGGTTGTCGGATCACTAGAAGATTTGATCAGCGGCGGCGGCGTAGGAATAATCTGCGCCACCGGCAGAACAGGTTGGGGCTTCGGCGCAGGCTTCGCGATTCCTCGATCCCGGCGGCGTGAGGGTTGCGGCCGAGCCCGCCGTCTTGCCTGCCGGGGCGGTGGGTCTGACGCCTCTATATCGGTGATCTTGGAGATGCAGCGGGCTTCACCCTCCTTATCGCCTACCTGCCGGTAAAGCGGCAGCGCTTGTTCGTAGGCATCGACCGCGGCCGCGTGATCCGAACCACGAAGCTCGATATCGCCAAGGCGAGCGTAGCAGTTGGCCGCGTTGAGCGCGTCGCGGACCTTCGGGTCCTGATAAAGCCGCAGCGCCCGTACAAAAGCTTTCCGCGCGTCGGCGTCATTCGAATCACGAAGCTCGATATCGCCAAGGCGGAAGCTACAGTCAGCTTCGCCGCTTAGGTGCAAGGCCCGCCAATAGCGCGTCCGCGCCCGTATATAAGCCCTCCGCGCGGCGGCATCATTCGAACAAGCAACCTCGACATCGCCTTGACTTATGATGCAGCCGGCCTCGTCGCGTACCTGGCCGACCTGCCTGTAGAGCGTCCGTGCCCGCGCAAAAGCATCGCGCGCGGCGTCGGCAACCGCCTGCGTCCACGGCCCACGCGCGCCGCCCGCAGACAGCAAGTGAGAAAGCGCGATATCGCCAAGGCAGTGGAAGCAGTTAGCTGCGCCGAGCTTGTCGCCGATCTGCTGGTAGAGCGGCACCGCTTTGCTAAACGCTTCACGCGCCGCCGTGTGATCGCCCCGCGTCAAGGCAGCCCTACCCTCTTCAAAGAGCTGGGCAGCTTCTTCTGCCACCTCCGCCATCTCCGACTTTCACGCGATCCCTCAACCTTGTGCCCTTGTCCCCCTCTCTTTTCAACCCCGCCCTTTGTTCGACGCCGCCCGGCAGGGGCGAGCCGTCGAATTTCCTCGGGACGCCCTTCGTCCCGACGCGATCCGCGCAGCAGAGAGCGAGCGCGGCGTCAAACCCTCGCGCAGCGACCGCAGCGCGGCGCGGAGCCACGCACAGGCGCAGGAGCGCCGAGCATGGCGAGCGGGGTTGACGACGGGCGACCCTCTGCTACCGAAACTCTGTCTCGACCTACGCCTAGCAGCGTTGCCCGATTCTTGAGCAGACGGGTGCAGGCCCCGGCGGCGGCCGTCACTCACCGGGTTTTCCGCCCACCTGTCCCCGGATTTTGGGGATAGCCGTTTTCTATATATGGTAGCCCGGCGAGGCTTCGACCGGCCAAGTAAAGCCCCGGCCGGCAAGTATTCGCCGCCCGCCCGGAGACCCCAAAAACCAAGTCAAAATGCAGCATCCGTCCGACATATACTTTGACATAGGATTATGTGCCTAATGGCAACTTGAATTTGCTTTACATAATACACGCTATGCGACTTGCCGAACGTCCCGCCGCCGTGCAACAAGCACAAGATGTTGATCCAGCGTGACCCGACGTTAAGTGAACCGCATCGGGTTCAGTGGAGACGAGTTTTGTCCACGAGTTTCCACCCGTGAGCTTTTATGCAATCGCCAGCAAGCTCATAGTTCGGATAACTGACACTGGCCATTGTCACAGGGAGGCTTGCAGCTTCCCGCATGCAGGCATAACGCACCGCCTCGAACTCCTCCTCAGATGCACCGGGCTTTGACCACACCTGCTCAGGCTTAGCCGGTGGTGGCGCACAAGCAGAAAGAAGCAGCAGGGTCGAAACGGCAGCAAACCGAAAATGACGCAAATTATTTCCTTACAGCAAGTGTCTGTAGCCGGTTCTTACCTGCAACTTGTGCGGCCCTATAATTGTCAAACGGGCCGCCTAGGTCAAAAACCTGCCCACGAAAATACAGTTTCGCCGTTCTCGTAATCTTATCATAAACTACATCGCCAATCCCGTCGTGACGGGGCGGCGATGGTTCGAAGCTAAATTCATTAGGCATGGTGATCCTCGGCGAAGATGGTTAGGCGGCGGAGGTAAAGCGCTCCTCACGCAGATACCTGAGAAAGTCCGCGGCGCTTCTGGCATGATGCTGTTCGCTCGGATTCTTCTGCCGTCGCATCAGTTCGATAAGTATTTGCGATGGTCCATGAAGAGTGCGACGAAGATAATCCGGATCCTTCTTCCACAACTGATCGCGGATTGTCACTAACCGACTAAAATCGCCCCGGACATTCGGGTGTGCAGCAAGCACGCCGTCACGGATTACGTTGGCTATTGCCCCTTCATCTTTGAGGTTTCCAACCTTCTCGGCTTCGACCACTTCTGAGCGGACCTTCGCGCGGGCAGTAGCTATTGTCCAGCCCTCAGCATCACTCCGCTTTGCAATGTCAGCTAACCATTCTTCGCGCTTACGCTCACCCTTCTGCCGGGTGTCAGTTAATGCCACGCTCATTCTGCCCAAACCTCTATGGTGACGACTATCCACTACCGTAGGTGGGGACGCTCGTAAGATCGGCAAGAGCAGGAATTCCCTTCGACGACGAGAGTGCCGAGCCTTTGGCAGAGTCGCAAAGAGGAGGGTTTTTGCGACCAAAACCGAAGCAAGCTAAATCAACGGCTTGCAAGTCGCATAATTCAGGCGCAAAAAAGCGGGATGCTTTTCGGCTATGCCCGCGTCTCAACCGACGACCAGAATCTCGCCTCAGCACGCCGCGCTGAAGAGCCGCCGGATGCACCAAAATCTTCGACGACAGGATTACCGGCACCGCGCGCAAGCGCACCGGGCTGGCCCGTGCGCTGAAAGCCTGCGCCGCCGGCGACGTGCTGATTGTGTCAGCGT
>CAVPUU010000036.1:0-83472 GCA_963709015.1 uncultured Alphaproteobacteria bacterium | reverse complement strand
CCCGTCGCGATGCGGCGACGCTTGCCATTGTTGCCAGTCTCCATGTCGCCGCGCTCGTTATCATGGCAACAACCGAAGTCGACTTGGTTGCGAAGAGCACCTTCCTGCTGGCTTGGGCGGCGCTGAATTGCCTTTGGCTGGCATTACTGCGACGGCCGGCGATTGCGGCGCTGGTGTCGCTGGCGATGATCGCCACGCTCATCCTGCTATCGCAGTTCAAGTACGACAAGCTGATGATGACGGTCAATTTCGTTGACGTGATGATCCTCGACACCGACACGGTTGCGTTCTTCCTGACGATATATCCCGATTTGTTGCGCCGCGTGATCCTGAGTGCGCTGATCGCCATTCCGGCGCTCGGCCTGCTCTGGTGGCTCGATCCCTACCGCGTGCGGCTGCGCGTCGCCTCCACCGGCGGTACGCTCTGCCTCGCTGCCGCCGTCGCCATTTCGATCGCGGAGCCGATGGAGCCGCATGAGGCTTTCTCCGGCGGCGGCTACGTTTCGAAATTCACCAATTCGGGCGTCGATGCGGTCGTAGAATACATGACGCGCGGCTATTTGGATTCCGACGTCAATGTCACGGACAAATTCCGCCTGGCGAGCGCGGAGGCCTGCCGGCCCGCGGCCAAGCCGCCGCACATCATCCTGATCCTCGACGAATCGAGCTTCGACATCACCGCCGCGCCCGACATCAAGGTGCCGAATGGCTATGGCCGCCATTTCCGCTCGTTCGACGGCAAGGCACGCGCGTTGATCGTGGAAGGCGCCGGCGGCCCGACCTGGTTTGCCGAATACAGCGTGCTCACCGGCCTTTCGGCACGCTCGTTCGGACGTTTCGCCTATTTCGTCACCCGCATCGCCGCCGGCCGCGTCAAGCGCGGACTGCCGCGCACGTTGCAACGCTGCGGTTATAGGACCTTCACGCTCTATCCAGCGCGCGGCGCTTTCATGAGCGCACGGAGCTTCCAGAAGACCACCGGTGTTCAGCAGTTCTTTGACAGCAAGGATATGCGCACAAAGGGCGTCGAGCCGGACTCATATTTCTACGACCAGGCTGCGCAGGTGATCGCGCGCGAGCGCAAGAGCGGCCCGCTTTTTATTTTTTCTTATCTCGCCGCCAATCATTTTCCCTGGGATTACACCTTCCGCCCGGACTTGACGCCGGACTGGCGCAAGCTCGGCAACGTGCCCAAAATCGATGAATATGTGCGGCGGCAAGGCTTGAGCGAGCGCGACTATGCCGCATTCCTGGAGCGCCTGCGCCGCGACTTCCCCGACGAATCGTTCATGCTGGTGCGGTTTGGGGATCACCAGCCCGACTTCGCCGAACGCATCATCGACCCGTCGCTCGATGAATCGCAGGTTGCGGACCGGTTGGACGCTTACGACCCCCGCTATTTCACCACCTATTACGCGATCGACGCCGTCAATTTTAAACCGGCCAATGTGTCGTCGGCGCTTGCCACGCTGGAAGCGCCGTATTTGCCGCTGGTCGTCCAGGAGGCGGCCGGCTTGCCGCTCGGTCCGACCTTCGCGGAGCAGAAACGGATCTTGCAACGCTGCAACGGCATGTTCTACGGCTGCGCCCACGGCGCCGAGGCGCGCCGCTTCAATCGCTTGCTGATCGAGGCCGGCTTCATCAAGGGGCTTTAAGCGGGCGGGCTTTGCAAGCCGCGAGCCGTCCGGATAGCTTCCAAGCGGAGAAAACGCGAGGGCACGCTATGGCAAGCGGCGCGACAACAGCTGCGCGAGACAGTACGCAGGCGTCTGCCGTCGCGCTCGGCGATGTGTCGATTATATTTCGGCTGGCCGGCGGCGGCACCTATACCGCGGTCGAGCGTACCAAGTTGACGGTCGCCGACGGCGAGTTCGTCGCCATCGTGGGGCCGACCGGCTGCGGCAAATCCACGCTGCTCAACATCGCCGCCGGGCTGGTCACGCCGTCGTCCGGCCATGTCGATATCTTCGGGACGACACTCGCCACGCTCAACCGTCAGGCCGGCTATCTGTTCCAGGCCGACGCGCTGTTTCCTTGGAAGACCGCGCTGGAGAACGTCGCGATCGGGCTGGAGACGGCTGGCACACCGTCGAGCGAAGCGCGCGCGCGGGCGCAAGATTGGCTCACGCGCGTGGGGCTCGGGGCTTTCGGCGACCGTTATCCGCACATGCTCTCGGGCGGCCAGCGCAAGCGCGTGGGCTTGGCGCAAGTTCTGATCCGCGATCCGAAAATCCTGCTGATGGACGAACCCTTCGGCCCGCTAGACGCGCAGACCCGGCAGATCATGGGCAATTTGCTGCTCGATCTGTGGAGCGGCGACCGCAAGGCGGTACTGTTCGTTACCCACGATCTCGAAGAGGCGATCGCGCTCTCCGACCGCGTGGTGATCATGTCGGCGGGACCGGCCGCGCGCATCATCGGCGACTGGAACGTGCCGCTCGCCCGCCCGCGCGACATTGCCGAGATCAAGCTCGACCACACCTTTCACGAGTTGCACCGCGAAATCTGGCAGAAACTGAAGGCGGAGGTGGTCAAGGGTTATGCGCAGAGCGAAGGGGGCTGATGCGGGCGAAATTTTAATGCGATAGAATTGTCGGTGATAATGGCTGCCAAAAGACCAAACGGAGGAAACTAATGTCTGCATTACGTCACGCGCTTGCCGCCACCGCTACCGTGCTGCTGCTGGCCGGAACCGCCCAAGCGGCCGATGTCTTCACTTTGACATCGTCCGCTTTCAAGGACGGCACCTTGATGGCGAAAAAGAATGCCGGCGCCATTAAATCCAATCCGAACTGCGTCGGCGAAAACGTGTCGCCGCCGCTCGCTTGGGCGAATCCGCCGGCGGGGACGAAGAGCTTTGCGCTGCTGATGCTCGATCCGGAGGGCAGGCCGCCGGGTGGCGTGAGCCATTGGGTGGCATACGGCATCCCCGCATCGGTGACCGGCTTTGCCGAAGGCGAGGTCAGCAAGGAGAGCGACAAATATGTGGGCGGTCAGAGCCTGTTTAAGGTGGGGAACTACATGGGACCCTGCACGCCGCCGGGGCCACCGCATCACTATATCCTCACGCTGATTGCAACCGACCTCGAGCCCGCAGCGCTCAAGCCGGGTCTGACGCGTGAGGAAGTGATCAAGGCCGTGGAAGGTCATGCTAAGGCTGCGACGGGATTGATCGGCCTGTTCAAGAACCCGTACTGACGCGTTAGGCGTTCGCGCATGCAATGGGGGAGCGTGACTGATGTCTAGAGTTACGCTCCTCCTGTTGCAGGCCGGCGTTGCCGTCTTCGGCATCGCGCTGTGGCATCTGCTGTCGACCTATCCGGTGCTCGGCCACATCCTGTTGCCGCCGTTCTTCTTCTCCAATCCGGTCGATGTTGCCGCGCAGATCGTCGCCTGGTTCGCCAGCGGCGTGATCTGGAAGCACCTGTGGGTGACGTTGGAGGAGTTGATCCTCGCTTTCGTCATCGGCTCGTTCGGCGGCGTCATGGTCGGCTTCTGGTTCGCGCGCCAGCCGCGCACCGCCGCCGTGTTCGACCCTTACGTGAAGATGGTCAACGCGCTGCCGCGCGTGGTGCTGGCGCCGATCTTCACGCTCTGGCTCGGCTTGGGCATCTGGTCGAAGGTGGCGCTCGGCGTCACGCTGGTTTTTTTCATCGTATTCTTCAACGTCTATCAAGGCGTCAAAGAAGTCAGCCCCACGGTGCTGGCCAACGCGCGCATGCTGGGCATGGGCGAGCAGCAGTTGATGCGTCACGTTTATTGGCCTTCGGCGCTGTCCTGGATGTTCTCCTCGCTGCACACCTCGGTCGGCTTTGCCGTGGTCGGCGCCGTTGTGGGCGAGTATCTCGGCTCGGCGGCCGGGCTTGGTTATCTGATCCAGCAGGCCGAAGGCATCTTCGACGTCGCCGGCGTATTTGCCGGCATGTTCGTGCTCGCCGCCTTCGTGATCGTGATCGATATGCTCGTCACACTAGTGGAAAAGCGCCTGCTCGTCTGGCGGCCGCTGGCAGCCGACGCGCGGCCCTAGGCAGCATCGCCGGGCTGGCTTATCGTTGCTCCGAAGGCCTGTTTCACAAGGCCATTTTTAGGGAGGATATCATGCCCGCATTGATCCGGCGGCTGGTCACGGGGTTCGCCGCGCTTTTAATGTTGTCGGGTCTCGCGCTCGCGCAGTCCAAGGTCACGCTTGCCGTCGGCGGCGCCGGCTGCCTTTGCTATCTGCCGACCGTGCTCGCCAACCAGCTCGGCGAATACGACAAGGCCGGCGTTAAGGTCGACATGGTCTTGCTCAAAGGCGGCTCCGAGGCGCTGAAGGCGGTGATCGGCGGCAGCGCCGATGTAGTGTCCGGTTATTTCGATCATTGCGTCGAACTCGCCCCCAAGAAGCAGGGGCTGCAATCTTTCGTGGTCTATGATCGCTTCCCTGGCTTCGCGCTGGTGGTTTCGCCCAAACACAATGACACCGTGAAATCGATAAAAGATCTCGCCAACAAAAAAGTCGGCGTCAGCGCACCCGGTTCTTCGACGGACTTCTTCCTCAAGTACATCCTGAGCAAGAACGGCGTCGATCCGAAATCCGTCGGCGTCATCGGCGTCGGTCTTGGCGGCTCCGCCGTCGCCGCAATGGAGCAGGGGCAGATCGATGCCGCCATCATGCTCGACCCGGCGGTCACCATCCTCGCCGGCAAGTACAAGGACCTGCAAATCATGAGCGACACCCGCAGCCAGAAGGACACGCTCAGCGTGTTCGGCGGCGAATATCCAGGTGGCGCTCTCTATACCAAAGCCGACTGGATCGCTTCGCACCCGAAAGAGGTGCAGGCCATGACCGACGCTATCGTAGCGACGCTGAAATGGATTCATTCGCACACGGCGGAAGAGATCGTCGCGAAGATGCCAAAGGAAATGGTCGGCAAGGATCCGTCACTTTACCTCGCCGCGCTGAAGAACACACTCCCGATGTACTCACAGACCGGCATGATGGACCCGAAAGGCGCCGCGGCGGTGCTGGCGGTATTCGCGCAATCTTCGCCGGAAATCGCCAAGGCCAACGTTGACGTGTCGACGACCTACACCAACAAGTTCGTCGAGGCGGCCAACAAGAAGATGGGGATGAAGTAGCCTCCAACCGCGCGCGATTTATTAAACGCGACACCACGGCGGGGAACTTCCCCGCTGTGTCTGTTATTGTCGGCCCATGAACATCCTCTCGATCCAGTCGCACGTCGCTTACGGCCATGTCGGCAATTCGGCCGCGGTCTTTCCGCTCCAACGCATGGGCGTGGAGGTGTGGCCAATCCACACCGTGCAGTTCTCCAACCATACCGGGTATGGCGAATGGCAGGGCCGCGTGTTTGATGCCGGCCTGATCCGCGAAGTGGTGGCAGGCATCGAGAAGCGCGGCGTGCTGGGCGAGTGCGACGGCGTGCTGTCGGGCTATATCGGCGGGGTCGATACGGCCGAGGCCATCCTCGAAGCGGTGGCGACGGTTAAACGCGCCAACCCGGCGGCGCGCTATGCTTGCGATCCCGTGATCGGCGACGCCGGGCGCGGCGTTTTCGTGAGCGACGGCATTCCGGAATTCATGCGCGGCAAGGCCGTGCCGGCGGCCGATATCGCCACACCCAACCAATTCGAGTTGGACTATTTGTCAGGGCGCAAGAGCGAGACATCGGCGCAGGCGCGCGACGCGGTAAAGGCGCTGCACGATCTCGGGCCGCGCGTCATCCTGGTCACCTCGCTGTACACCGGCGACACGCCGGAAGACGCCGTCGACATGCTGGCATCGGATGGCAGCGGCTGCTTCCGCCTGCGCACGCCGAAGCTGGCGCTCAGCGTGAACGGGGCGGGCGATGCCATCGCCGCGCTCTTCTTCGCGCATTATCTGCGGATCGGAAAGATCGGCGAGGCGCTGTCGCGCGCCGGTTCGGCGATCTTCGGCGTGCTGTCGAAAACCGCCGAAGCGGGCAGCCGCGAAATCCAGCTCGTCGCCGCGCAGGACGAGATCGTGCAGCCGAGCCGCGTGTTCGAAGCAGAACCAATCGCATGAGCAACGCGCCATCGGTTGTTCACATCGACCGGCTGGAGCTTGCCTCCGCGCCCAAGCCATGGGCCTTCGCCGCCGCCCGGCGCGCCGAGATCGACGCGTGTTTCGCGCAAATGCGGCAGAAGACCCGGCGCTCTGGAATGGCCGTGTGCTGCTGTTGTACGACTACGCCTTGGCGGACGGCGTGTTTCGCGGGCGTTATCTCGAAACCGACTATGCGAGCTTCGCGGCCTGGCGCCATTGGGGCCGGCCGGAGGCGGCAGTAAGCGACTGTTTCGGCGCGGGTGCGATCATGGCGGCTGACGGTGCCTTCTTGCTCGGCATCATGGGGCCGCACACCGCCAATGCCGGGCTCACATATTTTCCCTGCGGGACGCCCGATCCCGGCGATACCGTGGGTAAAGGCGTCGATCTCGACAGAAGCATGCGCCGCGAACTCAAAGAAGAAACCGGGCTGGATGTCGTCGAGTTTGTGGCCGAGCCGGGATGGACCACGGTTTTCGATTTGCCGCTGATCGCGCATATCAAGGTGCTGAAAAGCGGGGAGGGCGCCGAAGCCCTGCGCGCGCGTATCCTCGACCATCTCGCGCATGAGAAGCAGCCGGAACTTGCGGACATCCGCGTCGTGCGCGGAACGGACGATTTCGATGCGGCGATGCCGCGCTTCGTCACGGCGTTTCTGGCGCAACGATTTGCCGTGCGATAGGCTGCGCGTCATGAAGCTTGAAAACATCGCCAAGCGCTTCCGCGTCGACCGGCCGGACAAGTTCCGCCTCGCCGATCACGATCCTGCTGAGTTCCTGCGGAATGAATGTCGATAAGAAAGAAGCTAAGGCCATGCTGGCCGAAGGCGTGGAGCGGCTGTCTGAATTACAGCAGCGGCTTTATGCCAACGACCGCTGGTCGGTGCTGATCGTGCTCCAGGCTATGGATGCCGCCGGCAAGGACAGCGTCATCAAGCACGTGATGACCGGGCTCAATCCGCAGGGCGTCGAAGTGCATGCCTTCAAGCAGCCGAGCGCGGAAGAACTGAACCATGACTTCCTGTGGCGGGCCGGCACACGGCTGCCGGCGCGCGGGCGTATCGGCATCTTCAACCGCTCGCATTACGAGGACGTGCTGGTGGTGCGCGTTCACCCGGAGCTGCTTGACCGCAAGCGATTGCCGGACGCTGTGGTGAGCAAGGATATCTGGCAGCAGCGTTTCGAGGACATCCGCGCCTTCGAGCGCCATCTGGTACGCAACGGCACGCTGGTGCTGAAATTCTTCCTCAACGTGTCGAACGGCGAACAGCGCAAGCGCTTCCTCGATCGCATCGACGAACCGGGCAAGCGCTGGAAATTCTCGATGAACGACGTTTCAGAGCGCAAGCTCTCGGCCGAAATACATGGCCGTCTTCGAGGACATGATCCGTAATACCAGCACGCCTGAGGCGCCGTGGTTCGCCGTGCCGGCCGACCATAAATGGTTCACGCGCATTGTCGTTGCGGCGGCGCTGGTGCAGGCGCTCGACGGGCTCAAGCTTGAATATCCCAAGGTGAAGGGCAAAGCGCTGAAGGAATTGAAAAAGGCGGAAAAGGTGCTGAAGGCGGAAAAATAACGCGCGTCACCACAGAAACGGGATGAGCCGATAGCGGATATGCCGGCAATAGTCCGCATAGCCCGGCAAATTGATCTTCAGGAAGCGTTCTTCGTCGAGCAGCCGCCAGATCAGCGCCGGCAGCAGCAGCGCGAGTGCGAACAGGCTCCAATAGGAGCCGAGCGCCAGCGGTGCGCAGATCGCCGTCAGCAGCGCACCGACATACATCGGATGGCGTATCACGCCATAGAGGCCGGTGGAGACAACCGGCTGTTCTGCCTCGACCCGGACGGTCGAGGCGGCGTAGCTGTTCTGTCTCATCACAACGAGGAAGATTAAGAAGCTCGCGACGACGCCGAGATCCGCCAGCAGCACAAGCCAAACCGGCGCGCTCGACCAGTGCCAGCGGTGATCGAGGCCGGGGAGGATGATGAGCAGCAGGAAAACGGCGATCATAAGCGTGACGATGATTTTTTGCGTCAACTCTTGCTCTGCTTTCGGCCCAACCGTCATGCGGCGCTCGATCAGCGCCGGATCGCTCAGCAGGAAATAGACGCCAATAGCAATGGTCAAAGCGACGAAGACAATGAGAAAAAGCCACGCTTGCCAATAGTGCAGCGTGCCGGCCGGCGCGAACAGCAGCGCCGCCAGGAAGAGTATGAAAATCAGTTGCCGGGGCCATGCCCGGCGAACAAGCGCAGCCGATCTTGCGTCCATCGCTTTCTCCTGCGGCGAACAGACAGCGATGTTGACCTAATTCGCGAGACGCTTGATTTCGCCACCCGCTCGTCCGTTAAAAGCTGTGCCTTCAGCGTGCGGTTAACGCGGACTTTACCTTGTTCCGCGACCTTAGCCGGCGAAGACGAGGGTTTTTAGGCGATGTCGACGCGGCAGAATATCTGCGCGATCGAGCGGGCGGCGCAAGCCGAACCCGCGGCCACCCTCATTCTGGGAACGCTCCTTCTGCTTATCCGCCCCTGAGAGCCGGCTGGGCAATTTGCGCCTGGGCACTCGGGGGATCGGAATGAAGCCAAGCACCCTAGAGACGCGCCGCAATGGCGCATTCGACGAGAAGGACTAATCCCATGACTTCCCAGACCCAGTCCGACAAGGACCGCGTCGTCATCTTCGACACGACGTTGCGCGACGGCGAGCAGTGCCCCGGCGCAACCATGACCCATGAAGAGAAGCTCGAAGTCGCCGAGCTGCTCGACACCATGGGCGTCGACATCATCGAGGCCGGTTTCCCGATCGCCTCGGACGGCGACTTCGCCGCCGTCAACGAGATCGCCAGACGTTCCAAGAACGCCGTCATCTGTGGCCTCTCGCGCGCCAGCTTCAAGGACATCGACCGCTGCGCGGAAGCGATCAAGCCGGCCAAGCGCAAGCGCATCCACACGTTCCTGTCCACCTCGCCGGTGCACATGAAATACAAGCTCCAGAAAGAGCCGCACGAGGTCTACGAGATGGTGATCGCGCAGGTCACGCGCGCGCGCGGCCACACTGATGACGTCGAATGGTCGTCGGAGGACGGCACCCGCACCGAGCTTGATTTTCTCTGCCGCTGCGTGGAGGCCGCGATCAAGGCCGGCGCCACCACCATCAATATCCCCGACACTGTCGGCTACTCGGTGCCGGAGGAATATTTCGACCTGTTCAGGGCGGTGCGCGAGCGGGTGCCGAATTCCGACCTGGCGCGCTTTTCCACGCACTGCCACAACGATCTCGGCATGGCGGTCGCCAATTCGCTCGCCGGCGTGAAGGCGGGCGCACGGCAGATCGAATGCACCGTCAACGGCATCGGCGAACGCGCCGGCAACGCCGCGCTGGAAGAAATCGTGATGGCGATGAAGACGCGCAATGACGCTTTGCCGTTCTGGACCAACATCGACGCCACGATGCTCACGCGCGCGTCAAAACTGGTGTCGGCGGCGACCTTGTTCCCCGTGCAGTATAACAAGGCGATCGTCGGCCGTAACGCCTTCGCGCACGAGAGCGGTATCCATCAGGATGGCATGCTCAAGAACGCGCAAACCTATGAGATCATGACGCCTGAAGTCGGTCGGCGTGAAGCAAACCTCGTTGGTCATGGGCAAGCATTCCGGAACGTCATGCCTTCGTGCACAAGCTGGAGGAACTCGGCTACCAATTGGCGGGCAATCAGCTTGAGGACGCCTTCGTGCGCTTCAAGGCGCTCGCCGACAAGAAGAAGCAGATCTACGACGAGGACATCGAGGCGCTGGTCGACGAGGAGATCGCGACCGCCCATGACCGCATCAAGATCATCTCGCTGACGGTGATCGCCGGCACCATGGGCCCGCAGTCGGCGACGCTCTCGCTCGATATCGACGGCAAGCACGTCACCACGCAGTCGACCGGCAACGGTCCGGTCGATGCAATCTTCAACGCGATCCATGCGCTGGTGCCACATGAGGCCAAGCTCGATCTCTACCAGGTGCATGCGGTGACCGAGGGCACCGACGCCCAGGCCGAAGTCTCGGTGCGGTTGTCGGCAGACGGCCGCTCCTTTACCGCCAAGGGTGCCGACCCCGATACACTGGTGGCCTCCGCGAAAGCTTATCTCGGCGCGCTCAACAAGCTGACCAGCAAGCGCAACCGGGTGCCCGGCGTCGAGAAGCGCATCCACTCCACCAACGTCGGCTGATCGCGGTGATCGACGACGATGCCGCGTCCCGCGAGGGGCGCGGCATTTTTCATGCCGGCCGGAAGTTCCGCACGTATCCAAAAATCACAATTCGACCGTAATTACTTCGCTTTGGGGGCGGATTTGCCGGTTACGCGCCGTGTCGAAGTCAGCAAATCAGACGGGGATAGTTTTGGATGAAAAAGTTCCTTTTCGCGGGCGCGCTCGCGCTCGCGATCATTGCTTTGTTACCGCAATTTCCAGTGACCGCCCATGCCGTGGACCTGCAAAACGGCGCTCCTGCCCAGGAAGCCGCAATCGACATCGGCCGGGTCAAACGCGTGCTCAAGCTCACGCCCGAGCAGGAGCGTTACTGGCAGCCGGTCGAAGCCGCGCTGCGCGGTATCGCTCGCCAGCAGGCCCACACCGAATCTTCTGATGGGTTCGTGCACCGGATCGGCCGGCGGATGATTTCGATCGTACTCAACGGCGCGGCGATCAAGCGGCTGGTCGTTGCCGCGCGTCCATTGATCGCCAAGCTCGACGACGAGCAAAAACAGGCGGCCGGTCAGTTGGCCCAGGAAATGGGCCTGGGTCCGGTGGTGATGGCGGCGCTGAACTGAGCGTGTGGAGAGGGTGTTCGAGTACCGCGTCCCCAAAGGGCGCGGTATTTTGCTGTGCGGTGAAAGCGGCTCATCTTCGACGATTTGGCCGCTCCCAAACGGCATTACCATAATCGCGGCCTACTTGCCGATTTGCCGGTTAAATGTAAGTCTCGCGTCAGAAAATCAATCAAAACGCCGATTTTCAACAAACTTAGGGGAGGAAATAACAATGCGTAAGTGGTTTCTTGCCGTGGCTGCGGCTGCCGTCATCGCGGGGCCGGCCATCGCCAAGGCCGACCCGATCATCGTGAAATTCAGCCACGTCGTCTCGCCGGACGCGCCCAAGGGCAAGGCAGCGGTGTATTTCAAGACGCTGGCCGAGAAATACACCGACGGTAAAGTGAAGGTCGAGATCTATCCGAACTCTTCGCTTTACAAGGACAAGGAAGAACTCGAGGCGCTGCAGCTCGGATCGGTGCAGATCCTGGCGCCGTCGATTTCCAAGTTCGGCCCGCTCGGCGTCAAGGAATTCGACATTTTCGATCTGCCGTTTTTGCTGAGCGATAACTCGCGCGCGCGCCAGATGTTCGCCAGTCCGATGATGGCCGATCTCAACAAAAAGCTTGAAGCCAAGGGCGTCGAGCCGCTGGCCTATTGGGACAACGGCGCCCACGTCTATACCTGCAACAAGCCGCTCATCATGCCGGAAGACTTCCGCGGCCTGAAGATGCGCATCCAGGGGTCCAAGGTGCTCGACGCGGTGGCGCGCGAAATGGGCGCTATCCCGCAAATCATGGCCTTCGGCGAACTTTATCAGGCGCTGCAGACGGGCGTTGTGGACGGCGAGGACAACGTGCCTTCCAATATCCTAACGCAGAAATTCTACGAGGTGCAAAAATACCTGACCGTCTCCTATCACGGCCGGCTGACCTATGCCTTGATCACCAACAAGAAGTGGTGGGACGGCTTGCCGGCCGACGTGCGCGCCGGTTTGGACAAGGCTGTGAAGGAGTCGACTGTGTTCTTCGACGATACCGCGGCCAAGGACAACGCCGACGCGCTGGCCAAGATCAAGGCCTCGGGCAAAATCCAGGTCCATGACCAGACACCCGCGGAGAAGAAAGCCTGGATCGCCAAGCTGATGCCGGTTCACGTCGAAATGCAGAAGCGGTTTGGCAAGGAATTCATCGAGAAAATCTACGCGGCTTCCGGCTTTACGCCGGCGTTCTGAGGAGAACGGCCGGTACCAAAATCAACAGCAGCCGCTCGTAAGGGGCGGCTGCTGTCGTAAGGCCTAAAAATAATCCGGGCGCGAACCCGGGACTTCCGTGGGGGAAGGCGCCTTGCCCAACCGTATCCTCAACCGGCTTGAGGAGATCATTATCGTCTCGCTCATTGCGGCGGCGACGGTCATTACATTTATCGCGGTCCTTCACCGTTACGGCGCCAGCAATTCTGCCGTGCTCGCGAGCTGGGCCAAGGCGCACGGCTGGCACTGGCTCTTTATCGCCGCCGACGGGGTCTATGAGGGCCTCACGTCGATCAATCTGTCCTGGGCGCAGGAACTCGCCACCTACATGTTCGTCTGGATGGCGAAATTCGGCGCCGCGCTCGGGGTGCGAACCGGCATTCACGTCGGCGTCGATGTGTTCGTCGACATGCTTCGCCCGTCGGCGCGCAAGCCGGTGATCGTGTTTGCGCTGCTTTGCGGCGCGTTGTTTACCGGCGTCATCGGCAGTCTGGGCGCGGTCTATGTCTACGAACTCGATGCCGACCAGGTGTCGCCGGAGCTCGAGTGGCCGAGCTGGGTGATCTATTTGTGCATCCCGCTCGGTTCTTATCTGATGTGCTTCCGGTTCCTGCAGGTGACTTGGAATTTCCTTCGCACCGGCGTCAACCCGCACGATTCCCATACGCCCGCGCTTGAGCATGTGCCGGGTGTCGCGCCGGCGGCCGGGCTGGAGCCCGTATGACGTTCGCCAGCCGCACCCGCACCACGCCGCGGCCATTCGCCTCCGAGATTTCGGCGGCGCTGCTGATTGGAATTCCGATCCTGCTGACGCTGCTTTGCGTCGCCAGCCGGTTCGAGATCGTCCATCTGTCGCAAACGGTGCGCGCGGAGCTGCTGTTCGCGCTGCTGCTGGCACTGATGGCGAGCGGCATGCCGATTTCGATCGCGCTCGGCCTTTCGGTCCTGACCTATCTGTTCATTCTCAGTAGTGTCGATCCGAAGATGGTCGGCCTCAAGCTGTTCACCAGCATCGATCGCTTCGAGATCATGGCAATTCCGTTCTTCATTCTCGCCGGAAATTTTCTCACCTCCGGCGGCGTGGCGAAGCGCATGATCCACTTCGCAACATCGATGATCGGGCATTGGTACGGCGGGCTCGGCCTTGCCGGCGTCGTCGCCTGCGCTTTGTTCGCGGCGATTTCGGGCTCCTCGGTTGCGACCGTGGTCGGCATCGGAACCATCATCCTGCCCGCGCTGGTTCAGCACGGCTATCCGAAGCGCTTCGGCGCCGGTGTGATCGCGACCTCGGGCGCGCTCGGCATCTTGTTCCCGCCCTCGATCAATCTCGTGATCTACGCCGTCGCCACCAGCGGCATGCAGCCCAAGGGCTTGGACGGGCACATCGTCGACTCGGCGTCGGTTGGCCAACTGTTCATCGCTGGGCTGATTCCCGGCCTGATGCTGGCATTTCTGCTGGGGCTCACGACCTTCTATCGCGCCTGGCGCAACGATTATCCGCGCATGCAACGCGCGAGCTGGGGCGAGTGCCTGCGTGCCTTCCGCGAAAGTTTCTGGGGCTTGTTCCTGATCATCTTCGTGCTCGGCGGCATCTATAGCGGGCTGTTCACGCCGACCGAAGCAGCCGCGTGCGCGGCGGTCTATGCGTTCTTCATCGCAGTGTACGTCTATAAGGAATTGAAGCTCGTTGACGTGCCGAAAGTCCTGCTGCGCGCCGCCTCATTGAGCGCGATGATACTCTACATCATTACCAACGCCGCGGTGTTTTCGTGGCTGCTGACCTCCGAGCAAATTCCGCAGTCGATGGCGGAGTGGATGACCGCGCAAGGATTCGGGCAGGTCGCGTTCCTGCTGGTGACCAACGTCGTGCTGCTGGCGGCCGGTAATTTCATGGACCCGGCCGCTATTACCTTGATTATGGCGCCGATCTTGTTCCCGATGGCTGCGGCGCTAGGCGTGCATCCGGTTCACCTCGGCATCTTGATGGCGGTGAACATGGAAGTCGGTCTCTGCCACCCGCCGGTCGGACTCGAATCTTTATGTCGCTTCCGGCATCACCAAAATGGGGATAGCCGAGCTCACCGTTTCGGTGCTGCCGTGGTTGTTTACGATGCTCGTGTTTTTGGTGATGGTCACTTACATTCCCGAAATATCACTGTGGCTGCCGCGCACGCTCGGGATGCTTTATTAATTTTTTTAGGCAGATGAAGGGTTGTAAATCGGTCTAAATGAACAATTATGAATTTAGATTGCGGGCGCGTAATCTCTGTCCAAACTTTAACTTGAAAAGGCGGCGCGGCATTCCACTATGGGCGGCATCGGAAATGCCATTGGAGGAATGCCATGTGGAAGACTGTTCTCGCCGGCTCGACCGCGCTTGCGATTGCCGGCGCTACGCTCGCCTATGCGCAGCAGGGTCCGGCCGGACGCGAATTCGCGCCGCGCTGGCGGCCGAGTGCGGAGGACATCAGCGCGTTCGGCGATGCGCGCATCGCGGCGCTGCACGCCGGGCTCAAGCTCACCGCTGAGCAAGAGAAGAATTGGCCTGCCGTAGAAGGCGCGATGCGCGATCTCGCCAAGCAGCGTTCCGAGCGTTTTGCCGCGCGCGCCAGCGCCGATCGTCCGAAGAATCCGGTCGAGCGGCTGAACTTGCGCGCCGAGGCGATGACGCAACGCGGCGCGGCACTGAAGAAACTCGCCGACGCCGCCGGCCCGCTCTACAAGAGCCTGGACGAGGGCCAGCAGCATCGCTTCGTCATGCTCGCCAAGCTCGGCGGACACCGCGGCAAACACGAGCATGGCCCGCGCGGTTGGATGCACCGCGGCCACGATGGCTCGCAGCGCGGCCCGCAGCCGCAGTAAAGCGGCCCACGACGAGTAGTTGGGGTGGTTAGCTGACGCCGGTTTGCCTGCTGTGGTCAGCGCCGGCTCCAGAAGCCGTCGGGCACACCCGGCGGCTTTTCGTTTATTGCCACGCGGCTGGACAGTGCGGGATCGCTTTGCTAAGCCACGCGCGCTTGGCGGGTTCCCCGCCGGCGGCAATCAGGGCGCATAGCTCAGTTGGTAGAGCAGCTGACTCTTAATCAGCGGGTCCCAGGTTCGAGCCCTGGTGCGCCCACCAGCAACTTCAATCGCTTAGCGATCATCGGCGCGGAACGGACGGAGAACTTGCGACTTTTTCAGAAGTCGCATGTGCGACTTTCTTGGCGCCGGTCTCAGGCAGCACGCGATTTATGAGTAACCTCCTATGCGTATTCACCGCGAATTCAAGAGTTGGGCACGGGTCCACGTGTTTAGGGTCTCCACGGCCTTCCTGACAATTCTATTGCTTGGGCTTTGTTTTTGGTATCGCCCGGACTTGTTGACCTGGTGGCTACGAACAACAATGGGGTTGATCGAAATCGCCACGGGTCTACTTCCCTATCCGTGGGGGGATCGGATTGAAGTTGCGTTAAAAGGAATTGGTGGATCCTTCTGGTTTCAAATCGCGCTTGCGATCATTGCAGTGCGGATATTGGTTTGGGCTATTGGCGCTTGCTGGCGTCATCGCTGGCCGGGGAGAAGACGAGAAACCGACAAGGAATAGTCCTTTATCTGGCAAAAAATGCTTTCTCGAATTGTCCATCGGTAAACTCGAAGAACAAATTAACAAATGTCGTTGGAGCACGGTGCGTAATCTATGGAGTGAACTGGTCCGAGCGGCGGCAACTGATTACAAAATGAGACAATCTTGACAAGTCACCGGCGTGTGCAATTCACCGCTTACAGATTTGCGGCGCCCTGATTGGTGCCTTGTGGTATTTTGTTGTTTCAAGGACGGCAGCTACGCGCACCGCGCCGCAGCGACTACGCCGGCTTGGCCACCCGCCGCTATTTAAGCTCCAACTCCGATAAAATCTGCTCCACGATCTCATGCGGTTTTGGCTCGATCGAAACGGTGATCGGATTTTCTTCCGGTCCCGGTTCCTCAAGGGCTTCAAATTGGCTGTGCAGCAGCTCGGATGGCATGAAATGTTCGTGGCGCGTTGAGATGCGGCGCGCGATCAGTTTCTCGTCGCCTTTAAGATAGACCAGCCGGACATCCCGACGATCTCCGATCAGAACGTCGCGATAACGGCGCTTGAGCGCGGAACACGCGATAACGCCGTGGCCCTCGGAGGCGCGTGCATTGTCGATCCAGGCGGCGATCGCGTTCAGCCACGGCCAGCGATCTTCATCGGTCAGTGGAATACCCTTGTGCATTTTGTCGATGTTGGAGGGCGGATGAAACCAATCCGCATCCTGGAATTGCCAGCCGAGCCGTTGCGCGAGCAGGTTTCCGATGGTCGTTTTGCCACATCCCGATACGCCCATGACGATGAGGATTGCGGCGGCGGGAGAGGACGGGCTTTTCTGCGGCATCACATCGCTCCTGCTGGCGCGGCGGCGCGGTCGGTAAACCAGTGCAGACGCCCGATCGGGCAAACTTTGGCGGCGGGCAGCGAGCGGTCCCCGCTTTGTGCGCGCGCGACCATATCGCGTTTCCTGTCTCCGGTTGCCAAAAACGCCACATCACGGCTGCTGTCGAGAGTCGGATAGGTCAATGTGATGCGCGGTTCGGCTTTGGCGCCGATCACCGCCACCGCCCATTTGCGGGTTTCTTGCAAGGCCGGCTGGCCAGGGAACAAAGACGCGGTGTGTCCATCGTCGCCGATCCCCAATAACGTCACGTCGAACAGCGGCCGTTCCGATGCCATCGCGTCGGAGCCATAAAACTGCTTCAGGGTCGTTTCGTACGTGGCTGCTGACTGCTCAGGCGTCAAACCCTCCGTCGGGATGGCATGGACATTCGCGGGCGGAACGGGACGCGCGACAGGAACGTTTCGAGCGCCATCCGATAATTGCTGTCCGGATGGTCGTGCGCAACAAAGCGCTCGTCACCCCAGAACCAATGCGCGCGGCTCCAAGGAAAGCGCGCCGCAAACGGCGGATCGGCCAAATGCCGATAAAGCCGTTTTGGCGTCGATCCGCCCGACAGGCAAATTGAGAACCGTCCGGTGCTCGCGATCGCAAGAGTATACAGCCATTCCGCCACATGGCGCGCCAGCAGTTCGGCATCGTCAAATGTGCGGGTGTTGTTGGCTGGCGTCACGGCGCAACTCCGGCCGCCGCACTTGCCCTGTGCAAGATAAATGTCTCGATCGCATTGGCGAAGCCTTCATCGTCGTTGGTCTGGGTGACCAAATCGGCTTCGGCCTGCACCTCCGGGCTGGCATTGCCCATTGCGATGCTGAGCCCGCCCAGCTTGAACATCGCGACATCGTTGCCGCCGTCGCCGATCACGGCGACCTCGGCCAGAGGAACTCCGAGGAGTGCAGCGATCTCCGTGAGTGCGGCGCCTTTGTTGGCAAGCGGGTCGGTTATATCGAGGTAATATTGCTGCGAGCGGGCGACCGAAGCTTGGCCGGCGAGGAGGGCGCGCCCCTCTGTTTCGCAGCGCGCCAGAAGCGCAAAATCTCGGGCGACGCCGACGATTTTTGCGGCGGTATCGAGCGCATACCCAAAATCGTCCACCTTTTTGGGCGGAAATCCAAGCGTAAGCTCCTCGTGTGCAACGTAAGGCGCGTCGATTTTTCGCACCAGCCAGTCACGCCCGCTGAAAACCCAAGCCTGCACCCCGCGTTTGTCCAGCAGGTCGACCGCCCGCCGGGCAACCTCAGCCGGCAAGAGATGTTCGGTGATGATTTTCAGGTCCGGACCAATCAGCGTCCCGCCGTTAAAGCAACCCACCGGCTTGGCGATTCCAAGCGGGCCGATCAGCTTGCGCAGGCCTTCGGGCGGCCGGCTGCTGATGATCGTGAAAAGGATTCCGCGCTCGCGCAGCGCCGCCACCGCGGCGGCGGCGCGGTCGGTCAGCGTTTTGTCGCGGCCGGTCACCAGCGTGCCGTCGACATCCGAAATCACCGCGGAACATTTGAACGGTTGCGGTCGCGCGGCGTTCATGACCGGCGTTGCGGCGTTCATGACCGGTGTTGCTGCGGCGTTCATGACCGGTGTTCATGTTTCTGGATCGGCCGCCACCGCCGGCCCTCCCGCGCCAGCAGTTCGTCGGCCTCGCTCGGACCAGAACTGCCGGCGGCATAAATCGGCAGGGCGGCGACGCGGTCCTTCGCCCACACGTCGAGTATCGGTTGCACGACGCGCCAGCCGCCTTCAATGTTGTCGGCACGCTGGAACAGCGTTGGATCGCCTTTCATGCAGTCGTAGATCAATGTCTCGTAACCGGTATTCGGTGTTTCCTTGAAATAATCATTGTAGTTGAATTTCATCTCAACTCCGCCCATGCGCACATTCGGCCCGGGAACCTTGGCGCTGAAATGCAGGATCATGCCTTCCTCGGGCTGAATTTGGAGGATCAGGTCGTTCGGCGTGAGCCGTTCGATCGGAGTATCTTGAAAGAGTGCAAACGGCGCCTGCTTGAACTGAATGGCGATCTCGCTGTGGCGCGCGGCCAACGCCTTGCCAGTTCGCAAGTAAAACGGCACGCCCGCCCAGCGCCAGTTGTCGATTTCGAGCTTGAGCGCGACGAAAGTTTCGGCCGTCGAATCCGGCGCTACATCGGGCGCGCGGCGATACGCGTCGACCTTCTTGCCCTCCACGGTGCCCGCGCCGTATTGGGCCCGAACGGCGTTGCGACGTGCTTTTTCAGGGTCCATGGAATGAACGGCGTCCAAGACCTTGGACTTTTCTGACCGCACGGCTTCAGCGCCAAAGCATGACGGCGGCTCCATCGCGGTGAGCGTCAGAAGTTGAAACAAGTGGTTCGGCACCATGTCGCGCAGCGCGCCAGTGGCATCGTAAAATTTCCCGCGTCGCTCAACATCGACCGTTTCCGCGACGGTAATTTGCACATGATCAATGTGATCGCGATTCCACAGCGGTTCGAAAATGCCGTTGGCGAAACGGAACACCATGATGTTCTGAACCGTTTCCTTTCCCAGATAGTGATCGATCCGATAAATCTGATTCTCCGCCAGTACGTCGAGAAGCTGGCGGTTGAGCGCCTGCGCGGAGGACAGATCCGTGCCGAACGGTTTCTCGACGATCACGCGCCGCCACTTGTTTGCTTCCTCGCGGACGAGGCCCGCGTCTCCGAGTTGTTTCGCGATCGTCGCGAATATCTTCGGCGGCGTTGCAAGGTAAAATAGGTAGTTTCCGCCGGTGTGATGCTTGGCGTTGGCGTCGGATAAAAATTTCTTCAGTTTGGTATAAGTTGTCGCGTCATCGAATTCTCCTTGGAAATAGAACATCCGTTCGCTGAGCCACGCCCAATCGGCATCGGTCGCCGATTTGGGGCAGACGTCGCGGCGGAAGATCTTGTTGTCGCTTGGGCCGCGGGCGACGCCGACGATGGCGAATTTTTCCGGCAGCAGTCCGGCACGACGAAGATTATAGAGGGCCGGCGTCAACAGGCGCTTGGTGAGGTCTCCGGTGGCACCGAAAATGACGAGGATGCAAGGGTCTGCCGGTGACGTCTTCAGATCCATCTCAGTCGGCCGCCTTGGGTTCGACGTGACCCCCGAACTTGTTTCTCATGGCGGACAACAGCTTGTCGGAAAAACTTTCTTTCTCGCGCGAGCGAAAGCGCGCGTAGAGTGCCGCCGAGAGAACGTCCGCCGGCACGGCCTCTTCGATGGCGGCGTTGACCGTCCAGCGGCCTTCGCCGGAATCCTCGACGAAACCCGAATAGCGCGCCAGCTTCGCGTCCTCCGCCAATGCCATCGCGGTAAGATCGAGCAGCCACGAGCCGATCACGCTGCCGCGGCGCCAGACTTCCGCGATGTCGGGCAGGTCGAGCTCGAAACGTCGATCCGCGGGGAGTTCTTTTGAGGCCGCGCCGCGCAGAATGTTGAAGCCCTCGGCATAGGCCTGCATCAAGCCGTACTCGATGCCGTTGTGAATCATCTTGACAAAGCGGCCAGATCCGCAAGGACCGCAATGCATATAGCCGCGCCCAACGCGCGGATCGCGGTTTTGCCGGCCCGGCGTGACCGGGATGTTGCCGGCGCCAGGCGCCAACGTCGCGAAGATCGGATCGAGGTGATCGATGGTTTCTTTGTCGCCGCCAATCATCAGGCAGTAGCCGCGCTCCAAGCCCCAGACGCCGCCGCTGGTGCCGCAATCGACGTAATGAATGCCCTTGGCTTTCAAGTCCTGCGCGCGCCTGATGTCGTCTTTGTAGAAGGCGTTGCCGCCATCGATTATGACGTCACCCGGCTCAAGCAGCCCGCCCAATTGCTTAACCGCTGTTTCGGTGATCTCCCCGGCCGGCAGCATGACCCATACGGTGCGCGGTTTGGTGAGTTGACTGACGAGTTGCTTGAGATCGGCGCTACCGGCGACGCGTTCGCCGGCCAGCGCTTTGACGGCCGCAGCGTTCTGGTCGAAGACGACGCATTGATGGCCATCGCGCGTCAGACGGCGGACGATGTTGCCGCCCATTCGACCCAGGCCGATCACGCCAAGCTGCATGTGAAGTCCCCGTGCTTTGCCTTAAGTGAGTGCTTTCCGAACAGCATCCGTGAGCGTCGTCAGGCCGGCGGCGACGTGTGCGCCAAGGTGCACCCGCATGACGCGCCGATCGCGTTCGACCAGAACCTGAAAGTCGCCGCGCGCCTCTGCCGCCTTGACGACACCGAAACTGTATTTCTGTCCCGGCACGTCTAGATCGGTTGAGTCGTCGCAAGTGACTTGCAGGAATACGCCGGAGTTGGGGCCGCCTTTGTAGGCCTGTCCGGTCGAATGAAGGAACCGCGGCCCGAAACCGAGACAGGTGGCCACTCGTTTGCGGTCTCTGATCAGGACGCGGATGTCCTGCAACGCGGCGGTATGACGATCGTTGCGTTCGACATAGGCGAGCAGCGCGCAATAGTCGTTTGGCTTGATGCGCGCGAAATGCGCGGCGAGAACGTCAGTCAAAGTTTTGGCGTCTGCGAAAGCCTTGCTGTTTTTTGGATCGGCAAAAAGCGAAAGCTCGCCGTCCTGCAACAGCGCGGTTTCCGGCGCGAGCTCGCCGGTTTTCTCGTAAGCGGCGGTGAGCTCGCGCGTCTTGTCTTTGCTGGCCTCGACGTCGGGCTGATTGAAAGGATTGATACCGAGGATCGACCCGGCAATGGCGGTGGCGAATTCCCAGCGGAAGAATTCCTGGCCGATGTGATAGCGGTCGGTGACGCCAATGCGAACGACCGGATGGCCGGCCTTCTCGATCGCTGTGATGGCGTTCTCTTGTTTCGTGTCCGTTTTTCCGGCGAGCTGCAAATAGATGAAGAGGCGGTCTTGCCCATAGACCGCCGGTGCGCCGAGTGGTTCGGCGTCGACCGGGATAAGCCCTTTGCCATGTTTGCCGGTCAATTCCGCCAGCAATTGTTCGAGCCAGGCCCCGAAATCGGCAATGCCGGGAGAGGCGACGATCGTAATCTTGTCGCGGCCGGACTTTCCCAATACGCCCAGAACTGTACCGAGTACGACGCCGGGATTATCGGCCGGCGGCACGTTCGCGCCGCACGAGCGGACCATAATTTGTGCTGCGGTCAGCAGCCGGTCGATGTCGAGCCCCATCGCCGCAGCGGGCACCATGCCGAAATCCGACAACACCGAATAGCGCCCGCCGATGCTTGGGACCCCGAACGCGACGTGACGAAAACGATCGCTCTCGGCGACAGCCTGAAGTTTAGACCCGGGATCGGTGATGGCGATAAAGCGCGATCCGGCCTTGTCGGGGCCGATGGCTTTCGTGATGGCCTCGAAGAAATACTGTTTCAAAACATTCGGCTCAAGCGTGCTGCCGGACTTGCTGGATACGATGAAGAGGGTGCGTGCCGGATCGGTTTTGCTTTCGATCGTCCGGATCTGCGCCGGATCGGTCGAATCCAGCACCAGCAGTTCGGGATGATCGTTTTGCTGCCCAAAGGTCTTGGCGAATACTTCGGCGCCGAGGCTCGATCCGCCCATGCCCAGCAGCACGACGTGGGAGAAATTTTGCTTCGCGATGTCGTCTTTTAGACTGCGGAGCGCGTCTGCGCGCTGTTGTTGCTGTTCGACGATATTAAGCCAGCCGAGCCATTTTGCTTCGTCGGAACCGGTCCACAGACCGGCGTCACCGGCCCATAGCCGATGCACGTTGCCGGCGCCGCGCCACGTTTCGAGTGAGGCAATGACAGCCTTCTCAAGGTCCGGCGATAACTTGTAAGTTTGGCTGTCGAGTTTGTCTCCGAGAAACTCTGCACGTTTGTGCGCGACGGCGCCCAAAAGCTTGTCGAAGGCATCGGCGAAGGATTTCACGCCCTCCTTGGTGAGTTCGTCGGTGATCTCGTCGATTGAGATACCGACTTTTTCAAGCGTGGCCATCGTCTGTTCGGCCTGCTCGACATTCTCCTCAAGGCTCGCGCGCGCTTTTCCATGATCGCGGAAGGCATCCATGGTGGCGGGCGGAATCGTGTTGATGGTGTCTGGCGCGATCAATTCCTCGATATAGAGCACGTCGCTATAGGTTTTGTTCTTTGTGCCGGTGCTGGCCCACAACATGCGCTGAACGCGAGCGCCTTTCGCCTTCAGCCGCTCCCAGCGCGGCCCGGCGAAAAGACGCTTGTAGCGCTGATAGGCCAATTTGGCATTGGCGATGGCGACTTTGCCGGCGAGCCATTTGAGTTCGTCGTGCCGGCGCGTGTCATTCGCCTGAGGAAGCTTCTCCCCGATGAGCTTGTCGACCGACACGTCGATACGGCTGACAAAAAAACTGGCGACGCTTGCGACCTTGCTAAGATCGCCGCCTTGCGCGGCAAAGTGTTCGAGCCCGGACAGATAGGCCTCGACAACCTCTTCATAAACCTTTTGCGAGAACATCAGCGTGATGTTGACGCTGAGGCCTTCGCCGGTGAGCTGCTTGATGGCGGGCAGTCCGGCCTTTGTCGCGGGCACCTTGATCATCACATTGTCCCGGCCGACCGCGCGCCGCAGACGCCGCGCCTCCGTGATCGTCGCGTCGGTGTCCATAGCGAGATAGGGCGACACCTCCAGGCTGACATAACCATCCCGGCCGTCCGTCTTGTCGTAGACGGGACGCAGCGCGTCGGTCGCGTTCTGGATGTCCTGGATCGCCAGCTTCTCGTAGAGCGTCATGACATCGTAGTCGTCTTTGCTTTCAAGCTCTTTCAAGGACGAATCGTAATCTTCGCTGCCGGCAATAGCCTTCTCGAAGATCGAAGGATTGGACGTGACGCCGGTCAGCCCGTCCTCTTCAACGAGCTTCTTGAGCCCGCCTTCGGCAATAAAACGTCGGGAGAGAAAGTCGAGCCAGACGGCCTGCCCGAAGTCATTCAGGTGCTTGAGTGGGTTCATGGATGTTTTCGTTTTGATCCGGACATTCATACCATTTTGCCTTTGGACTTTGCGATCTGTTCTTTGGCGGCCGCCAGCACGTGGGCTGGCGTGAAGCCGAATTTTGTCAGGAGGTCCTTGAGTGGGGCCGAGGCGCCGAATGTCCGCATGCCGATTTTCGCGCCCGTCGCGCCGGCATAGCGGTCCCAGCCGATTACCGACCCCATCTCGACCGACACCCGCGCCCTGACGTGTGGTGGAAGAATTTCGTCGCGGTAGGCCTGGTCCTGCCGCTCGAACAACTCCCACGAGGGCAGGCTGACCACGCGAGCCGCGATTCCTTCGCTCTTGAGCGTTTCATGGGCGTCGATACAGAGGGAGACTTCGCTGCCGGTCCCGATCAGGATCACCGCCGGGTTGCCGTCCGGCGCGTCGGCGAGAACATAAGCGCCGCGCGCCAGGCCGCTGGCCGGTGCGTAGCGTTTGCGGTCGAGGGTTGGGAGCGCCTGCCGGGTCAGCACCAGGCAGACCGGCTGATTTTTCAGCCCGATCACGACGCGCCACGCCTCGGCAACTTCGTTGGCGTCCGCGGGGCGCAGCGTGACGAGGCCGGGAATGCTTCGGAGGGCAACAAGCTGTTCGATCGGCTGGTGGGTCGGTCCGTCCTCACCGACGCCGATCGAATCGTGCGTGAAAACATAAATGACCGGCAACGCCATGAGCGCCGCCAGCCGCATCGGCGGCTTCATGTAATCCGAAAAAATGAGGAAGCTCGATCCGTAGGGCCGCACGTTGGATAGGGCCATGCCGTTGAGAATCGCCCCCATTGCGTGTTCGCGGATGCCGAAATGCATGTTGCGGCCGCCCGGCGTGGCGGCTTCCAAATTTCCGGCATTTTCGAACTTGAGATCCGTCTTGGTAGAGGGCGAGAGATCGGCCGAGCCGCCCATCAGCCATGGGTAATGCGAGGCAATGGCGTTCAACACTTTTCCAGAAGAGTCGCGAGTGGCAAGGCCCTTGGCGTCGGCGTCGAACACAGGCAATTCGGAATCCCAGCCGGCGGGAGGCTCGTGCTTGGCCATGCGATCAAACCGACCCGCGAGGTCGGGATATTTCTTTCGATAAGAGTTAAATAGCGCGCGCCAGTCGTCATGCAACGCTTTGCCGCGCCGACCGACGCCGTCACGGAAATGTTCGCGCACGCCGTCGGGCATCAGAAATTTGGCGTCTTCCGGCCAGCCGTAATTTCGCTTGGCGAGGCGGATTTCTTCCTCACCGAGCGGTTCGCCATGGGCCGCGCTGGTGTCTTGCTTATGCGGCGCGCCATAGCCGATGTGACTGTCGACGATGATGAGGGCGGGGACATCGTTGCCGCGGGACGCCTCGATCGCTTGCGCAAATCGCTCACAATCGTTGGCATCGCCAACCTTCTGTACATTCCAGCCATAGGCCAGAAAGCGCGCGGCGACATCGTCGCTGAAAGCCAGATCGGTGTGGCCTTCGATGGTGATGCGGTTGCTGTCGTAGATCCAGCACAAGTTCCCGAGCATCTGGTGCCCGGCGAAAGAGGCGGCTTCGTTCGAAACGCCCTCCATCATATCGCCGTCGCTGCAAAATGCGTACACGTCATAATCGAAAATCTTAAATCCGGGACGGTTGAAATGCTGTGCCAGCCAGCGTCCAACCAAGGCCATGCCGACGCTGTTGCCGCAACCTTGGCCAAGCGGGCCGGTCGTGGTCTCGACGCCCGTCGTCACGCCGTGCTCGGGATGACCGGGACATTTGCTGTCGAGCTGCCGGAATCTTTTGATGTCATCGAGACTGACCGCCGCCTGGCCATCGGATGATTTCACGCCCGCGAGATGCAGCGTCGCGTAGAGCAGCATCGAAGCATGACCGTTTGACAATACGAAACGGTCGCGGTTCGGCCACGCCGCGTCGCTCGGATCGTAGCGCAGGAATTTTTGCCAAAGCGTGTAGATTACCGGCGCCAACGCCATCGGCGTGCCGGGATGGCCCGACTTGGCCTGTTGCACCGCATCCATCGACAGGGTGCGAATGGTATTGATGCACCGGAGATCGATGGTGTCTTGCTGCGCGGCATTGCCCCGCGCTGCGGATCGATTTTTCAGTTGGGCGGTCTGGGGCGGCGACATCACGGGTCTCTGTTTTGAAGGCGATTTTGGCTAGCGGGGCGGGAAAAATCAGGCGGCGCCGTCGAAATGCACATTGTCCCCTCCCGGGGGTCTCGCGTGAACCGGTGCTGTCGAAAATTTGGCGGACCGCGATGATAAACTCGCCCGAGATTACAACGCGAACGGGCTGAACTAGTTGCGTGCTATCGCTGATCCCGGGACGACAGACCGCACAATGTCGACATACGTGACGCAGAAAGTAACCTGCGCTCGTGCAAACGAGATAAGCTCGAAAAGACGGATTCAATGGAACTTTCGGGGCTACTTCTGCGGCTTCCTGATACCTGATTGCGGGTTCTTTTCCTGCAGCGGACAACTCCATCGCGAGGAAATCTCCGATGTCGTATTTGCCTATATTTGGGGCATTTTCCTTCTAAATTTCAAATGCCCCTTTTCAAAAGGGAATTTGATGGTTCGATTCCCACGTGGCTCAGCCAGACGCCGCGAATTCCAGGTCGGAATTCAAGGCAACGTTGACATCCGCGCTTTGGCAAAATTTTGTCGGGCGTGTCGAGTGCCGGCACTATGGTTGCACGACGGCTTTGGCACGACGAGTTTTCCTCCGGCGCGCCGGTGCATGACGTGAAGTCTTCTTTTGATACGTTGAGAACACACCTCGCATATAAGCTCTAAGCGTCCCTCACTTACTCGCAAGGATGAAAGAGGCGGTCTCAGTTAGTGGCGTAAATCATTTGACCGGGTGTGCGAGGTTTACTTGTGGCACTTGGCGAACGCGGCGATATTGTTCACGAAAGTCTGATTTTGGTTAAGAGCGAGAGTCCCAGCGCTAAGTCAGCGCATCCGCTTATGGTCCGAAATAGCCGACGCGAAGCGACATTTTGCAGCGCAATACGCTGCGCGCGGTACTAGATGAATCCAACTGATCATTGCAATTTCATGTTCATTAAATTGAAACCGCCTTACTGTCGACATGACTTGCAACAAAGGTTCGAACTGGGACGACGGCCGACGGCCGAAAGATCGAAACGATGGCGCTCGGTGCTGGGTTGCTTGATCCGAGAGCGCGAGCCGCGTTCGCGCTGCACCGGTTCGGCTTTGGGCCGCGCCCCGGCGACATCGACCGTATCGCCCCCGACCCGCGCGGCGCCCTATTGGCAGAGCTAACGCCGGGCGCCGGCCGGCTCAACGGTCCCGACCTCCTCACCAGTGGTGCCGCGGCACAGTCCGCATTCGAGTTCCGCCAAGAGCGTAAGCTCGCGCGCGAAAAGCGGCGCATGCAAAACGGCGCCAACCAGATGTCGCTTGATCGCGCTCAACCGCCCGCCGTGGGCGGGGCAGGAGCGATTCCCGTCCCCCAGAAAATTTATCTAGCCGAAGCCAAGGCCCGCTACGACGCCGCGCTCAACGCTGACAGCGGACTGGTCGAGCGGCTGGTCTGGTTCTGGTCGAACCATTTTTGCATCTCCGCCGATAAGGGGCCGACCAGATCGCTGTGTGGCGCTTATGAACGCGAGGCCATCCGCCCGTACGTGCTCGGAAAATTCTCCGACATGCTGATCGCGGTCGAGACGCATCCCGCCATGCTGCTTTATCTCGATAACGCCCGCTCTATCGGCCCCAACTCGTTTGTGGGGCTGCGGCGGGGCAAGGGCTTGAATGAAAATCTGGCGCGCGAAATCCTGGAATTGCATACGCTTGGCGTGCGCACCGGTTACACCCAGACCGACGTCATCAATTTTGCAAAAGTTCTCACCGGCTGGACCATTGTGCCGCCACGGCTCGCCGCCGAGCGTGGCGGCGAGTTCCTATTCAATCGGCGCATGCATGAGCCGGGTGCAGAGACTGTTATTGGCAGGATCTACGCGGATGACGGAATCGAGCAAGGTCGCAAGGTGCTCGAAGATCTTGCGCGTCACCCCGCGACCGCCAAGCATATCGCCACCAAGCTAGCGCTCCATTTCGTCGCCGATGAGCCACCGCCCGCGCTGGTCGACAAATTGGCCAAGCGTTTCCACAGCAGCGGCGGCGATCTGCTGGCAGTTACGAAGGATCTCGTGACCGCGCTCGAAATCTTGGCAGGCGCCGCGTAGCAAGTTGAAAAAGCCGGGCGAATGGACCATGGCTGCCATGCGAGCAAGTGGGCTTGCCATGCACGACGTGCGCCGCGTTGTAAATACACAGAATTTGCTGGGCGAGCCTTTATGGCGCCCGCCAGCGCCGAAGGGATTTTCCGACGACAGCGCCGCTTGGTTGGACGGAATGGCACAGCGGCTCGATATCGCCAACCAGATCGGACGCATAGTTGGTAACGCAGGCCTGCAGCCCGACGAGATGGTTGATGCCGCGCTGGGGCCGCTGGCATCTCTCGAGACGCGCGAGTCGATCAAACGCGCCGAAAGTCGTCCGCAGGCACTAGCGCTTCTGCTGATGGCCCCCGAATTCCAGAGACGGTGATGTCATGACCATCGAGCTCCATGCCCCTTCCCGCCGCGAATTGCTGCTCGCTTCCGGCGTGCTATTCGCGTGGGCCCATCTACCGCGTGAGGCCCTCGCCGAGGGGCGCGATCCGCGTTTTCTGGTGATCGTGCTGCGCGGTGCACTCGATGGCCTTGCAACCGTGGCGCCCGTCGGCGATCTCGATTGGGTACGCCTGCGCGGCGACAAGGCGTTAACGCTCGATGGCGCCGCGCCCGCGCTGCCGCTCAACAACTTCTTCGCTTTAAATCCCGCGATGCCGAATCTTCATCGTATGTACAAGTCCGGCAGTGCGAGCATCGTGCACGCCGTGGCGTCGCCCTACCGCGAGCGCTCGCATTTCGACGGGCAGGATGTTCTTGAAAGCGGACTAATAAAACCAGGTTCCGCCGACACCGGCTGGCTCAATCGCGCGCTTTCATCGCTGCAATCGGCGGGACGCGTCAACGATAAGGAAGCCTTTGCGGTCGGGCCTGTCACACCACTGGTCGTGCGCGGGCCGGCGCCCGTGCTGTCGTGGACGCCGCCAAAGCTGCCGCCCGCCACTGACGACACAGTGATGCGCCTGCTCGATCTTTATCGCCACACCGATCCGGCGTTAGCGCGCGCGTTGGAGGAACACGTTGACCTTGCAACGATCGCGCGCGCCGGCGGTATGGATATGAATCCGCACAAAGTCGATGGCTCGCGGCCGCAAGGCCCTGGTGCCGTTATACGCGCCTATTTCGCAGAAGCGGCCGGCGCAGCCGCCAAATTCATGGCCCGCGGCGACGGCCCGCGCGTCGGCGCACTCGCCTTTGACGGCTGGGACACCCATGCCGATGAAGGTGCGGCGAACGGACGGCTCGCCATCTTGCTCGGCGCGCTTGATGGTGCACTGGGGGCGGTTGAGTCCGGCCTGGGCGACGCCTGGAAGGAAACCGCTGTCGCGGTCATTACCGAATTTGGCCGAACAGCACGCATTAACGGTACTGAAGGCACCGATCACGGCACCGCGACTGTGGCACTGCTCGCGGGCGGCGCCGTGCAGGGGGGTCGCGTGATTGCCGATTGGCCGGGCTTGAGCGAAGCAAGCCTGTATCAGGACCGCGATCTCAAACCGACTACTGATTTGCGCGCGATCCTTAAAGGTGTATTGCGTGACCACCTGCGCGTCGACGAGCATGATTTGGCCGCAACGGTATTTCCGGGCAGTGCCACGCTGAAACCAACAGACAGACTGGTAACAGCGACGTAACGGCGCGCCTTTAGAAGAAAAGATTAGCGCGCCCAGGTTCGAGCCTTGGTGCACCTGCCAGAAATATTTGGTAATAAAAGAGAATTTAAGCAGGCCTATCTCTGCTACGCCGGCGTTGTCCGGCCATAGCAAACGGGATGGTGACGAAGCTGCAATGGGATAGGCTACAGTGTCCGCCGGATTTCGCGGCCACATTGAAACCTGATCGTCGCGCAGCCGTGACATATTTGATCGAAACTACAAAGATGACGATTGCGAAACCAAGACGGGGAAATATCGCCTTTCCGGCGAGGGGGTTGCCAAACATGAACCGGTTCAATCTGCAATTCGCTCGTGTCGACCTTACGCGGGCCTTTAGTTCGATCATGCCAGGACGATCGCCGTCGCCGGCGAATTGGATGCGCGGCGCGATTTTTATCCTTGCGGCTTTGCTCTTGAGCCACGCCGGCGGTCATGCGCAACGCGCCGGCGGACCTTTCGAACGGTTGGCGGGTCAGTGGGTTGGGTCTGGCACGATCGACTTATCGAACGGCACACGGGAGCCGATGCGCTGCCGGGCGTCATATGATGTGCTTGGGGGAGGACACAACCTCCAGCTCAGAATTCGCTGTGCCAGCGACAGCTACAATTTCAATCTTTTCAGCAGCGCGTTTCTCTCCGGCCACGTTATCAGTGGGACCTGGGACAAATCCACGCATGGCGTTGGCGGCACGATCTCCGGAACGGCCGAAGACGACCATATCCATGCCCATGCGGAGAGTCCGGCCTTCAGCGCCAACTTGAGCCTAACCACGCGCGGCGGCCGGCAATCGGTGTCGATCAGAACGCCCGACCCGAGCGCCGGCATCAAGGGCGTGACAATCGGCTTGCGGCGCGGCGGATAGGCCACGGCGATTATTCGGCCGGCGACCGGCTCGATCGCCGCAAGGCGATATGGCGCGCGATCTTGCTGAGGAACGTAGCGGTCGGCCGCAAGATTAGTAAATCGGCGACCAGCGCCGAGATCATCGCAAACGCGCTCAGCCAGCCGAATAAGCGAAGCGAGGGCAGGCTGGAAAAAACCGTCATCGCCAGCCCGCAGGCCAGCACGGCCGAGGTCAGGATCAACGGCGGTCCGACGCGAATGGTCGCGCGCTCGACGCCGATGGCGGGGTCCGGCTCGGTGTCTTCAATTTGCAACCGGTTGAGGAAGTGAATGGTCGCGCTCAAGCCCAGGCCGAATGAAACGGTGAGTGCGATCACGCTCGCGAATTGCAACCCGAGGCCGGTCAGCCACAGCAGGCTGCCCGCCAGAACGATGGGGAAAAGTCCCGGCAAGATACTGGTCAGCATGACGATGAATGACCGGAATGCCAGGCCGATGAACGCCGCGACGAAGGCGATCTCCACGGTCAGCCCGCGGCTCAGCTTGTCGATCATGATCGCACTGTTGCGCGCGGCGATCACCGACAGGCCGGTGACCGCAATCTTGTAGCCGGGATATTTCGCGCTCAGCGCATCGAGCTTGTTGTCGAGGAAATCGACGATGGGCAGAAGCTTGCTCGCGTCGGCGTCGGGAACGCGGCCATTCACAATAACGGCGTCCTGCTTGGCGGAGATGAACCGCCGCGTGAGGTAAGGCGGCAGCAGATCGACATATTGCTTGAGCGTGGCGACGTCGGTTTTGCCGGCTTTTTCCGCCAGCCATCGCCGCAGCGTTTCCAGCGACCAGACGTTGCCGACGCCTGCCTGCTGCTCGAGCGTCGTATGCACGTCGCCGATGACGGCAAGCAACTCGGGGTCGTAGAGCGACCGTCCTTGCGGAAACTCGATCAACACGTCGATCGGGTTGGCGCCGGTAAGTTTCACGTCCAGGCGCTGGCTCGCCGCAACGGCCTGCTCGCGGTCGGGCACCTGATCGGCAAGCCGGTAGCGCGGCTGCAGCTGCAAATAGCCGAGCGAAAGCACGACGACCATCAGTAGGCCGGCCAGTGTGTAAAGGCCAGGATGTGTAACCATGCGAAGCGCGATCCACCCGCAAAACCGGCGCAATACGTCGAGCGCCTTGTCCATGCCCCGCACGCTCGATGCAAATCCCGCCTCATTGTGGATGAGCAAAACGCCGAGCAACGGCACCAGCGTCACCACCGCCACCATGGCAATCAGCGTGGCGATTAGCCCGGCCTCGCCGAAGGTCCGGATTAGGTCGGACTTCGAAAACTGCAACGCGATAAACGATATACCGGCAGTGGCATGCGTGAGCACGCAAGCCGGTCCGGCGATCAGCAGGGCATTGCGGAAGGCGGTAAATTTGTCGTCACCCCCGATCAAACGGTCACGCGCCGCAAAGGTCAGCTGCATGCTGTCGGAAAAACTGATCACCATGATGAGTGGCGTCATCACGTTCAGGAAAATGTTCAACCGGAAATCGAGCCACCCGAGCGCGCCGAGCGCCAGCAGAATAGCGGCAAGCGGCGGCGCCGCTGCGATGATCATGAAGGACACGCGGCGGAAGAACAGCACGGCAATGAGGCAACCGGCGACAAATCCAAGCGCGTTGTAGACCAGCCGGTCGCGCTCGATCGCGGTGCGGGTTTCGAGCTGCATCACCGGCACGCCGGACAACTCGCCGGTGAGGCCGGTCCCCGCCAGATGTTCGTTCAATGTCTGGCGGACCTCGCCGATGACGCTGGAAAGCTTGTCGCGCGCCGCAGTCGGGTCGAGCGCCAGCACGATCAAGGCGAGCTTGCCATCGGGCGACAGCAATTTTCCGCGGATTATTTCGTTCGACGTGACCCGCTTGATGAGGTCCTGGTATTCGGCGCCGGTCGGCAGCGGGTTGGGGAAGAGGGGCCCCGGAATTTGCCCGTTCTCCGGCGGCTGTCGCGCCGAAAACAGCGAGATGACGCCGCGCGTGCCATCGACCAACTGCAGGTCGATCACCAGATCGCGCAGCTTTTCCAAGGCGGACCGCTCGAGCAGCGTGGCGCCTTCGACCACGACCAGCACGTCGAACTCCGACGAAGGAAAGTCACGCGTGACGTCTTCGTAAGTTTTGTATTCCGCCGTATTCGACCGGAACAGCTGGCTGAGCGAGTCGTCGACCTTTAGGCGAAGAAAACCAACCGCGGCCAAGGCGCAAAGGACAACAAAGACGAGAGCGGATATCAGCCGGTGCGACAGCGGGATGAACCCCATGCGCTCTATACCGAGCGCCAGATTTCGCGGCACGACCGGCCGCATTGGTTCAAATAAGTCGGGGGCCGGCGTTGGGGAGTCTGTCACGGAGGCACTCTACGGAAATTCAGCTGGGCCGTACCGGAATGAAACGGGGAGTAAGCATATGTGGTTACCGCACGCATAGTATGACAATCGCATGCGCACGAACTTAAGTATAGCAGCCGCGCCAGATGCCAAGTAGGGCAAACTTTCAACTGCGGCGATTTGCGATGAAATGCGCGGCGGCTTTCAAAACCGCGCCGTTTTTGCCGAACGGTGCGATTGCCTTCTCGGCCTCGGCGATGAGTGCCTTGAGCCGTTTCCGCGCCCCATCAACCCCCAGCAGGCTCAAAAAAGTCGCTTTGTGGGCGGCCGCATCTTTTCCCGTTGCCTTGCCGACAGTGGCGGCGTCGCCCTCGATGTCGAGCAAGTCATCGGCGACTTGAAAGGCTTCCCCGACCGCCGAGCCGAAACGTTCGAGCGCCGCCATCGACCTTCGAGGAGCCTCGCCGACTATCGCTCCGCTCGCGCAGGCGAACTTCAAGAGCGCGCCGGTTTTCATAGCTTGCAGCGTTTTGACGTTGCTGACGCCAAGCGGGCGCCGCCGGCCATTTGTAAATTGGCCTTCGGCCGCGAGATCGAGCATTTGCCCGCCCGCCATCCCGCCGATTCCGGCGGCGCGCGCTAGCGCGGAACGAGTTGAACCTGATGTCCGGCTTCGCGTGGGTTTGCTGGCGCGAGAGGATATCGAAAGCGAAGGTCAAAAGGCCGTCGCCTGCCAGGATCGCGGTTGCTTCGTCGAAGGCCTTGTGAACCGTCGGTCTGCCTCGACGCAACGCGTCGTCATCCATCGCCGGAAGGTCGTCGTGCACGAGCGAATAGCAATGTACACACTCGAGTGCGGCGGCCACCATTAGGGACTGGCGTCGCGGCACCCCGAATAGTCTCGCGGTCTCGACGACCAAAAAAGGGCGTACCCGCTTGCCGCCGCCGAGGCAGGCATAGCGCATGGCGTCGAGCAGGCGGGCTGGGCGCGATAGCTCGCCGTCGGCTGTTTTAGGCGCCAACAAACGATCCAGCAGGCTCTCGGTGTCGGCCGCGACCTGATCAAGCGACTGCTTGAAACGGTCGGCGGCATCGACCGATCGCGGAGGCGTGCGTTTGACCGAATTGGTCCGTATCGAATTGTGAGAAAGCAGACCCATGGACTCCGGCTTTTCAACTCCCTCGGCGGCGATCGGAAGGAATTCTTACAACAGTCGGGATGAGGCTACTGCACCGGTGCGGTGTCATCTAGCTGGGGAACTTTGCCGCCGCCTGCGCTCTGCCCGGCGCGGCCGAACCGCTGCTCGATGTAATCCGTGACCATTTTCTTGAAGTCGGTCGTGAGCGTAGCGCCACGCAGCGTAGCCGCCTTCTTGCCGTCGATGAAGACGGGCGCGGTCGGTTGTTCGCCGGTGCCGGGTAGCGAGATGCCGATGTCGGCGTGCTTGCTCTCGCCCGGGCCGTTGACGATGCAGCCCATCACCGCGACGGTGAGCGTCTCGACGCCCGGATAGCGCGTCTTCCAGCCCGGCATCGATTCGCGGATGAAGTTCTGAATGTCGGATGCGAGTTCTTGGAAGGTGGTGGAGGTTGTACGGCCGCAGCCGGGGCAAGCGGCAACGAGCGGAACGAATGTTCGCAGCCCCATGGTCTGCAACAGCTCCTGAGCCACCTGCACCTCGAGCGTGCGATCGCCGTTCGGTTCCGGTGTGAGCGAGATGCGGACGGTGTCGCCGATGCCCTGTTGCAGCAGCACACCCATGGCGGCGCTCGACGCGACAATGCCTTTCGAACCCATGCCAGCTTCGGTCAAGCCAAGATGCAGCGCGTAGTCGCAGCGGCGCGCCAGCTCGCGATAGACCGCGATCAAGTCCTGCACCGCCGAGACCTTGGCCGAGAGAATGATGCGGTTCCTCGGCAACCCGATCTCCTCGGCGCGCTTGGCCGACAGCGTCGCCGACTGCACCATGGCTTCGTGCATCACTTCGCGCGCATCGAGCGGCGTCGGCGACTTAGCATTCTCGTCCATCAGGGTGGTGAGCAGTTCCTGGTCGAGCGAACCCCAGTTAGCGCCGATGCGCACCGGCTTGTTGTGCTTGATCGCCATTTCGATGATTGCGGCGAATTGGCGGTCCTTCTTGTCCTTGAATCCAACATTACCTGGATTGATGCGGTATTTGTCGAGCGTCTCGGCGCAGCCCGGATGATCCGCGAGCAGCTTGTGTCCGATGTAATGAAAGTCGCCGACGATAGGCACGTTGACGCCCATCTTGCCGAGCCGTTCCTTGATGCGCGGCACCGCCGCCGCCGCTTCGTCGCGGTCTACCGTAATACGCACGAGTTCGGAGCCGGCGCGGGCAAGCGCCGCCACCTGCCGCGCGGTTGCTTCCACGTCGGCGGTGTCGGTGTTGGTCATCGACTGCACGACAATGGGCGCCCCGCCGCCGACGGTCACGCTGCCGACGTTCACGGCAATCGATTTATGACGTTCTTGTGTCGCGGTGCTCATGAAACGGTCTTTCGTGCGAGCCGTTTCTAGCCCGCACGGGGACTATATCGCCATCCGTCACTGGCGCGTCAACGTCAACAAGGCCAATGGCCCGGAACGGTTCCGAAATACCTTATTTTCGGTCGTATCAGGCCTTGCTGAGACCGAGCAAGCCAAAATTCGGTCCCAGCAGCCGGCGGGCGCGGAGCAGGGCGCGGCGCGCCGCATAGGCGTCATAAGTGACGCGAAGCAGGCTGGATAATTGGGACGGCCCCGCTATCAGCTCGCGTAGGACCGCCATGACGTTCGTGCCTCCGTCGGGGCGCATGCCGGCGAGCGCCGCCCCCGGCACGACGCGATGCGCCGGATCGATAACCACCCTGACGGCCGCAAAACTCAAGCCGTGCGCCGATGCGAGCCGGGCGACGAGATGCGATTCCATGTCGACGGTCGCCGCACCGGTTTCGGCGTGCATGCGCTGTTTGGCTTGGGGAGAAGCGACGGCGTAGTCGACGCCAGCGATCGGTTTGTGTTCGGCTCCCGGGATGATCTCAAGGATCTTTTCCGACCAAACACGATCGGTCGGGCGCGTTTGCTGTGCGTCGACGATCGAGGACGCGACGACCCAGTTTCCCGGACGTAAATGCGGAGCGAGCCCGCCCGCCACGCCGAAACTGATGATGCTGCGGCATCCTCTTTTGAGGGCTTGGTCGAACGACGAGGCAACTTCGCGCTCGGCATTGCGGCAGATGACGACCACGCCCGGCCCGGACGCAATGCGCGCTTCGAAAGCCAACCCGACGAGGGCGACAACGAAGCGGTCCGCAGGAGCACACTCCACGTCCAGGCAAGCCGGCTCGAGAGCGCCTTTTAAGCCGGCGCTTGCTCTGGGAAGGGGAAAAGGCATCGTTGGGGCTTCCGGGAGACGGAAGGCCCACGAATCACTCATGCTGATTTGCGACATCTATGCCCCTAGCCCCCGGCTCTATTAAGCAAATTTCATGCCGCGATAGAAACGCATTTACTGGATTTACACAGGATAGCGACGCGTCGACTCAAAATCGGTCCGATTGCACGACACGCGAATGGCGCATAAACCGCGTGCGCTTTCCTGCGCCCGGGATTGAGCTTCCTCTTTGGCCGCAACTCGAATAGACGACCGATCTTAGCAGGTCGGCTGTCCGCATGAGCAACATGAGCAATAAGGAAAAGATTCTCGTCACCGGAGCAAGCGGATTCGTCGGCTCGGCAGTCGCCCGCAAACTCGTCGAGGCCGGCTATTTGGTGCGGGCGCTAGTCCGCGGCACAAGCCCGCGCCAACATCTTTCCGGCCTGCACCTTGAGTTTTTCGAAGGCGATTTGCGCGACCGGAAATCCGTTGGGTGCGCGATGGCCGGCATGCGCTACGTTTTTCATGTGGCCGCCGATTACCGCCTGTGGGCGCGCGACCCCCGCGAGATTTTTGCCTCCAACGTCGAAGGGACCCGCAACCTCATGGAGGAGGCGATGCGGGCGGGGGTCGATCGCGTGATCTATACCAGCAGTGTGGCGACCATCGCCTTGCGCGCCGATGGGATGGCGGCGGACGAGAGCACCCCACTGCGCGAGGATCAGGGCATCGGCGCCTACAAGCGCAGTAAAATTGCGGCCGAACGGCTGGTCGAGGCCATGGTGGCGGAACGTGGGCTCGCCGCCGTCATCGTTAATCCCTCGACGCCAATCGGCCCGCGCGATGTGCGGCCCACACCGACCGGCAGGATCATTATCGAAGCCGCTAAGGGCAGGATCCCGGCATTCATCGACACCGGGCTGAACCTCGTGCATGTCGACGACGTGGCGAGCGGCCATCTTGCGGCGTTGCGTCACGGGAAGACCGGCGAGCGCTACATCCTCGGCGGGCAGGATGTCTTATTCTCGCAGATGCTGCGCGATATTGCCGGCATGGTCGGACGCCGCGCCGCGCGGGTGAGGCTGCCGTGGCGTGCGCTTATTCCGGTTGCCTACGTCGCCGAAGCCATTGCCAACGTCACGGGACGCGAGCCTTTTGCAACCCGGGACGGAGTTCATATGGCGAGACACCGCATGTTCTTCGCTTCGACCAAAGCCGAGCGGGAACTGGGGTACCGCTCAAGACTTTATACAGAGGGCCTAGGCGACGCCGTACGCTGGTTTCGCGAGATTGGATACCTGGATTCCTAAGCGTTCGATAGATTAAATGGCGGCTGATTAACGAAGGAAATCCCTGATTTATATGGTGGTTACGTGAATTCTACTGGGAGATAGAAAATATGGCATTGGTATAATTCTTGCCTTATATTTTTGTTCATATAACTACCTAGCTAGCTCCAAAGGTTCCAAAGGTTCCAAAGGTTCCAAGGGTTCCAAGGGTTCAGGAGCTAAATTGCCCTCTCACAAAGCAGACTGGAAGCGAAATGTTGGATTCGATTAAAGAACCGCGCGACATGAAGAACTTGTCGTTGGGTCAGTTGCGGGAACTGGCGGACGAGTTGCGTTACGAGATGATCAGCGCGGTTGCCTCGACCGGGGGGCATCTTGGGGCGGGCTTGGGGGTTGTGGAACTGACGGTGGCGCTGCATTACGTTTTTGACACGCCGGTGGACCGTCTGATCTGGGACGTTGGCCACCAGGCCTATCCGCACAAGATTTTGACCGGGCGGCGCGCGCGCATTCGCACGTTGCGGCAGGGCGGCGGACTGTCCGGCTTCACCAAGCGGGCGGAGAGCGAATACGATCCGTTTGGCGCGGCGCACTCCTCGACCTCGATCTCGGCGGGGCTGGGCATGGCGGTGGCGCGGGATCTGGCCGGCAAGAAGAACAACGTGATCTGCGTGATCGGCGACGGGGCGATGTCGGCGGGGATGGCCTATGAGGCGATGAACAATGCCGGCGCGCGCAACGAGCGGCTGATCGTCATTCTCAATGACAACGACATGTCGATTGCGCCGCCGGTGGGGGCGATGTCGGCTTATCTGGCGCGGCTGGGCTCGGGCCGCACGTATCTCAAGCTGCGCGAACGTCGGCAAGCAGTTGACCCGGCATCTGCCCAAGAGCTGGGACCGCGCCATCACGCGGGCGGTCGAGCATGCGCGCACTTACGTGACCGGCGGCACGCTGTTCGAGGAGCTCGGTTTCTACTATGTCGGGCCGATCGACGGGCACAATCTCGATCATCTGCTGCCGGTGTTACGCAACGTGCGCGACGCCGAGATCGGTCCGATTCTGGTGCACGTGGTGACGCAGAAGGGCAAGGGCTACGCGCCGGCGGAGACGAGCGCCGACAAGTACCACGGGGTGGTCAAGTTCGACGTGGCGACCGGGGCGCAGGCCAAGGCGAAGGGCGGCGCTCCGCAATATACCAAGGTCTTCGGCGAGAGCCTGATCAAGGAGGCGCGCAAGGACGATCATGTCGTGGCCATCACGGCGGCGATGCCGTCGGGCACCGGGCTCGACATGTTCGAGAAGGAGTTCCCCCACCCGCTGCTTTGACGTGGGCATTGCCGAGCAGCACGCGGTGACCTTTGCCGGGGGCCTTGCCAGCGAGGGCTTCAAGCCGTTTGCCACCATCTATTCGACCTTCCTGCAGCGGGCCTATGACCAGGTGGTGCACGACATCGCGATCCAGCGGCTGCCGGTGCGCTTTGCGCTCGACCGTGCCGGGCTGGTGGGGGCCGACGGGCCGACCCATGCCGGGGCCTTTGACGTGGCCTATCTCGGCTGCCTGCCCGGCTTCGTGCTGATGGCGGCGGCGGATGAGGCCGAACTGGTGCACATGGTGGCGACGCAAGTAGGCATCAACGACCGGCCTTCGGCCTTGCGCTACCCGCGCGGCGAGGGCCGCGGGGTGGCGCTGCCGGCCGAGGGTATCGCGCTTGAGATCGGCAAGGGCCGCATCCTGCGCGAGGGCCATAAAGTGGCGCTGCTGTCCTACGGCGCGCGGCTCGGCGAATGTCTGAAAGCGGCCGACGAACTCGCCGCGCTCGGGCTATCGACCACGGTGGCGGATGCGCGCTTTGCCAAGCCGCTCGATCTCGACCTGCTGCTTCGCCTTGCGCGCGAGCACGAGGTGCTACTGACCATCGAGGAGGGCGCCATCGGCGGCTTCGGCGCGCACGTGCTGCAGACGCTGGCCGACAACGGCGTGCTGGACGCCGGCTGCAAAGTTCGCTGCATGGTGCTGCCCAACGTCTTCATCGACCAGGACACCCCCGCCGCCATGTACGCCAAGGCCGGCCTCGACGCCCGCGGCATCGTCGCCAAGGCCTTCGAGGCCCTCGGCAAAGACGCCGCCGCCGAGACCGTGAAACTCGGTCTCGCGTGACCGATCGGATTTGCCGGAGATATCAATGAGTGAGAAATTGCCTCTACGGATTATCTTGGCGCAGCCCCGCGGTTTTTGCGCGGGCGTGGTGCGCGCGATTGAGATTGTCGAGCGCGCGCTGCAGAAATACGGCGCGCCGGTCTACGTGCGCCATGAAATCGTGCACAACAAGCATGTGGTCGACAGCCTCAAGGCCAAGGGCGCCCGTTTCGTCGAGACGGTCGCCGAGGTACCGGAAAATGCGGTCACCATCTTCAGCGCGCACGGCGTTGCTCGCAGCGTCGAAGAAGAGGCGGCAGGACGGGGTCTGCCGGTGCTCAACGCCACCTGTCCGCTAGTCACCAAGGTCCACAATCAGGGCAAGCGTTACGTCGCGCAAGGCCGCACCCTCATTCTGATCGGGCACGCCGGCCATCCTGAAGTCGAGGGCACTGTTGGGCAAATTTCCGGCCCCGTGGTGCTGGTGCAGACCGAGGAAGACGTCGAGAAGCTCGCCATCCCGGCCGATGCGCCGGTCGCCTACATCACCCAGACCACGCTGAGCGTGGACGACACCAGAGGTATCATCGCGAAACTCGAGCAGCGCTTCAGCGATATCGTCGGTCCCGAAATGCGGGATATCTGCTACGCTACGCAGAATCGCCAGGCGGCGGTGCGTGAGTTGAGCAGCCAGGTCGATGTGATTTTAGTGGTGGGCGCGAAAAACAGCTCGAATTCCAATCGCTTGCGGGAGATCGGTTTGGAGACCGGCATCCCGAGCTACCTCATCGCGGACAGCAGCGAACTGCAGTCGGAATGGGTGCAGAACGCGCGGACCGTCGGCCTCACCGCCGGCGCCTCGGCGCCGGAGGTTCTGGTCGAGGGCGTTATCGATGCACTGGCCCGCCTTGGTCCCGTCGAAGTTTCCGTCTTAGCTGGCCGACAGGAGACGATCGAGTTCCGGCTGCCGGCGGAATTGGCAACTGTCTAAGCGGCATCCTATCTTTCCACATGTTGCGCGGCGCGCGACAGTTCAAACGAGAATCGGCGAATTATGAAAGTTCCTTATTTCAAAGAAATTAGCATCGCGACTTACCTCCTCAAGCAGAGGATTATGGGCCGCAAACGCTATCCGCTCGTTCTGATGCTGGAGCCGTTGTTCCGCTGCAATCTCGCCTGCGTCGGTTGTGGCAAGATCGATTATCCGGATCCGATCCTCAACCAGCGTCTGTCGGTCAAGGAATGTCTCGACGCGGTCGACGAATGCGGTGCGCCGATGGTCGCTATTCCCGGTGGCGAGCCGCTCATCCATCGTGAGATTGGCGAGATCGTCAAAGGCATCGTTGCACGCAAGAAATTCGTCTCGCTCTGCACCAACGCGTTACTGCTCGAAAAGAAGCTGCATCTATTTGAACCGTCGCCGTATTTGTTCTTCTCCGTCCATCTCGATGGGTTGAAAGAACATCACGACAAGTCGGTTTCCCAGAAGGGCGTATTCGACATCGCGGTGCGGGCGATCAAGGCCGCCAAGGCGAAGGGCTTTACTGTCAACGTTAACGCGACGATCTTCGACGGGCACGCCGCCGAGGACATCGCGGCCTTCCTCGATCAGGCGAAGGAGCTCGGCGTCGGCGTTTCGATCTCGCCCGGTTATGCCTACGAGCGCGCGCCAGACCAGGACCACTTCCTTAATCGTCGCAAGACCAAGGAACTATTCCGCCGCGTGTTCGCTTTGGGCAAAGGCAAGAAGTGGGACTTGATGCATTCAGGCCTGTTCCTGGACTTCCTCGCCGGCAACCGGGAATACCACTGCACCCCCTGGGGGATGCCGACGCGCAATCTGTTCGGCTGGCAGAAGCCCTGCTATCTACTGGGCGAAGGCTACGCCAAGACCTTCAAGGAGCTGATGGAGACCACCGACTGGGATTCCTACGGCACCGGGCGCTACGAAAAATGCGCCAACTGCATGGCCCATTGCGGCTACGAGCCGACCGCGGCGCATGCCTCGCTCAGCAATCCGTTCAGCGCCTTGTGGACCGCCTTGCGCGGTGTGCGCACCGCGGGACCGATGGCGCCGGAAATATCGCTCACGCACCAGCGACCGGCGCAATACGTCTTTTCCCGCCATGTCGACAAAATGCTGCATGACATTCAAGCAGCCAAGTCCGACGCTGGGGGCGATTCCTCCGCAGCTAAGTCTGCCCATCCGAAGGTGACGGCCGCCGCGGGATAGGTCCCGGTCAATGCGCTTTGATCGCCGGCCCTTGTGTGCCGCCGTCACCGTTTTTCATGAAATGCGATCGGGCGATCGGATGACCCCCACTCCATGCTCACATCTCTCATTGTTCGCATCATTGACGTTCTGCACCCGCAATCCTTGGCGCGTAGTCGCAGTCGGATTGGTGCTGGCTCTCGCGTCGGGGGTCTATGTCGCGCGTCATTTTGCCATCAACTCGAACATCAGCACGTTGCTCTCGTCCGATCTGGGCTGGCGCAAACGCGAACTTGCCTTCGAGCAGGCATTCCGCCGCTACCAGTTGATCTTCGTCGTCGTCGAGGCGCCGACGCCGGAGTTGACGACCAAGGCGACGACCGAGCTGGCGCAGGAGCTGGCGAAGAACAAGGATCGCTTCCGCGCGGTCACGCAATCCGGCGGCGGGGCGTTTTTTGCCCGCAACGGGCTGTTGTTCCAGTCGCCGGAGGAACTCAAGCGTACCCTCGCGCCGATGGTGCAGGGTGAACCGCTCATTCACGATCTAGCGACCGATCCGAGCTTGCGCGGACTTATCAGCGGCCTCGAGGATGGCCTCATCGGGGTGCAATCCAAACACATCGCGCTCGACGATCTCGCGCGCGTCTTCAATATGGCGTCCGACACCCTGGAGAAGGTAGTCGCTGGCAAACCGGCGAGCTTCTCCTGGCGTGTTCTGGTTGAGGGTCACCCGGCGCCGCCAGGCGAACTGCGCGGGTTCATCGAGGTGCGCCCGGTGCTCGATTATAGCGCAATCGAGCCCGGTCACGCCGCCACCGAAGCCATTCGCCGGATTGCCGCCGAGATCGCCCCGAAATTCCAGGCGAGTGTCCGGCTGACCGGACCGGTGGCGATGGCCGACGAGGAGTTCTCCACCATCAAGGAAGGCGCAGTGCGTAATGGTCTCATCACCGTCGTCATCGTGCTCTTCATCCTGTGGCTCGCGCTACGCTCGGCGCGCCTGATCGTTGCCGTGTTCATCAATCTTTTCATCGGACTCGCTTTGACCGCGGGGCTTGGCCTGTTGATGGTCGGTACGCTCAATTTGATCTCGGTCTATTTTGCCGTGCTGTTCGTCGGCATCGGTGTCGATTTCGGCATCCAGTACAGCGTGCGCTACCGCGCAGAGCGTCATGAGCGCGACGACCTCAGGGGCGCGGTGCTACAGGCCGGAAAATATGTCGGCGCGCCCTTGACGTTGGCCGCGGGTGCCACCGCCGCCGGCTTCCTGTCGTTCCTGCCCACCGATTACCGCGGCGTGTCCGAATTGGGTCTTATCGCCGGCTTCGGCATGCTGATCGCGTTCGCGACCAGCATCACGGTCCTGCCGGCGCTGATCCGCCTGCTCAACCCGCCCGGTGAGCCTGACGAGCTCGGGTTTTCGTTGTTGGCGCCAGTCGACAGATTTCTCGAGCGTCAGCGTATTCCGATCATCGCCGGCACCGCGATTGTGGTGATCGCGGGGCTCCCATTGCTCTATTGGCTCCGGTTCGACTTCAACCCGATCAATTTGCGCGATCCACAATCTGAATCGATCGCGACTTATCTCGAACTCAGCCGCAATTCCGCCACCAATACGAATGCCATCGAGGTGCTGGCACCCTCGCTTGGCGACGCCGGCACGATAGCAGGCCGCCTCTCGAAGCTGCCGGAGGTTTCGCGGGTGGTGACGCTCGCAAGCTTCATCCCGAATCATCAGCCGGAAAAACTGCAGCTCATCCGCGACGCTGCAAAGAAACTCGAGGGCGCCTTCGACCCGAAGAACGCAGAGCCGCTTCCGACCGATGCGGAAAACGTCGACGCGCTGAAGGAGGGCGCCGACCGGCTCATCGAAGCCGCCGACGATCAGAAGGGCACCGGCGCGAGCGCGGCCAAGCGCTTGGCCAAGGCGCTCACTGCGGTCGCCGGCGCGAATCGCGAGTTGCGTGCAAAGGCCGAGAACGCGTTCATTCCACCGTTGCAGACGGCGTTGGGCGGCTTGCGCGCGTCGCTTCAGGCGCAGCCGGTGACGCAGAATTCATTGCCGGCGAGCCTCGTTGATGACTGGATGACTCCGGACGGTCACGCCCGCGCGGAGATCGCGCCCAAGGGCGATCCGAGCGACAACGTTGAGATGCGCCAGTTCGCGCGCGCTGTGCTTGCGGTCGAGCCGAACGCCATTGAAGGGCCGATTTCGATCCTGGACGCAGGGGATACGATCGTGCGCGCCTTTGTCGAGGCGGGGCTCTGGGCGCTGCTGTCTATCGGGATTTTATTGCGGCTTGTGCTCAGGCGCATCGGCGATGTTCTGCTGACGCTCATTCCGCTGATGCTGGCGGGCGTCGTGACGCTTGAGCTTTGCGTCTTGATCGGGCTGCCGCTCAATTTCGCCAATATCATCGCGTTGCCGCTGCTGCTCGGCGTCGGCGTCGCCTTCAAGATTTATTACATCATGGCCTGGCGCGAAGGGCAGACGAATTTGCTGCAAACGAGCCTCACGCGCGCCGTGTTCTTCAGTGCGCTGACCACCGCCACCGCGTTCGGCAGCCTGTGGTTTTCCAGCCATCCGGGAACTGCCAGCATGGGCAAGTTGTTGGCTTTATCGTTGATGTGCACGCTTGCCGCTGCGGTATTGTTCCAGCCGGTTCTGATGGGCAAGCCGCGCAATGACGAGTTAGGAGCCGATGAACTCAGTAACGCGGCGCTGATCGACGATAAGTCGAGAAAAAGGAAGCAACGCAAGAGCAAGCCGCGCAATGGCAAGGCGCGCAAAATCGCGCCGCATGCCAAGTCTTGACTGAAAGAGTTCCGCCACCGCGCTCGTGCGCGCGGATGGCCTCAAACGCAAAGGAGAGCCGATGCTGATCCGCACACTCGTTCTGACGACCGCTCTGATCGCCGCTTCATCGGCAGCAATCGCGCAGCAAGGCACGCCGCAAGAAGAGGCTGCCTGCCGGCCCGATGTGCGCCATTTCTGTCATGGCAAAATGGGGGCGGACAATGGAACCATTCTTGCATGTCTGCAGGAGCACCGCGCGAAACTTCGTCGCGTGTGCCGCGAGGTGCTGGAAAGCCACGGGCAGTGACGCCAGGTAACCTGAAGGATAAGCCGGATGTGTTCGGCCGGATTCGTTAAAAGAACACATTGCCGTGAGATGTACAGGGCGTGCTTCCACCGCTTCGACTTGGGTGCTGCACAATGAAGCCAAAATTTATGACGGCCCTCTTCGTAAGCCTTATGGCTGTGTTCGCATGGGCAGCTCCGTTGCGCGCGGACGAGCCAACAGCAGCCGGCATGTGGGCGCAGGTTGATGAACACGGCCGAGTCGGCGGCTGGTTTCTGATATTCGAGCACAATGGCGTTTACGAAGGCGCCATCGCCAAGATGTTCCTCAAGCCAGGTGAAGACCCGAATCCAATCTGCACCCACTGCACCGGCGACCAGAAGAACATGCCGTCGCTCGGCCTCACCATCATCAAGGGCATGCAGCGCAATGGTCTCGTCTACCAGAACGGTACGATCCTCGATCCGCGCGACGGCCACGTTTATCAGGCCAAAATGACGCTGAGCCCGGACGGCCAGCAGCTCACCTTGCGCGGCTATCTCGGCATCGAGCTGTTCGGCCAGAATCAGATCTGGAAGAGGCTCCCCGACGATGTGCTGCCGCAGGACCAGATGCCGGCAAACCTGGTGCCTTATTGGCTCGCGTTGCGGAAAACGTCCAATGGCATGATGACAAAAGACATCGGGCCGCTGCACACAGGAAGCGTGAGGAGCGCGCCGGTCCGGTGACCGAATACCGACTGTCCGGCAACGTCACATGCCGAATTTGATGTAGCGGCTCTGCATTACGTTGCGGTAGCGCGCCAGCGCCCAGAGCGGAAAGAATTTGGCGTAGCCGTGGTAGCGCAAATAGAACACGCGTGGAAATCCAGTCGCGGTGTAGCGTTCTTCGGCCCATAGCCCGTCCAACCCTTGTATGCGCAGGAGGAAGTCGATCCCGCGCTTGACCGCGGGGTGGTTGGCCGCGTCCGCCGCCATCAGGCCGATCAGCGCCCACGCAGTTTGTGAAGCCGTGCTCGGCGCGCGCTCATACCCGTGATAATCGAGCTTGTAGCTGGTGCCGTCCTCGCCCCAGCCGCCGTCGGCGTTCTGGATGGCGACGAGCCAGTCGGCCGCCTTGCACATGAGCGGGGATACGGGATCGAAGCCCGCGGCATTGAGGCAACACAATACCGACCACGTCCCGTAAATGTAGTTCATGCCCCAGCGGCCGTACCAACTGCCGTCCGCGAGCTGGGTGCGGCGGAGATAGTCGAATGCCTCGCGTAACACGGCGCTGGTTTCCGCCCGCTCGCCGAGTTGCGCCAGCATCGACACGCAACGTCCGGTGACGTCTTCGGTCGGCGGATCGAGCAGGGCGCCATGATCGGAGAACGGAATATTGTTGAGGTAGAGGTAATTGTTGTCTGCGTCGAAGGCGCCCCAGCCGCCGTTGCGGCTCTGCAGGCCGCAGACCCATTCGCGACCGCGCTCGATCGCCTGTTGAAAACGCTTGTCGCCAAGCTCGCGCTGCGCGCGGTCCATTGCCATCACAACGACGGCGGTGTCGTCGAGATCGGGGTAATGCGGGTTGGCATATTGGAACGCCCATCCGCCGGGCCGCGCGTGCGGCCGGTGGGTGACCCAGTCGCCGGCGAGATCGAGCACTTGCAAAGGCTGCAGCCAGTTCAGTCCGGCGGTGGCGCACTTGACAGCAGTCTTGCTGCCGACCTCGAGCAGCGTGTGGGCGACGAGCGCGGTGTCCCACACCGGCGACACGCATGGCTGGCAATAGGCTTCGTCGGGTTTGACGATCAGCAGCTTTTCCAGCGAGCCGCGCGCCGTTACATAATCCGGATGGTTATGACTGTAGCCGAGCGCGTCGTACATCATGGCCGAATTCGCCATGGCGGGGAAAATCGCGCCAAGCCCATCCTCGCCGTTGAGCCGTTCGGTGACGAAAGCCACGGCCTTGGCGATCGCGCGCCGCCGCGTCGCCCCGGAAAAGAGCGGCGCGGCAAGGCGCAACACCGCGTCGATGCCGCGGAATAGCAGAAACCACGACCATTTCTGATGCGGCGCCTTCGCGGGCGGGCCGACGTTCTGTGGTGGCTCGATGAACAATTCGTCGATCGCTACGCCCTTCGGATTGCGCGCCTTCGGCTTGAGCGCTTGCAGCACCAAGAGCGGCACGATCACCGTGCGCGCCCAGTACGAGATCTTGGAAAGGTGGAAAGGAAACCAGCGCGGCAGCAACATGATCTCGACCGGCATCACCGGCACCGAGCGCCAGCTCACAATGCCGAACAGCGCCAGCATCGCGCGGGTAAAGACGTTGCTTCTCTCCGCCCCGCCATGCGCGAGAATCGCCTCGCGCGCCCGGCGCATGTGCGCGGCCTGGGGGTCGCCACCGATCATCTTGAGCGCGAAATAGGCCTTCACGCTGGCGCTGATGTCTAAATTGCCGTCGTGAAACAAAGGCCAGCCACCATGCGCGCCCTGGATGCGGCGCAGATAGGCCGCGATTTTTGCTTCCAAGGTGGCGTCCACCGGTTCGCCGAAATAGTGCCGCAGCAGCACATACTCCGCCGGGATGGTGGCGTCGGCCTCGAGCTCGAATACCCAATGCCCGTCCGGCCGCTGTTGCGCGAGCAAGGCCTCCGTCGCCGCGGCGATCGCGCGATCGAGTGTTGAAGGCGCTGTATTCGCCATGCTGTCGGTGAGTTGATCTGATGTGTCGGACATCGCGCCTTTCACTAATTCGTTTTGTTGGTCAGTTCGGCCGCCCGGTTGCCGGACCGTATCGAGCCCTCAATTGTCGCCGGCAGACCGGTCGCGGTCCAATCGCCGGCGAGCAGGAGATTGTTCCAACGCGTCTGCGGGCCCGGACGTTTGGCGTCTTCGCGCGGCAAAGCGGCGAAAGTGGCCCGCCGTTCCCGCACGATTTGCCAGGGAGGCAGAGGGGCCGCAATGTCCGCGACCTCGGCGACCTCCCGCCAGATCAGGGCGGCGAGTTCCTCGCGCGGCGTGTCGAGCAGCCGGTCGGCGCCGCTGATGGTGACGGAAAAACGGTCGGGAAAGGCGAACAGCCACTCGGCCGTGCCGTTGATGATGCCGGTGATCGGCGCGAGTGTGGCGGGCGGCGCGAGGCGGAAATGGGCGTTGACGATGGCACGAAACTCGTCCGGCGCCAGCAGGTTTGGAACGAGCGATACAGCCACCACGGGCGGCACCGCCAGGACGACGGCATCGCCCGGGCGCAGTGGAACTGAAAGGTCGCCGAAATCAAGCCCCGTCACGCGGTCCGCATCGAACGTCAATGCACGCAGCCGCTCGCCGAAGACGACTTTGCCGCCGTTCGCTTCAATGAACCGCAGCGCTGGCTCGATGAAGACCGCCGATAGTCCGTCGCGCACGAACAGTGGACGATAGCTGCGCCCGCCCGCGGCCAGTGTTTCGCGGATCACCGCCGCGGCTAGTTTGGCGGAGCTTGCCGGCGGCTCGGTGTTGAGCGCGGCCAATAATAGCGGGCCGATCAACCGGTCATAGAGCGGGCCCTTGCAGTCGATGACGTTGCCGATGGTTGCGTCCGGCGCGGTGCGCAGCAGACGCAGAATGGATAAATAGTCGCGCGCGCGTGTCCCCGGCACACGGCGATTGCGGTCGAAAATCCACCACGGGATGCGGCCGTCATTGGCGCGCAGGATCCAGCGCTCGTTGGTCGCGAGGTCGACAAAGGGAAAGCTCGCGTTTGGAGGCCCGGCCAGCCGATCGCGGGCGCCGATCGTATCGAGATAGCCGAGTGCCGCCCCGTTGCCGGACAGGAGTAGATGGTTGCCATTATCGATCGTTATCCCGAGCGCGGGGTCGTGATACGAGCGGCAGCGTCCGCCCGCCTGGTTGGTCGCCTCATACACGGTCGCGCGCACACCCTGCGTGGCGAGCCGTACGGCAGCGGCAAGGCCGGCGAGACCGGTGCCAACGATGTGGACCGAGCGTGCCATCACAGGATCGCGTAGCGCAGCAATATCCAGGCGAATTGCCAGCGATGCAGCCGCACGCGCGCGCGCGGCGGCTGCCAGCCGCGAGCGCCCATCCGGTCGAACATGATGCGATACGCCGTCGCCATGATACGCGGCGTCCGCACGGCGCGGCGCGGGCTGCGCGCCATGATGGTCTCGGCTTCCGCAAAGTGCCGCCCGGCCACCGTGGCCACGGTCGCGCAGGCTTGGCCGATTGCCGGATTGGCCAGTACCGTCGCGGGGTCATCGATTGCGATGCCGGCGCCGGCCAGCGCTTCCCGTGGCAGATAAAGGCGCCCGATGGCGGCATCCTCGTCGAGGTCGCGCAAGATATTCGTCATCTGCAGCGCGCGGCCGAGGTGATGCGCGAGCGCGAGCCCGTCCTGTTTGTCCATTCCGAACACACGAACGCTCAGCCGGCCCACCGCGCTGGCGACGCGGTCGCAATAAAGATCGAACGTGGCGAAGTCGGGCGCGCGGATGTCGGCAACGACATCCATCTCCATGCCGTCGATGACGGCATGGAAATCGTCGCGTTGCAGGCCGAAGGTGCGCACGGCGCGCGAGAGCCCGCTTAAGCTTTGCGGCGGCGTGTGGGCATAGACCGCATCGATGTCGGCACGCCACTTTTGCAATTGCTCGAGGCGCACATTGCGTGGCCCGGCTTCGTCGGCGATGTCGTCCACCTTGCGGCAAAACGAGTAAATCTCGAACATCGCCTCGCGTTGCGCCTTCGGCATGATGCGCATGGCGAGATAAAACGAGCTGCTGGACGCGCGCTGTTCGGCCGCTGTCGCGGGTTCGTCGGCCACGGCAGTCACGGCTGGGCCACCGAGATGGGGCGCTGACGAGCGGCACGGCGCGTAATGCCCCTGAGCACGGCGAACAGGCTGACCCCGGCAACGCCGAGCTTGCCGAGATGCACGCGCTCGCTCAACGGATCGCGCTGCATGAGAATGTGGGTGAGCCGCTGCGCCAGTGTTTGGATGACTGAAATTTCGAGTGAAAGCCGCCAGTCCTCGACCAGGTTTGGCAGCACGTCGCCCTCGTACAGCAAGATCTCCGTGCGTGCCGCCAGCCCGGCGAGGCAGCGCCGCAGTTCGGGAGAGGCCCTGGCCGCGCCGAGCGCCTCGACGCCGAGGCCGCAAGCGGCGAGGGCGTCGAGCGGGATATAGATGCGGTCCAGACTGCGGTAATCGGTCGCGCAGTCCTGAATGTGATTGATGATCTGCAACGCCGCACAGATGGCATCGGACGCAGCCCACGTGCTGCGGCTCTCGCCGTGCACGTCGAGTACGAAACGCCCGACCGGCATGGCGGAGTAGGCGCAGTATCCCATGAGGTCGTCCCAGTCACGGTAACGCAGCTTGGTGGCGTCAAGCCGGAATGCCTTGAGCAGATCCTGCGCATGTTGCGGTGACATGCTGCGCTCGGCGAGCGCACCATGCAGCGCCGCCGCCTGCGCATTGCCGCCGCCGCCAAGCAGATCCTGCTCCATGTGGTCTAGCAAGTTGACCTTCTGCTGCGCCGGCAGCGACGGATGATCGGCGATGTCGTCGGCGCAGCGCACGAATTCGTAGAAGGCAAGGATCAACGCGCGGTGGCGCTGCTCGATGAGCCACGACGCGACGGGAAAGTTTTCATCGCGGTGACCTTTGCCGGACCGAAATTCGCTGGCATCCATTATCGTACGCCGTCCACGTTCGACTGCATGCGGCCTTTCCACATGCCGCCACGCTTGCGGGCATATTGATAGGCGGAGTTGAGGGTAAAGGCCATGTAGGCTAACGCGATCGCCGGCAGAAAAGGTCCCCATAGCGGAGAGAGCCGGTAAAACCGCAAGATCGGCTGGAACGCGATCGCCATGATTGCCCAGGCGAGCAGGCCAAGTATCTGCGCAAGTCCGTGGCCGAACAACGCCAGAACGACGGGGATCGCATAGATCAGCGCCATGCCGGCGACCGTTGCGACCAGCAGCAGTGGCGAATAGCCAAGTTGCGCGTAGGCCGAGCGAGCGACCATGCGCCGGATGTCCTGCACCGTCGGATAACCGCGGATGCTGCGCGCCCGCTCCGTCAAACTGAGCCGGATCGGCCCCTGCGGTTGGAGATTGCACGCGAGCGCGCAGTCGTCGATCAAGGCACCGCGAATGGCTTCGATACCGCCGGCCGCGCCAAGCGCATCGCTGCGCACCAGCATGCAGCCGCCTGCTGCCGCTGCCGTGGTTCGCCCGGGGCTGTTCACCCAGGCGAACGGGTAAAGCATCTGGAAGAAAAAGATGAAGGCCGGAACAAGGGCGCGCTCGGCGAAGCTCTCGCAGCGCAGTCTGACCATCAACGAACTGAGCACGAGGCTTTTCGCCACCGCTTCCGATACGAGGCGCGTGAGCGCATCGCGGTTGTAGACAATGTCGGCGTCGGTGAACAGCAGATAAGTCGGCTCGCCCCTCAACGCATGCGCGACGCCTTGTTGCATCGCCCATAGTTTGCCGGTCCATCCCGCCGGCAGCGCGGCGCCGGGCAATACGGTCAGCCTGTCCGCCGCTCCCGCTGCGGCACGCCGAGCCACCTTGGCCGTGCCGTCGATGCTTTGATCGTCCACCAGGATCACGGAGAATGGACCTGGATAATCCTGCAGCAGCAGCGACGCGACCGTCTCGCCGACGCCTTCGGCCTCGTCACGCGCCGGAATGACGGCGGTGACGGCGGGCCATACTGACAGCGCCGGACCGCCGTCGTCGCGTTCGGACGCGAGCCAGAAGCCGCCGCGCGCGACGATCAGATAGGCCCATAACGCGAGCGCGACTGAGGCTAGGAGGTTCAGCACCATTTGGCCAAAATGTTCCTCGGATTAACGGCCCGGCACCTCTGTTGCGAAACGAGGCAAGCCGGAAATCATAAAATTATAATGGCGAGTCCGGGGCTATTTTCCAAGGCGCACCGTAGCGCGGTTGCATGTTCAGCGTCCCTGATAGGCTGGCGTGCGCACGACCAGGCCGTCGAGCGCTTCCGTCACCTTGATCTGGCAGGACAGCCGCGAGGTCGGCTTCACCTCGAAGGCGAAATCGAGCATGTCTTCTTCCTCGGGAGAGGGCGGGCCGACCAACGGAAACCACTTCTCCTCGACATGCACCAAGCAAGTCGCGCAGGTACAAGAGCCGCCGCATTCAGCGACGATACTGGCGACGTTGTTGCGTTGCGCCGTTTCCATCACGGTCGAACCGATTTCGGCTTCGACGGTGTGCACGGTCCCGTCGTGTTCGATGTAAGTGATCTTCGGCATAAATGATTACGCGACGCCGAGCTTCTTCTGCAGGCTGGTCGATGAGGTGGTGTATTGGAACACCAGCTTCTTGTCGGGATAGACATAGTGGTAGGCCCTCTGCGCCATCAGCGCGGCCTCATGGAAGCCCGACAAAATAAGCTTGAGCTTGCCCGGATAGGTGTTGATGTCGCCGATCGCGAAAAGGCCGGGGATGTTGGTCTCGAACGCGGCGGTGTCGACCAGGATCAGTTCGTCTTCCATTTTGATGCCCCAGTCGGCCACCGGGCCGAGCTTCATGGTCAGCCCGAAGAACGGCAGCATGGTATCGCATTCGACGCGCTCGGCCGTGTCCTTGCCCTTAATCGACGCGGCCGCGAGTTGACCGTTGTCGCCCTCCAGCGCCGCGACTTGGCCGATCTTGAGGTCCATGTGGCCGGCGGCGACCAGCGCGCGCATCTTGTTGACGCTGTCGGGGGCGCCGCGGAATTCATCGCGCCGGTGCACCAGCGTGAGCCGCTTGGCGATGGGCTGTAGATTGAGCGTCCAGTCGAGCGCCGAGTCGCCGCCGCCCACGATCAGCAGCCGCTTGCCGCGGAAGGCATCCATTCTTCGCACGGCATAGTGCACCGACTTGCCTTCATAAGGCTCGATACCGGGGATCGGCGGGCGCTTGGGCTGAAACGAGCCGCCGCCGGCACCGATCACCACCACTTTCACTTCGAATACCTGGCCGCGGTCTGTGCCGACGCGGAATAGCGGCTCGCCGGTCTTTTCGAGCGTCGTCACCATTTCGTTGAGGTGGAAGGTCGGTTTGAACGGCTTGATCTGCTCCATCAAGGCGTCGGTCAATCCGTGCGCCGGTGATGTAGGGGATGCCGGGAATGTCGTAGATCGGCTTTTCCGGATACAGCTCGGCGCATTGTCCGCCGACCTTGTCGAGGATGTCGACCAAATGCGTCTTGACGTCGAGCAACCCGAGCTCGAATACCGCAAACAGGCCGACGGGCCCCGCGCCGATGATGAGAACATCGGTCTTGATCGTTTCGCTCATTCGTTTCGTCCCGGCGTCGGCCGGCTCCTTACTTCGGGTTTCCGATGATCACGCCGACCTGCGCGCGGCGGGCGCCGTCGGAACGGCGATGAGACGCAACAGTTCCGTCAGGTTCTGCTCGGGCGTCTTGCCGGTGGTGGCGAGCTCGGCGTCCGCCTTGGCGTAAAGTGGCTCGCGGCTCTTGAGAATGGATACCAGGTCCTCCATGGCGCGGGCGTTGTTGGCCATCGGCCGCATGTCGCCTTGCGCCATCACTCGCTTCATATGCTCCTCCGGCTCGGCGCGGACCCAGACCGTGAAGCACGAGGCGAGCAGCAATTCAAGCGTACCCGGCTCGGTGACGATGCTGCCGCTGGTAGCGACTACGAAATGCGGGTGCCGGCGCAGCACGTCGTCGAGCGCCTCGCGCTCGGCCCGGCGGAACGTCTCCTGGCCAAACATGTCGAAGATTTCGCTTAAGGATGCGCCGCTGCGCCGCTCGATCTCGCGGTCGAGCTCGATAAAGGGCACAGCCGAGCTGCTCCGCCAGCAGGCGGCCGAGCGTGGACTTGCCGCCGCCGCGCAAGCCGAGTAAAGCGACGCGCCGCCGATCCTCGGACGTGCGAGGAGAAATGTTCGGCACGAGCTTGCGGGCCTCGTACGAGCATGTCCAGTGGCAGCCGCTCGAGAAATTGTGTCAGCAACACCATATCTAGCGGCGGCTCGGGGCCCTCATGCACCAGCTGCGCGACCGGCAGGCCGATGGCGCGCGCAATCCGCCGCAGCAGCACGATCGAACAATTGCCCTTGCCGGCCTCCATTTGCGCCAGATAGCGTTCCGATACTTTGGCGTGCGCGGCCAGTGCCTTGCGCGTACATGCCGCGCTGATTGCGCAGCGTGCGCACGCGCTCGCCGAGCCGCCGCAAATAGACGTCGGTGTCGCGGCCTTGCATGGCTTGGCGCGGTCGGTTTTCATGAGCATCGGCTAACATGCATTATAATGCGAAGCAATAGGACGAGTTCCGCCACTCTCATAGCGTCCTGTTGTGGCAGCCCCTTGAAGCTGCTAATAATATGAAAAATAATGCATACAGGGAGAAGGGCGGTTGGCGGCTATGGCCGGCACCGCGGATGCCATGCAAATCATCGATTTCCAGACCGATCCTTCGCGATATCGCCATTGGCGCATCGAGTACGATGGCGACGTCGCCTATCTGATCATGGACGTCGATCAGTCCGGCGGCCTGTTCGACGGCTATGAGCTCAAGCTCAATTCCTACGATCTCGGCGTCGACATCGAACTCAACGACGCCGTGCAGCGGCTGCGCTTCGAGCATCCGGAGGTGCGCGGCGTCGTCATCAAGTCGGGCAAGGACAACGTGTTCTGCGCCGGCGCCAATATCCGCATGCTCGGCAAATCGACGCATGCGCAGAAGGTGAATTTCTGCAAGTTCACCAACGAAACGCGCCTCGCCATCGAGGACGCCAGCGAGAATTCCAAACAGATTCTATCTCTGCGCCATCAACGGCAACGCCGCCGGCGGCGGCTACGAACTGGCGCTCGCCGCCGACCACATCATGCTGGTCGACGACCGCCGCTCAGCCGTGGCGCTGCCGGAGACGCCGCTGCTCGCCGTGCTGCCGGGCACCGGCGGGCTCACCCGCGTCACCGACAAGCGCAAGGTGCGGCGCGACCGCGCCGACGTGTTCTGCTCGATCGAGGAGGGCATCCGCGGCGCCAAGGCGGTCGAATGGCGGCTGGTCGACGAGGTGGTGCCCAATTCCAAGTGGAAAGACACGGTGGCCGCGCGCGCGCCATGGAAATCGCCGCGCGCTCCGACCGGCCGAAGGACGCCAAGGGCATTGCGCTGACGCCGCTCGACCGCAAGATCGAGGCGATCGCGTGGCTATTCGCATGTCGATGTCGAGATCGACCGCGCGCGCGGCCTGCGACGGTCACCGTGCGCGGACCCTCGCAAGCGCGTGCCGGCCTCGATCGAAGCCGCGCAGCGCTCGGCGCCAAATTCTGGCCGCTGACCGTGGCGCGCGAACTGGAAGACGCCATCCTGCATCTGCGCGCCAACGAGCACGAGCATCGGCGTCGTGCTGTTGCGCACCGACGGCAATGCGCAGGCCGTGCTCGACCACGACGCTTTCCTCGGCAAAGCACAACGGCGACTGGCTGATGCGCGAGATTCGCCATTATCTCAAGCGCGTGCTTAAGCGCATCGACGTGACGCCGCGCAGCATCATCGCGCTGATCGAGCCCGGCTCCTGCTTTGCCGGCACGCTGGCCGAACTCGCTTTCGCCGCCGACCGCTCGCTGATGCTGATCGGCACGCGCGAGGGCGACAACCGCAAGGCCGCCGCGATCACGCTCGGCCAAGCCAATTTCGGCCTCTATCCGATGGGCAACGGCCTGACGCGGCTTGCAGACGCGCTTTCTCGGCGAACCGGATCGATCGAGCGCGCCAAAGACAAAATCGGCACTGCGATCGAAGGCGAAGAAGCCGTCGAGCTCGGACTGGTCACCGCCGCGCTACGAGGATTTCGACTGGGACGACGAGTTGCGGGTGATGCTGGAGGAGCGCGCCAGCTTCTCGCCCGACGCCATGACCGGCATGGAGGCCAATCTGCGTTTTGCCGGCCCCGAGACCATGGAAACCAAGATTTTCGGACGGTTGACCGCTTGGCAGAACTGGATCTTCCAGCGGCCGAACGCGATCGGCGAGCAGGGCGCGCTGAAACTCTACGGCAGCGGCGTGTCGCGCGACCTTCAATAAGGAAAGGGTGTAGCCATGAACATCGCACAGGTCGATTACGACGGCCTGATCCCAAACAACGTCGCGCTCGGCGCAGGACGTGCGCGTCAAGCGCGCGCTGGAGAAATGGCATCCCGGCTATCATCAACTGGTGGAACGACATGGGGCCGGAAGGCTTCCAGGAATCGCTGGTCTATCTGCGCACCGCGGTCAGCGTCGATCCCAAGGGCTGGGCCAAATTCGACTATGTGCGCATGCCGGATTATCGCTGGGGCGTGCTGCTGGCGCCGCAGCTGGAAGGCCGCAAGATTCCGTTCGGCACGCACAAAGGCGAGGACGCCTGGCAGGAAATACCGGGCGAATACCGCGCCATGCTGCGCCGCCTGGTCGTGATCCAGGGCGACACCGAGCCGGCCTCGGTCGAGCAGCAGCGCTATCTCGGCAAGACCGCGCCGTCGCTCTACGACATGCGCAATCTGTTCCAGGTCAACGTGGAAGAGGGCCGTCATCTCTGGGCCATGGTCTATCTGTTGCAGAAATATTTCGGCACCGACGGCCGCGAGGAAGCCGAAGCATTGTTGCAACGCCGCTCCGGCGATCCCGACACGCCGCGCATGCTCGGCGCCTTCAACGAGAAGACGCCGGACTGGCTGTCATTCTTCATGTTCACCTTTTTCACCGACCGCGACGGCAAGATGCAGCTCGAGAGCGCTGGCGCAATCGGGCTTCGATCCGCTGTCGCGCACCTGCCGCTTCATGCTGACCGAGGAAGCGCATCACATGTTCGTCGGCGAGACCGGCGTCACCCGCATCATCCAGCGCACCTGCGAGGCGATGAAGGCGGCCGGGCATCACCGATCCCAACGAGATCGAGAAGCGTGCGCAAGCTCGGCGTCATCGATCTGCCGACCATCCAGAAAAAAGCCAATATGCATTTCTCGCTGACGCTCGATCTGTTCGGCAACGAGATTTCAACCAACGCTGCCAACGCGTTCCATGCCGGCCTGAAAGGCCGCTACCGCGAGGACCGGCTCAAGGACGATCATCAGCTCGAGAGCGGCACCTATCCGGTGCTGCGTCTGATCGACGGCAAGATCCAGAACGAGGATTTGCCGGCGCTGTCGGCGCTCAACATGCGGCTGCGCGACGACTACGTGGTCGATTGCCAATGTCGGCGTCGGCCGCTGGAACAAAGTGATCGCGGAGCATCGGCATTCGCTTTCGAGATCAAGCTGCCGCACGTCGCCTTCCACCGCCACATCGGCGAGTTTTCCAACATCAAGGCCGATGTGAGCGGCAACGTGCTCGGCGATGCCGAATGGAGCAGCGACGCGGCGATTCCTGCCCTCCGGACGAGGACCGCGAATTCATCGAAAGCCTGATGCAGCCGCAGACTCGAGCCCGGCAAGTTCGCCAGTTGGATCGCGCCACCAAAGGTCGGCATCGACAACAAGCCGGGCGAATTCGAATACGTGAAGATCGCCTAGCGCGACGGCGAGCGTAAATCCTCGTCGCGCAGCTTGAAACGCTGAATTTTGCCTGTCGCGGTGCGCGGCAAGGCATTGCGCAGTTCGATCCAGCGCGGATATTTCCAGGGGCCCGCCTGTTGTTTGACGTGGATTTTCAGGGTCTCGAACAGGCTGTCGTCGGCGGTGTAGCCGTTCTTGAGAACGATGAAAGCCTTCGGCTTGACCAGTCCGTCGGCATCCTCCTTGCCGATGACGGCGGCTTCCAGCACCGCCTCGTGCGAGGTCAACGCGGCTTCGACGTTGAATGGCGACACCCACATGCCGCTCACCTTGAACATGTCGTCGGTGCGCCCGCAGTAATAGTAATAGCCCCCGGCGTCGCGGCGGTATTTGTCGCCGGTGTAGGTCCATTCGCCGACGAAGGTGCGGCGGCTTTTGCCGCGCTGGTTCCAGTAGCCCTCGCCGGCCGACGGTCCGCGCACGATCAGTTCGCCGATTTCGTCGGTGCCGAGCTCGCGGTCTTTGTCGTCGACGATACGCGCCTCGTAGCCGGGCACCGGCTTGCCGGTCGAGCCGTAGCGGATGTCGCCCGGCCGGTTGCTCAGGAAGGTTTGCAGCAGTTCTGTCGAGCCGAGACCATCAAGCACGTCGACGCCGACCGTCTCGCGCCAGCGCTCGCCGATATGCGCCGGCAGCGCTTCGCCGGCCGACACGCAGAGACGCAAGCGGTCAGAGCCGGCACCTTTGCGAATTGCCGGGTGCGAGAGCAAAGCGGTAAACAGCGACGGCACGCCGTAGAAGATAGTGGGGCGGTGCTTGCGCATCATCTCGAAAACCGATTCGGGCGACGGCCGCTCCGGCCACAGCGCTGCGGTGGCGCCCACAGATAAAGGAAATGTCATGGCGTTGCCGAGCCCATAGGCGAAAAACAATTTCGCAGCGGAATGAACGACATCGTCTTGCGTGATGCCGAGGATGCCTTGGCCGAACAGTTTCGCGGTCGCCATCAAATTGGAATGGACATGCTTGACGCCCTTCGGATCGCCGGTCGAGCCGGAGGTATAGAGCCAGAACGCGACTTCGTCGGACACCGTGTCGGCGGCAAACGGCGTGGCGTCGGCGGCCGCGAGAATATCCTCGAATAGATGCACGTCACGGCCGGGGAAGGCGGCTTTGTCGTCCTCAATCGCGCCGACCAAGATGACGGTTTTCAAATGAGTAAACCGTTCGATCAGCGGCCAGATCGGCTGCGCCAAAGGTGCGGCTACTACCAGTGCGCTGGCGCGACAATCGGCGAGCATATAGGCGTATTGCGCGACGTTGAGGTAGGTATTGAGCGGGATCGCGATGCTGCCGGCGCGCACTGTGCCCCAGAACGCCACCGGATAGTCCACCGTGTCATGCAGGAGCAACGCGACGCGGTGCTCCTGCGCGATGCCGAGCGCGCGAAGGGCGTGGGCAAAGCGCACGCTGCGCTCCTGCATTTCGCCATAGCTGAGCGAACGGTCGGGATCGACGAAAGCGACCTTGTTGCCTAGGCCTCGCACCACATTGGCGTCCACGAAATCGGAGACGGCGTTGTAGGGCCTGCGCTCGGTGAATTCGTCCAGACCGGCTCCCATCGCCGTCAGCTTCCGAACAGGCGCGTCAGCAATCGCCGCGCCAGCACGCTGGCCACGCGTCGGCGATAGTGGCCGGGCGTGAAGGTGGTTTTCATCGGCATGATCTGGTCGCGCACCAGCGCGTCGAGACCCTTGAATACGCGCTCGTCGAGCCCGCCGCCGCACAGCGCCGCGGTGCCCTCGAGCAGCACCGGGCGCGGATTGGTGCCCGTGAACGCTACGCGCAAATCCGTGAGCGTGTCGCCCTCGCGCTTGAGCGCGACTGCGACGCCAGCGACCGGATACTCGATCGACTTGCGGATGCGGATCTTGTCATAGCCCGAGCGCAGACCCGGCGTATTCTGGGCGCGGACGGTTGTGATGATTTCGCCAGGGCGCAATGAGAGATAAAATTTTCCGTCGCCCTGCGTCTCGGTGACCGGCACATCCTGGCGGGCGAACCCGATGTAGAGTTTGTTCAGAGGAATGGTGCGCTTACCCGCAGGGCTCGCGATGTCGACCTCGGCGCCGAGCGTGAGCAAAGCCGGCGCCAGATCGCCGCTGAATGTAGCAAAGCACACGCCGCGGCTTTTCGGCGCCACATGGCAGATGGTGCCGGTTGTCTTCAGGCAATGGTCATTGGCGTCGCGCCACCATTCGCTCTGATTGTAGAAAATGCAGCGGGTGTCGAGGCAAAGATTGCCGCCGGCGGTGCCCATGTTGCGATGGGTCGGGCCCGCAATGTGAGAGGCCGCCTGCGCGAGCACCGGGTAATGCGCGATGACGGCGGGATGCTCCGCCAGTGCGGTCAGCCTGACCGATGCGCCTATTTCGAGCGAATTCGCGTCAGCTTTGATGGTGGAAAGCCCCGCCACCCGGTTCATGTCGATCAAAACCGGCGGCGCGACGATGCCGCGGCGAATATTGACCACCAGATCGGTGCCGCCGCCGAGCGGCATGCTGCCTGGATTGGCGGCGCGCGCCGCCAGCGCCTCGTCGAGAGTGGCCGGGTTGAGCACGCGGAAGTCGGGCAGGGCGTCCATCAGGCGGTCTCGACCGGCTGGAGGCCGCGCCATTCTTTACCCTCCCCTGGAGGGGGAGGGTCGACCGCCGGAGTGGAGCGTAGCGACGCGAGGCGGTCGGGGTGGGGTGAAGTTATCGAGGAAAGCATCACCCCACCCCGCTCGCTTCGCTCGCGACCCTCCCCCTCCAGGGGAGGGTGAAAGAGAGTGCGGCGTCCGCCATCATCTGACATCGCCGCCTCCATTACCCTTTCGCCTTCGCTTTTCGATCGCCTCGAACACGCGATCGGGCGTCACCGGCAGGTCGCTGAAACGGATGCCGATGGCGTCGGCGATGGCATTGGTGAGCGCCGGCAGGAAGGCTGCGAGCGAGCCTTCGCCCGCTTCCTTGGCGCCGAACGGTCCGTGCGGATCGTTGCTCTCGATGACGCCGACTTCGATCGGCGGCGAGTCCTGGATGGTCGGTACGCGGTAGTCGAGCATGTTGGCGGTGACCATCAGTCCCTCGTGATAGGCGGCCTCCTCGCTCATGGCCTGGCCCATGCCCATCCAGACCGAGCCCTGCACCTGGCCCTCGACGGTCAGGCGGTTGAGCGCCTTGCCGCAGTCATGCGCGACCCAGACCTTGTCGACGGTGACGACGCCGGTCTCCTCATCGACGCTCACTTCGACCACCTGCGCCGAATAGCTGTAACCCATGGTGCCGCCGATGGCCGAGCCGCGATATTTCTTGCCACCGTGCGATTCCGGAATGGTCGAATAATTGCCGGTGACCGTAATGGTGCCAGAATTTTTCAGCGCCTCGGTCACCACCTCGTCGAAGGTCGCGCCCTTGTCCTGCGCGCCGGCGCGATAGGCTTCGCCCAGGCATTCGATGTCTTCCGGCCGCGCTTCCAGCTTGCGGGCGGCGGCATTGACCAGCACGCTCTTGAGATTGCGCGCGGCATCGAGCGCGGCATTGCCGACCATGAATGTGACACGTGAGGAGTATGAGCCGTTGTCCTTCGGCACCACCTCGCTGTCGCCGGTAACCACGCGCACGCGCGCAAGATCGAGGCCAAGCACCTCGGCGACGGTTTGTGCCAGGATCGTGGTCGAGCCTTGGCCGATATCGGCGGCGCCCGACAACACCACGATCGAGCCGTCGAAATCGAGCTTGATCTTGACGGTGGCGTGCGGCTCGCCGGTCCAGTTCACAGGCTTCGACGCGCCGCTGATGTAATGCGAGCAGGCCATACCGAGACCTTTGCGAACCCCGTTGCCCTTGGCCAATTTACCCTTGCGCGTACCCCAGTCGCTTTCCTTCTCGACCCAATCCAGGCACTCGGGCAGGCCGTAGGAATTCACCATCAGGTCGTTGTCGGTAAAGGTCGGAGCGGTCAGCAGATTGGCGCGCCGCACCGCGAATGGATCGAGTCCCAATTCGCCCGCCATCTCGTCGACCAGGCTTTCAAACGCGAAGCGGATGTCGACGGTGCCGTGGCCGCGGAACGCGCCGCAGGGCGGCGTGTTGGTGAGCACGCGCCGGCCGGTATATTTGACGTTGTGCAGGTCGTAGATCGCGTACAGCATCGAGCCGGCATAAAGGATCGTCACCACGCCATAGCCGGAATGCGCGCCGCCGCGCTGGTCGCAATCGCATTCGACCGCGGTGATGCGGCCGTCCTTGCGCATGCCGATCTTGAGCTTGATGTCGGTCTCCGGCCGGCCGCGATGGGTGATGAAGGTCTCCTCGCGCGTCGTCACCAGCCGCACGGTGGCGTTGGCCTGGCGCGCCAAGAGCGCGGCGATCAATTCGATCGCCAGCGTCTCGGTGCGGCAGCCGAAGCCGCCGCCGACATGCGGCTTGATGACGCGGATGCGCGACATTTCCATGTCGAGGATTTGCGACAGCATCAAGTGCACGTAGTAGGGCACCTGCGTGGAGGCGTGCACGGTCATGCGGTCGCGCATCGCGTCGTATTCGGCGACCGCGGCGTGCATTTCCATCTGGTTCTGGCAGACTTCGGCGCAATTATACGTGCCCTCATGCACCAGATCGGCCTCGCCAAAGCCCTGCGCGGTCGAACCCAGTTCGAACAGCACGTCGCGCTCGAGATTGCCGGGCTTTTTCTCGTGCAATGGCACGGCGCCGGGCGCCAGTGCGTCTTTGGCAGTGTAATAGGCCGGCAGCTCGCGCACTGTGAACTTGATGCGGCGGATCGCTTCGCGCGCGATGGCGTCGCTGTCGGCGGCGACGGCGGCGACCGGTTCGCCGCGATAGCGCACTTTGTCGCGCGCCAGCGGATGCTCGCTGCGCGCGATCGGCAGCACGCCGAAGGTTCTGTCGCAATCGGCGCCGGTGACGATAGCGCGCACCCCGGGCAGTTTGCGCGCCTCGGACACGTCGACGTTCGACAACGTCGCCGTGCGAATAGGGGCTGCGGTAGATGCGCCCGGCAAGTTGACCGGCGCTCAGAATGTCGGCGGTATATTTGGCGCGGCCGGAAACTTTCTCTGGGCCGTCGATCATTGGCACATAGCCGCCGATATTGTGCGCCGGCACGATCTTGTTCATGGCGCCACGCCTTGCGCGTTGAGCGCTACGGCGTATTTCATCGCTTCGATGATTTTCACGTAACCGGTGCAGCGGCAGATGTTGCCGCCGAGCGCATCGAGGATTTCCGCCTCGCTCGGATTGGGATTTTTACGCAACAGACCGGCCGAGGCCATGATGAAGCCCGGCGTGCAGTAGCCGCACTGCGAGCCGAGTTTCTCGTGGAAGCCGCGTTGCACGGCGGAGAGCTGGCCGCCGGTGCCAAGCGACTCGATGGTGTCGACGCGCCGCCCTTGCACGGTCGCAGCCAAAGTGAGGCAGGAGAGGGCAGGCTGATCGTCGATCAGCACGGTGCAGGCGCCGCATTCGCCGCCGTCGCAACCGGTCTTGGTGCCGGTGAGCCCGGCCTTTTCGCGTAGATAGTCGAGCAGCAAAATATTGTCCGCGACCGCGTCGGCGCGGTCGCGCCCATTGAGCGTGAACTCAAGCAGCCGGGTCAAAAGTTTCTTCCCTGTACGGCGCGTGTTGCGTGATTCGCGCTTCGTCTGATTATGCCGTTACGACACACCCGCGCGCGCCCCCCCTCCAGACCCTTTCCCGGGAATGGCTGGGACGATTACCCGCTGACGATTACCCAAATCGGGCAATGACATCGTCCGGTATGGCGACGCCGCCGATTTTGTTCGGATCGTTCTTGTCGCGCGCAGCCCAGACCCGCGTTTCGCCGCCATCGACCGCGAGCGTTCCGCCGATGTGAGTTTATGTTCGACGTTGAAGCTCGAGCGGCGGAACTCGGAAACGCGCGAGGCAATCTCGACTATGTCGCCGAATTTTGCGGGTTTTAAAAAATTGGCGCGGGCGTCGACCAGGGGAATACCGATGATGCTGAACATGGTCCCAAGTCCTGCGGCCTGACGCCGAGGGCCGCGTCGAACAGCAGCCAGGTGCTGGCGTCGAACATCTCGAAAAACCGGCTGTTGAACACGATGCCGGCCGGATCGCACTGGCCCCATTCGATGGTCAATTGCCTGCGAAATGTAAAAGACGCCACGCCAATTGCCTCCGGCCTTGGGTCGCACATTACAGCATTACTCTGGTCCGCTTCACCCGCCGGGAGCGCGGCACCGGCCACTCGGTGACATCCTGCGACTTCAACTCGACGCGCGTCAGGCGCCGCCGCCGCCGCAAGGCGCGCTTGGACGCTATTGGCAAATGCGGCGAATCGTCGAGGTCCTGCATCAGCCAAAACAGATCGCCCGGCGCGATCAGCCAGCGCGCGGGCGCATAGCGCGTCAGCGAGAACGGCTTGGAATAGGCCAGCATCGATTTCTTGCCGTAGTCCAGATTGTATTCGTGCGCGTAGCTCATCGCCAGTTCGCGCGGGCTGCGATAGATCGGGTCGCGCCAGCGCAGCACGGCATGGTTGGTCTTGCTGATCGCGCCCCACAGGCCGCGTTCCCGAAACAGCGTGATGATGTGATCCTGGTCGCTGGGCAGCGCCTGGATATCCATCAGCCAAGCCGGCTTGCCGTGGTAGATCAGCGCTGCGGCCGCGAGCACCGCGGCTTCCGCGCAATGGGCGGTGCGCGCCTTCAACATGCGGCGCGGCGACATGCAGGTATCGCCCTTCAACTCGAAATTGGGCGGCAGCTTTTCGATGTACGTCTGAATTTTTTGCGGCGTGTCGAGACGCGCGAACACGCGGTGCTCGGCAGGCGTCAGCAGCACGCGTAAGCGCTTTCGGTAGGCGGGACTGGTCATGGGCGCGGCGATCCTATCCGGGCCGTGCCAATGGCGGGGCGCGGCAATCGCCGGTTCCACAGCTAATTGGCGCCAAAAATGGCAGTATCGGCGTTCTCCCTAAGACAACGGCGGAAGGAAATTGTTGCGTCTTTGGGCATCAAAAACAGGAAATTTCTTCTTATTTTCCGGTACTTATTGCGGCTGCGCAGAATAAGCTTCTATTTAGCAGCTCCTGTCGAAACGTCCGGAGCTGGTTCCCATGACCGACCATACCCATGACCCGCAGCGTTTCCTGGCGCGGTTCTCGCTCGATAGCTGGGCGGTAGCAATCGCCAGCGCGCTGGTGGTGCTCATCATCCTCGGCGTGCTGCCGCATATTTCCTGGTAACGCAGCCATGACCGATGCCGCCGTCGCCGCACCTTCGCGGATTTCCTTGCCGCAGCGTTTCGTCGAGCTTCTGCCCGGCGTCGCCCTGCTATTGACTATCGGTTACGCCGGCAAGGTGATCGAGCATTCGATCGCGGTCTACGGCAAGACCAACCACATCGCGCTGCCGAATATCGAATACGTGCTGTGGGCCATCATCATCGGGCTGATCGTCTCCAACACCGTGGGCGTGCCGAAGATCTTCAGGCCGGGCATCGCTACTTACGAATTCTTCCTCAAGTTCGGCATCGTGATGCTCGGCGTGCGCTTCATGCTCGGCGACGTGCTCAAGCTCGGCGGCATCAGCTTGGCCGCGGTGGCGCTCGAACTCACGATTTCGATCGTGTTGATGACCTGGCTCGGCACCGTCTTCAAGCTGTCGCCCAAGCTCACCAGCCTGTTGGCAGTCGGCTCTTCGATCTGCGGCGTCTCGGCCATCATCGCCGCCAAGGGTGCGATCAATGCCAAGGACGAGGACGCTTCGTATGCCATCGCGGCGATCCTCGCGCTCGGCGCCATCGGCCTTTTCACCTATCCGCTGATCGGCCATTTCATCGGCTTTAGTGAACACGCCTATGGCCTGTGGGCTGGCCTGTCGATCGACAACACCGCCGAGGCGGTGGCCGCCGGCAATCTTTGGTCGGAGCAGGCCGGCAAGATCGCCGTTCTGGCCAAGACCACGCGCAATGCCACGATCGGCTTTGTCGTGCTTGGCTACGCCATTTACTGGGCGACCAAGGGCGAGGCCAGCACCGTCGAGAACAAGGCGGCGTTCCTGTGGAACAAGTTTCCGAAATTCGTGCTCGGTTTCATCGCCATTTCGCTGCTGGCAACCTTCGGCGCCTTCAGCAACGCACAAGCCGACGACATCGCCAATCTGTCGCGTTGGGCGTTCCTGCTGACCTTTGCCGGCGTCGGTCTCTCCACCGACTTCCGCGCCATGCGGGTGCAGGGCCTCTATCCATTCATCGTCGGCGCTGTCGGCGAAATCGGCATCGCGGTGCTGACGCTGGGCATCGTCATCGCGATTCAGCCCTGGCTACCGGCCTAAGGAAGAAAGAATGTCGACAGGCTTCGCCACCATCCCGAAGACCGCTCCGTTCGCCGAGGAGGAGATTGACCTGCTCAATCGCGTGGTCGGGCCGGCCAACGCGCTTCAGCGTGCCTGGCTCGCGGGCTTCCTTGCCGGTGTCGAGTTGGTTTCCGGGCAGGTTCAGCCCGAGCCGGCCGCGCCGGCGCGCCCGGCCGAGCCGATCAACATCGTCTACGCCAGCGAATCCGGCAATTGCGAGAAGCTGGCCAACGATCTCGCCAAGGCGGCGCGCAAGAATGGTCTGAAGCCGGCGCTTATCGACATGGCCGATCTCGAGCTGGCCGATCTCACGAAGGCGAAGCGGCTTGTGTTCATTGCCGCCACCTGGGGCGAGGGCGATCCACCGGCGCGCGCGGTGCGTACCTATGGCGAGCTGATGGGCGACGGTGCGCCGCGCCTCGACGGCGTTGAATTCGGCGTGCTGGCGCTCGGCGATACGGCCTATGTGGAATTCTGCGCCATCGGCAGGAAGATCGACGAGCGGCTGGCCGCGCTTGGCGGCAAACGCGTGGTCGATCGCGTCGATTGCGATCTGGATTTTGCCGCGCCGGCGTCGAAGTGGCTCGGCGATGCGCTGAAAGTGCTGACCCCGCCCGATGCAAACCGAGGCCAAGGCAACGGTCGAGTGATCGCTGTCGATTTCGGCAAGCCGGCGGCCTCGCCCAATACCGATATCGTCGGGGCCGAGGTCACCGAGCACGTCAACCTGAATTCGTCGCGCTCGAACAAGGAAACCATCCATCTGGCGCTGACTTTTGAGGGCGCGATGCCGGCTTACGAGCCGGGCGATTTACTTGATCTCTACGCCGAAAACGATCCCGCCTATGTCGACGAATTGCTGAAGCTCGCCGGCTTTTCGGACGATGAAAAGCTGCGCACCGAGTTCATCAAGTCGCGCGACGTGACGACGCTGTCGCTCAAGACCGTCGAGACTTATGCCGCGCAGACCGGCCATCAATACGTCAAGGCGCTGATCGCGGAGGGCAAGGATAAAGAATTGGCCAAGGAATGGATCGTCGGCCGCCAGCTCATCGATCTGATCGCCATGTTCCCGATCGCGCTGACCGCCGACCATCTGCGCGCGGTGACGCGGCCGCTGGCGCCGCGCGCCTATTCGATTGCCTCCTCGCGGCGCGAGGTCGGCGACGAGGCGCATCTGCTGATTTCCGCTGTGCGCTACGAAACCAACGGCCGCGCGCGCAAGGGCGTTGCTTCCAACTATGCCGCCGGGCGGCTCAAGCGCGGCAGCCGCGTACGGGTCAAGCTCAAACCCAACAAGCACTTCGCGTTGCCGGCGCAGGACAAAGACATCATCATGGTCGGCCCGGGCACCGGCGTCGCGCCGTTCCGCGCCTTCGTGCAGGAACGCCGCGCCGTCGCGGCGGAAGGGCGCAGCTGGCTGTTCTTTGGCGACCGCCAGTACACCCACGATTTCCTCTACCAGCTCGACTGGCAGGACGCGCTGAAAGACGGCGCGCTCACCCGCATGGACGTCGCGTTTTCGCGCGACACGCCGGAGAAAATTTACGTCCAGGACAAGATGTGGGAGCGCCGCCAGGACCTGATCGAATGGCTCGACGGCGGCGCCAATTTCTATGTATGCGGCGATGCCAAGAATATGGCAAAAGACGTGCGCGCCACGCTGGTTCGCGCCTATGCCGAGGTGAAGGCGCTGTCGCCGGAGGCCGCCGAACAGGCGGTGGCGAGCCTGGAGCGCGACAAGCGCTACCTGCAGGACACTTACTGAGGCGCTTGCATTTTCGGCGCTGGCCGCCATCGGCCATATACTGGTAGGTTTCCGCGCGGGCGCGCCCCGGCGAAGTCTCGGCGGACTATACGATTTTCCGGAAGGCAGAAGAGATGGCCGACAAAGAGCTGTCGTCGATGGAGCACCTCAAGGCGCGCAGCCGCTATTTGCGCGGCGACCTCGCCGAGGACATGGCCGATCCTCACACCGGCGGGGTCAGCGAGGACAGCGCCCAGCTCCTGAAATTCCACGGCATGTACCTGCAGGATGACCGCGATCTGCGGCCCGAGCGGACGAAGAAGAAGCTGGAGAAGGCATTCGGCTTCATGATCCGTCTCCGCCTGCCAGGCGGGGTCGTCACGCCGCGGCAATGGCTCGCGCTCGACGAGATCGCCCGCATTTATGCCGGCGAGACGCTGCGTCTGACCACGCGCCAGACCTTCCAGTTGCACGGGGTGCTGAAGTTCAACGTCAAGACGGCGCTGAAGAAGATCAACGCAGTGGCGCTCGATACCATCGCGGCCTGCGGCGACGACACCCGCGGCGTCATGGCAGTGTCCAACCCCCACCAGTCGAAGATCCATGCCGAGGCTTATGACCTCGCGTGCCGCATCTCGTTGCATTTCAAGCCGAAGACCCACGCCTATTACGAGATCTTCCTCGACGGCGAAAAGGTCGTCGGCGAAGGCGAACGCGATGACGTCGAGACCATTTACGGCAAGACCTACATGCCGCGGAAATTCAAGATCGGCTTCGCCGTGCCGCCGTCGAACGACATCGACGTCTTTGCCCAGGATCTCGGCTTCATCGCCATTGTTGGCAAGAACGATACCATCGAGGGCTGGAACGTCGCGGTCGGCGGCGGCATGGGCATGACCCATGGCGAGCCGGAGACCTATCCGCGTATCGCCGATGTCCTCGGCTTTTGCCGGCCGGAGGATCTGTTCGCCGTCGCCGAGGCCGTCTTGACCATCCAGCGCGACTGGGGCGACCGCACCAACCGCAAACACGCACGGCTGAAATACACGCTCGACGACCATGGCGCCGATGCGTTCCTTGCCGAGATCGCCAAGCGTGCCCGCAAGCCGCTCGAGAAGACGCGGCCCTACGCCTTCACCTCCAATGGTGACCGCTACGGCTGGACCGAGGGTGAGAACGGAAAACTCCATTTGACGCTGTTCATAGAGAACGGTCGTTTGAGCGACTTCGCCGGCGGCCGGCAACTCCTCACCGGCATGCGCCGTATCGCCGAGGTCCATGACGGCGAAATCCGGGTGACGCCGAACCAGAACCTGATCATTGCCAATGTCGCCAAGAACAAGCGCAAGGAGATCGAGGATTTGGTGGCCGAGCATCGCATGGCCGGACAGTCGACTGCGTTGCGCCGCAATTCCATGGCCTGCGTCGCGCTGCCGACCTGCGGCCTGGCGCTCGCCGAAAGCGAGCGCTATCTGCCTAGCCTGATCGATGCGCTCGACGAGCGGCTGGCAGCGCACGGGCTTTCCGACGACGACATCGTCATCCGCATGACCGGCTGCCCGAACGGCTGCGCGCGGCCCTACATCGCCGAGATCGGCTTGGTTGGGAAGGGTCCGGGCCGCTACAATCTTTATCTCGGCGCTGCCTTCGACGGTTCGCGCATGAACAAGCTCTTTGTCGAGGATCTCGATCACGACGGCATCATCGCCGCGCTCGACCCGATCTTTGCAGCTTACGTCGCCGGCCGGCAGAAGGGCGAGCGCTTCGGCGACTTCACCATCCGCGCTGGTTACGTCGTTGCCACCAGCAACGGCCTCGACTTCCACGCCAATGTGCGCGAGCACGCCGGAGCTGCGGTGGTGCGGTGAGCCTGGTGCGGCCGGGTACGCCATTGCCCAAATTTTCGACCGCTGCCGCTGCATTGCGCAGCACGGGCTGGTTGCCGGCTCACATCGATAAAAAATAACTCAACGATATCAATATATTCCGAGTTGGCACACTCTTTGCTGCTGTGCAGCATAGGTCAAGCAGGGCCAGCCGGATTGTCGCGCACAGCAGTCTCGGCGGACGCCAGAAAAAAGGAGCCGAGAGATGGATTACGTGAAGCCGATCGATGTCGCCAACGCCATGGTCGAGACCGGGCGGCGCAAGCTCGGGATGTCGCCCGCCGACTGCCTCATTCGCGGCGGGCTGGCCGGGGCCATTCTCGGCGCGGCCACCAGTCTTGCGTTCACCGGCACGTTGCAGACCGGCGTGCCGCTGGTTGGCGCACTGATTTTTCCAGTCGGGCTTTGCATCATCGTGATTCTCGGTCTCGACCTGGTCACCGGCAGCTTCGGCTTGCTGCCGCTGCCTTTGTTGCACCAGGAGTTCTCCGGCCAGACCATGCTGATGAACTGGGTCTACGTGTTCATCGGCAATCTGATCGGCAGCATGGGCTATGGGGCGCTGCTGGCCATCGCCTTGACCAATTTCGGCGCCACCGCGCCCTCCGGCGTCGGCGCGCAAATCATCGCGATCGCGCAGGCCAAGACCGTTGGCTACGAGGCGCTTGGCTTTGCCGGCCTCGTTACCGTCTTTGTCAAGGCGATGCTGTGCAACTGGATGGTCTGTCTCGGCATGGTCGATGGGCCTGACGCCCACTCGACCTCGGCAAGATCGCCGCCGCCTGGCTGCCGATCCTGATCTTCTTCGCCCAGGGTTTCGAACACTCGGTGGTCAACATGTTCGTGATCCCCGCCGGCATGATGATGGGCGCCAAGGTCACCTGTCGCCCAATGGTGGATGTGGAATCAGATTCCGGTCACGCTCGGCAATCTGGTCGGCGGCTTCCTCTTCACCGGCCTCGCGATCTACATCACCCACAAGCCGCGCATTCAGCCGCCAGCGCCGCTGACCGCGCCCTCGCAAGTGCCGGCGGAATGAGCGGGGCCGATCTTAAGTTCGCCGTCGCCGACGCAGCGACTTCGCCCCGGAACAGAAGCGCTACCTGGAAGGCTTTGCCGCCGGGCCAGATCACGAAGGCCGCGAAGGGACTTTGCTGGCGCGCTTGCGGCGGCGGCAACGCCGGGCCGGCGCGCGGCCGCGCCCGAGCCGGTCGGCCCCGATGCGGCCAGCGCTCCAAGAGCGCAGGATCGCGTGCTCAAGGCCGGTGGCAAACTGTCCGAACCCGGAGAAGTTCAAGCGCGAGCAGCATCCCTTCGACGCCTACGAGCGGCTGAAAGACCTCGCCGCCAAGAACGAATATCCCAAGCCGCCGGACAATTTCCGCTGGCGCTTTTTTCGGGTTGTTTTACGTCGCGCCCAATCAGAATTCCTACATGTGCCGGCTGCGGATCCCGAACGGCATTCTCAACGCCGCACAATTTGCCGGACTCGCCGAGCTCGCCGAGCGCTATGGCGGCGGCTATGCCCATGTGACGACGCGCGCCAATCTCCAGATCCGCGAAATCGAGGCCAAGAACGCCGTCACGATGATCGAGGCGATCCAGGACCTCGGCCTGTGCTCGCGCGGCTCCGGCGCCGACAACATCCGCAACGTCACCGGCACGCCAACGGCCGGCATCGACCCGCAAGAGCTGATCGACACGCGTCCCCTATGCGCGCGAGTGGCATTTTCATATTCTCAACGATCGCTCGCTTTACGGCCTGCCGCGCAATTCAACGTCGGCGTTCGACGGCGCCGGCATTATTCCGGTGCTGGAAGACACCAACGATATCGGCTTCCAGGCGGTCGAGGTCAAAGACGGTTTTGGGCTTAGCCGGGCATCTGGTTCCGGCTGTGTCTCGGCGGGCTCACCGGTCACAAGACTTTGCCGGCGACACCGGCGTGCTGGTTAGGCCCGCCGAAGGATACATGTTTGTGGCCGACGCGGTCGTGCGCGTGTTCATCGATCACGGCAATCACACCGACCGCACCAAGGCGCGGCTCAAATATGTGCTCGACAAAATGGGCGTCGAGAAATTCCTTGGCCTGATGGAGGAAAAGCTCGGCCGTAAGCTCGGCCGCGCCGTGCCCGGCGCTCTGGCGCCGCGCCCGGCCTTTTAGCCGCACCGCGCATATCGGCATTCAACCTCAGAAACAGGACGGATTTCATCTGGATCGGCGTGGTCGTGCCGGTCGGCCGGTTGACGGTTGCGCAGATGAAGAGGCCTTGCCGGTCGCGCGTGTGGCGACGGCGATATCAGCTCACGGTTTGGCAGAATCTGCTGATTTCGGGCGTGCCGACCGCAAATTGAAGCGGCGCAACGCAAATCGAAGGCCACTCAGTGTGCATCGAGGCGCTCGGCCTTTCTGGCGCCGCGAATGCGATCCGCGCCGGGCTGGTCGCCTGCACCGGCAATACCGGCTGCAAGTTCGCGGCCTCCGACACCAAAGGGCATGCCGAGGACATCGCGCGCTGGTGCGAGACGCGCGTTGCGCTCGATACGCCGGTCAATATCCATCTTCCGCCTCTCCATACAACTCTGCCGTTGCCGTAGACTGCTCCGGGAAACCAAATGAATAGCCTACATTCTTCAACCCACAAGCAATGCCGATCCCCCGGCGCAGGTGCGGTGCTGGATGCTGGCGCGGTTGACCATTGTAGCCCCACCGCTCGTGTGCCTCCACTACACAACGCTCCAACACTTCGCGCACGGTCACTCCTTCCGGTAGTGGTTGCTGCGTTGGCTCCAGGTCGCCTTCACGGTAAAGATTGATGCGCCGCATCTCGACCGGGTCGATGCCCAGTGCATGTGCCAGTCGTGTGACCATGATCTCCGCGGCGAACTGCGACTGCGGCCCGCCAAAACAGCGGAAGGCACCACTGGGAACATTGTTGGTGTAGACTGCATAGCCATCCACGCTGATATTGGGTACGTTGTAACAGCCGCTGGAGAAGAGCGTCGCCACTTTGGTCACTTCCACGCTGGTAGAGGCATAAGCTCCCCCATCGGCGATCACCTCCGCTTCCACTGCCGTGATGCGCCCGTCCTTTTGGGCACCCAACGGCAGCGGATGGTCATAGGATGACGCTTGTGATGGGCGATGATCGACTCTTCGCGACTCCAGACGAGTGCGACCGGTCGCTGCAATTTCCAGGCCGCCAGTGCCAGCAAATGCTGGACAGAGAGATCCTCGCGCCCGCCAAAGGCACCGCCAATCGCCGCGTAGCGCACTATCACCTCCTCCTCCGGCAGTCGCAGCATCGCCGCGATTTGCCGACGGTCCTCGTGCATCCACTGGCCGGCTGTCTCGATTACTACATGGCCTTGTTTGTCGATATAGGCGATGCCAGCCTCGGGCTGGAGGTGGCGTGCTCCTGCCAGGAGGTGCTAAACTCGCCAGAGAGCACCACATCAGCTTGTGCAATGCACGCTCAGCGTCCCCTTTGCGAATGGGCATGTGCAGCAGCACATTGCAGCCGCGGTGTTCATGGACCAGCGGTGCGTCGGGTGCCATCGCCGCCCGCGGGTCGGTGATCGCCGGGGATCTTCATACTCGACATGCACCAGTTCGGCAGCAGCGATAGCGGCCTCCTTGCTCTCTGCCGCCACCAGCGCCACTTTGTCACCCTCGAAGCGCACGACATCGCCGCACAGAGCCGCCTGATCGGCATCGATGAGTCCATAGGCGTTGTAGGGTACATCACGTGCAGTCAGTACAGCCACCACGCCGGGCATCTTGAGGGCAGCACTGGTATCAATCTCCTTAATTCGTGCGTGTGGACGATGGGCGAAGACGACCTGCAAATGGAGCATGCCCGGTCGTACCAGATCGGCTGGATAGAGGGTTGCACCGGTGACTTTGCCCAACGCGTCTGTCCGTGGCAGCGATGCGCCGACCAGATTGGTTGTCATGCTTGACCTCCTTTTGCGCTTTTTGCGGCAAGGTCCACCGCATCGAAATCTTGCGGTAGCCGGTGCAGCGACAAAGATTGCCACTGAGCGCGATGAGCGTTTCATCGAGGCTTGGATGCGGTCGTTCTTCCAGCAGCTTGGCACCGGCCATCAGCATACCGGGGATACAATAACCGCACTGCACCGCGCCGCAATCGATAAAGGCTTGCTGAAGAGGATGCAGCTTAGAGCCATACACTGCTCCTTCCGACTCCCCTTGCGCGGCCAGGCCCTCGATGGTGGTAATCCTGCTGTTATGGGCCTGCGTTGCCGGAACCAGGCAGGACATAACCGCCTGTCCATTTAACCAGGCGGTACAGGCACCACACTCGCCCTCAGCACAGCCTTCCTTTGTGCCAGTCAGTCCGGCATCTTCACGCAGCATATTCAGCAACGTCTTCTGCTGTGTATTGGCCAACAGATAGGGCTTGCCGTTGATCGTAGTGCTGATGACGCCTTCAAAGTGGCCAGGCTCTAAGGTTTCGGTTTCTGCCGCCAGGTCGTCTGTGCGCAGCAAGACCGGTTGTGCCATCCATCCTTCGGCTTCCTTGCCGTCCATAATTCGACGCAGCCCATGCGCGATGAGAGCGTCGAGCGTCTCCAAGCGATAGGTGGCGGAGCCGCGTATGTCGCCAATGGGGGTGACATCCTCGCGAGCAACCCGACCAGCCTGCTGGCATACCTCCTCGTCGAGTCGCTTACCCTGGAGATACGTCTCAAGCTTGCGGGCATGGACAACTGTGGGTGCCAGGGAGCCGAGAGTTACTCGTGCAGCAGCAATCTCGTCGTTGTTGAATGTCAAGACGATGGCGAAGTCGATCACCGAGATCGCCTGCGCTCGCCGCAGACCCAGCTTGAGGAAGAGGCCGCGCTGCTTGTCCGTCATTGCGGGAATGCGAATCTCGCGGATGAGCTCATCGGGTTGGAGTGCGGTACGCCGGAAGCCGGTGTAGAACTCATCAAGCGCGATGACCCGCTCACCGCCGCGCCGGATCACAATCAACTCCGCGCCCAGTGCCATCAGTGGAGCAATCGTGTCATTCGCCGGTGAGGCAGTCACCAGGTTGCCAACAATGGTCGCACGATTGCGAATCTGCGGTGCACCAACCTCCCAGCAGGCTTGGGCCAGTGGCAAGGCGTGCCGCACACAGGCCGAAGATGCGATCACATCGTTATGGGTGGTGAGTGCGCCTAAAAGGAGAAATCCGTTCTCCTCACGGATGTAGTTAAGGTCACGCAGAGCAGTAATATCGATCAGCGTGGTCGTGGGTCGCACGCCGCGCTGTAACTCGACAAGGACATCGGTACCTCCGACGACGAGCCGCGCCTTTCCAGCGTACTGCTCAAGTAGTTCCAGTGCTTCCTCAAGGCTCGTCGGTTGAAAATATGTTTGCCACATAGCTATCTCCTGTTTCCCACGTCACTGTGGGTAGAATCTATCGCTCCGGCTATTCTCTAGCTCCCGCGGTAGGTACTGTAAGCCCAGGGCGAAGTTAACAATGGCACATGGTAATGGGCGGTTGGGTCAGCAATCCCGAATCGGATAGGGACACGATCCAGAAATGGGAATGGGGTACTCGTTCCCGTTTGCGCGGCAAAGTACGCACCCACCGCAAACACTAACTCATAGATACCCGCCACAACTTCATCACCCACAAGCAGTGGTTCATCTGTACGTCCATCAGCATTAGTGTAGACAGTTTTCAACAATCTATGATTATCGCCAACCGAATCAAGTTGCCACAGCTCAATCGTCACATTGGAGGCTGGGCCGCCTTGTGTTATATCAAGCACATGTGTGGTGAGCCTACCTGCCATATTCCCTCCTCCAGCTCGCATCAGGCTTTTCTGCTCATTGTCAGTTTGATCATGCCATAGGCTGGGAACGGATCGCTATATACTTTCTGTTCCGGGTCGGTTTCAGACACGCTTATCGGGTCCCGCGTGCGATTTTGCCCATCAAAAGAGACCTCAGCCATCTGTGGGAAACGCTCCAGGAGGCGCAATCCCATCTCATGGACCAGGTGTTGAATCGACTCGCTCACAAATTCATGGAAGACCACCTGCACCACATCGCGTACTTGTTCGCTGGGGATATAATGCGACTGTATTTGCTCAGGGTTGCTGTACCTCCAATAGACATCGAGATAGATAAACAATGGGCGATCGCCGCGATCCGGCAGTGTTGTATAGGTATCACGAACGAATTGCGTAAATGCGCTTCCAGTGACCTTCAATAATTGTAGCCCAACGCGCCCACAGCGATGTGCAGTAATGATAGTGTTCTTGCCGTTGGATGTAAAATCGATGCTCGCCACCCTGAAATCATCGTTTGATCGTTTAAACAGCACTTTGCTATCGCCAAAACCTGCGGAATCAGCAAGGGGAATGCGAGATGGCGTGAAGGCAAGTTCCCTCCCTGTCAAGCGCAACCGTTCCATCTGCGGATACGTTGCCAGGAATTGCTGACCGAGCACAACAAGAAAATCCTCAAGTGTCGAGCCGTTGAACACGAGGGCTTGTTGGAGGATAAAGTTCTTCATTGTGTCAGTCGCTACCACCATAGTATTGTCACCTTGCGTATACGCTGGCAGAAAATTCTCCCCAAAGACCTCGACATCCACCTCCACGGCAAAAAGAACGTTGCCTCTGCCAGTGAATGCTGACTCAGGAATAGGTGATACGTCCGTTAGCGAGGGCGCATACATGCGGTAGATAGGAACCTGTGCCTTGCCATAGCTGATCACATAGTTGTAATTGTTCTCACCATTCATTGCTGTCCTCCTTCAGCTAATATAGCAGCTAATAAAACGTCCCAACAATGGAAGAGGGTAAGCTTCACACTACTCAACTCCATCCCAAAGCACGATATCATGTAGACGATACCAACAAATCTTGGCGATTTCGGCAAGGGCGGTCTCGATCTCGCGACTGCGGGAGTGCTGGAGACGCGTTGCAAAACCTGCCAGAATACTCTCTTTCTTGTTCTCGCGCACACAGATCACAAACGGAAAGCCAAAACGGTCATGATAGTCACGGTTCAGCTGTGTGAAGGTAGCAATTTCCGCCCGTGAGAGACGATCCAACCCTACAGAAGCTTGTTCGCCCGTCGATGCTGGAGTCAATGTGCCGGCCAGGGCCGCACGTCCCACCAGATCGGGGTGCGCCCTGGATGAGTGCCACTTGTTGCTCGATTGGTGCATGATACATGACAGTACACAAAGCTTGATGCAAGTGCGTCACACTTTTAAAGGGCCGACCATGCCATGTTTCGCTAACAATCCACGGCGGCCCTTCAAATAGTGAACCGAGAGCCATGACAAAGTGCTCCTGGTCAAGCGTATTGATCTCCTGTATCGTCAACTGTTTTGGCATGATACCTACTCCATCGTTGCAAGCATTTGGAGCACATGATCGATCTCCTCTTCTGTATTGTAGAGGTGAGGAGAGAACCGCAATTGCCCTTCGCGCAATGAGAGGTCAATCCCTGAGTGCTTTAAGGCCGTATAAATAGCTGGATTTCGTTCAGCGGTACGATGCGTCATGAAGACCAGGGTAGACCGTGCTGGTCCCGCCCGCGGACTCAGAAGGGTATAGTGATCAGGGTCGAGTCCCTCGATGAGATGAGTCACGAGCCGTTCATCGTAGGCTGCAATCTGTTCAATGCCTTGTGTCAACAAGTACTCAACCGCCGCCAGCCATGGCTTGACATCGAGAAAATTGGCTGTGCAGAAGACATCATACTTGCGAGCTCCCAGATCAGTGCGAACGGTATAGTCGCGCATATGGTTCAAGTCCCGACCCGCTTGCATTGTTAACCAGTACGCTTGATTGTAGTTCAAGCTCTCGCGCACGTCGGGTCGAATCCAACAAAATCCTGTTGCATAGGGGCCACACAGCCATTTATAACCGCAGCTAGTGAAGGCATCGAGCGGGGTTTGGCTAATGTCTAAGGGACGTGCTCCTAGTGCTTGTGATCCATTGACGACAAATAGGACGTTGTGGGTACGACACGCTGTCCCAAGAGCATGCAAATCAACAGCAGCACCTGAAAATGAGTTGACCCAGGTAGTACAAAATACGCGTGTCGCATCACTCAAGGCGTTTTCCAGTTCCTCTGCTTGCACCGCAAGATTCTGTGGATGCAAAAAACGAATATGAACGCCTTGTTCTTGCAGAGCGAGCCAGGGGAAGACATCAGCCGGATAATCCCCATCAACGAGTAAGACCTCGTCACCAGAATGCCAGGGGAGACCATTGGCTAACAGATGTAGACCATACGAGGTGCTATTGCCTAAGATAATATCGTCGGCAGGGACAGTAACAAGGCGACCAAGGGCTGCTCTCATCTGCGCAGGAATAGCTGTGAAGAGATCATCAGTGAGATGGTAAGGCGCAATTTTCCAAGAAAGTGCCTCATATGCCGCCTCAATAGCTACATGAGGAAGTGGTCCCTGGTGAGCACAATTGAGCCAGACACGTTCATCGAATGGCCCGAAATCGTGAGCATAGCTCATCGTCATTGTCTGCCTTTCTTGTTGTTCTTGCGCCATGTGACATTTACCAAAAGTACACCTACCTTTGGTGCTAAAAACAATGATTTAACTCATATCCCACTATTCTGAACACGGTATCGTTGGACAGAAAGTCTATTACAGATGCAGGTCACTCACTGCTACTGCCCCTCGGCGGTCATTGGGTAGCCAGGCAAAACTGGCCTCTGAACTGGTAGATGGGTTGTATTCTAGACCGATGTAGCCTTCGTACTCCAAAGCATCAAGGGCTGCTAGCACATGGGGATAATGGATCTCTCCTGTACCGGGCTCATGACGTTCTGGCGAGTCCGCCACCTGGATGTGCCCAATCTGCCCAATATGTTCGCGCAACGTCGCAATCAGATTGCCTTCCATGCGCTGCATGTGGTACATATCATACTGGTACTTGAGGTTTGGGCGGTTTACTTCGGCAAGCATTTTGAGTGCCTGATGTGTACTTGTGAGGAGATAGCGTGGATTTTCGAAGGCATTCAGCGTTTCGATCACCACACCCAGACCGGCAGTCGCGGCATAGTCGGCGGCAAAGGCCAGGTTCTCACGGACCAGTTCCAGCTGGGCCTCGTTGCTCTCTCCTGGGAGAGCTTGTGGAGGCACATTTCCTACCAACGCATTTAAGCGGGGACAGCCGATCTGTAGCGCAAACTCAATCGCTCTTGGTACATGGTCACGGAACCACTGTTGCCGCTCAATGTTGTTGAGAAAGCCGCGTTCACCGGCAGCCATATTCCCGGCATTGAAATTCATCAGTGCCACCTTGAGCCCTGTTGCTTGCACCTGCTTAACAATTGCCGAAAGGTCTTCTTCTCCAGGCCACCAGAACTCAACGGCTCCAAAGCCAAGCTCGGCAGCACGTTCAAACCGTTCTAAGAACGGCACTTCTTTCAAGAGAATCGAAATATTCAGATCGAAGCGCAGCATATTGTTTTTCCTCTCTTCCTTCACATGTTGCTGATAAATTTCCTTTGAGAAGTAGGAAGGAGTTTATTAGCTACTCCATCGTTGCAAACAGAATATCCTGAGCCCCTTCCCAGAGGACCAATCTCCCCATTTCCCGCAAGTGTTCATTGCCCGTAACAACCGTCAAGAAGTGATTCCCGGCCAATTGTCCAAGTTTGCTGGCGAAATGAGTGCCACCATAGGGGAAGAGGATTTCCGTCTCGCTGAACCCGCCCGGATAGAGGAGAATTTGACCAGGGGCTGGATAGCTGGTGTGGTTCTCGTAGCCAACTCCTATGGGCGAATCACCCAACGGAATCCAGGCCGCCTCTCCACTCCAGCGGGCGTGAATGATTTTGTTACGAAACGGCAACAGTTGAATAAAGGTCGCGCAGGTTTTTGGGGCGTCCTCTTCCTCCATTCGTGCAGTAAACTCTAAAGGGCCAACCGTAATACGGAGCATAGTCATGAAATGTCCTCCTTCCCATGTTACCCGGTGCTATGTGTACTAATATGCATGGTTGCTTGCCATAATTGTATCATTTTTGCTATGGAAGCGTGTTTTGTGGCTTGAGCAGCCGACCCATCGGAGCCGAGACGATCTTTCCATCCAGAAAAATCGTTCTGCCACGTACCATTGTGCGCATAATTCGTCCCCGTAGCATTCGGCCCACGTAAGGACTCTGTTGATGACGATAGAAGAGATCGCTTCTTTGCAGTGTGAAACTGCTAGAGAGATCAACCAGGACAAGATCAGCATCAGCACCAATAGCCAGGCATCCTTTGTTTGGCAACAGACCAAAACGCTGGGCGACGTACTCAGCAGTAATGGCGGCAATCGTCGTAAGTGGTAACTGCCGTCTCTCGTAGCCTTCCGTTAACAGCAATTGCAGTAGCGACTGGCAGCCGGAGATACCACCCCAGACCTTTGAAAAAGTCGGGACTGGTTTTCATCGTGGCTGGCGCGGGTGAATGATCAGATGTCACCATTGGTATGTTGCCAGCGAAGAGTTGTTGCCATAACGCATCTTGCTCTGTTTGTGGACGTAGAGGAGGAGCACACTTCGCCACGGCCCCTAGCTCTTCCACATCCTCCTCGGTCAGCACCAGGTAGTGTGTGCATGTTTCACAGCTTACGTCGATGCCGCGTACACGCGCCTCTGCTACCAGGCTGATTCCGCGCCCACTGCTGACATGCACAATATGCAGTGCGCAGCCAGTTTCTTGCGCAAATAGGATCGCTCGTTGGATGGCCTCGAGTTCGGCTATGACGGGCCGCGAGTTCAGGTAGTCGCGTATACCTGTCCTGCCCTGTACGATAGCGCGGTGTGCGAGTGCGGCGGTAATCTGATCGCTTTCCGCGTGTAGTGCCACAATCTTGCCAAGCTGAGCGGCACGCGCCATGCCTTCGTACAATGTCAGGTCATCGACCGCGGAAAAATCGTGGATACCACTGTTGCTCATAAAGGCCTTAAAGCCGATCACACCACGCTCCGCTAGCTCGTCGAGGTGCGCGAGGTTTCCCGGCACCAGACCTCCCCACAGCGCGAAATCAACGAGCGAGTTGGCCTGGGCGGCTTTCAGTTTCAGATCGAAGCTCTCGGCATCGATGGTAGGGGGCGAGGAATTGAGCGGCATATCGAAAAAGACGGTAGTGCCACCGGCGGCCAGTGCCGCGGTGCCGGTGGCAAAGCCTTCCCAATCGGTACGTCCTGGCTCATTGAAATGCACATGCGCATCTATCACGCCGGGAAACATATGGTAGCCCGCGGCGTTGATCTCCTCTTTGCTCGTTCCCGCGAGATGTGGGCCAATGGCGACGATGCGACCATCGCTAACGGCGAGGTCTGCGTTACTGATACCCGCCGTCGTAACTAGCGTACCATTCCGCACAAGAAGATCATATCGGCTTATAGGACACCTCCACCTTGACTCAGAAGATGCAAAAACCGCTCCAGCACCTGAATTGCTACCTCCACATCCTCCGTTGTCACTGACTCGGCTGGATTGTGGCTGATGCCCCCTCGACAGCGCACAAAGAGCATGGCTATATTGGTGAGTTCGCTCAGAGTCACTGCGTCGTGTCCCGCCCCACTGGGAAGGGAAAGCGGCGGGTACCCCACCTCCTCGATTGCCTGTGCCAATAGTTTGCTAAGCTGCGCTGTACATGGCACGGCACGATGCCTTTTCCCCATTTGCCAATTGACTGAAATGCGCCGTGCTGTGGCGATCTCTTGCGCTCGTGCTTCTAACTGGTGGTTGGCCTGCTCGCACACCGTGTCGTCCTGGTGCCGTACATCCAGATTTAGCGTCACCTGTCCCGGTATCACATTGCTTGCCCCTGGATGTACACTGATTTGCCCTACTGTCGCGACCAGACCTGGCAGGGTTTGGGCCATTGCCTCAACGGCCAGCACAAACTCAGCTGCCGCACAGAGCGCGTCGCGGCGGAGCGATATCGGAACGGTACCAGCATGACCAGCCTCGCCTACAAAGCGTACATTGACGTGATTCTGTGCCGCGATAGCCGAAACTACAGCGACCGGGAGATCGCGTGCTTCAAGAACCGGCCCTTGCTCAATGTGGACTTCGCAGTAACCCAGCAGTTCATCGCGATGCCAGTGAGCGGTTTGTAGGGCGTCAGGGTCAGGATCGCCGCCAAATGCCCGAATCGCCTCGGCCATGGTGATACCTTCAGCATCGGTTAAGTGCAGATATTCTGGATCGAATGTACCCGTTACCACTTTGCTCCCAATGTAGGAACTATGATAGCGTAACCCTTCCTCATCGGCAAAACCGAGTACCTCGATGGCAAAAGGTAGGTGCTCACCGCGTGCATGCAATCGCTCAATGGAAGCGAGCGCAACCATTACGCCGAGAGGACCATCGTACTTGCCCGCATCGCGTACTGAGTCAAGATGCGAACCGAGCAGCAAGGTTTTCGCGCCAGCCTGGCTTGCCTCGTATCGTCCGATGAGATTACCAACCCTGTCTTGCTGGACGGTCATACCAGCAGCCTGCATCCAGGCTGCCACAGCCTCGTTTGCCTTGCGCATCGCAGGCGACGCGAAGGGGCGAGTAAGGTGGTCAGGCTCTTCGCTGTAGCTGCCCAGTATGTCGCACCGCTCCATGACAGAGCGGGCAGATGCATTGATGGTCATGGCTTAATCCTCTAGTAAATTCTCATAGCCAGGGTGAAATGAGCAGTCGGCTCTGCAATACAACCCTGGCTATGTTTAGGAACCCTGTCTAGAAACAGTAGAAGGCTCATTGCTTAATAGGGGATTTATTTTTTTGATAGATAGAAAATACTTTCCATAATCTGGAGTATAAACACTGAGCATGTTGTTGTCAAGGGCAACAACTCTGCCATAGAGGGCAATCGCCACTAAAAAAGAGGAGGTGATACAGGGCTTTTTGGTTTACCCGTCCTACCGCGAAAGCCCGCCAAGCAACAAGTGGAGTGCTTCATGGGGATGTGCGCAAAAATGCCGCATCTGCGACGCCACATTGCTCACCTCCAACCAATCCATAAGTGCCAGTATTCCGCCATTGAGAGCAGCGAGTGCCTGGGGAGCCCCTTTGACACGAACTTGACACGCATCTTCCCCAAGGGTCACATCACGCCGATAATGTAATCGATTCTCAATTCGCCAGTGCTTTTGATTCAACGCTAGCAGGTGCTTGGCTTTGGCTTTCTTTCTGGGGAGGTTAGTCAAACCATAGACGATCTCCTCGCGCTCTTTCTCACCTTTCTTCACATCCCTCCTGATTTTGAAGATTTGGGCAATGCCAGCCCATTCTCCCTCAAACCACGCGTTCATCTGGGTACTGGCCCAGATCTCTCGCACTTCCAGTCGCCCATGCCCCTTTTGCACTTCTTGGTGATAGTCCCATTCCCCCCCGTCGAGATCCTTGTCAGCAAAAAAATCGACTAAATCTTGATGGACTCCTGGTTGGTTCTTTTTCGCAATCACCAGATAATAGCCCTGATAGGCATCGACCCCTGCACACCATTTCTTTTGCGTATGCATCGCATCGGTACTCAGGATTCTTCCTTTCACCAGCAAGGGGTGGAAGAAGGCGGCTGAGGCGGTGATCTCATTCTCTTTGCTCTTGACTGCTTCTTGGGCCAGGACAATGCCACTGTCACATTCATACAGGGCTAACAGATGCACCGGGGGCTGATTCTCTTGGGCATGCCCGAGCGTCCCGCGTAAGGTTTTCCCGTCCATCGCCGTATGAATCAGCTTCTCCCCTTGCTCTGCCACTAATCGACTGGGTTCGGTCCCACATTGCTCTCGTGCTCTGGCCTTTAAGATCACATGGGCTATCGCTTTGGCTATCTCTTGCCCGTCACAGTGAGCTAAGGCATGGCTATAGGTCGAATTGACGGGAAATCTCTTTGGCCAATGTAATTGCCGTTTGAGCGAAGCTTTTCTCTCTTTGATCCAATCGACGACCCCATTGATGGTGGTTTCTCCTGCCATTTTCCCCAGCAGGAGTAAAGTCAAAAGCAGTGGGAGAGGGTAACGCTTCCCTTTCTCTCCACGCCCGTCCTTCACCTTCTCAAATTCACTATACAATGAGGCCACATCTATGGTCACCGCCTCTTGCCCGCTTTGGTCCACTTCGTCAAATATGGTAAGGTTCATTCAAGTCATTTCTCGCTTTCTTAGGAGTTTTAAGTTCTTCCTATTCTAGCAAGCAATGGCTGCTTTTTTCTCCTTTCGGGA
>CAVPUU010000035.1:0-21320 GCA_963709015.1 uncultured Alphaproteobacteria bacterium | reverse complement strand
TATCTTCTCGGAAAGCACGAGGCGACTGAGCAAAGCGGAGGCGGCAGACAGCATGGCCAGCGGTCGGCCCTGCCCGGCAACGAGCACGCTTTACCCCCAGCGCACGGCCCTGCGGTCATAAGACTGTAATGGAATCGTCATTACAAGGTGTTCCGGGCTTTCGAGCGCGCTATTTTTGCGATCCGGACCAAAGGGATGGGCTGAAATACCAGCGGCGCTGACGGGTTCCTTGCCACCCGGCCGCGTGCCATCATTACGGCGATGACCGCCGATCCCCGTCTCGCCGATGCCTTCGCGCGGCTGCCCGACTACCTGGGCAGCCACGTGCTGGTGAGCATTACGGCGCTCGCCTTCGGGCTCGGCATCAGCCTGCCGCTGGCTATTGTCTCGAGGCAACGGCCGGTGCTGCGCGCCGGGCTACTGACGATCGCCAGCGTAGTGCAGACCATTCCCGGCCTCGCGCTGCTGGCGCTGTTTTATCCGATGCTGCTGGCGCTGGCCGGCCTGTCCGAGCGGCTGTTCGGCAAAGGCTTCTCGGCACTCGGGTTTCTGCCATCGGTATTGGCGCTGGCGCTCTATTCGATGCTGCCGGTGCTGCGCAACACCGTGATCGGGCTTAACGGCGTCGACCGCTCGCTGCTCGAGGCGGGACGTGTAATCGGCTCCAAGCCCGGCAAAGTGCTGCGGGATATCGAACTGCCTCTGGCGATGCCGGTTATCATGGCCGGCATCCGCACCTCGGCGGTGTGGGTGATCGGCACCGCCACGTTGTCAACACCGATCGGGCAGACCAGCTTGGGCAACTACATCTTTGCTGGGTTGCAAACGCAGAACTGGGTGTTCGTGCTGTTCGGTTGCGTGGCGGCAGCGGGACTGGCGCTCATCGTCGATCAATTATTGGCGCTGATGGAGCGCGGCGTCGAGGAGCACCGCCGCGGCATGGTGGTGGCCGGCGGCATCGGCCTGATGCTGATCATTGTCGCGGCATTGTTGCCCGCCTATGGCCGCGCGCAAGGCGGCTATATCATCGGCGCCAAGCCTTTCACGGAGCAATATGTGCTGGCCGCGCTGATCGAGCAGCGGCTCGAGGCGCAAGGACTGTCCGCGCAAGGCCGCAACGGGCTCGGCTCCGGCGTCATCTTCAATGCGCTCGCCGCCAACGACATCGACGCCTATGTGGATTATTCCGGCACGATCTGGGCCAACCAGTTGCACCGCACCGACATCAAGCCGCGCGCGGAGGTGCTAGCCGAGGTTGCGCGCTGGCTCGAGACCACGCATGGCATCCGGATGCTCGGCTCGCTCGGCTTCGAGAATGCCTATGCGCTGGCGATGCCGCGCGAGCGAGCGCAAAAGCTCGGCATCCACTCGATCGCCGATCTGGCGGCGCATGCCGGCGAGCTTTCTATCGCAGGCGATTACGAATTCTTTGAGCGCCCGGAATGGAAGGCGATCCGCGACGCCTATGGCCTGCGTTTCCGCGCCCAGCGCACCATGCAGTCCGACTTCATGTACCAGGCCGCGACACTCCGGCGACGTCGACGTGGTGTCGGCCTACACCAGCGACGGCCGCGTCGCACAATTCGATCTCACCGTGCTCGACGACCCCAAGCACGCCATCCCGCCCTATGACGCGATCCTGTTGCTCGCGCCCAAGCGCGCCCATGACGAAGCGCTGATCGCTGTCGCTCAAGCCGCTGATCGGCGCAATTCCGGTCGAACTGATCCGTGAAGCCAATCTGCGCGCATCGAGCGGCACCTCAGCGGACGAAGCCGCCCGCTGGCTCGATCAGCAGATACCGTCGAAGTCAAAGCCGCGCTAGTATTTCTCGGTCTTCCGCTCAAGTTTGAGCGCGCGTGTTTGTGTCAACTCTTTCACGCAATAGCCGGCCTCGACATGCGCGCGCAAAATCAGTTCTTGCTCTTGTCCACCAGCGCCCGTTGCTTGATCCAGGGCATCATCTCGCGCAGCTTGGCGCCGACCTGCTCGACCGAATGTTCGGCGAGCTTGGCGCGCGTCGCCTTAAATGAGGTCTGATTGACCTTGTTCTCCAGCATCCAGTCGCGGGTGAAGCGGCCGGAGGTGATGTCGGCCAAAACGCGCTTCATTTCGGCCTTGGTCTCGGCACTGACGATACGCGGGCCGGAAACGTATTCGCCGTATTCGGCCGTGTTCGAGATCGAATAGTTCATATTGGCGATGCCGCCCTCATAGATTAGATCCACGATCAACTTCATCTCGTGCACGCATTCGAAATAGGCCATCTCGGGCGCGTAGCCGGCTTCGACCAGCGTCTCGTAACCGGCCTTCATCAATTCGACGACGCCGCCGCACAGCACGGTCTGCTCGCCGAATAGATCGGTCTCGCATTCTTCTTTGAACGTCGTCTCGATGATGCCGGCGCGGCCACCGCCGATCGCCGAGGCATACGACAGTCCGAGGTCGTGCGCATTGCCTGACGCGTCCTTGTGGATCGCCACCAGGCAGGGCACGCCGGCGCCGCGCTGGTATTCCGAGCGCACGGTGTGACCGGGGCCCTTGGGCGCGATCATCAACACATCGAGATCGGCGCGCGGCTCGATCAGGTTGAAATGCACGTTGAGCCCGTGCGCGAACATCAGCGCGGCACCCTGCTTCATGTTGGCCGCGAGGTGATCGCGATAAATATCGCCCTGCAATTCGTCGGGCGTGAGCATCATCATCACGTCGGCCCACTTGGCGGCCTCGGCCACCTCCATGACCTTGAATTTCTCGGCTGCGGCCTTTTTCACGCTCCCCGAGGTGTTACGCAGCCCGACCGCGACCTCTTTCACGCCTGAGTCGCGTAGATTGAGTGCGTGGGCGTGGCCTTGGCTGCCATAGCCGATAATGGCGACCTTCTTGCCCTTGATCAGGTTCAGGTCGGCGTCGCGATCGTAATAAACACGCATGGTACCCTCGTTTGCGCTCTGAGAATGTCGGCCCTGCTTCTAGGACGCTGGACACGGGGCCACAAGACCCGGGGGTTTATTCATTCGCTGACGATCGGATAGATGCTGGCAACGAGCAGCAGCCCCATGCAGACGTTGAAAACCCGCGCGTGCACGGGATCGCGCAGGAAGCGCCGCAGCGCGACCCCAAAGCCGGCCCAGGTCGCGGTCGACAGCGCTGTGGCGAGCCCGAACACCGCGAGCACGACGGCGAAGTCCTCGCGCTCATGGCCGGGCCGCATATAGACGGCGACGCCGCTGAGCGCCGCCACAAACGCTTTCGGATTGACCCATTGGAACGCCGCAGCCTGCAGAAACGTCATCGGCCGGCCCGGCGCGTCGGCGCTGCCATCCACCGGCTTTGCGCTCGCGACCTTCCAGGCAAGCCACAGCATGTAGGCCGCGCCAGCGATCTTGAGCACGATCTGCAAGGTCGGCAGTGCGGCAAAGATCAGGCCGAGGCCGGCGGCAAACACCGCCAGCAGAACGACAAAGCCGATATCGACGCCGAGCAGATGCGGCACCGTGCGGGCGAAGCCGAAGTTCACGCCCGAAGCGGTCAGCAGGATGTTGTTGGGCCCCGGCGTGAACGCCATGACGAAGGCGAACACCGTGAGCGCGAGAAATACGTCGATGGGCATTTCAGTGCGCCGCCTACATCCCCTCCGGCCCTCTGGCGATGGCTGCGATGCCGGTGCGCGAGACCTCAACCAGCCCGAGCGGCAGCATCAGCTCGACGAACTGGTCGATCTTGTCGCTTTTGCCGGTGATCTCGAACACGAAGCTTTCGGTGGTGGCGTCGATCACGCGGGCCCGGAAGGCGTCGGCGAGGCGCAGCGCCTCGACCCGGTGTTCGCCTCTACCCTTGATCTTGACCATGGCGAGCTCGCGCTCGATCGAGGCGCCCAGCAGCGTCATGTCCACCACGCGGTGCACCGGAACCAGCCGGTCGAGCTGGTTCTTGATCTGCTCGATCACCATCGGCGTGCCGGTGGTGACGACAGTGATCAGCGACAAATGCTTCTGATGCTCGGTCTCCGACACCGTCAGCGACTCGATATTGTAGCCGCGGCCGGAAAACAGGCCGATGACGCGCGCCAGCACGCCGGGCTCATTGTCGACCAGTACCGAGAGCGTATGGCTTTCCGTCTTTTGCGCGCTCGGCGCCGCCGGATAATGGGAAGTCGACGGGGCGTTCATCAGACCATCACCTTGCCTTCTTCGGTAATCGCGTCGTCAAGCTTTTCCGCCGCGTCGCCAAGGATCATTTCGTTGTGCGCGCGTCCTGACGGGATCATCGGGAAGCAGTTTTCTTTCGGATCGACGACACAATCGAACAGCACCGGCTTGTCGACGTCGATCATTTCCTTGATGGCGTGATCGAGGTCGCCCGGCTTCTCGCACCGGATGCCGACCGCGTGATAGGCTTCCGCCAGTTTGACGAAATCCGGCAGCGCTTCCGAATAGCTCTCCGAATAACGCCCGCCATGCAATAATTCCTGCCACTGCCGCACCATGCCCATGTAGCGGTTGTTGAGGATGAAAATTTTCACCGGCAGCCGGTATTGCACCGCGGTCGAAATCTCTTGCATGGTCATCAATACCGACGCCTCGCCGGCGATGTCGATCACCAGCGATTTCGGATGCGCGAGCTGCACGCCGACCGAAGCCGGCAGGCCGTAGCCCATGGTGCCGAGGCCTCCGGAGGTCATCCAGCGATTCGGCTCCTGGAAACAGATAGAACTGCGCCGCCCACATCTGATGCTGACCCACCTCGGTGGTGATGTAGCAGTCGCGGTCCTTGGTCAGCTCGTAGAGCCGCTGGATGGCGTATTGCGGCTTGATCACTTCATTGGACGGTCGGTAGGCGAGCGACTTGCGCGCACGCCATTTATCGATCTGTTTCCACCAGTCGCCGAGCGCTTTCTTGTCGGCGTGCTTGGCGCCGGTGCGCCACAACCGCACCATGTCTTCCAGCACATGCGCGCAATCCCCCACGATCGGCACGTCGACGTGGATGTTCTTGTTGATCGAGGACGGGTCGATGTCGACGTGGATCTTCTTCGATCTCGGCGAGAAGGCATCGATACGGCCGGTGATGCGGTCGTCGAAGCGCGCGCCGATGCAAATCATTACGTCGCAATCGTGCATCGCCATGTTGGCTTCCAGCGTGCCGTGCATGCCAAGCATGCCCATCCACTGCGGATCGGCGGCCGGAAAGGCGCCGAGCCCCATCAGCGTCGAGGTGATCGGATAGCCGGTGAGCTTGACTAATTCGCGCAGCAGATCGCTCGCGGCTTTGCCGGAATTGATCACGCCGCCACCGGTGTAGAATAGCGGACGCTTGGCATGCGTCATCAGCTCGACCGCCTGCTTGATCTTCTCAATATCGCCCTTGAGCTTGGGCTTGTAGCCGGTGTGCGGGAAATCCTTCGGTCTTGAATAGACGCCTTTGGCGAACTGGATGTCCTTCGGGATATCGACCACGACCGGACCGGGCCGGCCGCTGGCGGCAATGTGGAACGCCTCGTGCAACACGCGCGGCAGATCCTCGATGCGCTTGACCAGATAATTATGTTTGGTGCAAGGCCGGGTGATGCCGACGGTGTCGCATTCCTGGAACGCGTCGTTGCCGATCAAATGAGTGGGAACTTGTCCGGTGATGCAGACAATTGGGATCGAGTTGCACAGCGCATCGGTTAGGCCGGTCACCGCATTGGTGGCGCCGGGCCCCGAGGTAACCAGCACGCAGCCGACCTTGCCGGTCGACCGCGCATAGCCTTCCGCCGCGTGCACGGCGCCCTGCTCGTGCCGCACCAGAATATGCTGCACTTTATCCTGCGCGAAGATGGCGTCATAGATCGGCAACACCGCGCCGCCCGGATAGCCGAACAGATGCTTTACGCTCTGGTCGGCGAGCGCCTCGATTACCATTTCGGCGCCGGTCATTTCCTCGGTCATCGTCGTCATCCTTCCCGCTTCGCTTAGGCGCAATAAAAAAGGCCCGTGAAGGGCCATGTCCGGACGCTTCCTAAGGCCACCCTGTCAGGGCTGCCCGGACCGCGTCCGAACCTGTACCACGAGGGTAATAATATTGCGCATTGCTATGTCCGCCCGAACTTTCATTACGCGGTTTATAGAGACCGATCCGGCCCTAGTCAAGCGCATTTTGCAGACGCGAAGGCATTTCCAGCTGCGTTTCGAGGGCTTTTTGGGCGATTTCCGCCGCGACCCAGGGCCAATCCTTGATCTGGTTGCGAAACCAGGTGTTTTGGCGCTTGCCATAGCGGCGGGTATCGATCATGGCGCCTTCTGCCGCCGCGTCGAGCCCGATCTCGCCGTTGACGTGCCGGATCAGCCAGGGCACGCCATGCGCCTTCATCGCCGGCAGCGACGGATCGAGTTTGCGCGCTTCGATCGCCCTCACCTCGTCGAGCGCACCGGCCTCGAGCATGGCGGCAAAGCGGGTATCGATCCGTGCCACCAACTCCTTGCGCTCGCAGGTGAGAAAAATCTTGGCGGCCCCTGCCGGATCGACCAACGGCGGCACGCCTTCGCGGTGCCAATCCGACAGCGAACGGCCGGTCGCCAGGACCACTTCTAGCGCACGGCAAATGCGCGAGCGGTCGTTCGGCATCAGCCGCTGTGCGGTCGCAGGGTCGAGACTCGCAAGCTCGTCATAAAGCGGTGCGACGCCGTCGCCTTGGAGTTGCCGGCGCACGTGAGCGCGGATATCGGACGGGATCGGCGGTATCGCAGCCAAGCCGATGGTCAACGCCTTGAAATAAAGTCCGGTGCCGCCGACCAGGATTGGAACGCGGCTTTGGCGTTCCGCCTCCGCCAGTGCCCCGGCAACATCGCGGCACCAGCGCCCGACAGAATAATTCTCCGCCGCGTCAACATGGCCATAGAGTTGGTGCGGGACACGCGCTTCTTCCGCCGGCGCCGGCCGCGCGGTGATCACCCGCAGATCGCGATAGACCTGCATGGAATTGGCATTGATGATCACGCCGCCGAGCTTTTCGGCGAGCCGCAGCGCCAGCGCCGACTTGCCGCTGGCGGTCGGCCCTGCAATAAGCACCGCTCTGCCGACTTTGTGCATCGCATGACTCATGTCGCAACCCTGATCGCCGCTTCAGGCGCTCTCGATCCCACGGCGACCGAGCGTGCGCGCGGCGCTTTGGCGGATGCCGGCGCGCCGCAGTGGCTCGGACCCGATGCCGCCGACATTCCCTTTAGCGCGGAACCGGGCGTCGGCCAACGCGCACTGGCCGAACGAATACGCGGCCTGATCGGCGACAACATCGACGTCGCGGTGCAGCCCGCCGCCAACCGGCGCAAGAAGTTGTTTTTGGCCGACATGGATTCCACCATGATCGGCCAGGAATGCATCGACGAACTCGCCGACTTCGTCAATCTGAAATCCCATATCGCCGCCATCACTGAGCGCGCCATGCGCGGCGAGATCGCCTTCGAACCGGCACTTCGCGAACGCGTCGCGTTACTTAAGGGCCTGCCGGCCCGAACCATTGGCGAGGTTATCGCCAAGCGCATCACCCTGACGCCCGGCGCGCGGACGCTGGTCGCGACCATGCGCGCCAATGGCGCCTACTCGTGCATGGTGTCCGGCGGCTTCACGCTGTTCACGCAACCGATCGCGGCGCTGATCGGCTTTAACGAGAGCCGCGCCAACACATTGGTGGTCGACGGCGCCTTACTGGCCGGCAGCGTCAGCGATCCGATCTTCGGCCGCGCGCACAAACGTGCGGCTTTGATCGAATTACGAACCCGCCTGAAGCTTGCCAAGGATGCCACAATGGCGACCGGCGACGGCGCCAACGACATCGACATGATCGCGGAGGCAGGACTGGGCATCGCCTACCATGCCAAGCCGAAAGTCGCGCAAGCAGCAGCCGCGCGTATTGATTACGCCGACCTCACCGCGCTGCTTTATGTGCAGGGCTACAAACGCGAAGAATTTGTCGCGGCCTAGCTCGGCGGTTTGAGTTTTCCGCCGCACCGGACGGATCGAGACGCGCGCGGCCCATGTACATTATCCGCTTGCTGGAAAACCGCCCGAAAGTGATGTCGAGATGCCTGTTAATGCTCCGAGGTCCTAGCCCTTCGAACGCCCGGTCGACGAAGCCTCGTTCGGCCAGCTTGGCGTCGAATTCCGCGATTGCGATGAACTTGGTGGGATCATGCGTGCCGCGCGGCAGCAGCCGCATGATTTGCTCGCCGCAAAACACGATGACGAACCGCGCGATCCAAGTCCGGTTGATCGTATCGAATAGAAACAACCCACCGGGCCGCAGCACGCGGCAAATTTCGTCCAGAACCTGGTCAAGGTTGCTGACGTGTTCGAGCACGTCGACGCACACGACGCAGTCCACGCAACCACTCGGCAAAGGCAGATCCTCGCCCGAGGCGACCAGATAGCGAATCGCGAGTCCTCGGCTTGCGGCGTGCCGTTCCGCGATCGCGATGGCGCCGCCTGACACATCGACGCCGATGACATCGGCCCCGCGCCACGCAAGAGCTTCCGACATAAAGCCGCCGCCGCAGCCGAGGTCCAAAACCGTTCGCCCCGGCCAGACGGCTACTTGGTCAAAATAAGCGAGCCGCGGCGGCACCAGATTTTGCAGCGCGCGCAACCATTTTTGCGATCCGTCCCACCAGTGATCGGCATATCTACCGTAGAGCGACAGATCGTTTCGAACGGGCGGTGATCTGAGCGGCCATGGGAGCCAATAAGGATGACGCGCCCGGTAAGCTTCGAACTCGCTGCCAAACATGCGCGAGAAGCGCGCCTCCTTGAGCAAAGGCCCAATAAGACAATAGGCCGTAAGGACTATCGCCAGCACGAGTTGATCCGGCGTCCACGTCGGCACCGTCCAGAGCGTAATCGTGAAGGCTACATAAATCGGCTGCCGGCAGATACGAAACAGTCCGCCAACGGGCATGGGTGGATAGGCAGGTCGGGCATCTTTGAGGACCGCCCACCAGCCCAGCGATCCAATCTGGAGCGTGATTCCGGCATCGAACATCGATTTCACAAGCAGGAGCCATCCTGCTACGTAGAGGCTTGTCGTGACCGCCAGCATCGCGCCATGAGCTTGCCACCAGATCTCCCCGCTCGGCGACCATAGTCCGAACAGGAGAAAGACCTGGGCCGAGGCCACGATCACGTAACTGGTGATCGAGAGATCGGAGCCAAATCCGGCGGGAGCCATGCCGCGCAAGACCGCCCGCCCGCGTCGGGTCAACAGGAATGAATGCGCAAGAGGGAATTGTAGGAGAAGGACGCAGTTGCCGATCCAGCTCCACGGCGCGTGCAATGCGCCCCACGACCGACTCAGGCCGAAGAACATCTGGTAGATCATGACCGCGACGGCGAGCGCGAATAGTCCGTGGCAAACGACGCCGTAGACCAGCGCCAAATATCTGCGTCTGCTCGTCGTTACACGGGACTCTGTCGAAGACATCGGCCGCGATCCTTGCCGCGCGAAGGCCGGCCGCCGCGCAAGCGCGAACTTATTGCAAACTCAGCGCCACAAAGCTCGGATCGCCGTCCGGCGTCACCACCAGCAGCACCACGGCCTTCTTGCCGTCCTTCTTGAGTTTGTCGATACGCTGTTGCAGTTCGGCGGCGGTGGCGACCGGCTGCTGCTGCACCTCGGCGATCACCATGCCGGGCATCAGGCGCTTTTCCGACGCCGCCGAGTTCGGCTCGACCGCGGTGATCAGCACGCCCTTCACTTTGTCCTTGATGTTGTGCTTCTTGCGCAACTCGGCCGTCAGGTTGGCGAGATCGAGGCCGAGCGCCTTCTTCACCGCCGTCTTTTCTTCCGGGGTGTCTTTCTGGGGCGTCAGCGCCGCCTGCTTTTCGTCCGCCAGTCGGCCGAGCTTGACCGTCTTCTTTTCTTCCTTGCCCTTGCGGATAATCGTCACCTCGACGTCCTTGCCGACCGGCGTCTCGGCGACGATCTTCGGCAGGTCGCGCATCTCCTTGATGTCCTGGCCGTCGAATTTGACGATGACGTCGCCCGGTTCGATGCCGGCGGGCTTCGCCGGACCTTTTTCGTCGACGCCGGCGATCAGCGCGCCGCGCACCGGCTTGACGTTGAGGCTGTCGGCGATTTCGTCGGTCACCTGCTGGATGCGCACGCCGAGCCAGCCGCGCCGCACTTCCTTGAACTGACGCAACTGATCGATCACCGCCACCACGGTCTTCGACGGTACCGCGAAACCGATGCCGATTGAGCCGCCCGACGGCGATATGATCGCGGTATTGACGCCGATCACCTCGCCATTGAGGTTGAACAGCGGCCCACCGGAGTTGCCGCGATTGATGGCGGCGTCGGTCTGGATGTAATTGTCGTAAGGCCCGGAATTGATGTCGCGGTTGCGCGCCGAGACGATGCCGGCGGTCACCGTGCCGCCCAGGCTGAACGGGTTGCCGATCGCGATCACCCACTCGCCCAGCCTCAGCTTGTCCGAGTCGCCGAACTTCACCGCCTTGAGCGGCTTGTCCGGTTTGATTTTGAGCAGCGCGAGATCGGTCTTGGTGTCGCGGCCGATGATTTCGGCCTTCAGCGTGCTGCCGTCGTTGAGAATGACGTTGATCTCGTCGGCATCGGCGATGACGTGGTTGTTGGTTACCACAAGGCCGGACGCGTCGATGATGAAGCCGGAGCCGAGCGAATTGACCCGGCGCGGGGCCTGGGCGCCGCCGTTTTGCCCATTCTGGCCGTTCTGGCCATTCTGGCCGCGGCGGTTCTTGAAGAACTCCTCGAAGAATTCCTCGAACGGCGAGCCGGGCGGCAGCTGCGGCATGGCGTTGTTGCTCATGTCCACGGTCTGCTTGGTCGAGATATTGACCACCGCATCGATCACGGCTTCTGCTACGTCGGAGATATCGTCCGGTCCGCGCGCCGCGGCGGGAATGGTCATGGCCGGCCAAGCAATTGCGGCGGCGGCGAAAACCGCCAGAGCGAGGCGGCCGGCGCGATGCGTCATAGGACTGAGGATAGCGCCCATGGGCGTCAATTCTCCTGGGAAAAGGCGTTGAACCGCGACACTGCCGCCGGATTCACGGCGATTCAAGGGCATCGGACATCAACACCATGAGAGGGCGATTCGCCCGCAAATACGACATTTAGAGCGTGATCCGTTTAGATTGAATCACTGTGCCTTCCTAACATTTTCATGCGCATGATCTTTTCCGAAAACCGGTTCCCACTTTTCGGGATCATGCGCTAGCTGCGTACCAGCCACACAAGGATCAGGCCGATGACGGCCGAGCCGATGCCGATCGCGCGCAATGGCCCCTCCGGCGTTTCCATGACGCTCGCCATCGCCCGCTTGGCTTGTGCCGGAAACGCCGCAAACACCAAGCCCTCGATGACGAAGACCAGCCCGAGCGCGGCCAGGAAATCTTCCATGCCGGCGGTCGCCGACGTTAGTGTGCCGGCGGTGGGGCCGGCGGCGTCGCCTCGGCGCGCGGCTTGCCGGACGGATTGTTGAAGAAGCGGAAGAAGTTTGTATCCGGCTTGAGCAGGAACCGCGTGTCGGAATGCTTGAGGCCGGCCTCGTAGGCCTGCATCGAGCGATAGAAGGCGAAGAAGTCCGGATCCTTGTTGAACGCATCGGCGAAGATCTGGTTACGGGTGGCGTCGCCCTCGCCGCGAATTTGCTCCGACTTGGAGGTGGCATCCGCCACCAGCACGGTCACTTCGCGATCGGCGCGCGAACGGATTTCCTGGGCGCGCTGGGCGCCTTGCGCGCGGAACTCCGCCGCTTCGCGCTGGCGCTCGGTTTGCATGCGTTGATAGACCGCCTGGCTGTTCTGCTCCGGCAGGTCGGCGCGCCGGATACGCACGTCCACCACCTGGATGCCGTAGCCGGTCGCCTCGTGATCGACCAGTTCGCGGATACGCGCCATCAAGTCGGCGCGCTGGTCGCGAACGACGTGGGTGAAGGTCACCTCGCCGAGCACGCGGCGCAGCGCCGAGTTGAGCAAAATGGCGAGCTGCGAATTGGCGCCCTGGATCGACCCCAGCGTCTGATAGAAGCGCAGCGGGTCCTGGATGCGGTAACGGGCAAAGGCATCGACCACCAGCCGCTTCTGATCGGAGGCGATCACTTCCTGCGCCGGCGCTTCCAGATCGAGGATGCGCTTGTCGATATCGATCACGCTGTCGATGAACGGCACCTTGACGTGCAGGCCCGGTTCGCCGACCACGTGCACCGGCTGGCCCAGACGAACGACCAATGCCTGTTGCGTCTGATAAACCGTGAACAGCGCGCTATAGGCGACGACCAACGCAGCGAAGGCGAGAACGGCGATGACGCCGCCGACGACATTGAGTTCATCGCTGGCCTCCGGTCGAGGGCTGGCTGCGCGCCGGAAGCTCATTGAGCGGCAGATAGGGCACGACGCCTTGCGCGCCCTTGTCGGTATCGACGATGAACTTGTTGGAGCCGCCGAGCACGCGCTCCATGGTTTCGAGATACATGCGCTCGCGGGTAACGTCTGGCGCTTTCTTGTACTGCTCGTAGATCTTCAAGAAGCGCGAGGTCTGGCCGGTCGCTTCGGCCACGGTCTGCGACTTGTAGGCTTCCGCGGCCTGGGTGATCTTGGCGACATTGCCGCGCGCTTCCGGTACCACCCTGTTGGCGTAGGTCTGCGCCTCGTTCTGCGCGCGCTCGAGGTCGGCGCGCGCGGCTTGCACGTCGCGGAAGGCGTCGATCACCTGCGCCGGCGGATCGACCTTCTGCAACTGCACCTGCTGCACCAAAATGCCGGCGCCGTAATGGTCGAGCGTCTTCTGCATCAGGTCCTGCACGGCGGTCTCGACGGTCTGCCGCGCGCCGGTGAGGATCGGCTGGATTTCGGAGCGGCCGACCACCTCACGCATGGCGCTTTCGGCGACCGCCTTCACCGTGCCTTCGGGGTTCTGGATGTTGAACAGATAGTCGCCGACGCCGGTCGGCTTCACCTTCCACAGCACCGAGAAATTCACGTCGACGATGTTCTCGTCGCCGGTGAGCATCAGGCTTTCCTCCGGCACTTCGCGCGAGGCGGAACGCCGCCCGTCCTCGACCTGGCGCACGCCGATGTCGATCTTGTTGACGCGCAGCGCCTTGGGCGTGAGCACGGTTTCGATCGGATAAGGCAGATGATAATTCAATCCGGGCTGCACCTCGCGCACCTCTTGTCCGAAGCGCAGCACCACGCCGAGCTCATCCGGCTCGACCCGGAAGAAGCCGGAAAAACCCCACAACACGACGGCCGCAAGGCCAAGCAGCGCGAAACCCCTGCCGCCGAGATTGCCGCCCGGCAGCACGCGCCGCAATTTGTCCTGGCCGCGGCGGAGGATTTCCTCCAGATCCGGCGGCGTCGATCCCGAAGGCTGCGGTCCGGAGCTCCACGGGCCCTTGCCGCCCGAACCCCACGGGCCGCCGCCCCCGCCGCCCTGACTACTCCATGGCATTGAATGTTCTCCCGGCGCCGGCTTGCCTTTATGGGCCTGTCTTGCCGGCTGGCCTTGTTGGAAGGGGTTATAGGGGACCGGACGGGCGGTTACAACGCGCCGGAAAGCCGCCTTTTGCCGCGTTTTATCGCTTTCAGCGCCTTAAATAAGTCGCCACTGTAAAATCGGTGTCATCGTCGGGCCCCGCTGTATATCTCTCGCGCGACGCCGCGTGCCAGACCTCAGGATCGATCGGCGGAAACACCGCATCTCCTTCCGGCGCGGCATGCACATGGGTGATTTCCAGCCGGCTGGCGCGCGCCATGGTGTCGGCGAACACGTCGCTGCCGCCGATCACCATGATTTCGTCGACGCCGCGTTTGACGGCATCCTGCCGCGCGATGGAAAGCGCCGCGTTCAGGCTGGTGGCAAGCACGCCGCCGGGTACCTTCAGACTGAGATCGCGGGTGAGTACGATATTGGTGCGGCCCTTGAGCGGCCTGCCGATCGACTCATAGGTCTTGCGCCCCATGACCACCGGCTTACCGATGGTGAGTGCGCGGAAATGCGCGAGGTCGGATTTCAGCCGCCACGGCAACTGGCCGACGCGGCCGATGACGTTGTTTTCGCCGATGGCGGCGATCAGCACGATTTGCATTACCCCGCCCCCTCGTTGGCAAACGCCCGTAACGCCTCTCCGCTCAGGCGACAAATACGCCAATCGTTCATCACCGTCGCCCCGATCGAGCGGTAAAACGCAATCGACGGCGCGTTCCAGCCGAGCACCGCCCATTCGAAACGCGCGAGGCCGTCATCGACGCAGCGCTTCGCCAGCCGCGCCATCAACGCCTTGCCGATGCCCTTGCCGCGAAATGCCGGCCGCACGAACAGGTCTTCGACATAAATCCCGTGCCGGCCGCGGAAGGTCGAGAAGTTGAGAAACCAGACCGCAAAGGCCGCCGGCTCGCCGTCCCACTCGGCGATATCGCAAAACAAACGCGGCTGCGCGGAAAACAACGCCGTGGCGATCGCCTCCGGCGTCGCGTCCACTTCGCCCGAGAGTTTCTCGTAATCGGCCAATTCGCGCACCAGGGCAAAGATCAGCGCCGCATCCGCTTTAACGGCCGCGCGGATCGCGAGCCTCACACCGCCACCGCGGCTTTGATATGCGGATGCGCATCGTAGCCTTCGACGGCGAAATCCTCGTAGCGGAAACCGAAAATATCCTTCACCGCCGGATTGATCTTCATGACCGGCAGCGACCTCGGCGGCCGCGCCAATTGCAGCCGCGCCTGCTCTAAATGATTCAAGTATAAATGCGCGTCGCCGAGGGTGTGGATGAACTCGCCCGATTTGAAGCCGGTCACTTGCGCCACCATCATGGTCAGCAACGCGTAGGAGGCGATGTTGAACGGCACGCCGAGGAACACGTCGGCCGAGCGCTGATAAAGCTGGCACGACAACCGCCCGTTGGCGACATAAAATTGAAAGAGACAGTGGCACGGCGGCAGCGCCATCTTGTCGACGTCGGCCGGGTTCCAGGCGGTGACGATCAACCGCCGCGAATCCGGATTGCGCTTGATCATGTCGACGACGTGGCTGATCTGATCGATCGTCTTGCCGTCCTTGGCCGGCCAGGAACGCCACTGGTGGCCGTACACCGGGCCGAGGTCGCCGCGTTCGTCGGCCCATTCGTCCCAGATGCGCACGCCGTGCTCGTTGAGATATTTGATGTTGGTGTCGCCGGCCAGGAACCAGAGCAATTCGTGCACGATCGACTTGAGATGCAGCTTCTTGGTGGTGAGCAGCGGGAAGCCGCCGGCGAGGTCGAAACGCATCTGGTGCCCGAACACCGACAGCGTGCCGGTGCCGGTGCGGTCGCGTTTTTCCGCGCCGCGGCTTAAGACGAGTTCCATCAGATCGAGGTATTGGCGCATGGGCCTTGCGGCTTTGTCGAATCGAAAGATGGGCGCGTTTGCCGCCGGCGGCAACTGGCGGCTGACGGCTATCAACATGGCGGGGAGCGGCGATAAAGGTTCCGGGCGCAGCGCGTAATCCCCTATGTCCCGCACGCGGTGCAGCGCAATAGCGGTGCACCGCAGATGCGGGACCCCGGTTCTGCTGGCGCCAAATCAACCGGGGTCCCGGATCGGCGGTGCATCATTTCGCGCCATAGCGCCTCGAAGACGCGCATAGAACGCGCTTATGGCGCTCATGCTGCACCGCATCCGGGACACGTTATCGGCGGGCATCACTGCCAAAAACGCAAAAGGCCCCGGCGCTGATGCCGGGGCCCTTGCGGATTCTTAAGCTTGCGACGCGGGCGGCGCTGCCGCAGTCACATCAACGGAAGTTGAAGCGATAGACCAACTCGCTGCGGATGGTCTGGATGAACTTGTGCGAGTCCACCGAATCACCGCGGCGTGTTGACCGAAGAAAGTCGTTCGTCCTGGAGCCATAATCGGCGAAACGATATTCGGTCTTCCAGAACAGGCCCGGCAGCCAGTCGAGCTTGTATTCATAGCCGCTGCCGATGAACCAGCCGTTATAGGTCGCCTGATCGATACCAAAGGGGACCGGCAAGCCGCAGCTTGTGGTAAGGGCAACCGAATCGAAATGCGCCTGCGTATAGCCGCCCGACAGATAGACCAGGAGTGTGTCCCAAGGCAGATAGCCGGCGCGGCCGCCGGCCGCCCAGGACCACTTCTCTTTCTCGTCCCCCTGATACGGATAAACCTGGGAGGGTCATGGTGCCCTTGATACTGCCGAAGTCGACATCGCCGAAGGCGCCAATCGACCCATTTTGGCGCGAGCTGGTAGTCGCAGCCGATCTGGCCGGTGCCGAACCAGCCGCGGCCGCCGTCGGTGTGCTGCTGATCGATTGCAACACCGCCGATAGAGGGTCTGGTTATCCTGATTCCACATGCCATAGCCGCCGCCGGCGCCGACATAGCAGCCGGTCCAGCTGGTGGCGCGATAGGCCGGCGCCATGGGTCGCGCCTTCATCGGCATGTCGGCGGCAAAGGCCGAGCCGGTCAGCGCCGCGACAGCCGTCACGGCGATTGCAAGTTTTTTCATCGAAACACCCCGCTTGTTATCAGCGCTTGTTGCGCGAACTGCCGTCCCGCTGGCGCGGCCGGCCATGGCCGATGCCATCGGCCATTTCGCGTTAACGATAGCCCATCTCGTTCGCCATGGCTGTTGCCGACGGGACACATTCACCGGACAATCGCCCGGCAAGGCCGGTCCTGCGTCACTGCGCCGCGCCGCGCTTGTGAATCAATGGGCCTTGAAATCAGCGGCCTGCACCGGTTCCGTCAGCGCGTCCCCTAGCGTGGGTGGGGGCGAAGCGACACCCGGGGCCGCCGCTCCCGCTTTTCGCTTCGCTCACGGCGGGCTACAAACTAGGGACCTTGGCGTAAGCTGGGATCAGCAGGGGAAAAGCCATGACCTTCGACCGCATTCTGCTGGCCCGCGTCCTGTTCACGCTGGTGACCGCCGGCTGGGCCATCGCCACCGTGTTCGCCGACTTCAACAAAACGCACGCCACCAATCCAAAATGGACGCCGCATGCACGTTTTCACGTGGTCTGGCAGATTTCGAGCTATGTCGGCTTCGGCCTGCTCGCCTTCGCGCTGATCTGGTGGCCCGGCCCGCTTGTCGTCGAGCGGCTCTGGCTAGTCGCACTGATGGGCGCGATCGTCTATGCCGCCTTCTTCGCTGCGCTCCTTGCGATGCCGGTCTACGGCGGCGCGGCCTACGACAAGAACGGCTACAAGCCGTTCAAGGCGGCCGATCCCGATCATCGCCAACAAATGGGACGCCAACATCACTATATTCTGCGTCCAACTGGTGATCCTTGCGGCGGGCATTCTGACGGTGACCGGCGCGTTCGCCGGCTAAAGCTAAAGCAGCCCGCTGAGGCCCAGCACGCCCGCGGCCGCGAATAATCCAAAGCGGATTGACGCGGGTGAAAAACGCCACCGCCGCGGTCGCCGCGGTAATCAATCCGCATACGCACTATGGTCGGCGGTGCGCGCTAGCACGAAGGCGCTCGCCGCGATCAGCCCGATCGACAGCGGCACCATGCCGGCCTGGATCGCGATCCGCCAGCGCGCCTCCTTGAAGCGGTCCCATGTGCGCGCGACGAAAAACGCCAGCAGGCAGGTCGGCCCGCACATCGCCGCGGTCGCCACCGCTCCGCCGGCAAGACCCGCCACATGGAAACCGATCAACGCGACGATGATGACGTTCGGGCCCGGCGACACTTGCGCGATGGCGAACATATCGGCGAATTGGCGGTCGTTCATCCAATGCATTACTTCGACCGCGATACGGTGCATTTCCGGAATCGCCGCATTGGCGCCGCCGACCGCGAACAGCGACAGCAGCGCGAAATAACCGAACAGCGAAGTGAGCGGATACTCGTTCATCGCTTGAACCAGGCCAAGGCGATGCTGAACGGCGCCAGCCCGAGGAACACGTAAGGCAAGGGCCAGTGCATGATGGCGACGCCGGTGAAGGCGAGGATCGCGAAGGCCGGCGCCGAATTCCATCGCTTGAGAAAAAGCGGCGCCGCCATCTTGGCGACCACGGCGATCAGCAGGCCGGTGGCGGCGGCGGTGATGCCGGCGAGAATGCGGCTGAGCGTCTCCAGCCCGCCGAACCGCTCGTACAATATCGCCAGCACCGTGACGATCATCAGCGGCGGCCCGAGCAGGCCGGCGAGCGCCACCGCGGCGCCGGCCGGGCCGCCGAAGCGCGAGCCGAATACCACCGAGAAATTGATCACGTTCGGGCCGGGCAGGAATTGCGAGAGCGCGAAGGTCTCGTTGAATTCCTCCGTGGTCATCCAGCGCTTCCGCTCGACGATGGTGCGCCGCGCCCACGGCAACGCGCCGCCGAAGCCGGAGACCGAGACCAGCACGAAAGCGCGGAACAGTTCGGCGAGCGAGGGGCGGAAGGCGGCGGGCGGCGCAGAGGAATCGGACATTGGCCGAAAAGACTACATCGCGGCGGCGCGCGCGACTAGCAGGCGTTCGCCAGCCTCGGCCGGTCTACGCAGGTGCGTTGCGCGTCGTGATTGGGAAGCGTAAAGATCGGGCCATGCGCATTACCAATCGCTAATAATTTTCTTGTCGTCTTCATCCCAGGTCGCACATTTGCTAAGTCACTTAGTGTCACTTCTTAAAAGGCGCTCCGGCTTCTAACGCTAGAAGAACTTGTTGCACGGCGACAACAAAAGGTTCGAGAGGTTGGGAACGGCAAAAACCGTCGAGCCACACCCACACCGCGTTGGCGTCCGTGCCTTTTAAAATGTCATTTTCGCGGCCGGTATAGGAGTTCGCCCCAGAAACATAACCAAGCGCCCAATATTCCATTGCCAACGAACTTTTACGCGCCCGCGCGTCGATCCATGTTCCACAACTGTCGCCGGAAAAGCCAATGTAACTGCGTTTACTACTCTCTGACTGAGCGGGCAGCACGCTCGCGCTCGCCAGAAAAAATACCACCGCCCCAAGCACGACGAGAATCCTCATTGGCTGCCCCGTTGTCCGTGTTGCACTCACCCCGAGTATGCGGGTTTGACGAATAAATCCTCGTATCAAAACGTAAAATCTCTCAACTTCGAAATCTTCGCATTGATCGGGCCAAATGGAGTTTGGATGCTCACGACAACTCCATCAGCGAAATTAGCTGGCACGTTGAAGTCCAAAGAGACGGGCGTTGCGGATGCTACGCCGCCAACGCCCGTAATTAGTGGGGTTCCTGGATTTACGATATATTCGATATGAAAAGAAAAACCCCCGTTGGATGCTTGCTCAAGGTGGCCATCGTATTTCATTCCTCCTGCGTCAACGCCGACTAAAGTTTTAGATTTGACCGCAAATAACAGAACGCTATTGCCCCCACGTCCCGTCAAAAAGGCAACGTAAAATCCATCCATGAACGTTGTCCTTCTTACGGAGCTGGCGGGTACGGGTTCATTGGCGCGGCCTGTTGCGCAACGGCCATAGGAACGACCGCCTGTCCCTTCGAGAGGCGAATGGCGTAGTCCTGTATGGCGGTGAGCCGTTGCTCGCGTAACGCCCAACCTTGCGGTGCGTACCCGCCATGCAAGATTTCGATTTCGCCTTTCGTGATACCCAGGTGCGCAGCGACCTTCACAAGTAGCAACCATTAAGTCGCGACCGACCTTTCGGTCCATGGCGTGCCGCGCTGGACGACAGTATTGGCGTAGATCAGCAGCTTTCTGGCGCAGGCGATCAGAGCCACGTTGTGAGCTTTGCCGCTCGCGGTGAGGCGAGCATAAAGTACGATTAACGCCTTGTTCCAGCGGAAGGCCGCCGGCAGCGCTGCGGCGTAGAGCGAGCGGCGCAACCGCCCGCGCCCGCCGGCGATGTGGCGCTGACCCTTATACTTGCCGCTATCGTCGTCGAACGGGGCAAGTCCGGCGAGAGCTGCGGCTTCCTCGCGGCTGACCTGTCCGAGTTCGGGCATGCGGATGATGATGGCGAACGCGGTTCTCACGGCAAGACCGGGAATGCTGAGCACGAGATCAAGGCGCCGGGCAAGATCGTGATGAGCGCGAAGCTGTCTTTCGATGAGAAGCATCTGGGCAGCCCGCCGTGCCTTCAGCCGCGCAATGTCGTTGGTGACGAGGCGGCGCAGTCGCGGCTCATCGATATGTTCGAGCCGGGTCTTGAAGCGCGCGATGTCTTCCTCGATCTGCTCGAGGAAGGTCAGATATCCCGCCAATTTCGCCAATCGAGGATCCGGCGCGATCCTCGGCTGCTCGATCGCGGCGGCACAGGCGGCGATGAGAGCCGCATCGAGCGCGTCGTTCTTGGCCCGGCGCAGATGCATCCGCGCATAGGCCTTGACTTGGATCGGCTGCAGCACGAGGACGATGAAGCCCGCCGCCCGCAGATGCTCCACCACGCCGCACTCATAACCGCCGGTCGCCTCGATGCCGATGCGCGTAACACCGGCCTTGGCCAGTTGGCCGCGAGCGAGCGCCAGCCGGGCAACGTGTTGGCGACCTGCCAACGTTCCGAGCGGCCATAGACCGCGATATCGAGGCTGACTTTGGACGTATCTATTCCCGCCGTCCTTGTGTAATCTGTGTCATCTTCGTCGACCCTGCCTTGTGGAGCGAACCATGTGTTCCGGCAACCATTCGGGTCCGATGAAGGTGCTGACGCGATCACGCTACAGGGAAGCCATGACTCTCAGGATGGGCTCGATCCGATCGCCAACGGCCTGCCGCGGACAGCCTCCGCGGCAGACCATTCCTTTCGGAACAGACCGACGATAATCGATTTCGCTATTACAAGGATGGCAAGCAGCTCCGCGCGCCTCTCGTTCCATGCCTGATGTTGTTCTTCCGTGGCACCGGTCGGATTGGGGGTATTGAGGTAAGTAGATAGTTTGACCACGCCTCGATGACCGGCTTCACCCCGTGAAATTCGACTTCGATCAAGTTGATCGCCGCGACATGTTCTTCAGAGATGTTCGTTCGTCGTGTCGCCATCAGTACGCGATACAGGTGGAGAAGACGGTTGCGCGCTTCCCGCCTGTGATCATTCCAACGCGTGATGAATACCGCCCCGACCGGACCCGCAATCGTCGCGAGTACCACTGCCCACGTATCGATATTCATGGTGATGGCCTCTCATGGTTGGCAACGACCGCATCGTGGCGACGCGTGCAACTGCTGGCAAGGGTCCCCCACCAGAACCTCACCACGCTGCTCTGGAGTCATGCCGGGGGGCTAAGGGCTGCCTCTGCCCGATGGCCCGGCGTTTATTCGACCAAGATTAGTCAGAGCCTGTCGGTGCGGGCCGGCCTCCGCCTAAATGACTGCAATCATTG
>CAVPUU010000034.1:0-16477 GCA_963709015.1 uncultured Alphaproteobacteria bacterium | reverse complement strand
GCGCTCCCTAGGGGACTCGAACCCCTGTTTTCGCCGTGAGAGGGCGACGTCCTGGGCCGCTAGACGAAGGGAGCTTGGGCCAAGGCTTATCGAGATAGCCTCGATCCTCTGGACGCGCAAGCTTGCAGCCGGCGGCGCGGCATTCCACCCTGTCCCGGTGGTTCGGGAGCCTCCCGCATGATCGACACCATCGCCACTCTCGTGAATGCCGACGCCGGGCTGGTCCACCGCGGCCGCTTCGTCGACACCGCCTTCTTGATCGCCATCGACGACGACTATTATCTCCTCCGTATCCAGGAGGGGCGCGTGACCAAGGTGACGCCGGGGCCGTTCATCACGCCCGACTACAGCTTTTCGCTGCGCGCCTCGCGCAGCGTTTGGGAGAAGTTCTGGCAGCCGCTGCCGCCGCTCGGCTTCACCGATATATTCGCGCTGGTGAAGCAGAAATTGATGCGCGTGGAAGGCGACTTGCATCCGTTCATGGCCAATCTCTTGTACTTCAAGGATGTGATCTCCGCTCCTCGACGAGAGATCGCGCGATGAGCCCGCGTTTCGAGCCGATTACCGGCCGCTATCTTCATCTCGATTTGCTCGGCAAGCCGCATCGGCTTTATGTCGAGGAGGCCGGCGCTGGCATTCCCCTGCTCTGCCTGCACACCGCCGGCTCCGACGCGCGGCAATACCGCGGGTTGATGAACGATGCGCGCGTGACGGAAAACTTCCGCGTGATCGCGTTCGACATGCCCTGGCACGGCAAATCGTCGCCGCCCGCCGGCTGGCAAGACGCGGACTACCAGCTCACCTCGCGCGACTATGTGCGCATGATTGTCGAGGTGGCCGATGCGCTCGCGCTCGACAAGCCCGTCGCCATGGGCTGCTCGATCGGCGGGCGCATCGTGCTGCATCTCGCGCATGAATGCCCCGAGCGCTTCCGCGCGCTGATCGGGCTTGAATCGGCCGCGCACACCGATCCCTATTACGATCTATCGTGGCTCAACCGGCCCGACGTGCATGGCGGCATGGTCTGCGCCGGCGTCGTGTCCGGCCTGGTGGCGCCGGCCGCGCCGGCCGCCGAGCGCTGGGAAACGCTGTGGCACTACATGCAAAGCGGCCCCGGCGTGTTCAAGGGCGACTTACATTTCTATATGATAGACGGCGACATTCGCGGCCGCGTCGACGACATCGATATCAAGCGCTGCCCGCTGTTTTTGCTGACCGGTGAATACGATTATTCCTGCACCACCGAAGCCACGCTCGACATCGCCAAGCGCACCGGCGCGTCCGCCACCATCATGAAAGGGCTCGGCCATTTCCCGATGAGCGAGGACCCGGAAAAATTCATGTCGTATCTGCTGCCGGTACTGGAGAAGATCAAGGCGCTTTAAGCCGCAAGCGCCCGAGCGGCTTGAGCGTGTCAGGGTCGAACGTCAGCACTTCGACGCCGCCGTACACCTCGATCGTCACCACGATATGGTCGCTGCCGACCGCGGTCGACAGCACCTTGGCGCCGGCCGGCAACGCGACGTTTACGTCCGCGAAAGCCGCTGGTGACGATGCGCTTCCCCCCAGCTGGAAAACGCGGTAGCCGATGACGCCAAGCACGGCTGCGACCGCGATGAAGGTGGTCACACTCGCGATCATCATCAGTCGGCGCACTTTGACGACGACACGCGCCGCTTCGGGATCGAATGGTTTTTCGTCGTCGGACATCGGTTGAACCATGGCGGCTATCGAAACAGTCAAGATTGCCGTCGAGGAGGAAGGCCAGCGGCTCGACCGTGTGCTTGCCGCGCGCATTCCGGCGCTGTCGCGCGCGCGCCTCAAGGCGCTGATCCTCGACGGCCGAGTTGCGATCGAGACGTGCACGATCCGCGATCCGGCGGCACACGTCAATTCCGGCGATACCGTCACGGTGACGGTGCCGCCGCCCGAGCAGGCCAAGCCCGCGGGCGAGGCGATCCCGCTCACGATCGTCTACGAGGACGACGTGCTGATCGTCATCGACAAGCCGAAAGGACTGGTGGTGCATCCGGCCGCCGGCCACGCCAAGGGCACGCTGGTCAATGCGCTGATCGCGCATTGCGGCGACAGCCTTTCCGGCATCGGCGGCGTCAAGCGGCCGGGCATCGTGCACCGGCTCGACAAGGACACCACCGGCCTCATGGTCGTCGCCAAGTCCGACGGAGCGCACCGCGCGCTGTCGAAGCAGTTCGCCGACAAAGGCGAGAGCGGCTTGGAACGCGGCTACCTCGCCTTTGTCTGGGGCGCGCCGGCAAAACCGAAGGGCACGATCGATGCGCCGCTCGACCGCCATCCGCGATCCAGAGACAAACGCGCGGTGCGCGAAGGCGGCCGTCCGGCGGTGACCCATTGGCAGGTGCTGGAGCGGTTCGCAGGAGCCGACGGCAAGCCGGTCGCAAGCCTTTTGGTCTGCACCCTCGATACCGGCCGCACCCATCAGATCCGGGTGCATCTGGCCCATATCGGCCATCCGCTCCTTGGCGATGCCAGCTACGGCACCGGCTTCAAGACCAAAGCCAGCCTGCTTTCCCCCGACGCCCGCGCCGCACTCGAAGCGCTCAGCCGCCAAGCGCTTCACGCCTACCTCTTGCGCTTCGAACACCCCAGCAGCGGCGAAACCCTGGGGTTCCGCTCGGAATTGCCGGACGATCTGCGCCGTCTGCGTTCGACGCTCGGCGCGCCTGCCACTCGAGCCAGCCCTTGAAAACCGCCGCCGGAAACCCATGTATCGGTCATCAAGCACCCCGAAACCCGAGAAACCTGGCGCTCCAACCGGAACGCTGGGCGGTTTGCGTCGTTGTCCCAGTGGCTGTTGCAAGCGGTCTATGCAGACGCGAGCATCCGGAATAGGTCAGCAAATCCAACGATTTGCTCGGCGTTTGACGCATGTCACAGCGACGTGACGGGCGCGGACCTTTCTTTTGGCGGCCTGCTCCGGTATGCTGCACTTGCGAGATCGGAATGTGTGCCGTCGGCTCGGGGAGCGGCGGCGTCAACAGCCTGCCGATTATCGGGGGCAAATTAAGGAGGGCGCTATCATGGCCCGTACCGCCGCATTGCCGGCACTCAAGGCCGAATCCGGCCTTTCACACTATTTGGAAGAAATCCGCCGGTTCCCGATGCTGGAACCGCAGGAAGAATACATGCTGGCGCGCAGCTGGCGGGAGCACGGCGACCGTGAAGCCGCGCACAAGCTCGTCACCAGCCATCTCCGCCTGGTCGCCAAGATCGCCATGGGCTATCGCGGCTACGGCCTGCCGATCTCGGAAGTCGTGTCCGAAGGCAATGTCGGCCTGATGCAGGCGGTCAAGCGCTTCGAGCCCGAGAAGGGCTTCCGGCTCGCCACCTACGCGATGTGGTGGATCAAGGCTGCGATCCAGGAATACATCCTGCGCTCGTGGTCGCTGGTGAAGATGGGCACCACCGCCAACCAGAAGAAGCTGTTCTTCAACCTGCGCAAGGCCAAGAGCAAGATTTCCGCGCTCGACGAAGGCGACCTGCGGCCCGATCAGGTCAAGATCATCGCCAAGCGGCTGGGCGTCAACGAGCGGGACGTGGTCGACATGAACCGCCGGCTGGGCGGCGATGCCTCGCTTAACGCGCCGATCCGCGACGACGGCGAAAGCGGCGAATGGATGGATTGGCTGGTCGACGACGCGCCTAGCCAGGAACGCATTCTGGCCGAGCATGAGGAAAGCGATAACCGCCACCAGGCGCTGATCGGCGCGCTCGACGTGCTCAACGACCGCGAGCGGCGCATCTTCGAGGCGCGCCGGCTTGCCGACGACCCGATCACGCTCGAGGACCTCGCCTCGGAATTCGGCGTGTCGCGCGAGCGCGTGCGCCAGATCGAGGTGCGGGCTTTCGAGAAGGTGCAAAAGGCGGTGAAGAATTGCGTTGCCGCGCTGGAGCAGCCGAAGGAAACGCCGGCGATCTCGACCGCGGTGCACTAACTCAGCCGCGATATTTTATGAAGCGACAATGGCCGGGCTTGTTACGGCCATTTTTGTTTTGGCCGATTCGTAAAACCGCGCGCCTACTCCCCCCACGCCCTAAACGCTTCCTCGAACGCGCGCACACCGGGCGTGCCCTTCTCCAGTGCCAGAATGGCGCGTTTGCCGCTGGTATAGACGAGCGGAATGTCGAACCAGTCGCGCTCTTTCAAAAGCTGGATATTGCGCTGCACGTCGACGTCGACGGCGGAGAGGCCGATCAGGAAATAGCCATTGGTCACTTTCACCGCGAGGCCGGCGAGCGGCACGCCGCGCGCCTGCTCGTCTTGCTTCATCAGCACGCCTGGAACGTTGCCGATGCCGCCTTCGGGAAAATCCGCCGGCAGCGTGAACATGATCTCGATGGTGTGGCTCGCCGGCAGCGCCTTGTCGGTGTTGCGGCGGAGCGACCAGGTCATGCGCAGATGCCGTTCGGGGATTTCCACGTCGGCGCGGACCGCGAGTTCGGGCGCGAGCCCCGGTCCCGGCGACACGGTCTCGGTACGCCAGAGCGCCGAGCCGACATAGCGCTTGCCCTTCGGATCGTTCGGATCCTCGTCGTAGAGCACGACCTTTTGCGCGACCGCGGCGGCCGGCGCGTTGGCGGGCGCCGCGGCGCCGCCGGACGGTCCGACGCGGTCCGGGATTTTCGGCCGGGCCGGCGCGGCTGCCTCGCGCGACTTCGGCGACGGCGCGCTGCGGAAACTCGCCACCATCGACATGATCGCGTTACGCTGCCAGTAGGCGCCGCCGGCAAGACCGGCCAGCACCAGCAGCAGTACAACGAACCTGATCGCGCGGCCATAGGAACGCGCCGGCCGCCGGTAGACTTCGTCGTCCTGCTCATAACGCGGCGGCGAATGGGCCAAAGCCTCCGCCTGCTGCGGCGGCCCCTCTCCGTCGGCCATCGACGCATCATGCAGCGGCTCCGGTCCCGACGGCGACTCGAAATAATGCTCGGCCCGCGGCAGCCCGTTGTCGCGGGGCTGCGGTGGATGCTCGCCGGGCATCGCCTCGTAGACCTCGTGCGCCGAGCGGTTGGCCGCGGCGGCGGCGCTACCGAGGCCCTCGGCATCGGCCGCCGTCTCACGGAAGCCGCGCAGCCCCCGGTCGGAAGGGGCCCTTTGCGGTTGAGACATCTCGGCCGGCTCCGGCCGCATGCGCCTGACCGCGTCGGCCTCGACCTTGCGGATCGCCTCCTCCAGCGCCAGCCGCTCGCGCGTAATGTCGGATTCATCGAGCGGCGGCTCGACGCTGCGCAATTGGGCGACCAGCGCGGCGCGCGCGCGCTCGTACAGCGCACGGCGGTTTTCGCCCGTGTTCTTGTCGAGGCCGATGACGGCGCGCGATATCAAGGGAAAATAGTCAGCCATCGCTTTTTGACGTGACCCTGCAATATTGTCTTTTTTCGGTAATCATAGCTCGAACGGGTTCTTCATCAGGATGGTGTCCTCGCGCTCCGGGCTGGTGGAGAGCAAGGTCACCGGGCAACCGATCAGCTCCTCGATTCGGCGCACGTATTTTACCGCCTGTGCCGGCAATTGTGCCCAGGAGCGCGCATGGGCGGTGCCCTCCTGCCAGCCTTCCGCGCTTTCGTAGATCGGCTCGACCAAAGCCTGCGCGTGTTCGCTGGCCGGCAGATAGTCGATCTCGCGGCCGTCCAGGCGATAACCCACGCAGACCATGATCTCGTCGAATCCGTCCAGGATGTCGAGCTTGGTGAGCGCGATACCGTCGATGCCGCTGGTGCGCACGGTCTGGCGAACCAGCACGGCGTCGAACCAGCCGCAACGCCGCTTGCGACCGGTCACGGTGCCGAATTCACGGCCGCGCTCGCCGAGCCGGTCGCCGATGGCGTTGTTCTGCTCGGTCGGGAACGGGCCGGCACCGACCCGCGTGGTGTAGGCCTTGCAGATGCCGAGCACGTAGTCGATCGCGCTGGGGCCGACGCCCGAACCGGTCGCCGCCTGCGAGGCGACGGTGTTGGACGAAGTGACGTAAGGATAAGTGCCATGGTCGATATCGAGGAGCGCACCTTGCGCGCCCTCGAACAGAATGCGCTTGCCCTCGCGCCGCTTGGCGTCGAGCAGCGACCAGACCGAATCCATGTAAGGCAGGACCTTCGGCGCCACAGCCGCCAATTCATCGTACACCGTGCGCGGCTCGATCTCGGCCATGCCGAGACCGCGGCGCAGCGCATTGTGATGCGCCAGCAGACGCTCGATCTTGCCGCCGAGCATTTGCAGGTCGGCAAGGTCCATCAGGCGGATCGCGCGGCGGCCGACTTTGTCCTCGTAGGCCGGGCCGATGCCGCGGCCGGTGGTGCCGATGGCGCCCTTGCCCGAGGCCGCCTCGCGGGCAACGTCGAGTTCTCGGTGCAGCGGCAGAATGAGCGTCGCATTCTCGGCGATGCGCAGATTGTCGCGGCTCACCGTCACGCCCAACTGCTCGAGACGGCCGATCTCGTCTATCAAAGCGTGCGGATCGAGCACGACGCCGTTGCCGATGATCGAGAGCTTTCCTTCGCGCACCACGCCGGACGGCAGCAGCGACAATTTGTAGGTCTTGCCGTCGATCACCAGCGTGTGGCCGGCGTTATGGCCGCCCTGGAAGCGGACGACGATATCGGCCTGTTCGGACAACCAGTCGACGATCTTGCCTTTGCCTTCGTCGCCCCACTGGGACCCGACAACCACCACGTTCGCCATTAGGCTTGCATCCCTGCGCCAGCGTTCTGGACACTGGCGCCGGTCGATCCCGGGCAGGTCCACCTTCGGATAAAGGAAGCGAAAGCCTGAGGCAAGGCGCTCTGAGATGCCCTCCACGGCCGGACGCGCTTGTAAATATCTGACCTTACGTGGCTTTTAAGGGTGCGACGCACTGACTTTGACTTAAGGCCTCCACCGCGGCGTATCGCCACCGACGCACTTTTTGGCACCTCGCCCAGCGGACCGAACCGCGACGCGATCGGCGCACGCGTGACCGTCATTGCCCGAATTCCGATATCATGCGCGCATGATGCTGCCGTCCGCGAACTTCGGAGCGATCGAGGAGATCAGCCGCGGCCTCCGCTGGGACGCGCCGACCTTCGCCCGCGAAGTCGAGCGCCGGGCGGCGGCGCTTTCCCGCACGCGGATCGGCAGGGGCGCGATGGTCGCCATTGTGCACGGCGGCACCGCCGCTTTTTTTGCCGATCTGTTTGGGGTGTGGTCGGTCGGCGCGGCGGCGATCTGCCTGGACGGCGCCCTGACGAGAAGCGAACTCGACACCATCCTTAATTTTTCCCGCCCTGCGGCATTGCTCACTGGCGAGGAAGGGGCATCGCCTTCGTTGCCGGTGACGGTCCTCGACCTTGGCCAGACCGAGACGTCGGACGTCGCCGTGACGCCGGCCGCGTTCCATCCCAACGATCCCGCGCTAGTGCTGTTTACCTCGGGCACAACGGGAACGCCCAAGGGCGTGGTGCTGTCGTTTGGCGCGTTGGCTGCGCGCGTTTCGCTCAATATCGCTGCGATCGGCAAGCCCGCGCTCGCACGCGCTCTGGTCACGCTGCCGACCCATTTCGGTCACGGACTGATTGGCAATGCATTGACGCCGCTGATGGCCGGCGGTGACATCGTCCTGCCCCCCGCCGGCCTGCCGATCGCAAAAGAGCTAGGCCACATCGTCGACGAGCATCGCATCACCTTCCTCAGTTCAGTACCGGCGCTCTGGCCGATGACGATGAAGTTGAGCGGCGAGCCGACGCGGCGGTCGCTTCAACGCGTGCATGTCGGTTCGGCGCCGCTGCCTGCCGAGCTTTGGTCGGACGTGGCGTCGTGGACCGGCGCCGAAACCATCAATTGCTACGGGACGACCGAGACAGCCAATTGGATATCGGGCGCTTCATCCCGCGTGGATGGAATTGTCGAAGGCGCGGTCGGCAAGATGTGGGGCGGAACCGCGGCGGTCTTGGCCGAGGACGGAGAAATCCGTCCGTCCGGCGCAGGTGAAATCCTGGTACGGACGCCCTCGCTGATGTCCGGCTATCTCCACCGTTCCGATCTCACCGCCGCCGCCATGTGTGCGGGCTGGCTTCGCACGGGCGACAGCGGCATGGTGAGCGAAAGCGGCGACATTGGCATCACCGGCCGCTTGAAGGACGAGATCAACCGCGCCGGCTTCAAGATTTAACCGGCCGAGATCGATGCCCTGCTCCGCCGCCACCCGGCAATTGCAGAAGCCTGTGCATTTGCTATCCCTGACCCGGTCGCCGGCGAGGTTCTGGGAGCCGCCGTCCAGCTCGCCGGCGGCGCGGACGAAACGCCGGAAACTTTGCGGGTCTGGTGCCGGTCGCGGTTGCGCCGCGAAATGGTGCCGGAGCGCTGGTTTATCGTTGACGCGTTGCCGCGCAATGCGCGCGGCAAGATCGGCCGCGATGCGGTGCGGCGGCTCGTTCTGGAGGAGGCGGCTCATGCTGCGCCGGCCGGCAGGCCAGCCGATTGATATCGAGACCGAGCGTTTCCGCCTGCGCGCGCTCAAGCCGACGGACGCCTCGGCCCGCTGGCAAAGCTGGGGCAATGACCTGGAAGTCATGAACCCGCTCAATGCGCCGGTGCGTGAGATGCCGCTCGATTATCTCGCGAACTATGCTTCCTCGTTCGACAACGAGCATCGCCATCTGATCGGCATTTTTGAGAAGGCGACCGGCGTTCATGTCGGATTCTTCATCATCGAGGTCGACCGCGTGCACCGCTGCGCGACATTCAATGTGGTGATCGGCGACAAGGCCTGGTGGGGAAAAGGCGTCGTGAACGAGACGCGCGCCGCGCTGCTCGATCATTTTTTCGAGCGCCGCGGCATCGAGAAGGCGCTGGGCGCGCCACTGGCGCGAAATTATCCGGCGGTGTTCAATTACAAGACGCAGGGCTGGCGGCACGAAGGCACATTTCGCGGCCATCGCGTGTCGGCTATCGACGGCACGCGGCTCGATCAATACCAGTTCGGATTGCTGCGCGAGGACTGGCGCAAGGCGCGAAAGGCAGGCGCATGAGCATGCACGGCACCGCGAAACAATTGCTGGCCGAAGCCGTGCATAGCGGCGCCGATGCTATTCCTCAGGACGCCAGCATCGGCGCGTTCGAGCGCTGGGACAGCCTCGCGCATATGCATCTACTGCTCGCGATCGAGGAGCGATTGGGCCGCCGCCTCGACCCCGACGAGGCGGTGCGCATCGAATTGCTCGCCGACGTAGCGGCGATCCTCGGTGAGCGCTAAGCCAAAGGAAAACCGGCGGCTACCGTCCCCAATTGAAGCGGTAATTAACCCCGAGCTGGACCAGGTCGATGTCCTGCTTGAAGTTCATATTAATCGAGCCGATGCCAGGCACGTTGCCGAACGTCTCCAGCCGATTGGCGAAATCTAGGTGGCTGTATTCCAGGAAGAGCGACCAGCTGGGCGCGAACATCCATTCGAGCCCACCGCCGAAGGTCCAACCGCTACGGGTCACATTCCCATTTCCGTTGGGCACACCGACGACGCGGAAATCAAAATCCGTGCGCGCCCAGGCTGCGCCACCTTTCACGTATAGTAATAGGTTCGGCTGGAAGGCATAGCCGACGCGGCCGGTCAGCGTCGCAAACCAAGGCACATTTGTCTTCAAGGTCTTTCCGAGGGTGTAGGGATCACCGGTTCCACTCATGCCGGTCCCGTCGAACATGCCCTGAATGCCGATTACGAAAGGATCAAGCTGATAGTCGCACCCGGCCTGGCCGCCACCGACGATCCCGTCGATGGTTTGATCGGGCGCCTCAGCGGGCAAAAATAACGCTGCTGGATCTGGGGAATAGGCATCGCGCGCGCGCCCATAGCCGATATTTCCGCCGACGTAACATCCCGTCCAGGCGGTGCGGAGCGGCGCGGCGACCGGCGCCTTGGCCGGCATCGCGCGCGGCAAGTCGGCGGCGCGAGCTTCGGCCGCAAGCACAAGCAAGCCTGACGTGGCCATCAACATCGAAGCGAAACGGCGCATGAGCCTCCCCACGCAGATCAGGCCGCTGCGACAACGGCCGCTAGCGCCACCAATTGAACCGGTAATTGACACCGAGCAGGGCCAGATCGATCTCCTGCTTGAATTCCATCGCAAATGTTCCCCCGGTCACGGTGCTGAACGTCTCCGACCGATTGCCGAAATCCATGTGACTGTATTCGACAAACACCGACCAACTCGGCGCGAACATCCATTCGAATCCGCCGCCAAGGGTTCCAGCCGGTGCGGGTCACGTTCGCGGTCGCGAACGGCGTCCCGTTCCTGAACACATCGAATTCTGTGCGCGCCCAGGCGGCGCCGCCTTTTACGTAAACCAATACATTCGGTTGGAAGGCATAGCCGACCCTGCCCGTCAAAGTCGCGACCCACGGGATTTGGGCCTTCAGTGCGCCAGTCGAGCCTTTTCCGATGATAAACGGATCGCCGGTTGCGCTCAGGCTGGTCCCGTCGAACATCCCCTGGATGCCGACCACAAACGGATCGAATTGATAGTCGCATCCGGCTTGCCCGCCGCCGACGACACCGTCGATGCTCTGATCGGGCGCGGCAACAAACGGGGCTGCCGGATCCAGTCCGTAGCTGTTTTGCGCGTGCGCAAAGCCGAAATTGGCGCCGATATAACAGCCGGTCCAGCTTGGACGCATGGGAGGAGCAGGTGGCGCAGCCTGAGCGTCCGCCGCAAAGGCGACAAGGCTCGACGTAGCCATCAGCAGCGACGCTAAACGGCGCATGTAGCCCCCATAGTCCCAAGGCAAATCTAGCCCAATCGTCGGGCGCAGCGCCTCATTGTCAAGCCGTGTCGGGCGATACCCAAAGGCGAATTCCACCCCGTGTGACTAATCTGCAACAAAAGGAGCCCGCGTCGCCCTCAGAACCGCAGCGGCTTGGCCTGTTGCACCTGCGGCAGCGCGCGCACCTTGGCGAGTACATCGTCGGGCAGCTCGCCGTCGATCTCGATCAGCGCGATGGCATCGCCGCCCGGTCTGTCGCGGCCGACGTGGAAGGTGGCGATGTTGATGCCCGCCTCGCCCAGCGTGGACGAGAAGCGGCCGATGAAGCCCGGCTTGTCGAGATTGGTGATGTAGATCATCGAGGGGCCGAACTCGGCGTCCATGCGGATACCCTTGATGTCGACGATGCGCGGGCGGCCGTCGGCGAACACGGTGCCCGACACATGCCGCGACTGCCGCTCGGTGGTGACCGTCACCGTGATCAGGCTCTCGAAATCGCCGGCCATCTCGCGCGTGGTCTCCTCGACCATGATGCCGCGCTCCTTGGCGATCACCGGCGCCGAAACCACGTTGACGTCCTCGAGCATCGGCCGCAGCAGGCCGGCGACGGCGGCCGAGGTGAGCGCTTTCGTGTTCATTTGCGCCACCGCGCCCTGGTAGGAAATCTGCACGCGGCTCAATCCGGTTTCGGTCAACTGCCCGGCGAAGGAGCCGAGCTTGTCGGCGAGCGCGACGAACGGCTTTAGCTTCGGCGCTTCCTCGGCGCTGATCGAGGGGAAGTTGACGGCATTCGAAATCGCGCCACGTAACAGATAGTCCGACATCTGCTCGGCGACCTGTAGCGCGACGTTTTCCTGCGCCTCGCTGGTGGCGGCGCCGAGGTGCGGGGTGCACACCACATTGGGCAGACCGAACAACGCATTGCTGGTCGCCGGCTCCTCGACGAACACGTCGAACGCCGCACCCGCCACCTGCCCCGCCTTGAGCGCGTCCGCCAGCGCCGCCTCGTCCACCAGCCCGCCGCGCGCGCAATTGATGATGCGCACGCCCTTTTTCATCTTCTTGATGGCGGCGGCATCGATGATGTTCTTGGTCTTTTCGGTGAGCGGGGTATGCAGCGTGATGAAATCGGCGCGCTTGAACAACGTGTCGAGCTCGACCTTCTCGACGCCGAGGTCGCGCGCCCGCTCCTCCGACAGGAACGGATCGTAGGCGATCACCTTCATCCTCAGCCCGATGGCGCGGTCGGCGACGATGGCGCCGATGTTACCGCAGCCGATGATGCCGAGCGTCTTGCTGTAAATCTCCACGCCCATGAATTTGTTCTTTTCCCATTTCCCGGCGCGGGTCGAACTGTCCGCCTCCGGAATCTGGCGGGCCAAGGCCAGCATCAGCGAGATCGCGTGCTCGGCGGTGGTGATGGAATTGCCGAACGGCGTGTTCATCACGATTACGCCGCGCGCGGTCGCCGCCGGGATGTCGACATTGTCGACGCCGATGCCGGCGCGGCCGATTACCTTCAGGTTCTTGGCTTTTTCCAGGATCTTGGCCGACACTTTGGTGGCCGAGCGGATGGCGAGACCGTCGTAATTGCCGATCAGCTCGGCGAGTTTTTCCTTATCTTTGCCGAGCGCGGGCTGGAAATCGACCTCGATGCCACGATCCTTGAATATCTGCACGGCGGCGGGCGAGAGCGCGTCGGAGATGAGAACTTTGGGCATGGGCTTTCTTCCTTCACCCTCCTGGAAGGGGAGGGTCGGCCCGAAGGGCCGGGGTGGGGTGAAATTGGAGTGGCAAACAAACCCTTGATGTTTGGGTGATTAAGTCACCCCACCCCGACGCGCTTAGCGCGTCGACCCTCCCCCTCCAGGGGAGGGTAAGAAAGCGTCACGCCGCCTTCGGCAGCGCGGCTTTGGCCTCGGCGAAGGCCCAGTCCAGCCAAGGCGTGAGCGCATGTATGTCGTTTGTCTCGATCGTCGTCCCGCACCAGATGCGCAGGCCGGGCGGCGCGTCGCGGTAATAGGCGATGTCGTAGGCGACATCTTCCTTCTCCAGGAGGCCGGCGAGCGTCTTGGCGAAGGCGGCCTGGTCGTCGGCGCCGAGCCGCGTCACCGCCGGATCGACCACCTTCAGACACACCGAGGTGTTCGATCGCTCACCCGCATTATTGGCGAGATAGGCGACCCAGGGCGTGACCGCGACCCAGTCGGCCAGCGCCTTGGCGTTGGCGTCCGCGCGCGCGACGGTGGCGGCAAGCCCGCCGACCGATTTCGCCCATTGCAGCGTGTCGATGTAATCCTCGACGCAGAGCATCGACGGCGTGTTGATGGTCTCGCCGGCGAAAATGCCCTCGTTGAGCTTGCCGCCCTTGGTGAGGCGGAAAACCTTCGGCAGCGGCCAGGCCGGCTTGTAGCTCTCGAGCCGCTCGACCGCGCGCGGCGAGAGAATCAGCATGCCATGCGCGGCCTCGCCGCCGAGCGCCTTCTGCCAGGAGAAGGTGACGACATCGAGCTTGGCCCAATCGAGCTTCTGCGCGAACGCCGCCGAGGTGGCGTCGCAGATCGTCAGCCCTTCGCGCTTGGCGGCGATCCAGTCGCCGTTCGGCACCCGCACGCCGGAGGTCGTGCCGTTCCAGGTGAACACCACGTCGGGTCGAAATCGACCTTCGACAGATCGGGCAAGTCGCCGTAGGGCGCCTTCAGGACGGTGACGTCCTTGAGCTTGAGCTCCTTGGCGACGTCGCTGACCCAGCCTTCGCCGAAGCTCTCCCAGGCCAGCATGGTGACCGGCCGCGCGCCGAGCAGCGACCACAGCGCCATCTCCACCGCGCCGGTGTCTGAAGCCGGCACGATGCCGATGCGATAGTCGGCGGGCACTTGCAGCACTTCGCGGGTGAGATCGATGGCGCGCTTGAGCTTCGCCTTGCCGATCTTGGATCGGTGCGAGCGTCCCAAAACCGCGTCGGTGAGGGCTGCAGGATCCAGCCGGGGCGCTTGGCGCAGGGGCCGGACGAAAAGTGCGGGACCGCCGGCCGCACGCCGGGCTTGCTCGTTGCCATAGTCTATCCTTCCAGATAGGCGCCCCTCGTTGGGGAGGGGTGTCCCACTGGCGGAGATAGTCGAGTTGCGGCGCGCGGTCAATCGCCGGCGGCGCCGATTAGGGTGGCCATTCCCATGCGAAAAACACCGCCGCGACGCAAGCCGCGGCTGTGCCGGCCATGTCATAAGCCCGTCGTCTTAATCAGATCCGCCCAAGCAGCATGAGAACGACGACGATGATCAAGATGATGCCGATGAGCCGACACCGCCGTGACCGTAGCCGTAGCCGTAGCCGCCGAAACGGCCGCTGAAGCCGCCGAACAGGAAAATGACTAGAAGGATGACAAGTATAAGTCCGATCGACATGGCCTAATCTCCGTTGCCATTGCTAATTTCAAATCGCGAACGCCAGGCTACGTTGGCTCAGATAATAAATAAAGGACGTTACGGTTCACGAGGCCTCGCCTCCGCGGCGCGCGCGACTCTCAAGTTTCAAGGCATCGGCAAAATATTCCTCCGACATCAGCCTGAGATCTCTTGCGGTGCCGAGGTCCATGCTGCTTCGCGAGAGGCGCTGACAACGGTTGGCCTGCCGCCGGAGATAAGCCGGTCCCATTTGCGTCACCAAGTCCACGGTCATGTACCGGCCTCCATGTCAGCCCGTTTTGTTTCGATGAGGAAAAGCCCCGGGGCGGCGAAAGGCCGCTTCGGCTCGTAATTGCGCGAATGTCGGCCGGGGTTGGCGCCGCCGGCTGGATTGGCGATCGCCGCGACCGTGGCGCGATGGGGCGGAAAACGCGACGGGCAAGGCATGGGTATTTCCTTGGGATACATACAGACAACACACGGCCATTATTAAAGTTTCAAAGGTATTTCATAATATTTTCACAGGTAAATACTTGGCGAGAAAGACAAATTCCGCCCCCAAGGCAGGCGTTTTATTTAGTTTTACTTTACCAATAGTGGAACGTTCGTCCCGCGGCCCGCGTTGTGCGTCCATGATGCAGGGGCATAAAATGCAGGGGCATAAAGTGTTCAAACCAATCGTCAGACTGGCCGCCGCCGTCGTTCTTGCAGGCGTTATCGCCTTCGCCGTCTCTGCCGCACCGGCAGCGAACGATCATAGCGGGAACGGCGGCGCGACGCAGGAGACGCCTCCGCAGCCTTTCGCAAAGACCGATCGCCTTCCGCTCGCGGTCAAGGGCGCGGCATGCTCGTCGCGGGGCTGGCCGGACTTCGAGCCGAAATGCCAGTTCGATATCAGAGAAAACGCCGGCGAAGCGCGGGCGGTAAGAATTATCGCCCTGCGCTAGTCGTGCGGGCGACGCTATCTGCCGCCAACGCGGGGGCCCATACATTTTTATCGGGAACCGAAGCAGTAATTGCGGTGAAACCTGCGATGGGCTTAGCTCCCTGAGGGCTATGCCGCGCACCAGCACCAATGAAGACGCTCTCGAGGCCGAAATTATTGGCCTGCGCGAATTACTGACGCAGGCCGGGGTCGATGCGGCGCGTCTGCTTGCACAGGCCGGAATTGACGCCACCGAGAACGAGGCAGCAAAGCAATTGCAGCGCTTGTTGTTGCAAGAATTGCATCACCGCGTGAAGAATACTTTGGCCACAGTTATTGCGATTACCTCGCAAAGCTTGTGCAACGCTGAAACTCTTGAGCAAGGCCGCGTTGCCGTCGAAAATCGATTGGTCGCCTTAGGTCGTGCGCACGATCTGCTGCTGCAGGCAAATTGGGCCGGCGCGCAATTGAGCGAGGTCATCCGCGCCGCCGTTGAACCATTTGACGATCGTCAGACTTCGAGGTTTTCAGTTCAGGAAACCACTCTCACTATCGATGCTGCCGCCGTGCTGCCAATCACCATGTCGCTGAATGAACTTTGCACGAATGCGGTCAAATATGGCGCCCTGACGGTGCCGGCCGGAAGAATTGCAGTTGCATTGTCGGTCGACGAGAAGGCACAGCGGTTCAAGCTCGTATGGGCGGAATCGGGTGGGCCGATCGTCCAAGAACCCAAGCGGCGCAGTTTCGGCACGCGCTTGATCAATAGACTGGCAAATCAACTTCGTGGCCAGGCTCGGTTTAGATATGAGCCGCAAGGAGTCGTGTACGAACTCGATGTGCCTTTGAGCGGGCTGCGCACCGTCGCAGCTCAAAATTAGGCCGCAATTTCAGTCCATGCGCACCGCCGCCTTGGCGCGCTATTGCACAACCTTTCCATCGTCATGCCCCGCGAAAGCGGGGCATCCAGTAAGCCATTGAAAATTTTATTGTTACTGGATCGCGGGCGATGACAAAGTAAAGACGGCAAGCGTTGGATCAGATGAGACTTTCGCGCTAAACTTCGAGCCCGAGCGGCGAGGCGCGCGGAGTTCGTTGACACGCGGAAGTCGGCGACATTGGGAAATTCGATGAATTCCCATTCGGCGCGCGCAAACACATTCTGCATGACGCAGCCTCGATGCCGAGCCCGGCGGTAAAGCCATCGACAACAGAGCCGGTCTTTGCGCCTGCGTTTGGGGATCGCGCGGCAAAATCAATAGGGCCCGTGGTGGGTGTGCCGGGCGCAGGAGGTGTTGTCGTTTTGGTGCTCCGTGGAATCGCATCGCGGCCCAGGCTGCTTGACTCGCTGGCCGCCAACTACGCACGCATCGCTG
>CAVPUU010000033.1:0-85106 GCA_963709015.1 uncultured Alphaproteobacteria bacterium | reverse complement strand
CTTGCTTTCGGGCCTCGATGATATCAGTAACGTAGTCAGTAATCTGCTTCTGGAATGCAGGGTTGAAGAGGAGCAGATGAGAATGGAAGCCAAGAGACACACACAGAGCTCCGAGGAATTGATTGGAGACCATTGCCATCTTGTGCTCAGTCAACCATTGTGGATCCTTATCTGGGAAGCGGTGGAACAGAAAGTTGACGCATGCCATATCAAGCAAAGAATCGCCCAAGAACTCCAGACGCTGGTAGCTAGGTACGTGCTCATACGAGAAGGGATACGAGGGATGCGTGAAGGCTGACCGAGCAAGGCGGGGATAGCGAAAATGGTAAGGGTGCACCATCTCCAGCTGGGCAGCGAGGTTCTTCTGCATCTCTGTAGCAGGCGCAACCTGGTACTTTGGCTTCTTGTAGAGCTTGTAGTAATCAGCAAACGCATTGACCTGATGATTCTCGCTAGAAACCAGCTCTGTGACTGCCCGGCAAGCTCTGTCCATATTTCCATTCTCATGGCAGGTGAGCAGCGCAGCGCCGATCAGCGCCTCGCAAACATCAGCAATGGATTTATCACCGAGCTTGTGCGAAGTGGGTGCTGTCGCAGTCTTGCCCTTCGTCAAAACCAAACCCTCAGGATACCATGCCCGACGATTGAAGCTTTGGGATCGAATGTACTCATAGAGCTTGAGCTTGATGGCATTGTTCTTCAAGTTCTTGTTGCAGATCAACAGCATGCGGTCAACATGGTAGCTGTATTCGTCGTTCTCTGGGTGGATGCCAAACAGCGATATGGATGTAGCCATCTTCAAAAAGCAGTCGCCGAGAAACTCAAGTCGCTCGTAATTCTTGCCCATGCCTCGTTGGAAATTGATCTGCTCGCTATCATGGTCTTCGGTGTTATCGGAGTCTTTAGTCACGGCTTCCAAGGCCAAGTCAGGACGGATTTCGAGATGAAGAAGGTCGCAAGCTTCTAAAGCGATGAGGTAAGACTCCATTCGGTGAATGATGGCTGGGAAGCAGTATGCCATGGCAACGACTTTAGTTGGGAGCTTGGCGCTTTGTTAGCTGCAAATCATGCTTGGGCGTGGTCATACTTACAGGAGAGATCTTTCAGGGGCTCAAGTATAATGAAGCACTGCTTTGGAGTCTCTTCTTCAGGACCATCAAAATCATCAAGGAGATTTCGACGGAGTGGGATAAACTCAGCCTGAACCACACGCTGCTCAGGATCAAATGTTCTCCTAGATCTAGCCTTAGCCCACAAGCTGCAACTATACTCCATGATATTGTCATTGTTCTTTCGAGTTCCCTTGCGTGGAGCAGAGTTCGGCGGAACTGGATCCAAAGGTTTGTACTCCCGAGTTGACGCCAACCGTCCACAGCTTCCGAGAACCGTCAAACGGGTCAACAATGTATTTATCCTTGAGAAATTCGTCCGATTCTGTTTGCCATGATTTGTTGTCCCAAGGATTGCCTGACCACTTTGTATGATGATCTTGGACGGAATGCAGGATATCCCAGGCAATAAGATCAGTTGGATGAGTGCTGGACTCAATGTTGGTCTTGGCGCATGATGCAATCGGAACCAAGAAATAAGGCATCTTGGACGGATCAGACTGGTATCCTTTACTGAATACATCCTCAAAGATGCAAAGAGTAAAGGTGTTGACGAGCTCAAGAAGTTCGGGAGTGACTTCCCACGCCTCCATGATGGGTGTGATCAGAACTTGGGAGTGCCGACCAGCTCCAAAGTGGAGATGAAATGATGGAAGTTGGGGCAAAGGTGCTCTGGTCAATAAAGCCAACGGTTGGCATGGTCGATCCAGAGCATCCGGCGTCTCCAAGGCTAAAACGTTCATGTACAATAATTTAGGTTCCCAACCAGCTGTCCACACTGCAGGCTTTGTCTTCATATCGTAAGACTCTCGCTTCTTCGAATCCACAGCGAGGAGAGCATTTCTCATGGCCGGAAGTTGCTTCGTAAAGGTCGGCACCAACCAGTCATCCAGATACTTGCCCTCAATAAGCGCCAAGCAGGTCTCGAATGCAGCAGAGCACTTTGCAACTTGCTTCGTACTTGCCGGACGACCAATAGCCCCTCGCAAAGGCGATGACTCTGGAAGGATAGCCTCACACAGAAATTGCCTATTTTGTACAGTGACAACGTACTCCGGTTGACTGTTGGTATCTTGATTGCGAGGCAGTGAATCGACAAAGTTTGAAAGGACCGCGAGACTCATCTTATATGTTAGCTTTGCGCCCGTGTCTGGATTCTTCCAAACACGATGAGTTCTCTCTTTGGCAAGGAAATAATCCATGTCAAAGCTGTTACCCGTAAGAAGTCTGTCTTCCGGGAGAGCACTGCAGAATCTCTTGAGGATACCCTCATTCTGGCGGACCTCACGAATAATTTGATGATGCTCCTGGTTGCCATCCTCACACATGTGGATATATCTCGAGTTAGTATGTCGTGCTCGGCCTCTTGATTGGATATACTGAATCAAGGTTACATAGAGATCAAATCGAATGACAAGATTGCAGTCCGGGATATCCAGTCCTTCCTCGGCCACAGATGTTGCGAAGAGACAATTGATCCTGCCCTTGCGGAAGTTCATCATAGTGAGAACCTGCTGGCGGAAAGACACATTCATATCACCAGCATCTCCACTCCTGGTTCCAACCTGCATCTATTAGCATGATTCTGTCACGAACAAGAAGGTGATAGGGCTTACCAAGGCTCCTGCAAACAAATATGGGGTTCCAATTCTCGGATGAGAGAAGAGATTCGCCAGAAGTCGTGCGGTGTATCTCTGTCGCACAAAGACAATACACTTATCATCCGTCGGACGCTCGAAACGCTCCTTCAGGTACATAACAAGGGTGACGACCTTCGAAGACAGGTTAGTAGATGTACGAGTCTGCGGATCCCAATTAGGTGGCTCGAAAGTGTGCGTCTGAATGATCTGACGAGCCTCTCGAAGTTGCTCTTTATGCTTTTCCAAGACTGCAAGTGGCTCTTGAACTTTCTTTGCATGGTACTTGCGCTCCGTCTTTGCCTGCAATTTCTTCGTCTCCTCCTCACTAAGAACAAAGGGCCAAATGTGATCAGAGCACCACGATCCCAGCTCCCTGCTTGCTTCATATGCATAGAGAAGTGGTTTGTTAAGGACCGTGTTGGACTTGAATCGGGCATACATCTCCTTGTATAAAGGCGTTTCAAATCTAGGCCCCAGAGCTGCATATTTAGCAAGCTGCTCTTGCTTTGATGTAACCGTGTACTGCAGCAAGCTTGAGTCGGCAGCGGTGGCGATCTGGCAGTGAAGGATGGCCTCCAATTCTGCAGCAGCTTTCTTGACATCAACACGAGCATCCACGGGAGATGCGGTCATGCCGAAGATCTTGGGAAGGACGACATGCTTTTCCTGCTGAGCGTAGAAGTCCTTGATGATGCGTGCGTATGCATGATCCTTCTTCGCATGGTGAGCTTCGTCAAAAATCAGAAGATTGATTTGATCCATCGAGATGAACGAGTGGTGAAGACATTGACGAAGAACTTCAGCAGTGCAGACAATGACCATGTTTTCCGAGAAGTGCTTCTCCCAAAGCTCCTTGCTCCACAGATCACAGCCCATATCTCCACAGAACATATTCATTGGCTGATCGAGGTTCGCTTTGAGGACAGCATGCTGCTGAAAGACCAGCTGAACGGAATCAACCAAGAAGAACGAGATCCGCTTTGGTTTGCCCATGGCCCTATCTTCCAGCTCTTGCGCAAAGATGTGTCGAAGAAGGAGGACAGCGATCAAAGTCTTGCCGGAGCCTGCTTCTGTTAGCAAAATAAACTAAGAAAGATTGGAAACGCGTACCAGTATCGAGAACAGCAATAATGTTTTTCTCCTTGGCCTTCTCGAACAGTTCCACTTGATACTCGCGAGGACTGGAGATGATCTCGCGATTCTCGGACTGATTGACCAGCCATCGTGCAGACTGCTGTGCTTCCTCTTCAGGACGAAGGTTGTTAGCTTCCTTGAGTTGCTTCTCGGCGCGCTCTTGCATGTACCTGTCGGCAGCGGCGTTAAGTTGTCGCTTTCGCTCGGTGATCTTGCGAGGCTTTGCGGTTTGCAAAATTTCTTCCTCGTCCGAGTTCTCAATCGAGTTATCTGCTTCATTTGATCCGGCATCATCGGGGTCACTTTGACCGTTCTTCTCTGTGTAGACCAGGGCTTCGGAGAGATCAGAGAGGGTGAAGTCCGACTTGGCGCTGGCGTAAGACGTGAGACGACGCTTGGGAGAGAACATAGACGGGCCAGAAGGAGCAACACGCTTTAGATCAGCCATGACTTGATCAGTATTGCGCGTAGGCAGCGTGGGGCCTTGAGGAGTAGCCGGGGCCAGGGTATCCATCGTGTTGGCGGGAAGCTGCTCTTCAACCTGAGCTGTAGGAGCTGGAACTGCGGTGCATGGCAGTGAGATTACCGATGTCGTAGTCGACTCCATCAGAAGCTCCTCATGAGGAGTCGGCAAAGCAACTGCAGACACGTCTCCGTGTTGCACGATGGCCTGGTCTTCCGCTGGCGACGTCATGGGGAGAGTTGGCGTGTTGAACACGATAGCAGCCAAGTCGTGAAGGGAAGAAGATATCGAGTTGACTTCGGTCCACTCCGAATCGCTGAAGGCTGGGGGAGAATGTGCTGGCACAGCCTTGTCAGCCTCGCTTTCGTGATCCGCAGCCTTGTCCAACTCCAGCAACGCGGCCAGCGTGCTCGAGCTCAGCTCAATAGGACATGACGCTTTTTCGTCCTGTCCGTGAGGGCTGTCGTCAATCAGTGCACTGTCATCAGAAATCGGAATCAAACAGTCCTCAATCAGCTGACTGAGGTCCTGCATGTAGCCGGGCCACGGCATCGTGGAGGAAGAAGGAAGACGCAATGGGGAACGGAAATGTGAAATTGTGTACTTAGGATGGGAAGGTTTCGAAAATGAAAATAATTCGAAGAGCCTTAAAGGCCGTTGAATCTCGCGTAGCTAGTTCATCCGTCTGATGCCGATGCCGATGTGAAGTTGTGAATTGTGAAGATGAGGAAGGAAAGAGTGAAGTTCTTCAGACGCGAGGCGAACAAAGAAGGCGCGTTTGCTGCACATCCTCCCTCCCCCACCATCACAACTTCTTCCTCCCACCAACAACCACAATAACTCCATATAAGCCCATGACCATGGCAGAACAAAGCATTAAGTCGCTCTTCAGCTCCGCAGAGAGTCAAAGGAAGGATATTGAGGCTTCGTGGGATAGCAACACCGCCACCTACCAGCAAAACCTCGCCGCTGCCATTGCAACCTATGACGATTGCCTCAAGCTCGCAGACCGCCTGTCACTCTTTAGTCCGAATGAGACCCTGGAGGACTTGACTTCAGGAGACTTGCAGTGCGTATCTACAGCTGTTCCAACTCATCCTGCTAATGTCTGAAGATACCTGACCATCAACTATCGCCTTGCCGATCTCATCTTGCGCCTCAACTCCCAAGACCGCAAGTCCACCCTGCAAAAAGCACGCGAGGCATACGAACGATATTTAACACTGCTTGATCACTACGAGATTCTATCTACAACAGACAAGAAGCTCTACAACGATTACACCGAAGCCCCCACTACTTTCTCTACAATCTCGACAAAGGATCCGAATGCGCGGCGAGATGCAAAGATTGCGAATTTCAAACAAGAAAAAGAGTTGAAGAAGAAATTAGAGGTAAAGCCTGGCCTACAGAGGACTCTTGGGAGTTAAGCTGACGAGTAAAAAGTTCCTGGCGCAAAATCCAGCATACCTACAAAATGACGATGATGCAGTCCGCGAGTTGCAGCTGGCAAATATTGCCCTCTGCACACACAATACTTTCCAATCCCTCGAATCCCTAAACCGCGAACTCGAAGTCCTAGCTATGGCACCACCTACACCACCAACAGGCCCGGAACAACTGGAGAGAGATTACAGGGAACGGATGGGGTTGCGAGGCAAGGATGAATATTCGGAGCGTTTGGATAGTCGAGAGGCTCTATCTAGCATCACAAATAAGGGTCCAATATTAAGTTCAAGCGGGAAACCATTACGACCGTTTACGTTGCTGGACAGCAGAAAGACGTTGCAGGAGGGTGTGTTTAGACCTGGACATAATCTGCCGACTATGACTATTGATGAATATTTGGAGGAGGAGAGGGCGAGAGGGGGTATTATTGAGGGTGGTGGAGAGGCGAGTGGCTTGAGTCCAGAGCCCGATGAGGATAATCTCGAGAAAGCGGATGCGGAGACGTTGAAGGCTAGGGAGTGGGATGAGTATGTGGAGGCGAATCCAAAGTAAGTTCAGTCCCTTTCATCAGAAAAAGAAGCACTAACTGGTGGCAGGGGCTCTGGCAATACGCTTAATAGAGGATAGAAAATAAAGATCATTTTAAAGCAGCACTTCGTTCATCTTTTCCATCCGTTTTGCTTACGTCCATCCACCGACGTTTTTGAAACATGACCCTCTACACCTGTTCCCTCGTCTTTTAATCTCCAATTAATTTCACGGACTTCTTCATTCCCTCTATAAGCATACCTACCCCCATTCTTGTCCAAGAATAGCATCCAAAGCATTTCTCTGTATATTCATCAGCCTTCCACCCTTCCCCAACAACTTTCCTGGCCTTGGCATAATTTCTCATTATCTGGTATCTGTCCCAAATAGCACTCGACCCTCTGTAACCGTCTGTAGGTTAGTTCTAATGAGTGAAGTGCCTGATTCCGACTCTGTCATCGAATACACAAGATGTCAATAGTGTGGAGGATTGGGATATAAGTTGATAGATGAGAGGTGAAAGAGCGTTGAGGAGGAAGGAAAACTTCGCTTAAGAAGAGATCAAGAAGGAGGTGCGGTGGATGTCATCCGGGATATAATGGTATACAACTTGGATTGACATTCGCTAAATTGACTTACATGCTCCCATGTCCTCAAATCCCCCACAGGGCAGCTCGATGGATGCAAATTCAAGTGATCTGAGGCAAGAGGAGGACCACTGGAAGATAAATATGGAATGTCCTCCACTAGTCAAGATGCTCGTAATATGGTTATTGAATAGCAGCTATTGCTTTTGACGACTACGATCTTGACGTCGAAAACTCGTGATGGGAATAAAAATGCCACAACCAGTCAGGTTCGGGTGTCGTAGTATTAAATGAAATGTACATGACATATGCTTTACGTACGAATCATGTTTCGTCAGTAGATCTGGGTAGGGCTTACCTCGATGCGTTTTCGCTACTGATGTATACATTTTCATTATTACCGTAGCTGCTTTCCATCAATCTATTAGTGGGGATCCTGTACACGATGAAAATTAACCGTGATTCTTCTTGATCCATTTACGGGCTCGGATGGGCCGTCCACCATTCGACTCCTGGATGGCAAGCCATTCCCCACAGGCGATGTGGTGTTAAGCGTCTGCTTGAACACGAAGATCCCCAGATTGGCGACGTTCTGGCGCAAGCCGACCGGCAGCTGGCTTTCCGGGTTGGTCGCCGAGGTGACGAAGATCGACCACAGCTTGCGGTTAAACAGCAGCGCGGCGTCGAGTTCGGAGTTTTTGTCGGCCCAGCCGTCGCGAATCGCCTGCAGGCGCGCAGCCGCGTTCAACAGCAGGTCGGCTTCCAACTCACGCGGATTTGCGGTTTTGTTCGCGATCGCGCCGTAAGCGCGTGTTGCTTGTCGCATGGTCGAGCAGCTCCTTCTCGTAAGCGATTAGTGTCTTGGCGCTTTTGAGCGCCTTGTACATTTGGCCAGCCATGATGTGGTTGCTGATGTCCTGCATATGCGGCCAGGAACTGGGGACCGCCTGCACCAGGTCGCGCATCAGCGCGAAATAGGTTTCATGATGCAGGCGCGGGTCGCGCGAGGTGTACATGATCTGGACGCAGAGATAGATGCGCTTGGCCGGCGTATCGGCCTCCTCCAACGTCATGATGTCTTTTTCGCGCAGGATCGGCGCCTGCCCCTCGATGAGCAGCCGTGTGCGCTGGCCGCCGTTGGTGACAAGGCATTCGCCGAGGATGAACCGCTCGCCGGGTTTTAATTCGACCTTGAGGCCCATTCGATGCCGCTCCTTGCGGCCGGTAGCCGTAGCTGACGCAACTTAACGAAATCCTTCGTTGCGCCAGTTTACCGCCGTTACCGGAACAGCCGCAGGACGTTCTGGTCGGCCTGCGCGGCCAATGACAGCGCGGTGGACGAAAGTTGCTGGCGGGTCTGCAAGGCGAGAAGGTTCGCGCCCTCCTCGTTGGTATCGGCGAGCGTGAGGCTGTCCGACCCGGTCCGCAGCGTGTTGATCATCGACTTGGTGAAATCCTGGCGGACCTGCACGGTCGATAGGCTGGAGCTCAGCGTCTGGGACTCCGACTGCAACGAGGTCAGCGCGGCGCTCAGCGCCGTCGACGCCGCGGTGATATCAGAGGCGCCCGCCCAGTTGTTGGCGGCATTGGCGACGCTTAGCGGCGCCGCGTTGGCGTTGGTATAATCGACACCGACCACGCTGATGCTCGACGTGGCCGTGTCGTTGAGGTTTACGGTCAGCGTGTTGCCGGCCAGAAGGTTGACGCCGTTGAAGCCCGAGTTGCCGGCGAGTTGGCCGATTTGGGTCAACAGGGTGTTGAACTGCGTCGACAGGGTCGCCTGGGTCGCGGTGTTGTTGGCCTGTTGGGCCTGGCTGACGAGGGCCTGCGCCGACTGCACCAACTTGGTGATCGCCGTGATGCCATTGTTGGCGGCCTGAATCGTGTTGACGCCGTTGGACATGGCGTCCAGGAGGCCGTTCAGGTTGTTGGCTCGGGTGTCGAGCCCCTGCGCGGTGAAGAAATTGATGGCGTTATCGAGGGCCGAATTGACCTTCTTGCCGGTGGCCAGTTTATTTTGCGTTTGCGTGATCAAATCCGAAGTCTGTTGCAACTGCAGCAGGTTCGATCGCACGCCGGCCGACAGAACAATTTCACTCATGGCAATCTCCTCCCCCCGATAGGGTCAAATCGCGTACCGGGATAATGAGTTGTTAGGGTTGATAGATCGTTAAATTCGCGTCGATTAAGATTTCGTTAGCCATAAATGTAGCGGCTGCAAAAAAACGGCGGCCCGAAGGCCGCCGTTTTCCGTCGGAAGTGTCGATTTTGCTTAGCGGAACAGCCGCAGCACGTTCTGGTCGGCCTGCGAAGCGAGAGACAGCGCGGTGGACGACAGTTGCTGGCGGGTCTGCAACGCAAGCAGGTTCGCGCCTTCCTGGTTGGTGTCGGCGAGCGTGAGGTCGGCAGAGCCGGTCTGCAGCGTGTTGATCGTCGCCTTGGTGAAGTCCTGACGGATCTGCACGGTCGACAAGCTGGCGCTGAGGGTCTGCGACTTCGACTGCAACGAGGTCAGCGCGGCGCTCAGCGCGGTGGATGCCGCGGTGATGTCCGCTGCGGCGGCCCAGTTGTTGGCCGCATTCGCGATGCTCAACGGCGCCGCGTTGGCGTTGGTATAGTTGACGCCGGTCACCGAGACGGTCGAGCTGGCGGACTCGTTCAGAGTCACGGTCAGGGTGTTGCCTGCGAGCAGGTTGACGCCGTTGAAGCCCGAGTTGCCGGCGAGTGAGCCGATCTGGGTCAGCAGGGAGTTAAACTGCGTCGACAGGGTCGCCTGGGTCGCGGTGTTGTTGGCCTGCTGGGCCTGGCTGACGAGCGCTTGCGCCGACTGCACGAGCTTGGTGATGCTCGTGATGCCGTTGTTGGCAGCCTGAATGGTGTTGATGCCGTTGGACATGGAGTCCAAGAGGCTGCTCAGGGAGTTGGCGCGGTTGTCGAGGCCCTGCGCGGTGAAGAAGTTGATGGCGTTATCGAGCGCCGAATTGACCTTCTTACCGGTGGCGAGTTCTGTTTTGGGTCTGGTTGATCAGGTCCGAAGTCTGCTGCAACTGCAGCAGGTTCGAACGGACACCCGCCGAGAGAACGATATCAGACATCTTAAGGTACCTTTCTGGTGAGTTTGCCGTACTGGCAGCGACACGTGTTCGATCCAATGGATCGCAGATGTCATCGCACATGGCTCCAAACGGCCCGTAAAATTTTATAGTTAACAAGTCATTGCTTATTTAGCGCGGTCGCCTCGGTTCAATTCGAATTTGAAAGAGAGCTTTGCCGTCGAGCGCGCCAACGTTGCTGCGATCGTCGCAATAATGGGCATGGCGTGCGGCGGATTTCATCTTACCAAATCGCTAACCGGCAAACTTTTTTAACCGTCTTGTCGTATGCTTTACCCTGTAAGGACGCGTGCATGACTTCGGTTATCGGTTCCGCGACTGTCGGAATTTCGTACTCGTCGCTATTCAGCACGAGCGCGACGTCGAATTGGATTGCCGACACGATGACGGCCATCCAGAATCAGCAAAACGAAGGTGGCTTGCTGGGCATGCTGGACAATGCCGGCGGCGACGGCAGTATCAATTCGTTTCTAGGCCAAAGCACGAATAACGCGAACGCGCTCGCGACGATCTCGCAAACCAGCATCAGCAATGCGGGAAGCCTGATCGCGCAGATTGCGGCGACCAATCAACAGCAAGCGACCGCGAAGAAACTGCAGGATTCGTTGAATGATCTGGCTAAGCAGCAGCAGATGGTGAAGCCGACGAACACGCTTGACCCGTTCATTTATTTGTCGGACGGCACGACGATCGACACCGTCAATAACATCATGACGAGGCCGGATGGCATGCAATACGACACGACGACGGGGGCGAAATATGTGGATCCCACGTCCCTCGTTCAGATGGGGAACGGCGCTTACCTCAATACCAAAACCAATATTCTCACGATGGCCGACGGCACCGAGATCGACACGGTCACCGGTTTGAAGGTTTCCACGACCGCTTAACGCGCCGGCTTCAAGGATTGACCGTCTAGAGCGTGCGGCTGATCGCCAGCGGCTGGCTTGCCTTGGCATTTGACGTATTGGCGCGGCCGGAGGCGCCATAGGTCGAGGGCGTCCGCTTGCGCGCAAGCTCGCCCGACACGCCGCGAATGATGCCCTCGGATACCGCGTGCGCGGTCGCCAGCACCATGAGATTGGTTTGCAGCAGCGCCTGGAACACGGTGTGCCGCTGGCGCAGCGCTTCGAACGCCTCGGGTAGCGAGCGGGCGATCAGTTCGCGGGCGGCTTTCACGCGCTCGCTTTCGGCGGCGTAGCGGCGGCCGAGTTCGGCCTTGTCGTCGGCCAGTTCGGCCGCTTCTCGCAATCGGCCGGCGCGCACGCGCGCGGTTTCTTCCTCGACCGTCTCCATGAGGCGGTCCAGGACGATGTTGATATTGGCCACCACGCGTTCGGCTTCCCCGACGCTGGTGATGGTCGCGGCCAGCGCGCGATCGTTCATGTGTGCGCCTCCTGATGCGCAATCAGGCTTTTATAGACCTGATCAGCGATGCCGATGCCGCCGGCTTTGGCGATCGACTTGGCGTATTGGTCGGTGAGCACCGAACGCCAAACTCCAGTGGCGCCGCTGCCGCCGAATGGGCCTTCGCCATCGATGCCGGTGAACATGTGCTGAAACATGGAGTTGAGGAAAACGGCCTCGAAATCCTGCGCCGCCGCGTGAGCTTTGGCTTTGCCGGCTGCCGACAGCTTGCCGACGGCCGGGGGGGCCACGTTGAGCAGATCGAGTGCGCTTAAACCGGGTGCGGTTGCGGGCAGGGCGCTCGCCATCACATCACCTCGATGTCGGCCTGGATCGCGCCCGCGGCCTTGATTGCTTGCAGGATGGCGATCAGGTCGCGCGGGCCGATGCCAAGCGCATTGAGCCCGTCGACCAGTTGTTGCAGCGACACGCCGTCCTTGACCAGCGCGAGCTTCTTGCCGTCCTCCTGCACGCCGATGCTGGTGCGCGGCACGACCCGGGTTGTGCCGCCGCGCGAGAACGGCGCCGGCTGGCTCACTTGTGGGGCTTCGGTGATGGTGACGGTAAGATTGCCTTGCGCCACCGCCACCATGGACACGCGTACGTCGCGGCCCATGACGATGATGCCGGAGCGCTCGTCGATTACGATCTTGGCCGCCTGGTCCGGCTCGACCTGGAGCTGCTCGACGTCGGTGAGCAGCGAGATCACGTTGCCGCGGTATTGCGGCGGGATGGTGATGCCGACCGTGCCGGGATCGAGCGGCTCGGCGGTCGGCGAGCCCATGAAGTCGTTGATGGCGGCGGCGATGCGCTTGGCGGTGGTGAAATCGGGATTGCGCAGCGCCATGCGCAACTGGCTCAGCTTGTTCAGACTGAATTCGATTTCGCGCTCAATCAGCGCACCGTTGGCGATGCGGCCGACCGTCGGCACGCCGCGCACGATCTTGGCGGCCTCGCCTTCGGCCTGGAAACCGCCGATCGCCACCGAGCCTTGGCCGACCGCGTAGACGTTGCCGTCCGCGCCGAGCAGCGGGGTCACCAGCAGCACGCCGCCTTGCAGGCTCTTGCTGTCGCCGAGCGCGGACACGGTGACGTCGATGCGGGTGCCTTGCGTGCCGAAGGGTGGCAGGTTGGCCGTCACCATCACGGCGGCGACGTTGCCGGTGCGCAGCGACTGTTGAGCTACCTGGCCGCGGATATTGACGCCGAGCCGCTCCAGCATCGCGGTGAGCGATTGCTTGGTGAAGGGAATGTTGTTGAGGGTGTCGCCGGTGCCGTTGAGGCCGACCACCAGGCCGTAACCGATGAGCTGGTTCTGACGCACGCCCTCGATATTGGCGAGGTCCTTGATGCGCGACGTCGCCAACGCGTTCGGCGCGGCGAACGCGGTCAATAGCACGGCCAGAATTACGGCTCGCAACGTCCTCGTCATCACTGCTCCCCAATGTGACGGTTGACTGCCGCTTCTCATGCGAACGTCGTGCCAACCCGGCCGCACCGCTCAAGACTCTAACAACGTTGGCGTTTTTGCATCGGCAAGGCGGACGCGGCGCGTCAGCAGACCGGCAGGAAACGTCTGGGGCGGCAAATTTTGCCGGCGCATTTACCGGGGATTAACCATAACGGCCCAGGCTTTGGCCTATTCGAGGGCCGACCTCGGTCGGTTGGGGATTTCCGCGATGCGCATTCATGGAGCGAACGGAACTGCGCTGGCGTCGGCGCCGGCCGGCGCGCGCCGTACTGCCGGCGGCGCCTTCATGGTCAGCGAGCAGGAGACGCCGCGCAATGCTTCCACGGCCGGCTCGCTGCGCGCGATTTCGACCGTCGATGCGCTGATCGCCTTGCAGGGAGTGGAAAATCCGCGCGAGCGCAAGAAGCGCGCGGTCGCCAGAGGGCGCAAGGCGCTCGACGTGCTCGACACGCTCAAGCTCTCGCTGCTCGATGGCAGCGTCGATGGCTCGACGCTCGCCTGCCTCAAGATCGCGGCCGAAGGCCTCGGGGAGCAAACCGGCGATCCCGGTCTCGACATGGTGATGGGCGAGATCGATCTGCGCGTCGCCGTCGAATTGGCCAAGGCCGGCGTCCGCTAGCGGGCCAGTCCAGACCCCCTTCCAAATTGTTCAGCGGGCGCGCCTCAGGGCGGCGGCGCCATTTCGGACATTTCCGCCCAAGCCATTGAAATGTCGTAATAAACCATACGATCGGCCGGCGTTACTCGGATGTTGTCGGCGGGCTGACGCCCGTATATAAGCCTGCCGCACCGGGAGGGTGGACTTCGCAGTTTAAGAACATAAGAACACAGGGAGTTCAGTGGGATGTTGGCGAGAACCAAGACATATCGGCCGTCCGACAAGGAGCCGTTCATGAACGAGCGCCAGCGGGACTATTTCCGCTTGAAGCTGCTCGCGTGGCGGGAAGACATCCTGAAGGAAGCCAAGGAAACACTGCTGCACCTGCAGGAAGAAAACCAAAATCACCCCGACCTTGCCGATCGGGCGTCGTCGGAAACCGACCGCGCCATCGAACTGCGCGCGCGCGACCGCCAGCGCAAGTTGATCGCCAAGATCGACGAGGCGCTCGGCCGTATCGACGACGGCACCTACGGCTACTGCGAGGAGACCGGCGAGCCGATCTCGCTGCGGCGCCTCGAAGCGCGCCCGATCGCGACGCTGTCGGTGGAAGCGCAGGAACGCCACGAACGGCGCGAGCGGATTTATCGCGACGATTGAGGGTGCTTGATCCTCATGGTGAGGAGCGCCCGAAGGGCGCGTCTCGAACCATGAGGCTGCCTATCCTTCGAGACGCCGCGCTTCGCGCGGCTTCTTGCTCATCCCCGGCGAAAAACCGCTCCGTTTTCGGCGAGGTTGAGTCGGGGAGAAAAGTGCCAAATCCCCCCAAACGCACGCGGCCTCCGGCTGGGGAGCATCCGGAGGCCGCGACGTTGACGCCATCAGCGCTCGCGAGACGCAGAAGGCGCGGGAGCCCAACAAAACTCGCTTTTGTCACGCCCGGACTTCGACACTGAAAATCGGGATTGTCCGACTTTCAGCAACCTGATCGCCGAACTCAGCGAGCGCGAGTTCGGATGGCACCCATGATGGTTCGTCGCGGCAAAGAAAGCTTACGCGACGCTCACCTTCGCCGAACCTCGTCATGGATTGCCGGGTCAAGCCCGGCAACGACAAAACAGACGCAAAGCCCAAACCCAACAGCTACGCACTGACTAGAACGGCAACACCACGTCCATCACCTGCTGGCCGTAACGCTGCTGCTGCACGTCCGTGATCTGCCCGCGCCCGCCATAGGCGATGCGCGCCTGCGCGATCTTGCTGGAATCGATCGTGTTGTCGCTCTGGATGTCCTCCGGCCGCACGATGCCGGCGACGATCAGCTCGCGGATTTCGAAATTGACGCGGATCTCCTGGCGGCCCTCGACCACCAGGTTGCCGTTCGGCAGCACCTGCGTCACCACCGCGGCGACGTTGGTCTGCAACGCCTCCTGGCGGTTGACCGAACCCTTGCCGTCGCTCGAGGAGGTCGAGTCGGCGGTGAGGATGCGGCCGGGCAGGATCGCGGTCGCCGGCGTCTTGATCGTCTTGCTGCCGAGGAAATCGGTGATGCCGGAATCCTCGCTGCTGGTGCGGCTGCGCTGGGTCTCGTTGGCGATGTTGGCCTTGTCGGTGATGTTGACCTGCACCGTGAGGATGTCGCCGATCTGATGCGCGCGCTGGTCCTTGAAGAAGGCGCGCGAGCCATTGCGCCACAGCGAATTGGGATTGTAGGAGGCGGGCTGCGCCGCCGGCATCGGCATCTGCACCGGCTTGTAGCCCGGCCGCGCGGTCGGATTGTCGACCGCCGAGAGCGGCGGCGCCTGGCCGATGTTCTTGAGCCGGTCGAAGGCCGCGCAGCTCGACAGCAGCGAGGCGGCAAGCGCGGCCAGCACCGCGTGACGCGCGAGGGTCAGGACTTTCATCGACATCACTTTCACAAAGGGCGCGATCGCGCCATTACGTTTCATTGCAACGCGACTCTACGCATTCCACTTCACCGCCCCGGCGGCAGGTTGGCGGCAAGCCGCGGCGAGCCGGTGCTTATGACGACGCGGCCGGGTCCGACCACCACGCCTTGTACCGTGCGCTTGGATTGCTCGTTGAGCACCGAGATCACGTCGCCTTCGGCGCCGCCGTCGGACGCCTTGCCGCGCACCGTGAGCGTGATGCCCGGCACCTGATAGACGATCGTCACCGTCTCGTTGCGCTGAACCAGTTCCGGCTTCATCAGATCGGCGATGCGCAGCGGGCGGCCCGGCTGCATCTGCGCGCGGGCGGCAAGCCCGACCGCCTGGTCGGTATTGGTGACGAGATCGCGGCCGACGTTGCCGCGCGGGCGGCGCTCGATCAGCACGTCGGCGCTCTTGAGCACTTCGCCGCGCTCGACCGGGCGGGCCAGCGTCACGACCTCCGCGGTCGCGGCCGCGCTGCCGGAAAGGTGCAGCGTGCCGCGCGTGGTGGCGCCGGTCGGCATGTCGAGCGTTACATTGAAGCGTCCGCTGCGGTTGTCGTAATTGAGAAAAGCGACGCGCGGCTCGCCTTTGGCGGTGGTCTCGACCTGGAACGTGCGCAGCTCGCGGTCGAAATTCACCACGATATCCTTCACGGGGCCGAGCGCGTATTGCGTGGAGAGCGCCTGCGCGACGCGGCCTTCGACGTCCTTGGCGGGGATGGTGCGGCTTGCGCGCGTCACCACCACTTCGCTGACGTCGCCGGTGTCGAGGCCGACCAGCGCATAGGGGCGCACCGCCTCGACCACGGCCTCGGCCGACACCGTGCCGGCGGAGCCGAGATCGGGCGCGCGGAACACCGGCACCTTGGCGATGATGCCGGCATTGTCGATCAGGTCGCCGATGCGCACGATGCCGCCAATGACGGTCGCTTCCGCTCTCAGTTTCGGGCGTTCCTGATCGGCATTGGCGCAAGTAGCGAGCGCGAGTAGCGCGGCGGCGACGGCGGCGAATTTGCGGATCATGGCGGTGCCTCAGCGCATCAGGCTGGAAGCCGACTGCAGCATCTGGTCGGCGGCGGTAATCACCTTGCCGTTCATCTCGTAGGCGCGCTGCGCGGCGATCAGGTTGGTGATTTCGGTGACCGAGTCGACGTTGGACTGCTCCAGCTGTCCCTGTTGCAGGTCGCCGGCGCCGTCGGTCGAAGCCAGGCCGTCGAGCGGCGTGCCGGAGGCCGGGGTCTCCTGGTACATGTTGTCGCCGATCGGCAAGAGGCCGGCCTGGTTGATGAAGCGGGTGATCGTTAACTGGCCGAGGATCTGCGGAGTGGACGTGCCTTGCGGGATTACCGAGACTTGGCCCTGCGCGTTGATGGTGAGGCCGGTGGAGTTCTGCGGGATGGTGATCGCGGGCTGCACGACGTTACCCTGTGCGGTCACGATTTGGCCGATGGCATCCATCTGGAATGAGCCGTCGCGCGTGTAGGTGTAGGTGCCGTCCGGTAACTGGATCTTGAAGAAACCGTCGCCGCGGATCGCCACGTCAAGCGAGCCGCCGGTTTGCGCGAGCGTGCCTTGCGTCATCAGCCGCGGCGTACCGACCGGCTTGACGCCGGAGCCGAGGTCGATGCCGACCGGCAGGATATTGCCTTGAGCCGAGGTTTGCGTGCCGATCCGACTGACGTGATCGTACAGCAGATCCTGGAATTCGGCGCGCTGGCGCTTGTAGCCGGTGGTGGTCATGTTGGCGAGATTGTTGGCGATGACCTGGACATTGAGCTCCATCGCCATCATGCCGGTCGATGCAGTGCTGAGCGCGCGCATGGATTTAACTCCCCTTCAACGTCAATTCGGAACTTCGGCGAGCTTGTCGATCGCCGTCTGGCCGAGGTCTGCCTGCTGCTGCAAGATCGCGGAGATATCGGTATAGCTGCGGGTGATTTCGATCATGCGCGACATCTCGACCATGCCGCGCACGTTGGATTTTTCGACCACGCCTTGAATGATGCCGTCAGTCGTGTCGGGCTGCGGCTGCACGCCGGCTTTCGGATTGAATGTGCCGTTGCCGTCTTTCTGTAGCTGCTGCCCATTGGCGAAGGTGACCAGCCGAATCTTGCCGCGCGCCGAATTGACATTCGAAATGCCTTCGCGCACGCTGATCGTGCCGTCGCGGCTGATCGAGACCTGGTGGTCGTTCTGCTGCAGCGTGATCGGGCCCCCGTCGCCGAGCACCGGATAGCCTTCGCTGGTGACGAGCTGGCCGGTTGCGTTGATCTGCAACGAGCCGTTGCGGGTATAGCGTTCGCCGCGCGGCGTTTGCACCGCGAGGAAGCCGGTGCCGTCGACGGCGATGTCGAGCGGATTGCCGGTGCGCTCGATCGGCCCCTGGCTCATGTCGTGCCAGATGCCGCGGTCCTGCACGAAGCTCACGCGGCTACCGGTCTGATCGGCGCGCGCGGCGGTAGCGAGATATTCCTCGAAGATCGATCCGTCGGCCTTGTAGCCGGTGGTGTTGAGGTTCGCGATATTGTTGGCGACCACGTCCATTTCGCGCGCAAGCCCGACTTGGCGCGACAGGCCGACGAGGACGGCGTTTTGCATCGGCATTCTCCCCTTGTCATTCGACAAGGCCGCACCCTCCCGAGGCCGGTCTTGCCGAAATCGCCGCAAGCTCTCCCAAGCCCCACGGCTGGCCAAGGCCCTGCAGCCGCCGTGCCAAGTGATAATATCGTTTGAGATCAGTCAGTTAGTTGAAAATCGCGCGGTCGCTGGCGGGGCAAAAATCGCCATTTGGCCGGTCTCACCCGGCAAAAGATTCCCTCGGCGCGGGCGCGGGAAAGCATCTGTTAACCATACGGACCTACTTTCGATCGCAATGGGAGCGCGGGGGCCGCGCATCCGCGGCGTCTCGCTCGGGATGCCCGCATACGGCCCCGTAAGTTGCGATCGGGGTCACCATGGCTGCCAAGGCGAAGCAAGCGGAAGAAGAAGTCGAAGACGAGCCGCAAGAGAGCGAAGAAGGCGCAGCCGAAAATCCAAAACGCGGACTGCTCTCCTTCCTCAAACTGCCCTCGCTCAAAATTCCATCGCTCAAGGCAATGATCATCGCGGTTGCCGGTCTGCTGGTGGTCGGCGGCGGTGGCGGTGGCGCCTATTTCTATTTCTTCAAGGGCTCCGAACACAAAGAAGAGGCAAAGCCGGCGGCGAAGCCGGCGATCTTCGTCGACCTGCCAGACGTGATGGTCAATCTGTCGAACGTCGCCAACGAGCGCACGCAATATCTAAAAGTGAAAATCGTACTCGAAGTGTCGACGCCCGAGGTAGTGACCGAAATCCAACCGCTGATGCCGCGGGTGCTCGATGCCTTCCAAACTTATTTGCGCGAATTGCGGCCGACCGATCTCGACGGCTCCGCCGGACTTTACCGGCTCAAGGAGGAATTGACCCGCCGGATCAACGACGCGGTCTCGCCCAACCGCGTCACCGCCGTTCTGTTCAAGGAAATCGTCGTCCAATGACGATCTGACCGATGGCGAGCAAAGACGAAATCAATCAAGACGCGCTCGCCGCCGAATGGGGCGTGGCGCTCGAACAGGAGGCCGCGGCGCCGGTAGCGCCGGCCGGGCCCATTGCGACGCCCGGCACGGATGAAGCCGCCGCGCAGTGGGCGGCGATGGCGGACGGCAACAACGGATTCCAAGGCGGCAAGGGCGGCGCCGAGCGCATCCTCAATCAGGATGAAATCGACAGCATGCTCGGTTTCAGCCTGACCGATGTCTCGCTGAGCGACAATTCCGGCATCCGCGCCATCATCGACTCGGCGATGGTGTCGTACGAGCGCCTGCCGATGCTGGAAATCGTCTTCGACCGCCTGGTGCGGCTGATGACGACCAGCCTGCGCAATTTCACCTCCGACAACGTCGAAGTCTCGCTCGACCGCATCACCTCGGTGCGCTTCAGCGACTATCTCAATTCGATTCCCTTGCCGGCGATCCTCGCCGTGTTCAAGGCCGAGGAATGGGATAATTTCGGCCTCGCCACCGTCAATTCCAGCCTGATCTATTCGATCATCGATGTGCTCCTCGGCGGCCGGCGCGGGCAGAGCACGGTGCGCGTGGAAGGCCGCCCCTACACCACGATCGAGACCAACCTGGTCAAGCGCATGATCGAGGTGGTGTTGTCGGACGCCGAACTCGCCTTCAAGCCGCTATCGCCGGTCAAGTTCAACATCGATCGGCTGGAAACCAATCCGCGCTTCGCCGCCATCTCGCGGCCGGCCAACGCGGCGATCTTGGTGCGGCTGCGCATCGACATGGAAGACCGCGGCGGCAATATCGAGCTGCTGCTGCCTTACGCGACCATCGAGCCGATCCGCGCCGTTCTCCTCCAGATGTTCATGGGCGAGAAGTTCGGCCGCGATCCGATCTGGGAAGATCATCTGGCGACCGAAATAGGTCAGGCGCAGATCGCCGTCGATGCCGTGCTGTACGAGGCGCGGTTGCCGCTGCGCAAGATGATGAATCTCAGCGTCGGCGACACGCTTCCCCTCGAGATCAAGCCCGACGCGCTCGTCACCGTGCGCTGCGGCGATGTCACCCTCACCGAAGGCCGCATGGGCAAAGTCGGCGATCGTGTCGCGGTGCGGGTCGCCAAGGCCTTGCGCAAACCACGGACCACGTTCGCCATGTTCGAGAAGGCGGACCAGCCCACCAATCGGATGGAGACACCGTGAGCTATCATTATGGCTATCTGATCGAGTCGATGGTCTCGATCCTGCTTCTGCTCACGATTCTTGTATTGCGTCCGGCTCAACCGGCAGCTTCGGCTGCTCAAGGCCGACGAGCAGACGCTGCGCGCGACCATTTCCGAACTGATCACCGCCACCGAGATCGCCGAACGCGCCATCGCCGGCTTGAAGTCGACGATGCGCGAAGGCGAGCAAAGCCTTGGGGCGCGCCTTCAAAAGGCAGAAAGCGTCACCGCCGACATCGAGCGCCAGCTCGCCGCCGGCGAGGAACTGTTGGAGCGGCTTACCCGCATCGCCAATGCCGCAAGGCCGGCGCGTGAGCAGGTCCCGGCGCCCGATGCCAAGGCGGTCGCGGTCGCGGCGCAAGCCTTCGCCGATCGCGCGCGCGGCGCGACTGCGCGGCCGCGCGGCATGATCCGCCTTGCGCGCGATTTCCGCCTGATCCCGGTCGTCTTGTTGGCGACCATCAGCCTGTTCGCGCTCAAAGTGTCGGGTCTGGTGTTCGACGGCGGCTATACGCTGGCCGAGCGGCTGCAAGGGCTCGACAAGAAAGGCCTGCAGGTGACGGCGCGCGAGAGCGTGCCGGACTATCCGAAGATCGTCGTCGCCGATGGGCAAGCCCCGCAGACCACGCCAGAGCAGAAACGGCCCTGGGCGCGAGAAATGTTCAATTACGGCGGCGACAGCGGCGACATCACCGGTTCGACCGGCGGCGAAGGGCAATCGACCGGCCCGGCGCTGAAAACGACCAGCAAGCCGCCGGATCCGCCCAAGCTCGCCATCGGCAATATAACGGTGCCGATCGAAGGCGGTCGGATAGCCTCGGCCGGCGAGCGCGCCATCCTCGGCCGTCTGCAAGACCGCCGTAAGGAACTCGACGCGCGCGCCCGCGAACTGGAGATGCGCGAGAGCCTGCTCAAGGCCACCGAAAAGCGGCTGGATGGCAAGGTCGCCGAGCTCAAGGACCTGGAGGCGCGCGTCAAAGCCGCCATGGGCGCCCGCGACAAAGCCGAGGCGCAGCGCTTCAACAGCATCGTCGCCATGTACGAGAACATGAAGGCGAAGGATGCCGCGCGCATCCTCGAACGCCTCGACATGACAATTCTGGTCGAGGTCGCGACCGGGATCAAGCCGGCGAAGATGTCGGATATCCTCGCGCAGATGACGCCCGAGGCGGCCGAACGGCTGACCATCGAACTTGCCCGCCGTGCCGACGGGAAATCGAAAAATCCGGACCAGTTGCCGAAGATCGAAGGCAAACCGGGTGGTAGTTGAGTGTATGATTGCGCAGACCATACGCCGGCAAAATGCCACGGTTAACGCGACGTTAAACGGCAAACCCTAGGCTGTTCCAGCCGGCAGTGTCGCCGGCTGGAACAGCTGCATGACGGCATCACCCCTCAGCCTAGCGGGGACCCGCGCGCGCGAGCGCTCGCGGGGGCGGCCGCTATCGGGGCGCGGCGCGCTTACTCTCGTCGCCATCCTGCAAATATTGACGCTGTTGACGCCGCTATTCAGCGGCCGCGCGTGTGCCGAAGAGCGTGTCAAGGGCGACTTGAAGGTGAGCACCGACGGCGGTTATCTGCGCCTGGCGTTTCGCTTCGAAAAGGAAATGCCGGCCAATGTTCAGCTCACCTATCCGATCCTGGTGGTGACGTTCAAGAAGCGGGTTGCCGTCTCGGTCGACAAACTCAGTCTTGCCGCGCCCGATTATATCAGTGCCGCGCGGCTCGATCCCGATGGCGGCTCGATCCGCATCGCGCTGGCGCAAAAAGTGAAGCTCAATACCACGCCCGCCGCCGAGCGGCTTTTTGTCGATCTTCTGCCGGAGACGTGGAGCGGGCTGATGCCGGGTCTGCCGCGCGACGTCGTCGAGGAACTTGCCAAGCGTGCGCTCGATGCCGAACACCAGCTGCGCTTGCAACGGCTCGCGCCCAAGACCCAGAAGCCGTCAGCGATCCGCGTCAAGGTCGCCGCCGAGCCGACCTTCACCCGCTATGTCTTCGCAATGCCGGACCTGGCGAACGTCGTTCCAGAGAACGCCGCCGGCAAGCTGACGCTCGAATTCGACCAGGCGATCAAATGGGACTTGGCGGACGCCAAGGCGGCGATGCCGCCGACTTTGCGGTCGATCGACGCCGACCTCGAAGAGGATTCGGTGACGGTCAGTTTCTCATTCAACGGCGCGCCGCAGGTACGCACCTTCCGCGAGGACCGCAGCATCGTGGTCGACGTCGGTCACGACGGCGGCAAGGCCAAGGTTGCGGAGAAGGGCGCCAAGCCGAAGGAGGCTATTACCGCGCCCACGCCCGTGCCTTTGGGTGCGCCGGCTATTGCAGCGCCCGAGACCGTGCCGGCCAAAGATGCCGCGGCCGAATCTGCGCCGAAGCCCGACGCGGTGCCGCCCGTTCCGCCCGCCACCGCGCCGCCGCCCGTGAAAACGGCGGAACAATCGCCGCTGCCCGCGGTTGCGCCAATTGGTCCGGCTCCCAAACCGACGACACCCGCTTCGCCGGCACCGCCGGCGAAAGCCACTGCGGCCGAACCCAAGCGGCCGGCGCCCGATCCGAACGCGCCGGTCGTCGTCGATCTGCGTCAGACCGGCGGCACCTTGCGGGCCGAATTCCCCTTCGGGGCCGAGACGCCGGCTGCCGTGTTCCAGCGCGCCGACACGCTGTGGCTGGTGTTCGACAGCACGGCCAGGATCGATCTTGGCGCACTCAAGGGCGACACCAACCATGCGATCCGCGACGCCGTGCTGGAGCGCGGCGGCGACGGCGAGGCAATCGTGCGCATCAAGCTGGAGCGGCCGCGCCTGGTGAATCTGGAGTCCGACGGCCCAGGCTGGATCGTCACCATTGCCGACACCGTAGCGGTGCCGAGCCAGCCGCTGGTCATCGCCCGCAGTATTGTCGGCAAGAACCGCGCGAGCCTCACCATTCCGTTTGACCATCCGCGCAAGATCCACACGCTCACCGACCGCGATATCGGCGACCGGCTGTTGGTGATCACCGCGCTCGGTCCAGCGCGCGGCTTCCTGCGCGGACAGAATTTCGTCGAGTTGCGCGCATTGCCGTCCACCCAGGGCGCGGTGTTGCAGCCGCTCGCCGACGACGTCACGGCCGAGCTCTCAGTCGACAAGATCACCGTCACCCGGCCGCAAGGGCTCTCGCTCTCGCCGACGGCCATCGGTCCGCCGGACCAGCAGCTTGCCAGCAATTTCCGTGCTTTGAGCCTCGACAGCCAGCTTTGGGACTACGACCGTCAGTCCAAGTTCAACGCCCGGCAAGACGAACTGGTCGGCATCGCCGCCATGGCGCCCGCCGGCCGGCGCAAGGAGGCGCGGCTCAATCTCGCGCGTTTCTATCTGGCCCGCGGTCTGTCCGCCGAGGCCAAGGCGGTGCTCGCCGTCGCGCTGTCCGACAAGAAAGATGCCGACGACGTCACCGGCAGCGTGCTCAAGGGCGTCGCCGACATCATGTTGGAGCGGCCGGAAGACGCGCTCAAGGCATTGTCCAATCCGCGGGTCGGCGACCAGCTCGATGCGCCGATCTGGCGCGCGATCGCCAATGCGCGCGCTCGGCAAATGGCCCGAGGCGAAGGCCGGCTTCAAGAACGTCGATAGCGCGATTTCCGCGCTGCCGATCGAATTCCAGCGCATGACGCTGCGCACCGCGCTGCGAACCGCCATCGAGGTGCGCGATTTCAACGGCGCCGACCGCATCATCGACGAACTCAAAACCATCGGCGTGACGCCCGAGACGAAGCCGGCGTTCGCCGTGCTGATCGGCCGTCTGAACGAGGCGCTTGGCCGCACGTCCGACGCGCTCGCGAACTATCACGCCGCCGCGGTTTCGCACGATCGGCATGGCCGCCGCGCAAGGGCGGCTGCGCGAGATCGTGCTGCGCTACGCCGTCGGCGACATGCCGCGCAAGGAAGCGATCGATGCGCTGGAGACGCTGACCACGATCTGGCGCGGCGACGAAACCGAGGCGGAGGGCCTCAAGCTGCTCGCGCATCTTTATACCGAGGAGAACCGCTATCGCGCTGCCTTTCACGTCATGCGGGTGGCGCTGCTGGTGCATCCCAATTCCGACTTCACCCGGCAGATCCAGGACGAGGCGGCGGCGACCTTCGAGAGCCTGTTCCTCGGCGGCAAGGCGGACGCGCTGCCGCCGATCGAGGCGCTTGGGCTTGTTCTACGATTACCGCAATCTCACGCCGATCGGGCGCCGCGGCGACGAGATGATCCGGCGTCTCGCCGACCGCCTGGTGTCGGTCGACCTGCTCGACCAGGCCGCCGAATTGCTCCAGCATCAAATCGATCATCGTCTGCAGGGCGGCGCGCGCGCGCAGGTCGCGACCCGGCTTGCCGTCATCTATCTCATGAACCGCAAGCCGGAACGCGCGATCGCGACCCTGCAGGCCACGCGCACCGCGGAACTTTCCAACGAACTGCGAGACGAGCGCCTGCTGCTGGAGGCGCGCGCCCTGTCGGAAACCGGCCGCCATGACCTGGCGCTGGAATTGATCGTCAATATCGACAGCCACGAGGCGATCCGGCTGCGCTCGGACATCCTGTGGGCGGCGCGGCGCTGGCACGCGGCCGCCGAGCAGATCGAGATCCTTTATGGCGAACGCTGGCGCGACTTCACGCCGCTGACCGAAACCGAGCGCTTCGACATCTTGCGCGCGGCGATCGGCTATTCGCTCGGCGACGGCGCGCTCGACCTGGCGCGCTTCCGCGAGCGGTATTTCCCCAAGATGGCGGATACCCCGGACCGCCGCGCCTTCGACGTGGTGAGCACGCCGGCGGGCACCGGCGGCGCGGAATTCAAGGACATCGCCAAGAAAATCGCCGCGGCGGATTCACTCGAGGCATTTCTGAGCGACATGCGCAAGCGCTATCCGGATTCCTCGGCGATCTCGCAGGCTCCCGCCGACAAGGCCGCGCCGGCAAAACCGCAAGGTTCGTCATCAAAAGCCGCGACGCCCGAGCAGGCCGCGGCCAATGCGCCGGCAAAGCCTGAGGCCGCGCCGCCCCCTGCCAAAACGCAGGCCGTGCCGCCGCCCAAGCCCGACCGCGCGCCGACCGGGTCGATCTCGCGCGCACGGTAATGGTTGTCATCATCGGCGAAAGCGGACGATCCAGTAAACCCAATGTTCTCGGTGCGTGCTGGATTCCCGCTTGCGCGGGAATGAGCGGCTTTGGCGCCTACGTCCCGTAGCTCTGGATGAGCGAGCCGGCCACCAGGCTCCAGCCGTCGACCAGCACAAAGAAGATGAGCTTGAACGGCAGCGACACCACCACCGGCGGCAGCATCATCATGCCCATCGACATCAGCACCGAGGCCACCACCAGGTCGATGATCAGGAACGGCAGGAACAACAAAAAGCCGATCTCGAAGGCGCGCTTGAGCTCGGAGATCATGAAGGCCGGCACCAGCACGCGCAGCGAGATATCCTCGGGCTTGGCGGGCTCGGCGTCCTTCGCCATGTCGACGAACAGCTTGAGATCCTTTTCGTTGACGTTCTTCTGCATGAAGGCGCGCAACGGCACCGCGCTGCGCTCGAAGGCCTGCTCGGCGGTGATCTCGTTGGCGACCAGCGGTCGCACGCCGGTCTCGTAGGCCTTCGTCAGCGCCGGGCCCATCACGAAGGCGGTGAGGAAGAGCGCGAGCGAGACGATCACCGCATTGGGCGGAGCGGTGGCGGTGCCGAGCGCAGTGCGCAACAGCGACAGCACAACCACGATGCGGGTGAACGACGTCATCATGATGAGGATCGAGGGCGCGAGCGACAGCACCGTGAGCAGCGCGATCATCTGGATCACGCGCTCGGTCAGTCCGCTGCCTTGTGCAAAATTGACGCTGATATCCTGAGCGGCAGCAGGCTGCGTCGTCGCTGCGATCAGTCCCGCTACTCCAACCACCACCGTCACCAGACGAACGCGGCGGTCGGAAACACCTATCACGTCTTTCCTGGTGGACGGCCCAGCAAGCTGGCCATCTCCTCTTCCAGATTGTCTAACGGCGCCTTGCCCGGTGCGGGCTTGGGCTCGGTCTTCATCTCGATCTTGGGCTCGACCTTGGGTTCGGTCTTAGTCTCGATTTTGGGTTCGAGCTTCGGCTCGAATTTGGGCTCGAATTTGGGCTCGAACTTGGCTTCGCGCGTCAGCTCGAATTTGGGCTCGACGCGCGGCATGAAATCGCGCACCGGCGCTTTGGCTTGCGGGGCGGCGAGAGGGTCGGTGACCGGCGGCCGGCTTTCCGGGATCGGCGTGCGGCGCAGCGCGGCTTCGAGCTGCTGGGCCATCTCGGCGAGGTTATGATCGGTCTGTACCGGCGCCGCCGGTCCCAGGGCGGGCGGCGGCACGACCGGCGCAGCGCTCGGACGCCCCGCCGGTTCGACGCGCGCGACCGGCGCGGCGACGTCGGGCGGCGTGAGGCGCGTCGACAATTCGGCGGCCATGCCGGTAAGGCTGTCGGCCGGGCGAGGGCGCGCACCGGGTTCGGGCGGCAGCCAAGGTTCTTCGGTGGCGGTCGAACGATAAGGCCGCGTCGCAGGGATCGGTGCCGGCTCGCTTGCCGGCTGTAGCGGCCAGGAGCTTTCGCCGTTCGTGCCTTGGCGCGCGGCTTCGGCTGGGACGACCCGTGCCGGTTCGCGCACCACGTCGCGGGCGCTCGCTGCGCGCACGATATTGGGTTCGACCACGACGTCGGTCGGTCCGCCGATCATCAAAAGATGCTCGATATTGTCGCGGCGGATTAGCACCAGCCGGCGGCGGCCGTCGATGGTGGCGGCGTCGATCACCGCTAGCCGCGGCTGACGGCCGCGCGAGGCGCCGCCCAGGCGGTTGGCGCCAAAGCGGCGCACCAACCAGGCGGTCAGCCCGATTAACGCCAAAACCACCAGAAACGCGATGAAAAACCGCGCAGCCAGCGGCATTTCGGAGCCAAACAGGGTCTCGAACATCAATCGCTCCGTACTACGTGTCGCGGCTCATGGGGCGGGAATCGCCCAAATGGTTAATTCGGTTAGGCACAATTTGCCGCCCGGAATACTAACAGAGCCTTAACAAATAAAAGGACTTTTCGCATCCCAGCCCGATACCGCAGCGGCTGGTGATGGTAAACGGCGCCCGGGGCAGGGCGTTCCATCCTCTTTGTCCTTTACCCGCCATTAACCATACGCCCGGCAAAGTCTGCCCAGCGTCCCGATTCCGAAGTTCGCAAAATTTTTGCAGCACGCGACGATGCGAACTTCGGAATCAAAGGGACACTAGCAACTTTATGATTTTAGTGCGGTTTTGGATTTGAAATTCCTAATCGGATTCGCGGAAGCACTGTAGGAACTTCAAATCCGCCGCACTAGTGCGGCGCTGCCGCAAACTGGGCTTGCGAGGGCTAACACATGGCGATCACCAGTATTCCGATCCTGTCCATGCTGCGGACCCGGCTGCAATGGTCGCAGGAGCGCCAGCGCGTGCTGGCCGAAAACGTCGCCAACGCTGATACGCCGAGCTTCCGCGCCCGCGACCTCGCGCCGCTGAAATTCGACACGCCGGGGACGGGGACCGCGGCGTCGCTTACCACCGTTTCACTTGCGCGCACCGAGAGCGGCCACATGGCCGGCATCGGGCAGAGCGATTTCGCGTTCCGCACCCAAAGCGAAGGCAATTACGAGGTGCGCCCGACCGGCAACGCCGTGAACCTCGAACAAGAGATGATGAAGGTGGCGGCGAACCAGATGGATTACCAGGCGGTGACAGCGCTCTACTCGCGCAGCCTCAGTCTCATCAAAACCGCGCTTGGCAAGGGCTGACGCCAGGGCGTCGCGTTTAATCGAAGGAGACCGACGTGGATTTCCTCAAGACCATGGCTATCGCCGCCTCCGGCTTGCGCGCCCAGGCCGGGCGCATGCGTATCATCTCGGAGAACATCGCCAACGCGGATTCAACGCCCGCGAATCCGAACGCCCAGCCGTACCGGCGCAAGGTGCCGACCTTTCAGTCCGAGGTCGATCGCGCACTCGACGTGAAACTGGTCGGACTCGGCAAGACGCGGACCGACAACTCCGAATTCCGTTTGAAATACGAGCCCGGCCATCCGGGCGCCGACAAGAACGGCAACGTCCGCTACCCGAACGTCAACCCGCTTCTGGAAATGACCGACATGCGCGAGGCCCAGCGCTCCTACGAAGCCAATATCAACGTGATCAGCGCCACCCGCCGCATGCTCCAGCGCACCATCGATATCCTCAAGACCTGAAAGGCTGACCGATCATGCCGTCACCGCTCGCCGCCGCCAGCGCCTACGCCAACATGGCGCGCCTCGCCACCGATCCGACGCGCGCGCTTGCCAACCCGGGCGCCGCCGGCGGCGGCAATGACGCGACCAGCTTTACCGCTCTGCTCAAGGACGCGATCGGCTCCGTCACCGAGGCGGGCCGCAAATCCGACGCGCAGACGCAGGCCATGGCCAACGGCAAGTCCAACATGGTCGATGTGGTCACCGCGGTGGCAGAAACCGAAGTCGCCGTCGATGCCGTGGTCGCGGTACGCGACAAGGTGATCGCGGCCTACGATGAAATCATGAAGATGCCGATCTGATTTTCCCTCTGCCCCTCACCCCGACCCTCTCCCCGCAAAAGCGGGGAGAGGGAGAATAGCGGAGAGACAATGACCGGACCCGAAGTTCTCGACGTCGCCCGCGACGCGATCTACACGCTCATCGTCGTCGCCAGCCCGGCGATGCTGGTAGGCCTGGCGGTCGGCGTGATCATTTCGCTGTTGCAGGCGGTCACCCAAATCCAGGAAATGACCATCGCCTTCGTGCCCGAAGATTCTGGCGATCTTCATTTCGCTTTTGATCGCGCTGCCGTTCATGGCCGACCGGCTGCATGCGGAGATGCTGCGGATCGCCGCCCGCATCGCCAGCGGATAGAAAATAAGCGCGATGAAAGTCGATGTTTCATTCCTGCCGGCGCTGGCCGCCGCATTCCTGCTGACATTCGCGCGCGTCGGCACCATGGTGATGCTGTTGCCAGGCGTCGGTGAATTGAACCTGCCGTCGCGCGTGCGACTCACCATTGCGCTGGTGCTCACCGCGATCCTGCTGCCGTCGCATCAGAAGGCCTATGCCGTCGATCTCACCGCGCTCGGCCCGGTGATCACAATGATGTTCCAGGAAATCGTGATTGGCGCGGTGCTCGGCTTGACCGCGCGGCTGGCGATCTCGGCGTTGCAGGTTGCGGGCTCCGTGGTCGCCCAGCAGCTGGGCCTGGGCTTCGTGACCGCGGTCGACCCGACGCAGAACCAGCAGGGCATGCTGGTCGGCAATTTCCTCACGCTGCTCGGCATCATGATGGTGTTTGCGACCAACCTGCATCATCTGGTGATTGCGGCGATGAACGACAGCTATACGATCTTCCAGCCCGGCGAGATGCCGCTGGTCGGCGACGCGGCGCAGCACGTCACCCGCATCGTGGCGACCGCCTTCCGCATCGGCATTCAGCTGTCGGCGCCGTTTTTGGTGTTCGGATTGCTGTTCAATCTGGGCCTCGGCGTCTTGTCGCGGCTGATGCCGCAAATGCAGGTGTTCTTCATCGGCCTGCCGCTGTCGATCCTGCTCGGCCTGATGCTGCTGTTGTTAGTCATCGGCGCCATGATGGGAACCTTTGTCGGTTATTTGCAGGGCATTCTCGTCGATCTGGCGCCGCACGCCTAGAGTTGAGCGACCATGGCTGAAGCCGACAACACCGACAACACTGAGAAAACAGAAGAACCGACGCAAAAGCGCCTGGACGAGGCGCTCAAGCGCGGCGATGTGGTCAAGAGCCAGGAGGTCAATACCTGGTTCATCATCGCCGGCGGCACGCTGGTGCTGATGGCGTTTTCCGGCAGCATGAGCAGCAATCTCGCCGTCACCATGCGCGGGCTGATCGCCAACGCGCACAACATAAATATGGACGGGCCGGCGCTGCCGATTCTGTTCCGCCACATCGGCGCCGAATTGATCGCGGCCATCGCCATTCCGTTCCTGCTGCTGATGCTGGCCGCGCTCGGCGGCAACCTGATCCAGCACAAGCTGGTCTGGTCGATTCGAGGTCCTCGCGCCCAAACTGTCCAAGGTCTCGCCGTCCGCCGGCTTCAAGCGGCTGTTTTCCATGCAGGCGCTTGCCAATTTCGCCAAGGGCCTGATCAAGCTGCTGCTGATCGGCTCGGTGCTCACCGCGCTGATGTGGCCAGAGCGCAACCGCATCATGACGCTGGAGCGCACCGATCTCGGCGCGGTGCTGCCGCTCGCCCAGTCGCTGGCGTTGAAGCTGATGGGCGCCGTGGTCGCCATGATGGCTGTGGTGGCGCTCGGCGATTACATCTTCCAGTACCGCCAATGGTACGAGAAGCAGAAAATGTCGCTGCGGGAAATGAAGGAGGAGTTCAGGCAGAGCGAAGGCGACCCGGTCATCCGGGGCAAGATGAAACAGATGCGCCAGACCCGCCAGCGCAGGCGCATGATCGCCAATGTGCCCAAAGCGGCGGTGATCATCACCAATCCGACCCACTATTCGGTCGCCTTGCAATACGAGCGCGGCATGGAGGCGCCGGTCTGCGTCGCCAAGGGCGTCGACGCGGTGGCCTTGAAAATCCGTGAGGTCGCCGGCGAGCATTCGATCCCGATCGTCGAGAACCCGCCGCTTGCCCGCGCGCTGCACGCCACCGTCGAGGTCGACCAAGCGATCCCGATCGAGCACTACAAGGCGGTGGCCGAAGTGATCGGCTACGTCATGCGGCTGCGCCGGTCGGTGTGCCCGTAAACCTTCCTGAGCACCGGCCGGCCAAAGCATGGGATTGCTGCGGGCTGGCTCTTGCGCCGATAGGCCGCCTTAGGGCACTCAGGAGCCATGGCAGGCCAGGACCCCGCAGCGCAGACACCGGACCGCAGCGACCGGCCGGGGCGGCTGGCTTTCGACAAAAGCCAGAGCGCCCCGCGCAGCGGCTCGGCGGGGCTGGTGCTGCTGGTCGTGCTGGCGCTGATCGGCGCCGCCGCCGGCTTGCTCTATATCGAGCCCGCTTACGCCGGAACTTACATTCTGATCCTGCTGGCGGTGCTCGGCACCACCGGCGTGTTCGCGCTCTTCGCCATGGCCGCCGGCATCATGCAGTTCTCCGGCCGCGGTCCCGGCAATCCGCTGCTCAAGGCAGTGGTCGACAACGCCTTGACGGCATCGTGGTCACCGACCAGTCCGGCCGCGTATTCTACGCCAATGCCACCTATCTCGACCTGATCGGCGCGACCGACAATAACGACGTGCGGCCGATCGAGCGGGTGTTCGTCGGCGATCCCGACGTCTCGGAATCGATCTACCGCCTGCTCAAGGCCGCGCGCGAGGGCCGCCGCCTGCAGGAGGAGGTGCGCATCGCCGGCGCCACGGACGCGCGCTGGCTGCGCCTGCGCGTGCGGCCGCTCGGCGAGACGCAAGCGCGACGCGCACATGACGGTGTGGTCGATCGCCGACGTCACGCGCGACCGCGAGCGTCAGGAAAACGTGTTCCAGGAGCTTCAGCACGCCATCGACTATCTCGATCATGCGCCGGCCGGCTTCTTCTCGGTCGATGCGGCGGGCGACATCGGCTACCTCAACGCTACGCTGGCGGCCTGGCTCGATCACGATCTTGCTCAGGTCGGCGCCGGTTCGCTCAAGCTCGGCGATATCGTCGCCGGGGAGGGCGCGGCGTTGTTCACCACGCTCAATGCCGCGCCGGGCGAAGTGAAGACCGAAGTGCTCGACCTCGACCTCAAGACGCGCGGTGGCAAGCCGGTGCCGGCGCGGCTGTTCCACAAAGTGGCGTTCGGCGCCGACGGTGCGGCCGGCGCCTCGCGCACGCTGGTGCTCAACCGCGCCAAGGACGACGGCAGCGATCCGCAGCGGGCGGCGGAAGTGCGCTTCATGCGCTTCTTCCAGAACACGCCGATGGCGATTGCCACCGTCGACAAGACCGGCCGCATCGCACGCAGCAATGCGCGCTTTGCGTCGGCCTTCGAGGGTGTTCTCAAGGGCGACGACCGTTCGATCCTGTCGGTGGTGGCCGAGCGCGACCGCCCGACGCTCGAGGCCGCGATCCGCAAGGCCGGCGAAGGGCAAGGCGACATCGCGCCGGTCGAAGCCGCGCTTGCCGGCCGCGGCGAGCGCTGGGCGAGCTTCTTCGTCTCCGCGGTCGAGGAGGAAGACCGCGACGGCGAGGCGGCCATCGTGTACGCGCTCGAAACCACCGCGCAGCGCACGCTGGAAAACCGCATGCAGCAGCAGCAGAAGATGGATATCGGTCAGCCAGCTTGCCGGCGGTATCGCGCACGACTTCAACAACGTGCTCTCCGCAATCATGATGGCGACCGATTTCCTGCTCAACGCGCACAAGCCGACCGATCCCGTCGTTCCAGGACATCATCCAGATCAAGCAGAATGCCAACCGCGCGGCGGCATTGGTGCGGCATTTGCTCGCCTTCTCACGCAAGCAGACGTTGCGCCCGCAGGTGCTCGATCTCGGCGAGACGCTCAGTGATCTCGGCATGCTGCTCAAGCGACTGATCGGCGAGAAGGTGACGCTGGACGTGGTGCATGGCCGCGACCTTTGGCCGGTGAAGGTGGACATAACCCAATTCGAGCAGGTGATCGTCAATCTCGCGGTCAACGCGCGCGACGCCATGCCGGACGGCGGCAAGCTCGCCGATGCGCACCGCCAATGTCGCCGGCCGACGAAAGCGGCACTTACGCCTATAAAGGCATGCCGAACGCCGATTACGTGCTGGTGGAAGTGGCCGACACCGGCACCGGCATTCCGCCCGATATCATGGACAAGATATTCGACCCGTTTTTTACGACCAAGGAGGTCGGCAAGGGCACCGGCCTGGGTCTTTCCACCGTCTACGGCATCGTCAAGCAGACCGGCGGCTTCGTCTATGTCGAATTCAAGGCCGCGGCAGCACCGCCTTCCGCATTTTTCTGCCGCGCTATGTCGCGGGCGCCGAGGAGCGCTGCCGCAGTTCGCCGGCGCCGATGCGCCGGCGATCGCCGGAGCGATGTCGGCCGCCGACATCATGGCGCGCGCGCCGCGGCCGATCTCACCGGGCAGGGCATCATTCTGCTGGTCGAGGACGAAGAGGGTTTGCGGGCGCTCAACGCGCGCGGGCCTCGCCTCGCGCGGCTATACCGTGCACGAGGCCAGCAACGGCGTTGAGGCGATCGAGGTCCTGGAAAAGCAGGGCCACGTCGACCTGGTGGTGTCGGACGTGGTGATGCCGGAAATGGACGGGCCGACGCTGCTCAAGGAACTGCGCCGGCGCGATCCGAAGGTGAAAATCATCTTCGTGTCGGGCTATGCCGAGGAAGCGTTCCAGAAAAACCTGCCCGAGCAGGAGCAGTACGAATTCCTCGCCAAGCCGTTCACGCTCAAGCAACTGGTCACCAAGGTCAAAGAAACGATGGCCGTCTCGCTTGGCTAGATGTTGCCCGGCAGCGCCAACACCAGCACCACAATGAGCAGCACGCTGCCGGAATTGCGCCGCCCGGTTCCCGGGGCGTCCGCTTTGCGATCAGCGGCAGGATTGCGCGATGCGCGTCTTGTCGAAGATCATCAGGCGCAAACGGCAGGGAAAAACTTGCGAGCTTGCATTGGCCGGTTGCGGCGCGCGGAAATAATCCTGTTCGAGCGTGGCAGCGGCGGGTCCGGTCGCGATTGCCAGATCGCCAATTGATATAGCCGCCGGCTCCGGTTCGACCGGCGCAAGCTTGGCTTGCGCGGCGGCGCCGAAGATCAAAAGCAGTGCGAGTGCGATAGCGATTTTCATCGGCTCAACTCGGTCGATTTCCCAAATGAGGAATTTCCCGGCTGGCCATATGTTCCGCGCGCACCATGACAATCCCGTGAACTACGGGCGCGGCTCACGATCGAGCGGACTTGAATATTCGGCGAGCAGGTGAGCGGCTTAACGTGCGCGAGACGATCAGCCGGTTCCGGCGGTCTCGCTGGTCTTGGGCGCTTCGGCTGGCGGTGTATTCCGCGTTCGGGCAGTCCGGCTCGGGCGCCGCTTGCGCGTCGGCTTTCGGCGTTTGCGATGCTTCCGCCGCTTCGGCGAGGCTGCGTTCGAATTTCACCCCAATCTGCGTCGGCTTGCGCCACACCACGCGGCAGAAGCGCCGCGCCGCGCCGTTGCTCGAGAGCAGCAAGACAAAATGGCCGGGAATGGCCTTGGCATCCTGCACGTCGATGCGGGCGCCGCTGTCGGAGACGTCGGAAACCACGCAACCGAGCCGTTGATTGGCGGTCACCGCTATCCACGCGGTGTACCGCAAGGGCTGCCGGCGCGCCCGGCGTTTTTCCTTGATCATCGAGCCTCAATGCCGCCTCCGGCAGGCTGCTCTGGAATTCATAATTTATTAACGCTCGGCCATACGCAGTGCGGAACTATAGCGGTTCGTCATTACCAATTCATAAAGCGTTATAAGCCGCCCGTTTCCGCCGCGCGCGCCGCCGCTTGGACGTTGACCTTGCAGCGATTTCCGTCTATGCCGCCGCCCGCAACATGGTTTTCGGCCTCACCTTGCTGACACGCTGCCGGATTTGGGCTGCGCCTCAAGTGATCTCCCAAAAACTCGGAGTGTTGCCGCCGGCGTGATGACAGCGCTGGGCGTTCAACAGAAGCGTGAAAGGAACTCTGATGCCTGTCGGAACTGTGAAGTTCTTCAATACCCAAAAAGGCTTCGGCTTTATTCAGCCGGATGACGGCTCCAAAGATGTGTTCGTGCACATCTCCGCGGTGGAGCGCGCCGGCATGCGCTCGCTCAACGAGGGCCAGAAGGTCAGCTACGAGATCGTCACCGAGCGTGGCAAGCAGGCGGCAGGCAATCTGCAGTCGGCCTAAGTCACGAGCCGAAGAACTTCGCGAAGACAAAGCCCGGCGGCGACGCCGGGCTTTTTGCATGCGTGGCGCCCGTGCTAGACAAGGCCATCGCAAAAAATCGGATACGAACAAGGAGGCGATTGTCATGGACATCATTGCTTGCGGATCGCGGCCGTCGCGCAGAGGACCGGCGTCGAGCTTCACCGGCGCGGTGTGGCAAGATCCGATCATCCAGGCGCCCGACCCCGCGTTGCTGCGCGCGGGCTGGGTGCGCTTCGAGCCGGGCGCGCGCACGTTCTGGCACACACATCCGCTCGGGCAGACGTTGCACATCACCTCCGGCATCGGCCATGTGCAGACCTGGGGCGGGCCGATCCGGCAGATCCGCGCCGGCGATACTGTGTGGATTCCGCCGGGCGAGAAGCACTGGCACGGCGCCACGCCCGAGCACGGCATGGAACACATCGCAATGCAGGAAGCGCAAGGCGGTGAGCACGTGAATTGGCTGGAGGCGGTGACCGACGAGCAATACAAAGCCAAGCCCGCGGGTTGACCACGGGCGCCTCCCGATCACGCGGGCGTGAGCGGCGGAATAGCGGCGCGCCGGCGGGGTTTTGTATGGCCATGGCGGGGCGACGGGCCTCAGCCAATGTCGGGAGGCAGTGAAATGACGACGATCCGGATCGCCGTGCCGCTTGCGGCATGCCTGGCGCTTGCTTACGCGGTGCCGGCGCCGGCGCAACAGGCCAATATGAGTTTCTTCGTGACCAGCGAGGGGCCCGGCAAGGGCGCCGACCTCGGCGGGCTGGCTGGCGCCGACAAGCATTGCCAGCAGCTCGCGCAATCGGCCGGGGCGGGCGGCAAGACCTGGCACGCCTATCTGTCCACGCAAGGCACCGGCGCGGTGAACGCACGCGACCGCATCGGCAAGGGTCCGTGGATGAACGCGAAGGGCGTGGTGGTCGCCACCGGCGTCGACGACCTGCACGGCGCCAATAACAAGCTCAACAAGCAGAACAATCTGTCCGAGAAGGGCGAGGTCATCAACGGCCGCGGCGACAAGCCAAACCGGCACGACATTCTGACCGGCTCGACGCCGGACGGCAAAGCGTTCCCGGCCGACAAGGACATGACCTGCAAGAACTATACGAGCAGCACGCAAGGGTCGGTCATGCTCGGTCATAATGACCGCATCGGATTGCGCGAGGACGACGCTTCCCATTCCTGGAACTCGTCGCATCCCTCGCGCGGGCCGGATGGCGGCTGTTCGCAAGCCGACTTGCGCTCGACCGGCGGCGACGGTTTGCTCTACTGCTTCGCCGTCAACTGACGAACGACACGGCTGTCATCGCCCGTGCAGGCGGGCGATCTAGTATTCACAGCGCTATCGGTGTGTACTGGGTCCCGCCTTCGCGGGAACGACATTTATTGGAACAGACGTTCCATGCGCTATCAGCTTTATTATTGGCCTGGAATCCAGGGGCGCGGCGAATTCGTGCGGCTGGCGCTGGAGGATGCCGGCGCCGCCTACGACGACGTCGCGCGCGCGAAAGCCGGCATGGACAAAATGATGGCGATGATGAACGGCGGGCGCGACAAGCATCCGCCGTTCGCGCCGCCGTTTCTGAAAGCTGGCAAGCTCGTCGTCGCGCAGGTCGCCGACATCCTGCTCTATCTCGGGCCGCGGCTGAAACTAGCCCCCGCGACGAGGCCGGCCGGCTCTGGCTGCATCAGTTGCAGCTCACGGTCATGGATTTAGTGAAGGAAATCCACGACACGCATCACCCGATCGGCGGCGAGCTTTATTACGAGGACCAGAAGGCCGAGGCCAAGCGCTTCACCGAAAATTTCCTCGAAGAGCGTGCGCCGAAATATCTCGGCTATTTCGAAGAGCGTACTGACAGAAAAGCGGCGGACCGAATGTGCTCGGCCGCAAGTTCAGCACCATGGACCTTTCGCTGTTCCAGCTTATCGAGGGCCTGCGCTACGCCTTTCCCAACGCGATGAAGCGCATCGAACGCAAAGTTCCGCGGCGTCGTCGCGGTGCACGACCGGGCGGCGGCGCGCCCGCGCATCAAGGCCTATCTCGCTCGCAACCGCCGCATGCCGTTCAACGAGATGGGGAATTTTTCGGCACTATCCGGAGTTGGACGATATACGCGTCCCCGCGAAGGCGGGGACCCAGTATTCACAGTTGGTGTAGTGTTTACTGGATCATCCGCCTTCGCGGATGATGACAACGGAGGGTGCGTTAGCCGTGCGCGTTGAGGGTCTTGCCGCCCGCGCTCACCGGCTTCGAGGCGATAAGCGTGAACGCGATCACGCACGGCTCCGTGCCCTTGTTCACCCAGTTGTGGATGGTGCCGCGCTGCACCAGCACGTCGCCGGCTTTGAGATGCACGCTGCCGACGTCGAGCTCCATGTCGATCTCGCCGGAGATCACCACCGCGTAGTCGATCGAATCGGTGCGGTGATTGCGCGGGGAGACGCCGGGTCCGAAGCTGACGATGCGGAACACCGTGCCGTCGTCGATGGTCGTGGCGATCTTCTTGGCGCGAGGGATCCTTGTCGCCGTCGTTGTTCACCGGGAAACCGCGCTCGACCAGATCACCGATGAATTGGCGCCCGGCCGCGACGAGATCACGTTGGTTACGTTTTCGTCGATCAGCACCTTGGCGCGGCCCTGGTCGTCGTGGCCGGTGACGACGCGGCGAATTTGCAGGCTCATGAAACGGTCCTCCCATTTTCTTCGGCGATTTTCATTACCGATCGCGAATGAGTCGGCTTCTCTACTGCGATCTCATGCCAGAGCAGGAACAGCCCGGAGCAGACCACGATCGCCGAGCCGGCCAGCAAAGGCAGCGTCGGGATATCGGCCCAGAACGTGAAGCCGAGCGCGAGCGCCCACACCATCGAGAAATAATAAAACGGCCCGACCGCAGAAGGCGGGGCGAGCGACAGCGCGTGCGTCCACCAATACTGCCCGAAGCGAATTGAGCAGGCCGTTGACCAGCATCGCGGTCAGGTCGATGCCGTTCGGCCAGGTGAAGCCAAACACCGGCAGCGCCAGCGTGAAGAACAAAGTAGGAAGACCATCTGATACATGGTCAGCGTTTCCGCCGATTCGGTCGTGGTCATGCCGCGCACCGCAGCGGTGACGCTGCCGAACAGCACGGCATTGCCAAGCGCGAACAGCGCGCCGATGCGGAAAGTATCGGCGCCGGGCGCAGCCACCAGCAGCACGCCGAGGAAGCCCGCGACGCAGCGCGGCGCCGCGCGCCAGGCCGACCTTTTCCTTGAGCCAGAGCGCGGCGAACAAAGTCGCGAACAGCGGCGAGGCGAAATTGATGGCGATGGCGCCGCCGAGCGGCATCAGCGAGAAGGCGATAACGATCAGGCTTTGCGCCACGGCCTGGGTGCCGCTGCGGCCAAAATGGTCGCGCAGCCGGTGGGTGCGGAATACCATCAAGCCGGTGCGCGGCAAAATCAAAACGGAGCAGGCGGCGAGCGAGACGATGGCGCGGAAGAACAAAACCTCGGCGAACGAATAGCTGCCGATCTGCCATTTGGCGATCGCGATTGAGATCGCGAACACCACGGTCGCGCGCCAGCATGTAGAGGATGCCGCGCGGCACGCGGTCGGCGCGCGCGGCGGGCAGGCGCTGGTCGAGGCTGTCGGAGGTCACCTTGGGGGCCGGCCTCTGGCGGCGGGACGGGACGATCCGCCTAGCATGACACAATTCGCTGCGGGGCAGGGGCAAAAGGGAATAGCTGTGTCTTCTCTAACCCTCCTCCCCTGGGCAAGAGTGCAAGCTGGTTGCCTCGCGACAGACGCGTGCTGTTCTCGGCGGCGCTGGCTCGCTGCGCGCCAGCCGCCGCTTTGCAGCGCGCGCCGTTCGCGCGCCTTGCGGGCGCGCCGCCGCGCGCAGCGGCCGCATTTGCAGTTCGAGCGCCCGATCACGTTCCTGAGGTAATCGATGCCGTAATCGTAGGTGATTTCCTCGCCCGGCTTGATGTTGCGCAGCGTCCGGATAAACACCCGGTGCTTGACGTCGTATATTTCCGCGTTGGGATTGCAGGAATGGTTGAAGTAGCGCGCGACATTGCTGCGCGGCGTGCCGTCGATGGTCCAGCGGCTGTTGATTTCGTAAAGGTAAAGGCTGCCCCGCGCCTCGATCCGGTTGGCTTCCTTGGTGGCGAGCTTGCGGCCCTTGTATTCGGCGATCCGGGTGCGTTTGCGGATCGGCCTTGTGGCGAACAGGCCGAGGCCGGTCATCGAGCGGCCGACGCGGAACGGTCTTTTCGGCATTGCTGAATTTGGATTCCAACTAGTGTCGCGATTTGGAAGTTCGCCCGAGTTCTCAGCTTGTTCCGAAGCGAACTTCCGAATTGAAGCGACACTAGCAGCTCTATGATTCTCGTGTCCCTTTGAACCCGAAGTTCGCAAAAGTGTTTGCCGAGCAATGATACGAAGTTCGGGTTCGGGACACTAGCGGACGTTGCGGATGCCAGATGCACACGGGCGCGTCAACGACTTAAAAGCTTTCGGCCCGGACGAGCCGGGCCAAAGTCGCATTGAACAGCCGATGTCTAGTGATGACAACCGCGATTTACCGTCATTGCCGGGATGTGCCCAAGGCGGCATGATGCCGGCATGGCAGCAGATCCCAACCGTTGGCCCGAACTGCCTTATGCCGCCTGGGCGGACACCGCCGCCACGCTCCAGTTGTGGACGCAGGTCGTCGGCAAGGTGCGGCTGGCGCTCACCCCCTGGCTCAATCATTCCTGGCACGTCGCGCTCTACGTCACCGCGCGCGGGCTGACCACCGGGCCGATCCCCGATGGCGCGCGCCAATTCCAGATCGATTTCGATTTCATCGACCATCTGCTGTGGATCAGGACCAGCGACGGCCATTTCCGCCAGCTCATGTTGAAGCCGACGCCGGTGGCGGAATTCTACGCCGACGTGATGATCGCGCTCAAAGAATTCGGAATCGACGTCACGCATCAGCACCATGCCGTGCGAAATCGCCGACTGCATTCCGTTCGACCGGGATACCGAGCATGCGTCTTACGACGCCGACTACGCCAACCGGTTCTGGCGCGTACTGGCGCGCGCACACCAAGTGATGGCGCATTTCCGCACCGGATTTCTCGGCAAATCGAGCCCGGTGCATTTCTTCTGGGGCTCATTCGATCTGGCGGTGACGCGGTTTTCAGGCAGGCGGCGCCGCGCCATCCCGGCGGCGTGCCGCATCTGCCCGATGCCGTCGCGCAAGAGGCCTATTCGCATGAGGTGTCGAGCGCCGGCTTCTGGCCGGGCGGCGGCGCGATCGACTATCCGGCGTTTTATTCCTATGCCTATCCGGCGCCGGAAGGCTTCGCGGCGGCGAGGTGAAACCGGACGCGGCGTTTTTCTGCAAGGAGCTTGGCGAATTCATTCTGCCTTACGACGCCGTGCGCAAGGCGCGCGACGGCGACGCCGCGCTGATGGATTTCCTGCAAAGCACTTACGCCGCGGCGGCCGATCTGGCGAAGTGGGACAGGAAGGCGCTGGAGTGCGGGCTGGGGGAGAAGGGGAAGGTGAGGAGGCTTTGAGGGATTCTGCGAGTTCGTGCTATATTTCGGGTATGAACAAAAATCGCACTTTCGCCGTTGTGCTTGAGCCCGAAGACGAGGGCGGGTTCACCGTCCGCGTGCCGGCGTTTCCGGAGATCGTCACTTACGGCAAGGACGAGCGCGAGGCGCTGGCGATGGCTGAAGACGCCATCCGTCTGGTGATTGCGGATGGTGGTGCAGCCGCTGGCCGCCGATGGGCCGCCGCGCATCCGTGAAGTCACCATCGCCGCATGAACCAGCGGCTGCCGGCGTTGACGGCGCGCGACGTCATTCGCGCGCTGGAGCGCGCAGGCTTTGCAGTGTCGCGGACTTCAGGCAGCCATTGCCGCCTTATTCACACGGCCGATCCGGCGCGCAAGGTTACCGTTCCTGTGCATAGCGGCGATCTCAAGCGCGGCACGCTGCGGGGGATCATTGCGCAGGCGGGGTTTACGGTGGCTGAATTTATCGCGCTGCTTTAGGATTTATACCGATGCGCTACGCGATCGTGATCGAGAAGGCGAACGGCAATTATTCGGCCTATGTGCCGGACCTGCCGGGCTGCGTCGCGACCGTCAAGAATACCGAGCGCGAAATCCGCGACGCGATTCGCTTTCATATCGACGGCTTGAAGGAAGACGGCCAGCCGATCCCGACGCCGACCAGCATCGCCGATTACGTCGAGGCGTGACCCCGTCATCCCGAGAGTGCGAAGCCGCGCAAGCGGCGAGCCTCGAAGGATGAGCGGCCACGGTCAAGCCCGACACTGAAGAGCAGGGGAGATGGAAGTGGTGGTGGGGTGAGCGCAGGCCGTCATGGCCGTGGGCTTGACCCGGCAATCCATCTTGCCAACATTGCAAGCGCAAGTTGTTAGTGGCGACCCTTGACGATTATACGTCTATTTGTATATTATGATGACTGAGACGGTCAAACCGGCCATCTGGATCGGCTCCAGCCTGCGCGATCTGCGAGCGATGCCGGAGCAGGTGCGCCGCGACATCGGCCAGGCACTTTATACGGCGCAACAGGGTGAAACCGATCCGGCGGCGAAGCCGCTGAAAGGTTTTGGCGGCACGCGGGTGATGGAGATCGTCGAGCGCGACCGCAGCGGCGCCTATCGCGCGGTCTACACTGCGCAGTTTGCCGATGCGATCTATGTGCTGCACGTGTTTCAGAAGAAGTCCAAGCGCGGCATCGCTACGCCGAAGCAGGACATCGATCTGATCCGCCGGCGGCTTGCCGAAGCGGAGCGGGACTTTAAGGAAAGGCAGAGCTGAGATGACTAATAAAGCAACCATCAAGCGCGGCAGCGGCAACATCTTCGCCGATCTCGGGCTGCCCAATCCCGAGCAGGAGCTTTTGAAAGCGCAACTGACGCTGCAAATCTACAAGATCGTCAAGGCGCGCAAGCTGACCCAGACGCAGGCAGGCCTCGTGCTCGGCATCAAGCAGCCTCACGTCTCGGCGCTGATGCGCAACCGCGCCGGCAATTTCTCGGTCGGGCGGCTGATGGAATTCCTGACCGCGCTGGGGCAGGACGTGAAGATCACGGTCAAGCCGACGCGGAAAGAGCAGGGGGTGATGGAAGTGGTGGGGTCGTAGGGCGCGTTAGCCAACGGGTCCGCGCGAAGCGCGGCCCGATGACAAGCTCCGCGCAACGCGCCGATTATATGGAATGGCGGAAGAGGCTTCGCTATTCTGCCCGATGGGGCACGATCTGATCATCATTGGGGTTAGCAATGAGATACCGTAAATTCACAATGAAATGGGTGACGTTGTGCGGGCTTGCACTATTGCTTGCGGCCGGCGCGGCAAATGCGCCCGCCTTTGCCGCGCCGACCGGCATCGTCGTCATCGGCGACAGCAACATTGCCGGCAAGGGGGTATCGTCGTCGGAGGCTTATCCTGCCAAGCTCGAGCGCGCGCTGCGCGCCAAGGGCTACGATGTCCGCGTCACGAACGCGGGCGTCAATGGCGCCAAGGTGCCCGACGTGCTCTTCCGGGTCATTCTCCGCGGTGCCGTCGGGAACGAGGCTCGCCATTGTGTGGGTCGGCATCAATGACCTGCGCGCGGGCGTTTCCGCAGCGCAGGTGCAGAGCGGCCGCCAGGCGATTGCCGCCAAGTTGCGGGCGCGCGGCATCAAGGTGCTGATGCTCGGCCCACGCCATGGGCTCGCCGGCCAGCCGCAATATCTGACCGGCGACCAGCAACAACACCTAAATGCTGCCGGCTATGATGTGATCGTCGCGCGCACGATAGGACGGGTTCGAGCGTTGATCGGGCATTGATGCTCAGCCGCACCGGCAATGTTGAGGCCGGGCGGCTGATGGAATTCCTGACCGCGCTCGGGCAGGACGTGAAGATCACGGTCAAGCCGACGCGCAAGGAGCAGGGGGAGATGGAAGTGGTGGTGGGGTGAGCGCCGCCTGTTATGGTCGGGCTTGTCCCGGCCATCCCGCTAGGAACATTGTAGCGCACGCCGTTAGCGGCGACTATCATCCGCGCGAGTATTGCAGAAAGGCAAACTTTGATGGCCCTTTCTAAGAAGTTGTTGGGCGAAAAACAGCGACTAACTCGCAAGCGAGCGTCGCTTCAACAGATTTACGCGGCAATTCAGCTGTTCAATATCCGAAATTTTGCTTGCTCCATAACGTTAGCGCTAGCGGCCGAAGGACAAATTCCTAACTCCTTCACGCGACCCTATCTTTTTAAGACAATTAATGACCGCGATGCCAGTAAGACAGTGACTAAAAAATTCAATGAAACACGGAATTGGCTTAAACATTGTATGCCGCAAAATACATTTGACATTTTTGAATTTGAAGTCGTCATAGCTTTAGCCCGCGCAATAACAAAATTTCATGCCTACTATCCCAAAGAGCGAACGAAAAAGATTGAAAACTTTATTCGATGGTCGCGATGTCGCGGCTATTTGAGAAAGAAAAATGAGTGACAATGAGATCATTCGTGAGGAAAGCAATCGGGGCTGTCGCCATCCTTGTGGTTGCGTTCGTCGTCTTGACCTTATTCGTACCTGATTTGCTCCGCGACAAATCGTTCGCCTATTACGGCCGCCGCTTGATGCGTGGGTAAATAATGGCGGAAAAATAGAAAACGTCCAAGTTCAGGTTGTAAAAAATTGCGGAATGCTCGTGTGGACCCAAGCAGGAGCATTCGAACGCCTTGAGCTTATGACTATCTATCGCGACGAATTTGATTTTAGAGTTGACGTTTGCACAAAAATGACAGTCAACAGAGTTTACAAGCAACCCGAATTCGAAAATCCGGAAATGGTCAATACCATCTGTGCCGACATCAATCCGTACCATGAATTGTTTTTACGATTGTGCAGCAGGAGCGGATTGCAACCGTCGAAATAGCGAAATTTATTCGGGAGATTTCGAAAGGGACCCTTCTAGGAATTCGGCTGTATCGGCGCATTGCGCATGCGTTTTGTCTTCGGTTCTTGCGGCCATTGAGCTTGCCATAGTAGCTTTGCCAAGGCTTCCTCAGGACTTTTGATTTTCCCATGAACGCCCCTGTTACCCCACCCCCCGCCGTCCCGCCCTACCACCACACCCCGCTCTTCCCGCTCGGCCCCGACAAGACGCCTTACCGCAAGCTCGAGGTCGGCGGCGTCACGGTCGAGAAGGTGATGGGCAAGGACGTGCTGGTGGTCAGCCACGAGACGCTGCGCGCGCTCGCCGAGGCCGCCTTCACCGACATCAATCATCTGCTGCGCCCGGCGCACCTCAAGCAGCTGCGCAAAATTCTCGACGACCCGGAGGCCTCGGCCAACGACAAGTTCGTCGCCTATGATTTCCTGAAAAACGCCAACATCGCCGCCGGCGGCGTGCTGCCGATGTGCCAGGACACCGGCACCGCCATCATCATGGGCAAGAAGGGCCGCCTGGTGTGGACTGACGGCTCCGACGAGGGCGCGCTGTCCGAGGGCGCGCGCGACGCCTACCTCAAGCGCAATTTGCGCTATTCGCAGCTGGCGCCGATCACCATGTTCGAGGAGAAGAACACCAAGTCGAACATGCCGGCGCAGGTCGAGATCTATGCCGAGGGCCGAGGACGCCTACAAATTGCTGTTCATCGCCAAAGGCGGCGGCTCGGCCAACAAGTCGTTTTTGTTCCAGGCGACGCCGTCGATCCTGACGCACGCCCGCATGATCGCCTTCCTCAAGGAGAAAGTGCTCACGCTCGGCACCGCGGCGTGCCCGCCCTATCATCTGGCGATCGTGATCGGCGGAACGTCCGCCGAGCTGACCATGAAGACGGTCAAGCTCGCCTCGACGCATTATTATGACGAGCTGCCGACCAAGGGCTCCGAGGACGGTCATGCGTTTCGCGATCTCGACATGGAGAAGGAAGTGCTGGCGATGACGCAGTCGACCGGCGTCGGCGCGCAGTTCGGCGGCAAATATTTCTGCCACGACGTGCGCGTCATCCGGCTGCCGCGGCACGGCGCTTCGCTGCCGATCGGGCTCGGCGTGTCCTGCGCGGCCGACCGGCAAGCGCTCGGCAAGATCACCAAGGACGGGGTGTTCCTCGAAGAGCTCGAGCATCATCCGGCGCAATATCTGCCCGACATCGATCAGGAGAAGCTGGGCGGCGCGGTGGTCAAGGTCGACCTCAACCGGCCGATGAAAGATGTGCTGGCGCAGCTCTCGCAATATCCAGTCAAGACGCGGCTGTCGCTGACCGGCACCTTGATCGTGGCGCGCGATCTGGCGCACGCCAAATTGCGCGAGCGGCTCGAAAGCGGGAAGGGGCTGCCCGACTATTTCAAGAACCACCCGATCTATTACGCAGGTCCCGCCAAGACCCCGGCCGGCTATGCCTCGGGCTCGTTCGGCCCGACCACGGCGGGACGGATGGATTCGTTCATCGACACGTTTCAGGAAGCTGGCGGCTCGATGATTTCGCTCGCCAAGGGCAACAGGTCCGCGCAAGTGCGCGACGCCTGCAAGAAGCACGGCGGCTTTTATCTGGCCTCGATCGGCGGCTCGGCGGCGAACTTGGCCGAGAACTGCATAAAAAAAGTCGAGGTGCAGGAATATCCCGAGCTCGGCATGGAAGCGATCTGGAAGATCGCGGTCGAGAACTTCCCGGCCTTCATCGTGATCGACGACAAGGGCAACGACTTCTTCAAGGAATTGAATTTAGGGTAGGCGCCCTCATTGTGCGCTGCAACAACCATGCGTGCGGCGCGACATAACAAAGGCAAATGCAAGCCGCGCGCCGGTAGTGTGGCGAGTTGACGCATAGCGTTTCGCCCTACCGAAAAGCCATTGCGTTATTGCGCCGGCTTATTGTTTCTGATCAGTCATCGACCAAAGTGGGATTGACGGCGGCAGGGAGGCGGTCGGCAATGGCCCTATCGATGGCAGTAACGGCGCGCTAAAACGCGCGCGGGCGGGGCTGCCGTTTTGCGATGAAGGGGGCGCACGAAATCTTAAATCCAAAAAAGCCGGGCAGCCGAAGGAGCGCCTTCGGCCACAGACCGGGAAAACCCAAACGGAGGAAACGAAATGTCACAACACGATCAAGAGCGAAACGGCGTCTCGCGCCGTAGTCTGTTGCAGGTCGGCGCCGGCTTGGCCGGCGGCGTTCTGTTGCCGGGCGGCATGATCATGCCGGCCTTCGCGGCCGACAAACCACCGATCGGCACCTGGCCTGACGGCTCCAAGGGCGACACCGTCAATATCGGCGCCGCCGTGCCGCGCACCGGCACCTACGCGGTGCAAGGTGAAGATGAGCTCAAGGGCTGGCAGCTTGCCGTCGAGCACATCAACACCGATCACCCGCTGCTGAAGAAGATCGCGCCCAAGGTTTCCAAAGGCGTGCTCGGCAAGAAGGTCAACCTGCTCGCCTCTGACTCGGCCGCCAAGCCGAACCAGGCGGTGCAGGAGGAGCAGACCTTCATCAACCAGAACAAGATCGTGCTGATGACCGGCTCGACCTCCTCGGCGGTCGCCGTTGCGCTCAACAAGTTCGCGCAGCGCGAGAAGGTGCTCTACGTCTCCGGCATTTCCGGCTCCAACGACACGACGGGTAAGGACTGCGTGCGCTACGGCTTCCGCCAGAACTTCTACGGCGAGACCGCGGCCAACGCCATCGGCCCGGTGCTGGTGAAGGCCTACGGCAAGAACAAGAAGGCGGCGTTCATGACGCCGGACTACACCTACGGCCACACCGTCACGAAGTCGGTGAACGAGTACCTGACCAAGAACGGCGGCTGGACGCAGGTGACCGACCAGGTCTCGCCACTCGGCACGCAGGACTTCAGCCAGTACATCACCAACATCGCCAACTCCGGCGCCGACGTCATCATCAACGTCAACTGGGGCCGCGACGCGGTGCTGTCCGTGCAGCAGTGCAAGCAGTTCGGCGTGACGCCGAAGATGCAGATGGTGATTCCCTACCAGATCCCGTTCCTCGCCAAGGAAACGGGGCCGGAGCTCACCGCGAACGTTTACGCCGCCACCGACTACTGGTGGACGCTCGAGGACAAGTACCCGCTTGCCAAGATGTTCAACGACGCCTTCGACAAGAAGTTCGGCTACAAGCCGGAGTGGGGCGCGGAGAACGCCTACGTCAGCTTCGCGCATTGGGCGCGCATGGTTACCGAAGCCGGCAGCTTCTATCCGCCGGACGTGATCAAGCAGTACGAGAAGGGTGAAACAATCCCGTCGCTCGTCGGTGACGTTCATTACCGCCCGCAGGATCACCAGTGCGTCCGTCCTGTCATCATCGTCAAGGGCAAGGAGCCCAAGGCGATGAAGAACAAGGAGGACTACTGGGAGGTTCTCGAAGTCGTGCCGGGCGCGCCGCTGATGCAGAAGCCCGACGCCTTCGGCTGCAACCTGGGCGACTACGCCTGAGCTTGAGGACGCGCCGCTTCCGGTGGGGTAAAACCGGAGGCGGCGCTTCCAAGCGGTCATGCCCGGCTTCACGCCGGGCATGATGCCTTGTTTGGGATGGCAGCCTGCATGGCCGGGAAAGCCCGGTTATCACGAACGGGCGACGGCAAAGCTGATGATCAACTGGTCCAATTTCATCTCGCAGTGCTTCAACGGGCTGGTGCTCGGGGCCTTGCTTGCGTTGATCTCGTCGGGGCTCACCATCATCTACGGTACGCTCGGCGTCCTGAACCTCGCGCACGGCGCGATGTTCATGCTCGGCGGTTACGCCGGATGGGTGGCCTACACCTATACCGGATCGTTCATCGTCGCGGTCATCGCCGGCGCGATCTTCGTCATGATCGTCGGCGTGGTGATCGAGCGGGTGATCATCCGCTCCTTCTACGGCCGCCCGCATGAGGACCAGTTGCTGGTTACCTTCGGACTCGGCATCGTCTTCGTCGAAGCCGTGCGCTTCTTTTTTGGCAGCCTGTCGAAAGCCGTGCCGCCGCCGCCGCCGCTCGTCGGCATCATGTCTCTCGGCTTCATGTTCTATCCGACCTACCGCATCGCGTTGCTCGGCATCGTCGCGTTTGCGCTGCTCGCGCTCTACATCGTGCTCTACCGCACGCGCATCGGCATGATCGTGCGCGCCGGCATCGAGGATTCGGTGATGGTCGATGCGCTCGGGATCGACGTCTACAAGGTCTTCATGCTGGTGTTCGGCATCGGCGCCATGGCGGCTGGCTTCGCCGGCATCGTCAACGCGCCGGTGGTCTCGATCGCGCCCGACGTCGGCGAGGCAATCCTGGTGCAGACTTTCGTCGTCGTGGTGATCGGCGGCGTCGGCTCGTTCCCCGGCGCCATCATCGGAGGCCTTATCGCCGGCGAGATCATCAGCGTTACCTCGATGTTCAATCCCGGCTATGCCTATGTCATGCTTTTCGTGGCGATGACGCTCGTGCTGGTGCTGCGGCCGTACGGCCTGCTCGGCACGGCCGGCCGCGAATGAGTTCGGCCATGTGATGCTCAGGCAACGCCCCTTTCTCGTCGAGGCCTTGACCGCCGCCGCGCTGATCGCCGCGCCGTTCATCCTGCCGTATCTCGGATTCACGCCAACCACGATCAACCGCATCCTGGTCTGGGGCCTGTTCGGGCTCGGCTTCGATATCCTGTTTGGCTTCGCCGGCCTGCTCTCGTTCGGCCAGTCCGCGTTCTTCGGCACCGGCGGCATGGTCGCGGCCTATTTGCTGACGATCGTGAATTTTCCCTATGTGATGCCGTCGCTGTTTGTTGGCACGATCGTCGCCGCGGTCATCGGTTATCTGGTCGGATTGATTGCGCTCCGGCGTACCGGCATCTATTTCGCCATGATCACGGTGGCGATCGCGGAGGTGTTCTATTTCGTCGAGTTCAATCCGCTTTCGGCCTGGACCGGCGGCGAGAACGGTCTTCCTGGCGTGCCGTCGCCGTCGCTCTATCTCGGCTTTACGACGATCCGTTTCGACACCGATTGGACGCTCTATTCGTTTCTCGCGTTCTGGTATTTCGTCGGCATCGTGCTTGCGGTGCGCATAGTGCGCTCGCCGGTCGGCGCCGTGCTTCGCGCCATCCGCGACAATCCGCTGCGCGCCGCCGCGGTCGGGCACAATATCCACAGCTACAAGCTGACCGCCTTCGTCATCGCCGCCGCCTATGCCGGTTTTGCCGGCGGATTGCTGGGGTTGATGCAGGGCTTTATGCCGCCGGACGCCTTCACGTTCGACACGTCGGGACAACTCGTCATGCAGACCGCCATCGGCGGGGCGGGCACGCTGTTCGGGCCACTGGTGGGCGCGATGGTCTGGCTCTATCTGCAGGACTTCCTGCAAACCACGCTCAATCTCGGCGCCTCCTGGAAGCTCGTCCTTGGCCTCGTGTTCGTGCTGCTCATCTGCTTCCTCCGCCGCGGCCTGATCGGAGGCATCGAGGATCTCTATAGTTATTTCGCGGGCCGCGGCGCGAAAAAGGCCGAACCGCAGGACGACGCGTCCATTCCCGGCGTCACCGCCGAGCAAGAGCAGAAAGCCGCGGAGGCCGCCCTCGCGCGTGAACCTGACATCGCGGCGATGCCGGCGCGTCACCGCGAAACGGACCGCAAATCCGGTCCGATCCTGCAGGCGACCGGGCTCACTAAGCATTACGGCGGCGTGCTCGCCAACACCGACATCAATTTCACCGTCAACCACGGCGAGCTGCGCGGCATCATCGGTCCGAACGGCGCGGGCAAGACCACGTTCTTCAGGATGCTGACCTGCGAGGTGCCGCCGACCTCGGGCCAGATCGTGTTCGAGGGCCGCGACATCACCGGCATGACGGTCACCGACGTCTGCCAGCTCGGCCTGACCAAGAGCTACCAGATCAACCAGTTGTTCAATCGCCTGACGGTGCGCGAAAACCTAATCATCGCGGCGCTCGCGGAACTGCGCGGCAAGTTCAAGCTCGACCTGTTCAAGCGGCCGGAACGCATTCCCGGACTGATCGAGCAGGTCGAGCGCACGCTCGATCTGGTCAATCTCACCGAGCGCGCGGGCGCGCCGGTCTCCGCGCTTGCTTACGGCGAGAAGCGGCGGCTGGAAGTCGGCCTTGCGCTCGCCACCAGCCCCCAGCCTTTTGCTGCTCGACGAGCCGCTTGCCGGCATAGCCCGCGCGAACGCGTCGAAACGGTCAAGCTGCTCAAGTCGATCAGCCAGGGCCGCACCATGATCGTCATCGATCACGACATGGATGCGCTGTTTGAATTGGCCGAGCGCGTGACGGTATTGCAGGAAGGCCGCGTGCTGGTCGAAGGCACGCCGGACGAAATCAAGGGCAACGCGAAAGTGCAGGAAGCCTATCTCGGCGGCGTGCGCGGCGTGTTGGCGGCAGAATGAGCTTGCTCGAGGTCAAAGGGCTCAACAGCTATTACGGGGATAGTCACATCCTCTTCGACGTCTCCTTGCGCGTGGAGAAGAACGAGGTGGTGGCTTTGCTCGGCCGCAATGGCGCCGGCAAGAGCACGACGCTGAAGAGCCTGATGGGCGTGGTGACGCCGCGCGCGGCTCGGTGATCTTCGACGGCATCGAGGTCGCCGGCAAGAAGAGCCACGCCATCGCGCAGGCCGGCATGCAGCTGGTTCACGAAGACCGGCGCATCTTCGGCAGCCTGAACGTCGAGGAAAACCTGGTGCTCGCGGGGCTTACGGCGAAGAACAAATGGCCGCTGGACCGCATCTACGAGATGTTTCCGCGGCTCAAGCAGCGGCGCGGCAGCCGCGGCACCGACCTCTCCGGCGGCGAGCAGCAGATGCTGGCAATCGCGCGCGCCTTGATCCGCGACCCGAAGATTATCCTGCTGGATGAGCCGTTTGAGGGGCTGGCGCCTGTGATCGTGCGCGATCTGATGAAGGCCTGCCGCGATCTCGCGGCCGCCGGGCAGACCATCGTGCTGGTCGAGCAAAATCTCGCGGCGACGCTCGCGTTGGCGAGCCGCGTCTACATCATCAACAACGGCCATATCGCGCACGAAGGGCCGGCCGAAGCGATCAAGACCAACACCGACATATTGCAGCAATACCTCGGCGTGTGATCGGCCGGTCGGGCGGCTTGCTAGAACCCGGTGGCAAAGCGCGCCATGACCACGATGATGGCGACCTGCATGGTGCCTTGCACCGCCACCACGCGCACATACGTGCGCATCCAGCGCTTGAGCTTGTCGTGGTCCGGCCGCGCCTTTTGGATCTCAAAATAGAGCTTGAGATTCATCGGCAGCAGATAGCCGAGCCCCTGCACCGTGAGCACGGTGACGATGGCGAGCGCGGCGACCACCCACCAGAATTGCGGATAGCCGAGGTCGAGAAACCCTAAGCGCACCGCCAGGAACCAACCGGCGGTTGAGGTGATGGCTGATAGCGCCGGCATCAAGATCAGCGTGCGCGGAATGATGCCGGCGATCATGGCGCGGCGGGTGTCGAACGAGACATGGCGCAGCACCGGCCCGATCACGAAACCCATGAAGAGGTCGATGCCGGTCCACAGCGCGCCGGTCATCACATGCACGAAATCCAGAACCAGAGGCTGGGCGAGAGGATCGCCGCGATCATCACCGCGAAAGCTGCGGCCGCGGCGGCGATGTACCAGGGCCGCAGCGGCGCGGCGACGCCGGAAGGCGGCGCTGCAACGATCGTATCGGCCACGTCGGCGCTCCCTTTGGCTTGAACGGGAGCGACGCTAGCGGCGGGTATCGGGAATGCCAAGGCCCGCGCGGCGCGGGCCTGGCTTTGGCGTTCGGTGGAGGTCGGTTTCTCCGCGGCCTTGTGCCCGACGCTGACGAATTGGCCCCGGAGAAACTCGCGCGCAGGTGATCGAACGCGAAGACGCGAAGAGGCAGATCGCGGAGAATTGTTTTTAATGAGCAATTTACGAGCCTTGCGGGCGGGGGCTGGCTAGCGTGGCCGCCTGTAAGGTGGGGGCCGAAGCGCGCCATGAATTTCGCGGCAGGTTTGATACTGATTGCAGTCGCCGTCGCGATGGTCGCGATCAGCCGGCCGGCCGACGGTAAGTCGGCGCCGTTCCTGAAGATCTGGCTTGTCGGACAAATCTACGCCCTGTCCGCCATGGTGAGCGCCGTGCTGGGCGTCACCATCGTGATCTCCACCTGGCCGCTCTGAGCGCCGTCAGTCGACTTTCTGCGAACGTCGCATTCTTGTTCAGCGTTTTTCCTGCGGTACCTTGAACGTCGCTTCCAGGGTTTCGGCCTTGTCGGCGAGTTCCTCGGAGATGGCGGTCAACGCGTCGTGCGCGCGGGGATCCGAACAGCTGCGGGCAATCTTGTTGCAGCGCACTGCAAGATTTCGAAGATAGGCGGCAATTCCAATCTGCATCACTTCGCCCCCGACGGCGACGCACCACTTCCTTCCGGCCACCGCCAGTAGCAAACTACCTCGAAGATCTCTTGAATATCCGTTTATGCAGAAATTACGTGGATTTATAACGCGGCAGATTGCCACGCCGGGACGACAGCCAGACCGCGGGCGGATGGCCTGTGCAATATAAAGAGGCCGCCAGCGGGGCGGCCTCCGATTTCGAACACGTTGCATTCCAAGATTATTCTTTGCCCTCGACCGCGTACCGGCGGAACTTCGCATACTTTTCGCCGATTTTGAGTGCCGCCTGATAGTCCGCGCTATTGTACCAGGCCTTGATGGCGTCGAGGCTGTCCCAGGCCTGAATGACGATGCGCTTGGGCGGCGTGCCATCGATGCCGGTCACCGCTTTTGCGCCGGCGCCGCCGGCGCCGCCGATGGCGACCAGGCGGCCGCCTTGATGGTGGCCTGCGCCTTCGGGGCAAAGTCTTTTCCGTAAGCTTGCGGGTTGGTCACATCGATTTCGGTGACCAGATAGACCGGCGGCTTGGCCTGCGCATGCAGGCCGCTGACCGCCGCGGCGCCCAGCACAGCGCCTGCGAGCATTCCCACTCCCAATCCGAGATACTGTTTCATCACGCCCTTCCGTTTTTTGTTGACCAAGCAAGCTTAGATTGAGCCTCGGGCTGACACGCGTAAATTCGGCCTCAATTTTAAAAAAAAGCGCCAGAGGCAGCTTCGAGAGGGGCCGTCTCCCCTTCACGCGCGGATCAAAAGGGGCCAATACCGCAGGAAGGTATCGAATCGGCCGACCGAGGGGGTCGCAATGCGTCTTGCGCCGCTTGCCTTGCTGCTGACGATCCTTGTTCCGGGGTGCGCCAGCCAGTCCGTCGATTGCACGCTGGGCGCCGGCCACAATGGCTGCGCGCCGGGAACGAAGGAATACGAGCAGATGGTCGAGCGGCAGCAGGATGAAAAGTCAGGCGCCGAGATCGACGATGCCGCGTGCCGCTCTTATGGCGCGCAGCCTGGATCGCCGGCCTACGCCGCGTGCCGCCGCAAGCGGACCGCCGACCGCCAGATGTTCGAGCCGCCCGGCGCTGCCAAAACCGCGGCGCCGGCAAAGCCAAATGAGGCCGGCACCAAATGACCAAATGATGGAAGCCGAAATGAAAGAGGCTGCCAACAGAGGCGGCCTCCTTTGCTGATCAGTTCCAACGCACGCCGGTTACAATGCCCAATTGCCTTTATTGTTTGGACGCCGCCAGCGCGGAACATCCATGCGCCTCAGGGCGGCCACAGCGTCGGCAAAGGAAACATATTTCTTTTCGTCTCCCGTTGGGCCAATCCAATACCCGCCTGCGCGAAGGCACGTGACGGCATCAAACTCAGAACCGCGCAGATCAATAGGAACGCTCATTGCTTTGCTTTTTCTCCAAACGAGGCGGGATGCCTGATTAGTCAGTTATAGCGGGCAGCGTACGCTCCTGCGGAAAAGGCAAAACAGGCCGCTCAGGCTCGCCAAAGGTCAAAAGCGAACGGTATTAAGATACCGAAAAGAACATATTGCGAACGGAGAACAAATAGTGTACATTGTTCTCCTTCGGTCAATTCCGGCGGCGCGGTTTGCATATGGGACCGTCGTTGTCGGGGGGTCAATTTTAGGCCATAAGGAGCGCGACATGAGTCAGCCTGCTTTGCGTATCGTCGAAGGACCGTCCATGGACAAGTCGAAAGCCCTCACCGCCGCGCTCAGCCAGATCGAGCGCCAGTTCGGCAAGGGCTCGATCATGCGGCTCGGCAAGAACGACAAATCCATGGACGTGGAGACCATTTCCACCGGCTCGCTCGGGCTCGACATCGCGCTTGGCGTCGGCGGCCTGCCGCGCGGCCGGGTGGTGGAAATCTACGGGCCGGAATCCTCCGGCAAGACCACGCTGGCGCTGCACACCATCGCCGAAGCGCAGAAGCTCGGCGGCATCTGCGCCTTTGTCGACGCCGAGCATGCGCTCGATCCGGTCTATGCCCGCAAGCTCGGGGTCAATGTCGACGACCTGCTGATCTCGCAGCCCGACGCCGGCGAGCAGGCGCTGGAAATCGCCGACACGCTGGTGCGCTCCGGCGCGGTCGACGTGCTGGTCATCAATTCGGTCGCGGCGCTGACGCCGCGCGCCGAACTCGAAGGCGAGATGGGCGACGTGCAGCCGGGCCTGCAGGCGCGGCTGATGAGCCAGGCGCTGCGCAAGCTGACCGCCTCGATCTCCAAGTCGCAACACCATGGTCATCTTCATCAACCAGATCCGCATGAAGATCGGCGTGATGTACGGCACGCCGGAGACCACCACCGGCGGCAACGCGCTGAAGTTCTATGCCTCGGTGCGCCTCGATATCCGCCGCATCGGCGCCATCAAGGAGCGCGACGAGGTTGTCGGCAACCAGACCCGCGTCAAGGTGGTCAAGAACAAGCTGGCGCCGCCGTTCAAGCAGGTCGAGTTCGACATCATGTACGGCGAGGGCGTCTCCAAGGTCGGCGAATTGGTCGATCTCGGCGTCAAGGCCGGTGTGGTGGAGAAATCCGGCGCCTGGTTCTCCTATGACAGCACGCGCATCGGCCAGGGCCGCGAGAACGCCAAGCAGTTCCTCAAGGACAATCCCGACGTCGCCGCCAAGATCGAGGCGCAGGTGCGCCAGAACTGCCGGCATCGTCGCCGAGGCGATCATGGCGGGCGAGAGCGAGAAGGACGACGACGAGGCGGCGGAGGCGTGAGCAATATATGCCTAAAATCACTGAACCAATGCTGACGTATTCGGAATCGACGAAATGCGCTCCAAAGCGGCTTACTCCGGCGCGCGCGCGGCAGCGCCCTGTGATATCGCACCATCTGGACGCGTGACCCAAAGGAGCGGCGAGCTTCGCCGCCCGGTACCCGGCTGCGTAAAGCGGTCGCCGCCGAGACCGCGATGGCGTTTTCACCCCCGCGGCGGGGAGGTGGCCGCTCGCGAGCGGGCCGCCGTTCGCAGCTTTATCGGTTCCGGCCCCTCATCGCTCGCCGCTCCTTCGGACTGCGGCGGCGCCTTCTCCCCGTGACGGGGGGAAGGCCAGCCCTTCTGATTCCCACGCCGCCGCTAGATGCCCCGAACATCAGCCGGACGGGGATCTGCTAATCCGCGCCGGATTCGAGGCCACAGCGTTCCATGAGCAGCGTCAACGACATCCGCAGCAGCTTCCTGGATTTCTTCGCCGGCAACGACCACGCAGTGCGTCGCCGTCGTCGCCGCTGGTGCCGCGCAACGACCCGACGCTGATGTTCACCAATGCCGGCATGGTGCAGTTCAAGAACGTCTTCACGGGCCTCGAAAAGCGCCCCTACAGCCGCGCGGTCGACCGCGCAGAAATGCGTGCGCGCCGGCGGCAAGCACAATGACCTCGACAATGTCGGCTACACCGCGCGCCACCACACCTTCTTCGAGATGCTCGGCAACTTCTCGTTCGGCGACTATTTCAAGGAACGCGCCATCGAATTGGCCTGGAACCTGGTCACCAAGGAATACGCGCTTCCGAAAGATCGACTGCTGGTCACCGTCTATGTCGACGACGACGACGCCTTCGATCTGTGGAAGAAGATCGCCGGCCTGCCCGACAGTAACATTCTCCGCATCGCCGGCAGCGACAATTTCTGGTCGATGGGCGACACTGGCCCCTGCGGCCCTTGCGCGGAAATCTTCTACGACCACGGCGACAACATCCCCGGCGGCCCGCCCGGCTCGGCCGACAGGACGGCGACCGTTTCGTCGAGATCTGGAATCTCGTCTTCATGCAGTTCGATCAGCAGGCTCGACGGCCAGCGCATCGACCTGCCGCGCCCGTCGATCGACACCGGCATGGGGCTCGAGCGCATCGCCGCGGTGCTGCAGGGCGCCTACGACAATTACGCCATCGATCTGTTCCGCGACGCTGATCGCGCGCCATCGCCGACTTGACCAATGTGCCGATCCGACGGTCCGCACAAGGCCTCGCACCGGGTGATCGCCGACCACCTGCGCGCTCGGCCTCTTCCTGATCGCCGACGGCGTGCTGCCCTCGAACGAGGGCCGCGGCTATGTGCTGCGCCGCATCATGCGCCGCGCCATGCGCCACGCCGCACTGCTCGGCGCCAAGGACCCGCTGATGTGGAGGCTGGTGCCCTCGCTGGTCGCGCGAGATGGGCCAGGCCTATCCGGAGCTGCATGCGCGCCGAGGCGCTGATCGCCGAGACGCTGAAACTGGAGGAAGACGCGCTTCCGCGCGCACGCTGGCGCGCGGCCTCGACGCTTCTCGACGAGGAGACCGCCGGCCTGAGCAAGGGCGACGTGCTCGACGGCGAGACCGCCTTCACGCTCTACGACACCTACGGCTTCCCGCTCGACCTCACCCAGGACGCGCTGCGCGCGCGCGGCATCGCCGTCGATCTCGCCGGCTTCGATGACGGCGATGGAGCGCCAGCGCGCGAAGGCGCGCGCCTCGCTGGGCCGGCTCCGGCGACACGGCGCAGGAGGCGGTATGGTTCGCGCTGCGCGAAAAGCTCGGCGCCACCGAATTCCTTGGCTACGAAACCGAGAGCGCCGAAGGCGTGGTGCTGGCGCTGCTGAAGGACGGCGCGCGAGGTGACGCGGCTGAAGCCGGCGAGAGCGGCGCGGCGGTCTTCAACCAGACGCCGTTCTACGCCGAAAGCGGCGGCCAGGCCGGCGACGCCGGCGAGATGCGCGGCGCGGCGGCGGCTTCCGTCATCGACACCCAGAAAGAAGCCGGCGACGCTGTTCGCGCACATGGTGAGGTCGAGCGAGGGCGCCGTTCAAGCCGGCGACGCGCTGCGACTCGACGTCGACCACGCGCGCCGCGCCGCGATCCGGCACAACCATTCCGCCACGCATCTGTTGCACGCGGCGCTGCGCCAGCGTGCTCGGCGACCACGTGGCGCAGAAGGGCTCGCTGGTCGCGCCCGACCGGCTGCGTTTCGACTTTTCGCACCCCAAGCCGCTGACCGCGGCGGAGATCGAGAAGGTCGAGGACATCGCCAACGACATCGTGCTGCAGAACTCGGCCGTGACGACGCGGTTGATGGCGCTCGACGACGCCCGCGCCTCCGGCGCCCGCGCGCTGTTCGGCGAGAAATACGGCGACGAAGTGCGTGTGGTGGCGATGGGCCAGAATCATGAACATGGCGGCGGCAACACGCTCGGCTGGTCGGTCGAATTGTGCGGGGGCACCCACGTCAGGCGCACCGGCGATATCGGCCTGATCGGCGGGCTGACCGATTCAGGCGTCGCCGCCGGCGTGCGGCGGCTGGAAGCGCTCACCGGCAAGATTGCGCGTAAATCCGCCGATAAACAGGTTCAGGTTGCTAAAGCCGCCGCTTCCGAACTCAAGGTCTCACTTGAGGAAATGCCGGCGCGCATCGCCGCGCTCATCGACGAGCGCAAGAAGCTCGAGCGCGAATTGTCCGACGCCAAAAAGAAAATTGCTATGGGCACCGGCTTCGCAGCAGGAACGTCAACAGCAAATGCTGCGGGCGTGGGCTTGCGTGAAGTGGCGGGTGTGAAACTGCTGGCGCGTTCGGTCTCCGGCATCGAGCTAAAGGACCTGCGCAGCCTCGCCGATGAAGGCAAGAAGCAGGTCGGCTCCGGCGTGGTCGCCATCGTCGGCCTTTCTCCCGACGGCAAGGCCGGGCTGGTGGTCGGCGTCACCGAAGACCTCACCAAGCGTTTCAACGCCGTCGATCTGGTGAAAAAGGGCGCCGAAATTCTCGGCGGCAAGGGTGGCGGCGGGCGGCCCGACATGGCGCAGGCCGGCGGCCCTGACGGTTCCAAGGCTGACGACGCGCTCAAGGCGATCGAAGCGGCGCTCGCGGGCGGATAGCCTCGGCACTGGCGCGGGCCGTGTTCGCAGTCTATTTTTCCGTGGCATGGCCGAACTCCACTTCACCAGCTGGCTGCGGGAAATCGTGCCGAACGGTCCGCTGACCGCCGGCGGCGACACCGTCGGCGCCGCGCTCGGGCAGGTGTTCACCGAACTGCCGCATGTGCGCGGTTATGTGCTCGACGACCGTGGGCAGTTGCGCAAGCACGTCTGCATCTTCGCCGACGGCAAGCGGCTGTCGCGCGAAGCGGCGCTCGCCCAGGGTATCCGCCCTGACTCCAAGCTTTACGTCATGCAAGCGCTTTCAGGGGGCTAGCGCTCACCCCGAAAAGCATGTCGTCGACTTTGATCGGGGATGGGAACCGGTTTTCGGACAAGATGATGCGCAAGGAGAATATCCATGGCCGAACAGATGCTGGTGGCGACGCGCAAGGGATTGCTCCAGGTCGCGCAGAAAAATGGCGGCTGGGCCGTCGAACGCAGCAGTTTCCCCGGCGTCGCGGTCACTGCCGCGCTACACGACGCGCGCGACGGCACGCTCTACGCTATGCTCAAGCACGGCCATTTCGGCAGCAAGCTGCATCGCTCGGATGATAAAGGCAAAACATGGGCTGAACTGCCGGCGCCGGCATTCCCGGCCAATGCCGCCGGCGCGCCGGCGCTGTTTCAAATCTGGACGCTGGAGACCGGCGGCGCCGACGAGCCGGGGCGGCTGTGGGCCGGGGCGCTGCCGGCAGGATTATTTCGTTCCGACGATCGCGGCGAGCATTGGGAACACGTAAGCGCGCTGTGGAATGTGCCGGAGCGCGAGAAATGGTTCGGCGGCGGCTATGACGATGCCGGCATCCACACGGTCTCGCCCGATCCGCGCGACTCGACCCGCTTGTTCGTCGCCATCTCCTGCGGCGGCGTGTGGGAGACCGGTGATGCCGGCAAAAGCTGGACGCTGCACGGCAAAGGCATGGTGGCAACCTACCTGCCGCCGGAGCAAGCCGGCACGTTGGAAAGCCAGGACCCCCACCGCGTCGCGCGCTGCGCGGCCGCGCCCGACACGATGTGGATGCAGCATCATTGCGGCATTTTCCGCTCGACCGATGCAGGCCGCAACTGGACGCCGCTCAAGTTGCCGTCCGACGATTTCGGCTTCGCGGTCGTGGCGCATCCACAGGACCCGCTCACCGCCTGGTTCGTCCCCGCCATCAAGGATGAATTGCGGGTGCCGCGCGACGGCGCGCTGGCCGTTTCGCGCACGCGCGACGGCGGCAAGACCTGGGAGAGCCTGCGCGCCGGCCTGCCGCAACGTGACGCCTATGACCTGGTGTACCGGCATGGCCTCGACGTCGACGATGCCGGCCGCCAGCTCGCCATGGGCTCGACCACCGGCGGCCTGTGGGTGAGCGAGGACGCCGGCGAAGCCTGGCAGCTGGTCAACGCTCACCTGCCGCCGGTCTATGCGGTGCGGCTGTATTGAGGCGTGAGGAGATTGAAAGATGTCATCGCCCGCGACCCGTCTTCACCGAAGCTCGCGAAGCAAGCGTAGGCTGGGTCGCGGAGCATGACAGCTAGCGAAAGGCCGCGCGTTCCTACGTTGCCATCGCCTTCTTCAGGTTCTCGTCGACCTTGTCGAGGAAACCGCCGGTGGAGAGCCACTTCTGGTTAGGGCCGACCAGCAGCGCCAGGTCTTTCGTCATAGAGCCGGCTTCCACCGTATCGACGCAGATCTTCTCCAGCGTGGCCGCGAACTTCGCCAGCGCGGCGTTGTTGTCGAGCTTGGCGCGGTGCGCCAGCCCGCGCGTCCAGGCGAAGATCGAGGCGATCGAATTGGTCGAGGTCTCGCGGCCCTTTTGATGCTCGCGGTAGTGGCGCGTCACCGTGCCGTGAGCGGCTTCCGATTCAACCACCTTGCCGTCCGGCGTCAGCAGCACCGAGGTCATCAGGCCGAGCGAGCCGAAGCCCTGCGCCACGATATCGGACTGCACGTCGCCGTCGTAGTTCTTGCAGGCCCAAACATAGCCGCCCGACCATTTCAGCGCCGCCGCCACCATGTCGTCGATCAGCCGGTGCTCGTAGGTAATCTTCTTCTTGTCGAACTCGGCCTTGAATTCGGCGTCGAACACTTCCTGGAAAACGTCCTTGAAGCGGCCATCATAGACCTTGAGGATGGTGTTCTTGGTCGAGAGATAGAGCGGATAGCCGCGCGTGAGCGAATAGTTCATCGAGGCGCGAGCGAAATCGCGGATCGAGCCGTCAAGATTGTACATCGCCATGGCGACGCCAGAATCGGGGAACTTGAACACCTCGTGCTCGACCTTCTTGCCGTCGGCGCCGGCATAGCTCAGCGTCAGCGTCGCTTTCGCCGGCACCCGGATGTCGGTCGCGCGGTACTGGTCGCCATAGGCGTGGCGGCCGATGATGATCGGCTTGGTCCAGCCCGGCACCAGGCGCGGCACGTTCTTGCAGATGATCGGCTCGCGGAAGATCACGCCGCCCAGAATGTTGCGGATGGTGCCGTTGGGCGAGCGCCACATTTTCTTGAGGTTGAATTCCTTCACGCGCGCCTCGTCCGGCGTGATGGTGGCGCATTTCACCGCGACGCCAACCTTCTTGGTCATTTCGGCCGCGTCGACGGTGATCTGGTCATTAGTCTCGTCGCGCTTTTCGACGCTGAGATCGTAATAAAGCAGGTCGATATCGAGATAGGGATGGATCAGCTTGTCCTTGATCAATTGCCAGATAATACGTGTCATCTCGTCGCCGTCCATTTCGACGACGGGGTTTGCTACCTTGATCTTCGCCATAACGGATAAAACCTTTTGCAAGTCGCGCGGACGGGGGAGAGTGGCCGGCGGGCGTGCCTATAGCACCCGAACAAGCCCTGTCAAAGCGGCGAGGCTTTACCGTTCTTTCCCGGCGGCGACAGGGCCGCTATACCGCGCGGACGGAGTATTTTCATGCCCGGAGCCGGCACCGACAAGACCAAACGCTGGATCGAGAGGCCGGCGCCGATCGTCGTTTTGGTCGAACCGCAACTCGGCGAGAACATCGGGGCGGCGGCGCGCGCGATGGCCAATTTCGGCTTGTCGCGGCTGCGCCTGGTCAAGCCGGTGCAGGGCTGGCCGAACGAGAAGGCGCGCGCGATGGCGGCGGGCGCCGACCGCGTGCTCGACGGCGCGCAGCTTTATGACAGCATGGCCGACGCGATCGGCGACTGTTCGTTCATGCTGGCCGCGACCGCGCGCAATCACGATCAGGCCAAGCCCGTGATCGGGGCGGCGCAAGCGGCGGCCGAGGCGGCGCCGCGGGTGGCGGCTGGGGAAAACGTCGCCGTCGTATTCGGGCGCGAGCGCAACGGGCTCGAAAACCACGAGGTCGCGCGCGCCGACCGCATCCTGACGTTGCCGGTCAACCCGGCTTTCGCCTCGCTCAATCTCGCGCAGGCGGTGGTGATCGTCGGCTACGAGTGGTTCAGGCAGCAAGGCGGCGACCTGCCGTTCGTGGCCCCGCAAAAATCGCCGCCCGCAGCCAAGCAGCAGTTCGATGCGTTCTTTGCCGATCTGGAGCGCGAACTCGACAAGGTCGAGTTTTTCCGCCCCGAGGAAAAGCGCGGCACCATGGGCGTCAACCTGCGCAATATTTTTCAGCGCATGGCGCCGACCCAGCAGGATATCCGCACTTTGCACGGCGTGATCACGGCGATTTCGCAAGGGCGCAAGGGGCCCGCGCGCGGCGGCGTGCTCGACGGCGCGGGCGCCGCGCGGCTGCGGGAACTGCTGGCCGAACACGGCGCGGCCCGCGCGCCGTCCGAACGCACACCCTTGCGCGGCCTGCCGCGGCTGTTGCGGCGCAACCCGACCGACGCCGAGCGCGCGTTGTGGCAGGCGCTGGTCAATGACCGCCGCTTTGCCGGCCGCGGCTTCAAGCGGCAGGTGCCGATCGGCCCGCACATCGCCGATTTCGTCTCGTTTCCGCTTAGATGCGTGATCGATCTTGTACCGGCGGCGGAGGACTCTGCGGCGGCGCGGCTGCGCGCCGACAAACGCGCCTGGCTGGAAGCCCACCATTACCGGGTGGTCGAGGCACAGGCGGCGGAGGTCGAGCGGGACGTGGGCGAACTGCTCGACGCGCTGGCGGTGTCAGCCTTTTAGCGCCCTGAAATGCGGGGCCGCGCCCTCGCGCAGGAAACCGAGATCGCTGCCGACGGCGAGGAATTTGAACCCGCGTTTTGACGTCGCCACGGCTCGCTCGGCATTGGCACAATAAAGCCCCGCGACCTTGCCCGCCTTCTTGGCCGCCACGACGACCTCCGCCAACCCGGCCTCGACCTCTTTCGAAAGCGGATCGAGCACGGCGCCATCGCTCAGCGTGATCGACAGATCGGAGGGACCGACGAACAGCACGTCGATGCCCGGCGTCGCCGCGATCGCATCGATGTTGCCCATCGCCGTAAGCGTTTCGATCATCGCGAACGTAACCGTGCGTTCGTTGGCGTCGCGCAGATAGGCCTTTTGATCGGCGAAATCGCCGAGCATGATCGCGCGGTTCGGGCCCCAGCTGCGTTCGCCGAGCGGCGGAAACTTTGCGACGGCGACGAATTTGCGCGCATCCTCGACGGTGTTGATCATCGGCGCGATGACGCCCTCGGCGCCGAAATCCAGCGCGCGGCTCACCATGGCGAAATCGCCGAACGGCACACGCACGATCGGCGCCGAACCGGCGGCATGAATGGCGCCGATGCCGGTAACGGTCGCGGCCACATCCCACAGGCCGTGCTGCTGGTCGATATTGACGGCGGTAAAACCCTCGCGCGCCACCGCCTCCGCCACGATCGGCGAGCCGAGCGCGCACCAGCCGCAATACACAATTTCGCCCGCGCGCAGGCGGCGGGCGAGGGTGAAAGCCGCCACCTCAGCCGCCCGCTTTGATCTGGGCGATCGCCTGCGTCATCATCTCGTCCATGGTGCGGCGGATGTCCTGGTCGCGTATGGCGACCTTCTTGCCGTCGAAGTCCTTGCGAATCTTCCTAAAAACGTCGTGATCGCCGGCCTCCTCGAAGTCGGCCATCACGACCTCTTTGGCGTAGGTTTCCGCCTGCGCGCCGGAAAGCCCCATTTTCCCGGCCGCCCACATGCCCAGCAGCTTGTTGCGCCGGGCGCTCGCCTTGAAGCGGAGCTCTTCGTCGTGCGCGAACTTCTTCTCGAAGCCCTCCTCGCGCTTGTCGAAAGTCGTGGTCATGCCGTCCTCGCTGGTACACACAGACAACCGCTGCCGCCTTGCATATCGCCAGCCAAGCGTCAAGGCAACATGCGGCAGTGTTGTTGACGCGGAATTGCCAAGTGGAAAACGTCTTGCGCTTGCGATTGTGCTGCCTCTACCGATGGGCTAGCTTGACCTCGTGCCCGGAGCGTTTTAGCGCAATTGCAAATGTCCGGTCCCGCCGCCGCGGATCTCGAGACGACACGAACAGGAGCCACGGCATCCCATGGACTTTCAAAAACCACGGTATACCCCGATGAGTCGCCGCCGCCGTATCTATGAGGGCAAGGCGAAGATCCTCTATGAGGGCCCCGAGCCGGGAACGCTGATTCAGCACTTCAAAGACGATGCGACCGCCTTCAATGCCAAGAAGCACGAGGTGATCGAAGGCAAAGGCGTTCTCAACAACCGAATCTCGGAATACGTCTTCCAGCACCTCAACGATATCGGAGTTCCCACCCACTTCATCCGCCGGCTCAACATGCGCGAGCAGTTGATCCGCGAGGTGGAGATCATCCCGCTCGAGGTGGTGGTGCGCAACGTCGCCGCCGGCTCGCTGGCGACGCGTCTGGGCATCGACGAGGGTACCCAGCTTCCGCGCTCGATCATCGAGTTCTACTACAAGAACGACGCGCTCAACGACCCGATGGTGTCGGAAGAGCACATCACCGCCTTCGGCTGGGCTAGCCCCCAGGAAATCGACGACATCATGGCGCTCGCCATCCGCGTCAACGACTTCCTGTCGGGCGTTTTCCTCGGCGTCGGCATCCGCCTGGTCGACTTCAAGATGGAAACCGGCCGGCTGTGGGAGAACGACGTGATGCGCATCGTCGTGGCCGACGAGATTTCGCCCGATAGCTGCCGTCTGTGGGACATCAAGACCAACAACAAGCTCGACAAGGATCGCTTTGCCCGCGATCTCGGCGGGCTGCTGGAGGCCTATACCGAGGTCGCCAAGCGGCTCGGCATCATGAACGAGGGCGAGCCGCCTCGCGGCGCCGGCCCGGTGCTGGTGAAGAGCTAAGCAACGGATTTAGCGCTCCTGTTGCCGTGTTTAACGTCATGCCCGGCCTTGTGCCGGGCATCCACGTCTTTTACCTAAAGCCATTAAGGCGTGGATGGCGGGGACAAGCCCGGCCATGACGAGCGAATCACGGCATAAGGCTCTGAAATGAAAGCCCGCGTCACCGTCACCCTGAAAACCGGCATCCTCGACCCGCAGGGCAAGGCCATCGAAGGCGCGCTGCGCTCGCTTGGGCTTGCCGGCGTCGCCAGCGTGCGCCAGGGCAAGGTCTTCGACATCGAAATCGAGGGTTCCGACCCGGCTAAGGCCGAGGCTTTGCTCAAGCAGGCTGCCGACAGACTTTTGGCCAATACCGTGATCGAGAATTACAAGGTCGAGGTGGTGGCATGAGGCGGAGGCCGGTCAACCGATGAAAGCCGCCGTCGTCGTTTTCCCCGGCATCAACCGCGAGCGCGACATGGCGCGCACGCTGGCGCTGATCTCGGGCCGCGAACCGGCGATGGTCTGGCACGGCGAGCATGAGCTTCCCGCCGGCACCGATCTGGTGGTGATCCCGGGCGGCTTTTCCTACGGCGACTATCTGCGCTGCGGGGCGATCGCCGCCCGCGCGCCGATCATGGACGCCGTGCGCAGCCATGCCGAAAAGGGTGGACTGGTGCTGGCGGTTTGCAACGGGTTCCAGATCGCCTGCGAGGCGGGGCTGCTGCCCGGCGTGCTGATGCGTAATGCGCGCCTCAAGTTCATTTGCCGCGACGTTTACCTGAAGGTCGAGCGCCCCGATACGCCGTTCACGCGCGGCTACAATGCCGGGCAGGTGATCCGCGTGCCGACCGCGCACGGCGAAGGCAATTACGCCGCCGATGCCGAAACCATCGCGCGTCTGGAAGGCGAAGGGCGGGTGATCTTCCGCTACGTGTCGCCGGACGGCGCGAGCGACCCGGCCTTCAACGTCAACGGCTCGACCAACGCCATTGCCGGCATCGTCAACGCGCGCGGCAACGTGCTCGGCATGATGCCGCATCCGGAAAATCACGTCGAAGCCGCCCTCGGCGTCACCGATGGGCGCGGGCTGTTCGCCGGGCTGGTCGAAGCTCTCGATCGGGCGGCATAGACCCTCGCCCCTTGCGGGAGAGGGTGGCGAGCGAAGCGAGCCGGGTGAGGGATCCGGACTTGCAGTGAAGCTGACCCTCACCCGGTTCTCGCATCGCTAGCGCGATGCTCGAACCACCCTCTCCCGCAAGGGGAGAGGGTAAAAAGGAACAGAGTTCGCATTTCGTGATCTCCAACGAGCCCAAAATCACCCCCGAACTGGTCGCCGCACACGGCCTCAAGCCGGACGAATACCAGCGCGTGCTCGATCTGATCGGCCGCGAGCCGTCGCTTACCGAACTCGGCATCTTCTCGGCCATGTGGAACGAGCATTGCTCGTACAAATCCTCCAAAGTCCATCTGCGCACGCTGCCGACCAAAGGCCCTCACGTGATCCAGGGTCCGGGCGAGAACGCCGGCGTCATCGACATCGGCGACGGGCTCGCCTGCGTGTTCAAGATGGAGAGCCACAACCACCCGAGCTACATCGAGCCCTACCAGGGCGCCGCCACCGGCGTCGGCGGCATCCTGCGCGACGTGTTCACCATGGGCGCGCGGCCGGTGGCCTGCCTTAATGCTTTGTCGTTTGGCGATCCCAAGCATCCCAAAACGCGGCATCTGGTGTCCGGCGTGGTCGCCGGCATCGGCGGTTATGGCAACAGCTTCGGCGTGCCGACCGTCGGCGGCTCGGTGCGCTTTCACGCGCGCTACGACGGCAACAACCTGGTCAACGCCATGGCGGTCGGCATCGCCGAGAAGGACAAGATTTTCTACGCGGCCGCTTCTGGCGTCGGCATGCCGATCGTCTATCTCGGCTCCAAGACCGGGCGTGACGGCATCCACGGCGCCTCGATGGCCTCGGCCGAATTCGGCGAGGATTCGGAAGCCAAGCGCCCGACCGTGCAGGTCGGCGATCCGTTCTCAGAGAAGCTGCTGTTAGAGGCCTGCCTTGAGATCATGCACAAAGGCTGCGTCATCGCCATCCAGGACATGGGCGCGGCCGGTCTCACATGTTCGGCGGTGGAGATGGGCGCCAAGGGCGATCTCGGCGTCACGCTCGATCTCGACAAGGTGCCCTGCCGTGAGGAAGGCATGAGCGCCTACGAGATGATGCTGTCGGAAAGCCAGGAGCGCATGCTCATGGTGCTCAAGCCGGAGAAAGAGAAGGAGGCCGAGGCGATCTTCCGCAAATGGGGGCTCGACTTCGCCATCGTCGGCGAGACCACGCCGAATAAGCGCTTCATTGTGCGGCACGGCGGCGACGTGATGGCCGATCTGCCGATCAAGGAACTCGGCGACCAGGCGCCGGAATACAAGCGCCCCTTCGTCAGCGCGGCGAAGCCCAAGGCGATCGAGGCCGAGGATGTCGCGCCGCCGATGGGCACCGCCGATGCGCTCGAGAAACTGCTCGGCACGCCCGATCTGTGCTCCAAGCGCTGGGTTTGGGAGCAGTACGATCACATCATCATGGGCAACACCGTGCAGCGCCCGGGCGGCGACGCCGCGGTGGTGCGGGTCGAGAACGGGCCGAAAGGCCTGGCGCTCACCACCGACGTGACGCCGCGTTATTGCGAGGCCGATCCGTTCGAGGGCGGCAAGCAGGCAGTGGCCGAATGCTGGCGTAACCTGACCGCGGTCGGCGCCAAGCCGCTCGCTATCACCGACAATCTCAATTTCGGCAACCCGGAACGGCCGGAGATCATGGGCCAGTTCGTCGGAGCAATCCGCGGCATCGCCGAAGCCTGCAAGGCGCTCAGCTTTCCGGTCGTGTCCGGCAATGTGTCGCTCTACAACGAGACCAATGGCCGCGCCATTTTGCCGACGCCCTCGATCGGCGGCGTCGGCTTGCTCAACGATTTCGCCAAGTCCGCCTCGCTCGCCTTCAAACGCGACGGCGAGGCGATTTTGGCCGTCGGCGAGACCACCGGCTGGCTCGGCCAATCGATGTATCTGCGTGAACTGTGCGGCCGCGAGGAGGGCGCGCCGCCGCCGGTCGATCTGATCGAGGAACGCGAGAACGGCGATTTCGTCCGTGAGCTGATTCTCGACGGCACGGCGAGCGCCGCGCACGATCTTTCCGACGGCGGGCTGGCGGTGGCGCTGGCCGAAATGGCGATGGCCTCGGGCATCGGCGCGAGCCTGACCGCGGCGCCCGACGACATCCCGGCGCATGCCTATTGGTTCGGCGAAGACCAGGCGCGCTATTTGATCACCGTGCCGGCGGCGCAAACGGAGGCCGTGCTCAAGCGGGCTCAGGCGGCCAGCGTGCCGGTATGGGCAATTGGGACAACCGGCAGCGACGCATTGACGCTTTCCGGCGAGCGCCGCATCCTGGTCACGATGTTGCGCGAGCGTTTCGAGGGCTGGCTGCCGGCCTATATGGCCGGCGAGCTGTCGCAAGCGTAAATCGGGGGGAGTGGTCCACCATGGCGATGGATGCCGGCGAGATCGAACGGCTGATCAAGGCGCGCATCCCGGACGCGCAGGTGACGATCCGCGATCTGGCCGGCGACGGCGACCACTATGCCGCGACCGTGATTTCCGCCTCGTTCAAGGGCAAGTCGCGGGTGCAGCAGCATCAGCTGGTCTACGAGGCGCTCAAGGCCCAGATGGGCGGCGTGCTGCACGCGCTCGCACTGCAAACCGCGACGCCGGACGCCTAATGGCTTCGCGCCGCGGCATTAAAATTCTTTCGCCCAAAGGCGCGATCAAGCCGACCGGCACCTGGAGCCTGGGCATGCGCGCCGGAGATTTCGTGTTCGTCGCCGGCATGCGCGGCATCGACCCGGCGACCGACACGCTCGTTGGCGGCCCAGAACAAAGAATCAGACAAGCATTTCAGAACATGCAGATCATTGCCAATTCCGAAGGTGCTCGCCTGGCGAACTGCGTTCGTCTGACCGTTTTCGTGACCGATATGGCCCTGCTCCGCCCGCTGGTGAACAAGGTTCAGGAGGAATTATGGGGCGGCGGGCCTTATCCGCCGCGCACCATCGTGGAGGTCGCAAAGCTCAACCAGGACGACATTTTCGAGGTGGAAGGGACCTTTTACGTCCCGAAAGCCGCCTGATTTGCGGCCAATCCCTCTTGGGGTGGCGGCTGTATCTGGGCTACATATATCGCAATCGAAGCGGGTCGCCGCGCGGCGCCGCTCAAAAGGACCGAAATCTCATGGGCATCGAGCAATTCATCGACAATGAAGTGAAGGCAAACGACGTGGTGCTGTTCATGAAGGGCACGCCGCAATTTCCGCAGTGCGGGTTCTCCGGCCAGGTGGTGCAGATCCTCGACCATCTGGGCGTGGCCTACAAAGGCCTTAACGTGCTCGACTCCGCCGAACTGCGCGACGGCATCAAGGCCTATTCCAGCTGGCCGACCATCCCACAGCTCTACGTGAAGGGCGAATTCGTCGGCGGCTGCGACATCGTCCGCGAGATGTTCCAGGCCGGGGAATTGCAGCAGACGCTCAAGGACAAAGGCGTGCCGGTCCGTCAGAGCGCCTGAGGGGCGGCCACCGGCGACACCACTAACCAATAATTACCATCGGCAGGCGCGTTGATCGCGCTCGCGCTAAACCGCGCCTCGTTTCACGTCTTGCGCGGCGCACGTGGCGCGGGGCGGCTCTCGGCCTTGGTCCGCCGCAAAACCAGGTAGATAATCGCCAGAACAAGCACGACTCCAGCAGCCCGGAACTGGCGCCGGTGGCGAATTTGGTCACGTTGTCGGCGACGGACGCCACATAGGGGCCGGCATTCTGCCCGAGCAGCATGAAGATCAACAGCAACGCAAGCACGGCCAGGAAGGCGATCTCGACGAACTCCCACAGTACAAGTTTCGCGGCGGTCACGAATTTCCACATGGCACAGCCCCCAGGCTGACGCAGAGCCCTAACGCGGCAAACAAGTGGGATTAGAGCGAGTGGGGAGCATTGGGCCCCCCACCGCAGTGCCTCGGAACGAGCCGACCTCAGGCGAGCTTTCGGTTCGAGAACAGCCAGCAAATGAATCCGAGCGTGATCAGCCCGACGAGGCCGTTCGAGCCCATATCCTTGACCAAGCCCATGATGTTGGCGGCGACGCTGCCAAAGAATCGGAGGCTCGACCCGACCAGAAGGGCCAACACGATCGCCAACGCCAACAACATCAACCCGATTTCGGTCAACGCTCCGATCCAGCTTTTGACGGTATCGATCCCTTTCATCGCGATTTCTCCCTAGCCATGCCCCTTTGATTGGGACGCACGAAATTACCGCAGAAACGCCACTAGATGTAGAAAAAAGCGGTAGACCCACTACAGAATATTGTGCACCGCACACGCGCGGTGGTAAGGGGCTGCTGCAAATGCGAAGCCCCGCCGCTTGGGCGGGCTTGCGTTCGATCCAGCAGTTGCGGTGACGGCCGGATTTGAGGGTCAACGCGAGTAATACTCGACCACCAGATGCGGCTCCATCTGCACCGGATAGGGCACGTCGGTGATCACTGGGACGCGCGAAAGCTTGGCGGTCAGCTTGGCGCCGTCGACCTCGATATAGTCGGGCACGTCGCGCTCGGCTAAAGCCTGCGCTTCCAGCACCAGATTCATCCGACGCGACTTTTCCTTGACCTCGACCACGTCGCCGACTTTGACCCTGAAGCTCGGGATATTGACGCGCTTGCCGTTCACCTTGACGTGGCCGTGGTTGACGAACTGGCGGGCGGCGAACACGGTCGGTACGAATTTGGCGCGATAGACGACGGCATCCAGCCGGCGTTCCAGCAGGCCGATCATGTGGGCGCCGCTGTCGCCCTTCATGCGGATCGCCTCGTCATAGATGCCGCGGAATTGCCGCTCGGAAATGTTGCCGTAATAGCCGCGCAGCTTCTGCTTGGCCTTGAGCTGCACGCCGTAGTCGGAGAGCTTGCTCTTGCGGCGCTGGCCGTGCTGGCCGGGGCCGTATTCGCGCCGGTTCACCGGGCTCTTGGGACGACCCCATATGTTCTGGCCCATCCGGCGGTCGAGCTTGTACTTGGATTCCATGCGCTTGGTCATCGCGTCCTCGGATTGTTGTTGTCGATCATCATGAGGATCGCTCCCTCCTCTGTTCCGGATTTCTCCGGAACCGACAGGCAGAACCTCGAAAGCGCAAGGTCTTGCCACGGGTTGCGAACGCCGAGAGGGCCCTAAAGCCCTCAAGGTGCGCGGGTTTTAGGGGTTAGGGGCGCGGGTGTCAAACCGGCTGTCCGGTGCTATCGAAACCCCATGAACGAGTTGTTTTCACAGGCTTCGATCGTCGCCTTTCTCCAGGTCATCATGATCGATCTGGTGCTGGCGGGCGACAATGCGGTGGTCATCGGGCTTGCCGCCGCCGGCCTCGCGCCCGCGCGGCGCCCGCGAGTCATTCTGGTTGGTGTCTTGGCAGCGACGGCGATGCGCATCGTGTTCGCGCTTTTTGCCGTGCAGCTACTCGGCATCGTCGGCTTGTTGTTCGCCGGCGGCATCCTGTTGTTATGGGTCGCCTGGAAAATGTGGCGGGAATTGCGCGGTCAACGCCAGGCCGATGTCGGCGAATTGAGCGCGCCGCCCAAGACCTTCGCCCAGGCCGCCTGGCAGATCGTGATGGCGGATGTCTCCATGTCACTCGACAACGTGCTGGCGGTGGCGGGCGCGGCGCGCGACCATCTCGAAGCGCTGGTTTTCGGCCTGGCTCTGTCGATCGTGCTGATGGGTTTTGCGGCGGGTCTGATCGCGCGATTGCTCAGCCGCCACCGCTGGATCGCCTATGTGGGCTTGGCCATCGTCCTCTACGTCGCCTGCGACATGATCTGGCGCGGCGGCCAGGAAGTGTGGCCGCATCTGTTTGCCTAGGGCGCGGGCTCATAAAACGGCGAGCCAAATAGAGCCTTGGATACACCTTCCAATGTCGGCTCTTGGGGAACAGCGGACAAAGGTCGATTTTGGCTCCTGATCGATCGGTCGCGAATGACCCGTTCCGACATGGCCATGACCTTCAAGGGCACCGTTAGAATGCGGTACGATGTGTTGCTTTAATTCCGTCGAAACCTGCTGAGAGTCGCGAGCAAACAATTGCTAATTAAAAAATGCCTGGCAACGTAAAGCCTTGACAATCCGCAAGTGATTGCGGTGGGCTCGACCTAGCTATTAGTGATGCGTACCGACCCTAGCCGAAACGATCGTAACAGCAATTGGTCTGTTCCGTGCGGGGCCTTGTGGGGTAGGCCGGATAGCCACGAAGGAGTGACGTCATGCGCCTTGTGCTTTGTGTACTGCTCACCATGCTGCTCGCTGGTTCAACTTTTGCCGCTCAGCGAACCTTGACCCGGTCCGAAGCTCAGGCTGCCGTCGGAAGCGGCGATGCCCAAGCTGCGGCTGCTTTGACAATGACGACCGATCAAGCGACTTGCCTGAATGAGTGCACAAAGCGGGGGCACAACACAGCTGAGTGCGCTGATGCCTGCCAGCCTGGACTTTGCCATCCGGATGCCGAGCAGCCTTATTGCATATCAAGGTAGCTAGTCTTAACGTAATTGTATCCAGCCCGCCGCGTCTGCTTGTGCACGTTGCGTCTTTCGCCGCGCCGCAATAACGCGGACAACTACTGGCGGTGCAGCGGACGTGGGATAGCGCGGACGCTGAATGGCTCGGTCGCGAAATGGGCACCTAGGGCTGTGTCAAACGGCCGCCAGCAATCTGCAGCGCGCGACAAAATGCAGCTCTACGCCATTGGCAAATTTTTCCATGCGCCTGCCGACGACATTCAGTTTGAAATCAATACTTGCGCCAAACGACCCTGCAAGAATCGTTTTTACACAACCGACACCCATCTCGACATTCAATTCTTGCAATTCGCGTCATTGATCGATCCACGTCACGGTTGTAGATATGTCAAAGCGGCAGGGTAAAAAATCGCTTTTTCGTTTGATGAGGAACTGCAAGTCTTTTCATGATCTAAAAGAAATTGATGACGCCGTCACAGAGATCACATTCCAGAAGACAATCGTCGCTTTTGGCCCTTAACGGACAAACCAAACGCGCCGCGTTTGTGTGCTTTTGGGTAGAGCGGACATGCGGCCTATTTTGTGATTACGCGCCCTAGAAGCCGTATCCCGCCAGCGCGGCGGCGAGCGCCGGGGAGGCGCGCGGCCGGAGGTGAACACGATGCGCGGCGGCGGGGATGGCGCACCGGTCGGGCGGTCGCGCAGCAGGTCGCCGACGCGGCGGGCAATCGCCGGCGCCGGATCCAGCCAGTCGACCGGCCAAGGCGCGTTGGCCTTAAAGCGAGCGGTCAGCAATGGATAATGCGTGCAGGCCAGCACCACGGTGTCGGTGCGCCTGCCGCCGGCGTCCACGAAACAGCGGGCGATTTCCGCCTTGATCGCGGCATCGGCGACCGGCTTGCCGGAGAGTTCGGCCTCGGCAAAGGCCGCAAGATGCGACGATCCGACCAGGTCGACCTCGCAACCGGCGGCGAATTCGCGGATCAAAGCGCGGGTATATTCGCGGGAAACGGTTGCCTGCGTGCCCAGCACCGCGATGCGCTTGGACTTCGATTGCGCGCAAGCCGGCTTGATCGCCGGCACGGTGCCGACAAAGGGCACCGAAAAGCGCGCACGCAGATCCTTGAGCGCCAGCGTCGAGGCGGTGTTGCAGGCCACCACCACCAGATCGGGCGCGTGCTTGGACGATGGCCTGGCCGACGATGTCGGTGACGCGCGCGATCAGCGCGTGCTCGGTGAGATTGCCATAGGGGAAGCCGGCATCGTCCGCGACGTAGACGTAAGCCGCGTCCGGCCGCGCGGTGGCGACCTCACGGTAGACGGTGAGCCCGCCTACGCCGGAATCGAAGATGAGGATGGTCGCGGGGCGGAAGTTTGAGTATGATTTGGCATGGAGATCGCGAGCTAAGACATGCAGATCGGCTGGTGACAATGGGCCGGAGATGCCGTGCCAGGACGCGCCCTGCTGCGGTCGCTGCACAAGTTCGGCGGTTCTATTGCAGGTTGTATCAATTCCGGCGACACTCCCGCGGGCGAAATGAGGGGGCGAGCAATGAATAAGAATATCGTTCTTTTCTCCGATGGGACCGGCAACAGCTCGGCGAGTCCGTTCAAGACGAATGTCTGGCGGCTCTATCAGGCAATCGATATCAAGCCCCCGTCGTCTCCGGATGATCCGTTGCAGATCGTCTACTACGACAACGGCGTCGGCACCGAGAACTTCAAGCCGCTCGCAGCCCTCGGTGGCGCCTTCGGCATAGGTGTTTGGCAAAACGTCAAGGACCTCTACACCTTCGTTTGCCGCAATTACGAGTTGGGCGATCAAATCTATGGTTTCGGGTTCAGCCGCGGCGCCTTCACCATCCGCCTGGTGATGGGATTGATCGGCAAGTGCGGGATCCTCAAGACGATCAGCGAAGCCGACCTCACCAATTGCGTAAAAATGGCCTACGAGGCCTATCGCCGGGATTACCTTATCCGCGCCTCGCGACGGCGGCATATGATCTACCACCACATCTTGCGTGAGCCCCGCTACGACGTCGAGAACGGCCGCAAGATGCCGACGATCAATCTCGATATCAACGATTGCCAACAACAGTTTCCCGACATCCGCTTCCTCGGCGTCTGGGATACGGTCGACGCTTACGGCATGCCCGTCGATGAGCTCAAGCTGGCGATCGACGAACGGGTTTGGCCGATGAGCTTCGCCGATCGCGATCCATCCAACAAACTGCTCACGATTCGCCATGCGCTTTCGCTCGACGACGAACGTCCGACATTCCGGCCGGTGCTCTGGAACGAGCTAGTCAAGGATCATCCCGAGGATCGCGAGGCCCGCATTCTTGGCTCGGACACGATCCAGCAGGTCTGGTTTGCCGGTGTGCACGCCAATGTCGGCGGCGGCTATCCGGACGACGGATTGGCCCACACGGCGCTCAAGTGGATGATGGACGAGGCGCACGCCGTAGGGCTGCGTTATGATGAAATCATCGGCAAGGAGATTTCGGCGCACGTCAATCCCGACGGCGAGCAATACGACTTGCGTGCCGGTACCGCCGGCTATTACCGCTACGGACCGCGTCGGGTTGCGGCCCTGTGCAATGACAGAAATCACGGTGTGACGGTGCCGACCGTGCATCTCCATCCTGCTGCCTACGGTCGGATTTTCGCGTGGCGGCGCGACTACGAGCCGGTGAGCCTCGACTGCGATTTCAGCGTCAACGACGTGCGGAAACCGTCGGCCGAGCCCAAGGCCATGGATAACGCCTGGGACTTGGTGTGGTGGCGACGTGTTTCATATTTTGTGACGCTGAGCCTAACCGCGTTTGTCGGTTTGTTTGCGCTGCTGCTCGTCTCGAGTTGGCCGAAGCCAATTCTTCATACAATCGAGTTGGCGCTTGCTGGGATTTGGCTAGGCCTTGCCCACGTCGTTGGATCGTTTTTGCCGACGTGGCTGGCGCAGCGATGCAATGCACTCATCAATTCCATCGGCTCGGCGCTGCCGCACTGGATTGCCACGGCGTGGGGATGGCTTGTCGGCGCCATCGGGTTCGGATGGGCGAGCCGAGTGGGCAATTCCTTCGCAGATTATCCATTGACCGCGGTTGTGTCGTTGGGACTTCTGGCCTGGGTTTTCTTCGTTTGGTCGAACAGACTGGAGCGGCGGATCGAGGTGCTGGCCGAGTGGGCGTGGGCTAAGCACAAGGGCATGCCTACGGCCGCTCAGCCGAGAACCGATTGGCGTAATGCGGTGGCCAAGGCACTGCGCCCGCTTACAGGCTGGCTCTATCGCAATATCTGGCGCGGACTTTTCGTGCCGACCCTCGAAATCGCAATAGGGCTTCTGGTACTGATTGTGGCAATCTTGCTTTCGCCGATTTGGATCTGGGGCAAATTGCGCCGCCGGCCGTGGATGGCTTAGGCGCAGTTGCCTATGTCGTCCCGAACACCCGTTTGAAAATCGTATCGACGTGCTTGAGGTGATAGCCGAGGTCGAAATTGGCATCGAGTTCCTTGTCGCTCAATTTCGCGCGCACGTCCTTGTCGGCTTTCAGCAGCGCGAGGAATTCGTTCTCGCCGTCCCACACCTTCATCGCGTTGCGCTGCACCAGCCGGTAGGCGTCCTCGCGCGGCACGCCCTTCTGCGTGAGCGCGATCAGCACCCGCTGCGAGTGGATCAAGCCCGCCGAGCCTATCGAGATTCTTCTGCATGGCGTCCGGATAGACCAGCAGTCTGTCGACGATGCCGGTGAGCCGCGCCAGCGCGAAATCCAGCGTCACCGTCGCGTCGGGCCCGATCATGCGCTCGACCCAGGAATGCGAGATATCGCGCTCGTGCCAGAGCGCGACATTTTCCATCGCGGGCAAAGCATAGCCGCGCACCAGGCGCGCCAGGCCGGTGAGGTTCTCCGACAGCACCGGATTGCGCTTGTGCGGCATCGCCGAGGAGCCCTTCTGCTTTTCGGAGAAGAATTCTTCGGCTTCCAGCACTTCGGTGCGCTGCAGATGGCGGATTTCGGTCGCGAGCCGCTCGATCGAGGAGGCGACGACGCCGAGCGTGGCGAAATACATGGCATGGCGGTCGCGCGGGATGATCTGGGTCGAGACCGGCTCGACGGCGAGTCCCATCGCCTTGGCGACATGGGCTTCGACGCGCGGATCGACCTGGGCGAAAGTGCCGACCGCGCCGGAAATCGCACAGGTCGCGACTTCCTTGCGCGCAGCGATGAGCCGCTCGCGCGCGCGCGCGAACTCGGCATAGGCGTAAGCGAGCTTCAGCCCGAAAGTCGTCGGCTCGGCATGGATGCCGTGCGAGCGGCCGACCGTCGGCGTCATCTTGTGTTCGAGCGCGCGGCGCTTGAGCGCGGCGAGCAGCGCATCGATATCGGCGATCAGAATGTCGGCGGCGCGCGTGAGCTGCACGTTGAAGCAGGTGTCGAGCACGTCCGACGATGTCATGCCGGATGCACGAAGCGCGCCTCGGGACCGACGATTTCGGACAGATGGGTCAGGAAGGCGATGACGTCGTGCTTGACCTCGGCCTCGATGGCGTCGATGCGCGCGACGTCAAATTTGGCGGCCTTGCCTTTTTCCCAGATTTTTTTCGCCGCGTCCTTCGGGATGACGCCGAGTTCGGCCATCGCGTCGGCGGCGTGCGCCTCGATCTCGAACCAGATGCGGAAGCGCGTCTCCGGCGACCAGATCGCGACCATGTCGGGACGAGAGTAACGCGGGATCATTGCACACCCGTAGCAGATAGTCGGGCCAACCTCAATTCGGCCAGCAACAAAGAAAACTCGTTGAAAATCAATTGTTTACGCCGGACTTGACAAGCGAGAGGGATTATGCTATAAGACGTGAGATCACTAAATAACCCATGTAGGCCTCTTTATGGATCAAGCGATTAGCAGAGAAATTGGGCTCGCTGAGCGGCGCGAAATATTCCATGAGCAATATGGCAACCAGATTGATGCAGGCATCACACTCGCTGAAATCGTTACAAAGGCTGGTGATTATTTGAGCCGTATTGTTGGCTCAGATGACGCCGACGCCGCTATGGCTCGCATTGTTGCCGGTGTTGTCGAAGCATCCGGCAACTTGATGGAGACCGCGGCGGAATGGCGTGGCGCTCTCGACAAATCGAGAAGCAACTGCTTTTCGGAATGGCCCCTCGGCGGGAAGCTGCACGATTTAGCGGCCTACGCAATCTACGGAATTGTCCTTGATGAAGAGGCAAGTAGCGAGCAGTGAACTTGCCCAACGCGTCGGCGGATGGTGAAGAACTCCGAGGAGTTCTCGCTGCCACACCGATTGCTGAATGGTGCATCAACGCCGGAGGCGACTCCGATCTCTGGCGGCTCGTTCGGCTCGCTTCGAATTCATGGGCTCTCGATAACGGTCGGTCAATCGAACCCGCAGCCCTCGCTGAATTTGGCGGTGTTTCAGAGGGTCGCGTCCGTAACATGATGTCGGGCGCCAATCGCGTGTTCTCCGCTGATGGCGGTCGCGTCCCCGCCGATGAGGCGCTCACTTGGCTGGCCGGTCGGCCCGAGTTTTGGAATTCGGTTTGGCGTGAACAGCGCTTGCCGCAATACAACATCAAACGACAAGCTCCGCTGTCACGCGCCGTTTTCGTCCCTATCGCCCGCGATGGCACTGCATTCCATCCAGGCCTGCGCCGCGGCACAAATTTTACGGTCGGCGAGAAGGGCTCGGAAGTTCAGATTTCCAATTTCGATTTGGCGCTCGGCGAACTCCAGCGTATGTCGGTCCCATATTGGCGCCGACCGAATTCAAGTGGTCACTGGGGAACTGTTGCCGGAGTCCGATGGAACGACTTGATGCGTCCGATCTGGAATTCCTCGCCGCAAATCCCGACCACAAGATCCCGAACGATTGAACGCGCGAAGTGCGCTCACTTTGTTCTTCTCTAAGCCATTTAGGACCCCCCACCATGACCGTATCCTATCAAATTACGCAACACGCCCATGAGCGATTCACTTCACGTGGCATACCGCCAATGATCGCAGAATTGATTATGGAATTTGGACATTCGCGCGAAGCGGGCGACGGCGCTCGCAAATACGCGCTTACCAAGCAAAGCATGCGTGAGCTGCGACGCGTAGCAGGACGCGAGATCGCAAAGGCTGTTGGCTCATACCGGAACCGTAATGCTTATGTGGTCTCAGTAGGTGGCCGGATCATCACCGCGGCCTATGCATCACGTGCGATCTTCAATTGAGGGACCAGCGAATGCGCAACGATGATATCTTTTCTCAATATGCCTCTCGGCTTCGCAGCATGACTGAGTTCGGAACTTGCAGCCGAGGTGCGTCGACCGCAGCAATTCTTAATTGCGGGCGACACTTTCGGCGGAAAACACATTGAGGTGGTATTCGCGCCTTTTGATCACATCAATGCCAAAGCGGAGGTTGTGATTGTCGGGCTCACTCCCGGCAGGCAGCAGATGGGTAATGCTCTTATTGAGGCTCGCCGCGCATTGAAGTCAGGCGTTAGCAATGAGGAGGCTATGGCGCGCGCGAAGGTATTTGCAAGTTTTTCCGGACCAATGCGCACCAATCTAGTTAGTCTTCTCGACAGTATCGGTGTGCATCGGCTTCTCGGGATTCAATCCACGGCATCTCTTTGGACCTTTGACGCAAGGCGGGTCCATTTCACATCAGCGCTGCGCTATCCTGTCTTCGTAGATGGCGGCAACTATTCGGGTGCTCCTTCAATTCACTCTACTTCGTTACTACGCGACCAGTTAATGGCGTGGTTTGCGGGTGAGATGGCAGCGCTGCAAAGAGCGACTTCGTTCCTTTAGGCCCAAAGGTCTCGGAAGCGGTGGAAGCTGTCGCCGCGAAACTAAATCTTGATCGCGTGCGAATTTTGAGTGGGTTGCCGCACCCAAGCGGCGCGAATGCCGAACGCATCGCATATTTTCTTGGTCGAAAGAGACGCGAAGATCTTTCGTGCAAGGTTGCTCCAGAGCGGCTGCAGGCGGCTCGATGCGCGTTGGAGGCGAAGATTTCTTTATTGGAGGCGCAATAATGATGACGAATAGCGAACGACGTGTTCATGAAGTTATTAACGAGGCCGTGGCCAGCAGTAGCAAGACGCAACGCCGGATCGCTATTGATTTGGATTTCGACCAGCAGAATATGATCTCGATGATCAAGCGCGGCGAAGCGAAATTACCAATCAACCGGATACCGGGACTCGCTCGTGCTCTTGGATTAGACCCTTACGAACTTCTCGCGCTCGCGATGGCTGAATACCAGCCGAAAAATTGGGCGGTCATTGAGCAGGTGACTGAAAGGCACCGCGCCGAATTGGACGCATAGCGAACCAGATGCGGAAACGCGTCTCCGGCGACCAGAGTGCCACCATGTCGGGGCGGGAGTAACGAGGGATCATCGATGCACCGCGATACTAGAGATGTTCCACTCTATACAGCCAGTGATCGCAGTCGAGCCCGGCATGATCAGCGTTGCTTTCTTGGGCGATTCTTCAGAATGATCGCCAGAATGATCAGACTGAACGTAATAAGACGCGGTACGAAATAAAAGGGCTCGGTTTCGTCGGATACGTGCACCAATCCGAAAACAAAGCGTGAAGCGGCATCGATCGCAAATGCGATCGCAAAGTACAGAAAGAAGCCGTCGCGGGTCTGCCGCCAGAAACGCAAAAAGAATAGTGTGGCAACGAACGATGCCATCGCGACCCCGCCGGTCAAGACCAAACTTATCGACGCACTCATTCTGTGTCCCAGATCAGGCCGTAAAGAAGTATCGTCATCGCCGCCAGTGACACCGACGTGCGCCAAACGGACAAGTCCACCAGCGGCAAGAGAATCTTGTCGATTACGAGCAGGATGTTGTTCAGCGTCAGTCCGGCGAAGCACAGGCCGCTCCAGAGCAGAAGACGATAGCCTCCCCTCCGATAAGCTTGCAGCAGAAGATAAGCGCAGAACAATGCGGTAAGCGTGCACAGGCTATAGATCGCTGCGGCCATCGCTAGGAGTCCTTGCGAAATTTGAACGCGTTGGCGAATTCGCGGATGCGGCGAGGCTTGGTGTGAATCACATTAGTCACGGGGATGAGATGGCGACGATAGGCTTCCGCCAGACGGTCGACCGCGGCCTGCACCTCCGGCGGGCATTCGTAACGATAGACGCCGTCCCTATGTGACAACAGCCCGTCGGCGCATAGCTGCGTAAGCACCTTCTTGATCTCCTCCTCGCCGGTGTAGAGCCTTGCGGCCGATCGCGCCGCGTCCCAGCTTTCGTTGTTATTGGCGCGCAGCAATAGCAGTGCTTCGAGTTGAGCAACAGAATCGATATGTCGTAAGATGAAATCCCGAACATCGTCGGGAATTACATCATCCACCATCCCCGCCTCTGAGTTGAGTTCACGCCGCTTCCCCGCGCGCCATCGCCGCCGCGTTACGGATCGCCGCGATATTTCCTGTGTAATTGCCGCCCTTGAACACGGCGGAGCCGGCGACCAGCACATTGGCGCCGGCCTGCACGGCCTTGGCTGCGTTCTCGGCGGTGATGCCGCCGTCGACTTCGATATCGATCGGCCGCGCACCGACCAACGCCCGCACATTGCGAATCTTATCGAGCGCGGCCGGAATGAACGCTTGGCCGCCGAAACCCGGATTGACCGACATGACCAGAATGAGATCGACCAGATCGATGACGTTTTCGATGGTATCGACCGGCGTGCCGGGGTTCATCGTAACGCCGGCCTTCTTGCCGAGCGCGCGGATCGCTTGCAGCGAGCGGTGCACATGGGGCCCAGCCTCGACATGCACGGTGATGATGTCGGAGCCGGCCTTGGCAAACGCTTCGAGATAGGGATCGCAAGGCGCGATCATCAAATGGGTGTCGAGCGTTTTTTTGGTGATCGGACGCAGCGCCTTCACCACGTTGGGGCCGATGGTGATATTGGGCACAAAATGCCCGTCCATTACGTCGACGTGGATCCAGTCGCAGCCTGCGGCTTCGATTGCGCGCACCTCTTCGCCCAGTTTGGCGAAATCGGCCGAAAGAATTGACGGCGCGATGAGTAGCGGGCGCATGACGGTCTCCGAACGCCGTTCGCCTAACACGACGGAGCCCGCGGAGCAACGCGCGGCTGTTGCGGTTTTCGACCCGGCATTAACGCCGATCGGCCGGCAAGAATTGCCCATGCGGGGCACCGCGGCAAAGCAAGGACTGCGCCGGAAACTGTGCACAAGTGCAACAGCGGCGCGGCTTTTCCGCGCTACCACCAGACTGGCGCGGCCCTTGCGTCCGCGCAGCCAGGGGCTACGTCCGCCGGGATGACCGGTGGAGTGATGGAGTTTGAGTCATGTCCATGTCAGTCGGTGCATCGTCCAATGCGCTGTCTTACCTACAGTCACTGCTAGCGCAAGGCACCGCCGGCGCGCCAAATACCGCCGATCCCTTATCGGAACTGTTGCAAACTCTATCGGGGTCCGGTGTGGCCACCGACCAGACGAATTCCGCCGCCAGTTCGACCACCGGTACAGCCAATTCGGCCTGTCCACCATTCGGTGCCGGTACAATGGCCGCGCTGATTTCGTTGCAAGGCCAGTCGGCAAGCGGCGTGACGGCACAATCGCCGTCGCAACTATTCGCCGAGATTGACACCAACGGCGATGGCCAGATCAGCCAGTCGGAATTCGAGAGCGCTTTTAGCGGTGCGGGAGTCAGTAAGTCCGACGTCGATACGCTGTTCGCCAAGCTCGATGCCAATGGCGATAGCTCGATTAGCCACAGCGAACTCGCCAGCGCGAAGCCCGGCCACGGCCATCACCACATGCATGGCGGCGGCGCGGTGCAAGGCGGCGGATCGTCGGGGCAAAGCGCAGCCAGTTCGTCGTCAACCGACGCTGACGGCACAACGACGCAAACCGTTACTAATCCGGACGGCTCGATCACGACGACGATGACCTATGCCGATGGAAGTACGGTTGAAATGACCGCCCCTGCGGCAGCGGCGAACGGCAATGGCGCATCCAGCACCGGCACCAGCGGGCAGAATACGGCTAATCTGCTCGAGCAGCTGATCAAGATGCAGGTACAATTGTTGAACTCGGCAACCGCTGCGCTCTCGGCAATTGCGTAAATTCTAACCCGTCTGCTGGAGCCGCCTCGCCAGCGGTTTCAGCAGATGCGGCAATAGATAAATCGGAAACTGCGCCAGCCCGAAATAGAGCCAGGCGATGTCCGGCACCAGAAAACCGGTGGCCGCCATCATCAATCCGATATTGCGGTTGCCGGCGATCAGGCCGATCGCCAGCGCGCGGGCGCACCCGGCGCGCAGAAAGATCAGCGCCGTAACCGCGATCATCCCGAGCGCCAGCGCAAACGCAAGGACGGTAAGTTTGATGACCAGCAATGGATCGGCGCGGAAGTGGTCGGCCACGCCATCCATGGCGGCGACCGCGAACATGAACATGGCGAGTACGCTCAAGCCGTCGATGCGCTCGCGCTGCGCTTCGACCCAGGCGCGCCCGGCGATGCGGCGGATCGCCGCCGCAGCCAAGGCCGAGCCGGCGATGATCGCAAACAGCTTGAGGCCGAACGCGAAGGGCGAGGCGAGCGCGCTGCCGAGAAAATAATGGCTGAACAGGCTCGCGGTCAGCGGCGTGATCGCGGTGCAGACCACGAGACCCGCCAACGTGAGCGCAACGTCGAGCCCCATCAACGCGGCCAGTGCCGGCGACGATGTCAGGCCCGGCGCCGACATCTGCAGCACCAGCATGAAATACAGCCCTGGCATTTGCCGGTCGAGGCCGGAGGCCAGGAAGATCGCGCCGAGCACGGCTGGCGCTACCAGCATCGTCCAAAGACTGGCGGCGGCGATCAGTCCGGGCTGGGTGAAATGACGGCGCAGATCGGCCGGATCGACGCGCAGAAACGCCAGGCTGAGCATCAAGACAATGGCTTCGCCGAGGAACGGCCGGCACAGCGCGGCCAGGCCCGGGACGGCGAGACCCACGAACAGCGAAGCGGCCACCACCAGCGTGCCCTTGCGGCCAACCCAAGCGAGCGCGGCCGCCGGCGCCTCAAGCCATTTCATGAGAGGGAAAACCCATCCGAACTCGGGGCTACCCGAGTGCGGCATTCCTTGTTTGCCAAGTCGGAAACATCCGACTTGGCCCCGCCCGGCTGGGCTGGGGCGACCTTGATAGCGCCTTCGAGGGCGATGATCCATATACACTTGTCATTCCGGGACGTGCCGTCCCGGAATGACGAAGGGAGGAGAGAACTTCATGGCACGCACGGACGCCATCGTGCTCGGCGCCGGTATTGTCGGCGCCTCGATCGCGCTGCAGCTCGCCAGGCGCGGCTTGAGCGTCGCGCTGATCGACCGCGCCGGCGTGGGCGAGCAGACTTCTTACGGCAATTCCGGCGTGATCGAGGGCAGCACCATCCTGCCGCCGGCTTTTCCGTCCGATCTCGGCGCGCTGATGCGGGTGGCGTTCAAACGCGCCAGCGACGCCAATTACCACCTGACATTTTTGCCGAAGGTTGCGCCCTGGCTGATCGCGTTCCGCGCCGCGTCACGGCCCGAACGCATCGCCGAGACCGCGCGGCTCAACCGGCCGCTGTTTGCGCGCGCGCTCGCCGAGCACGAGACGCTGATGGAGGAGGCCGGCGCCACGCGATTTTTGCGCAAGACCGGCTGGCTCAAAGTTTACCGCAGCGCGCGCGCCTTCGCGGCACTGACGCGCGAATTCAATCTGGCGCGTGAGTTCGGCCTGCCGCTCGAGGTTCTCGATGCGCAAGGCGCGCAGGCGCTGGAACCCTCGCTCAATGCCGTTTTCACCAACGCCGTTTATTGGCCAAAGGCCGCAAGTCTGAGCGATCCGCTGGCGCTGACGCGCGCCTATACCGCGCGGTTTCGCGCGCTCGGCGGGGTCCCGCTGACGGGCGACGCCCGCTCATTGCATCGGGCGGACAATCGCTGGCGGGTGGAAACCAACGAAGGCAGCGTCGACGCGCCCGAGATCGTGATTGCGCTCGGGCCCTGGGCGCCCGATTTGCTCGAGCCGCTCGGCCTCAAGCTGCCCATGGCGGTGAAGCGCGGCTATCACCGGCATTTCCGTGGCGCTGGCAATGCCGCGCTGTCGCGGCCGGTGGTCGATACCAAATACGGCTATCTGATCACTTCGATGGAGCAGGGCATAAGGCTGACAACCGGCGCCGAATTCGCGGCGCGCGATGCCGAACCGACGCCCGTGCAATTCGACCGCCTGATGCCACACGCGCGCGAATTATTTCCATTGGGCGAGCGCGCCGACGATAAGACCTGGCTCGGCAGCCGGCCATGCTTTCCGGATTCGCGGCCGGTGATCGGCCGCGCGCCAGGCCTGCCCGGCCTGTGGCTCGCGATTGGCCACGCGCATTGGGGCCTCACACTTGGGCCCGTTACCGGGCGCATGATCGCGGAGATGATGGCGGGCGAAGCGCCGTTCTGCGATCCGGCGCCCTATCGGGCCGAGCGGTTCAGCGCGCCGACGTAAGTTCCCGAAAGTCGTAGCGATCGCGAACATAGGCGTTAAAGAAGGTGCCTTTGGAAGAAGCCGATTGGAACGATGACGCCACATCGCTGGGAACGTCGACGTATTCGTAAATGCGGCCGGTCACAAAAGTCACCGTCAGCCGTTTGCTGTCTTGATTATACGCAATATCCGCGATAGCGCTCGACGGCATGCTGTCCTCCTCAAGCGATAACGCGCCAAGGAGGATCGGGTTCGCGACCTCAGCGGAAACGATCGCGCCAACTCGGCAGCGCGCCGGGGAAGGGTAGAGCCGTCGCCTCGTAGACGCCGCGGGCGATCGCGCGCGCCAGCACATTGGC